>JBILYP010000008.1:0-116455 GCA_044377675.1 Crocinitomicaceae bacterium
GCGATTAAAAATTTCAAAATGAGCTGTTTTGGTTGCAAATTTCATTTTCATGGAAGCATACACACACGAATCTAGGTTACTAACTTCATTGCTAATATGAACTAGTTCACGATTGTTGAAATAGGGAAGAATGTTTGCTAAATAAAAATCAATTCCTTTAGCATCCAAAGTAATTCCTGTGCGGCGAGTTAATGCGGTAACTCCAGTGTGTGTATAGGTTGTAATTTCTTTTTTATAGTCAAAATCATCGGAATCGTATTTGATCCACAAAGGATATTTCGTTGGATCTTTAAAAAAATTGATTGAATTTACTTTTTTAGCCAAAAATCGTTGATCAACAGAGTCTAATGTGGTGATCACTAACTCTTCTCTACTTTTGAAATTAAATCTTCCGAGTTGAATAGAAACAGGTTCTTTGCTCAGTTTAAATTTTTCTTGAACTGATTTTGAAATATCCTTAGAACAAAAAATAGTGCCGTTTTCCAATTTAATTTTTAGGCTGTCGAGACTAATATCTTCACTTAAATTGAGGAAGGAACCCATTACTATCAATGGAATACTATCATTTACCGTGTTTGTTGAATCTTTTGAAGTATTTCTAGTTGATTCTGATTTACTTGAAATTGAAATAAATGCGGTAACGACTATGGCTGATGTAATTCCAATAATAAGTAATGCGAATTTTTTCATTTTAGCAGAAATAGTGTATTTTCAGGACTCATGTTTCTCCCAAATCTGAACCAATTCAATCATGGTGTCAACTGCTTTTTGCATGTCTTGAACGGAAACAAATTCATGTTTTGAATGAATGGCCATTTCACCTGTAAATAGGTTAGGGCAGGGTAGACCTATAAAGGATAAACGAGACCCATCTGTTCCACCACGAATAATCATTTTTTTAGGTTCAATTCCGGCTTTTTCAATCGCTTGAACGGCATATTCATTTACAAAAGGAACCGTGTCCAGAATTTCTTTCATATTTCGATATTGTTCACTCGTTTGGTGTTCAACCGATGATCCAGGAAAGTTATTCACTGCAGAATTTGCCAATTCGATTAATCGATTTTCATATTCACCTAATTTAGTTGTTTGATGATCTCGAATAATAAACGAAACTGTTGCTGATTCTAGACCACCCGAGATGTAAGTAGGATGAACAAATCCTTCGCGATCCTTGGTTGTTTCAGGCGACCAACTATCTTTTGGTAAGGAATCTACAAAATGTGAAGCGACTTTTATTGCATGTACCATTTTTCCTTTTGCATAGCCTGGATGAGCGCTAACTCCTTGAAAAGTAAATGTCATGGCATCTGCAGAAAATGTTTCATCCTCAATAGATCCAAGTGGCCCACCGTCTAGGGTATATCCAAAATCTGCATCGAGTTTTTTCATATCTATCTTATCTACTCCGCGACCAATTTCTTCATCCGGTGTAAATAGAATTCTTATTTTGCCATGAAGGATTTCAGGGTTTTGCCTCATAAACTGAGCGAAATCCATGATAATTGCAACGCCTGCCTTATCGTCACCTCCCAATAATGTTTTTCCGCTTGCAGTGATTATATCGTCTCCAATTTTTTTAGCCAGATATGGGTGCTTTTCAACGGTAATGACTTGAGTTGTATCATCTGGTAGAATAATTGGTTGTCCTTGGTAATTCTCATGAACGATCGGTTTTATGTCTTTTCCGCTGCAATCAGGAGCAGTGTCCACGTGTGAACAAAAACAAATAGTTGGAATATTTTCCCGAGAGGAAGTGGACGGTATGGTGGCATAAACATAACCCCATTCATCCATTTCGGCATCAACTATCCCAATTAGTTTAAGTTCTTCTACAAGCAATTTAGAAAGATCTTTTTGTTTTAAACTCGATGGAGTGGACTCAGAATTTGGGTCAGCCTCAGTATCAATTTGAACGTATCGAATGAGTCGATCTTTCACTGAGTAATCGTAATTTGTATGTTTCATATTATCCATGTATAGTTTCAGTTTTTCCGTATTGTTCCATTAACGTAGCTTCAAATTCAAGGAACTTTTGCCAGCGCAATTCGACATTGATTTTCCCTCCATATTTCTTTGCGAAACCAATGAATGTAGTGTAGTGTCTGGCTTCACTTTCCATTAAGTCTCGATAGAATTTCTTTAAATCTTCATCTTTTAATTCCTCAGAAAGTATTTTAAAACGTTCACAACTTCTTGCTTCAATCATAGCTGCAAAAAGCATTTGATCCACAAAATACCCTTCCTTTGAGCCGTGTGCACTGCGTTTAAGATAACCTGCTAAATCGTTTACATATGGATCTTTACGTTCAAAAGTTAATGTTAGACCTCTATCCAAAAGTTTTTGATGAACCATATCGAAATGCATCATTTCCTCTTGACAAATTTCGGTCATTGCCTGAACCAAATCCACATAAAAGGGATATTGTACAATCATTGAAATGGCATTACTTGCAGCTTTTTGTTCACAGAAAGCATGGTCAATCAAAATTTCATGCAGATTACGCTCAACGATGTTTACCCAGCGAGGGTCTGTTGCCATTTTTAATCCTAACATGAGTTATCGTTTAAATTGTTCTGACAAGGAGGACCATGAAACTTCATTTTGTTCACCTGAGAGCATGTTTTTTAAAAGCACACTTTCATTCTTCAATTCACTTTCACCCAATAATGCAACGAATTGAGCATGTGTATCATTGGCATATTTCATTTGTTTTTGAATTTTTGCCGATTCAGGATAGAGTTCAGCTGAAACTCCCTTTTTTCGCAATTGATGAACCAATTTATAGGCAGCTGAAGCTTCATTTTTACCAAAATTGACAAACATTACCTCAATTCCTTTCTCTAAATCAGTAGGAAAAAGATTCAAAGTCGTTAGAATGTCGTAAATGCGATCAGCACCAAAAGAGATTCCAACACCGGAAAGTCCTTTCATTCCAAATAATCCAGTTAAATCGTCATAGCGACCACCGCCACAAATACTCCCCATTTGAACATCATGCGCTGTAACTTCGAAAATTGCACCGGTATAATAGTTTAATCCACGAGCTAGCGTTACATCAAGTTCAATTATTCCTTTTGAAAGGCCAATTTGATTTACGGATTGAAATATTGTTTCAATTTCCTCAATTCCCTTTAATCCAATTTCACTTGTGGATAAGTATTTTTTCAAGAAATTGATTTTGAATTCATTATCTCCTTTTAATTGAAATAAAGGTTTAATTAACTCAATGCTTTTTTCTGTTATGTTTCGATTTCGTAATTCTTCTAAAACACCTTCTTCGCCAATTTTGTCAAGTTTATCAATTGCAACTGTTATTTCAACTAATTTATCTGCTTCACCACAAACTTCAGCTATTCCAGAAAGGATTTTTCGATTATTTATGTGAATGGTAAATCCAGGAAGATTGAACGAGCTTAGTACTTCGTCGAAGATGAAGATTAAATCTGTTTCATGCAACAATGAATCGCTCCCAACAACATCGGCATCACACTGAAAAAATTCTTGATAACGACCATGCTGCGGTCTGTCAGCGCGCCAAACTGGTTGAATTTGATACCGTTTAAATGGAAAAGATAATTCATGTTGATGTTGAACAACGAAACGAGCGAATGGAACGGTTAAGTCATACCGCAAGGCTTTTTCAGCCAATGAATTTGCAAACTTTGGAAGGTTGTCTTCTGCCAACGCTTGTAAATCAGCTTTTCTTACTTTTTCACCGCTGTTCAAGATTCTAAAAATCAACCGATCTCCTTCATCACCATATTTACCTAATAAAGTGGAGGATAATTCAAATGATGGCGTTTCAATAGGAGCAAAGCCATATTTTTGAAACACACCTTTCATGGTTGAAAACAAATAGTTTCTCTTGGCAACATCTGCCGGTAAAAAATCCCGTGTTCCTTTCGGTATGGAGGGTTTTTGAGCCATATTTATTATTTTGATAAATTAGTTTCTAATGAATGAATTATACCATCAGCTAATCCTATTTTCGGTACGAATATCTCAGTACAATTTATTTGTTTCATGATAAAAAGATAAATTTCAAGTGCAGGAACAATAACATCTGCACGATCCCTTTTCAATGGAAATTGTTTCATTCTGTCCTCCAAAGTTAATGTTTTCAGCTTTTCTTGTAACGACTGTAATGAAATGAGAGAAGCCGGCTCTATACTTTTGAGGTCTAATATTTTATGTGCTTTTCCGATGTTTCCACCCGTTCCAAATACCTTTATGGTCTCCTTCGATGGAATATTATTTTCGATCCAAAGCAATAAATCATTCCATATTTCATCACTTTCTTTGTGATTAAGTAGACGTAATGTGCCTAATTCAAATGATTTTGATGCAGTTCGTTTTTCATTTTCAAAAACACTAATTTCGGTGCTTCCCCCACCAACATCAATAACAACAAATGGAATTGATCTGTCAAATTCAACAGTTTCGAAGGCTTCCAATATTAAGTTAGCTTCCTCGGCTCCCGAAATAACTTCTAATTGAATAGATGTTTTTTCCTCAATTTGTTTAATGATTTCATCTGCGTTTTTAGCATCGCGCATGGCAGATGTAGCTACAGCCTTGATTTTGGAAACATGAAACGATTTACAAATCAATTTGAAGGCATGAATTGTATCAATGAAATCAGAAGTTTTTTGATCAGAAATTAGACCAGTTGAATAAACATCGTCACCTAAACGAAGCGGAATACGTGTATAATATATTTTATTGGTGGATTGATTTTGAATTTCTCCAATCAATAAACGAGCGGCATTTGTACCAACATCAATAACTCCAAACCTCATGAATTATCTTAATTTTATTTCGTAAGGTAAGCGCATTTGAATCCCTGACCAGGATTCAATTTTTTTCAGCTTTGAATAATAGTTCAATAATTCGGATGGAATACTTGAACTTATGCTACTTTCTTCTGATTCTTCGTTAAGCAAATCTATTAATTCTAAAAATTCATTTTGCGTATTTTTTGGATAATATTCAATTTTTGGTTCTGAAATTTTAGCCAATTTAGCAGCATAATTAATCGCGTCCGTTAAACCACCCACTTCATCTACTAAACCAATTCGTTTAGCATCTTTACCTGTCCACACGCGCCCACGAGCAAATACATTTACTTGTTCCTTGGTCATTTTTCTACCTTCTGAAACTCGCTGAAGAAATAAGTCATAAATATCGTCTACTTCTCCTTGAATTGTTGCCAATTCGCTAGGCGTTAATTTACGGTTCAAACTCATCGGTGCATGTGCGTTTGTGGAAACTCTATCAAAAGTAATTCCTAGGTAGTTTTCAAGCATTTTCCCAGTGTATGGAATCATTCCAAACACACCAATTGAACCAGTAATTGTGGTTGGTTCTGCAAATATTCTAGTCGCAGGAGCTGCAATATAGTATCCACCGGAAGCAGCAACATCTCCCATGGAAACAATGACTTTCTTTACTTTATTTGTAAGGGTAACCTCGCGCCAAATTTCTTCACTAGCCAATGCGCTGCCACCTGGACTATTGATTCTAAAAACAACTGTTTTAATGGATTCTTTTTCGCGTGCTTCCTTGAATAATTTGCAGATTTTATTGGATGCAACGCCGTCTCCACTAGTAGCAACTTCCCCTTCGGCAACTATAACAGCAATATTTGGCTCTTCAGCGGCAACTAAGGTTTGGTCTTCACTAAATTCTTTACGGGCGTATTTTTCGAAGTTGTAAAGATTCAATTCACTTGTTTTTTTACAATTCATTTTTTTACACAACATTTCCATGATTTCGTCCTTGTATTTTAAGCCATCTAAAAGCTTATATTTCACCGCATCATCCGTTCGTTTAATCAACATTGAATCGGCGATTAAATTTAAATCAGTAGTTGTGATTTTTCTGTCTTTGGCAATTTCTGTGGTGATGTCTTCCCACATGCTTTTCATATATCGTTCAATTTGTACCCGACTTGAGTCACTCATTTCAGTTCTGAAAAACGGTTCAACAGCACTTTTGAAATCATTGTTTTTACCACGAATAATCTCCACTTCAACATTGAGTTTATCCAAAGAATTCTTGAAAAAAGTTAATTCAGCACCCATTCCCAAAAATTCCATGGTGGACGTTGGGAATCCGTAAATTGAGTTTGCTGCAGACGTTACGTAATACTCTTTTTGAGTAATTAATTCACCTGAATTATAGGCGATAACAAACTTTCCTGATTTTTCAAAATCATTGATCGCTTCACGAATTTCTTTTGCTGTGGCGTATCCACAATTTAAATCGTCCAGTTCAATATAGATTCCCTTAATTTTGGAGTCTTTCTTTGCCTTTTCAAAGCCCATGAGCAAGTCGCGCAAACCAATTGAATTTGAAACATTGAAGCTAGATGCATTTAAATCTGCTTTATCTTTTTCAGCAATTTCCCCTTTCAATGTTAGGTGCAGAATGGTATTGTCCTTGACTATTGAATCTTGTTTTCCACTAAAAGCAACTATTATTCCACCAAAAAATAATAAAGTTATCATCCAACCAATAAAGGAGGTGATGCAAATGGCTATGAAGGTTGGCCAAAATATTTTCCAAAAACTAATTTTTACTTTTTTTTCTTCTTCCATGATTTCTGTTTTTTTTGTTCAAAATTGCCGATTGAGCGTAGCCGAAAACAGCGTAATTTTTCTTATTCGGATTAATAATTCCTTTTATTCTTGCAATTTAAGCACAAAATCTCTTGCATTTTGGATTTTTGGTTGCATAAATTCGTCTTTTACTGTGAATGAAATTTCTTTTCTGAATTCGGTAATTAATTCTTCATTTTTAGAGCTTGATTTCAAAGGTCTTCTAAATTCGATCGCTTGAAGCGCCGTTAATAATTCAATTCCTTGAATAGTAAAGCAATTGTCAATAATTTTTAAAAATTTAGTAGCTGCATTAGCTCCCATACTCACATGGTCTTCTTGACCGTTGCTGGAATCAATTGAATCGATAGACGCAGGGGTACAATATTGTTTGTTTTGACTCACGATTGAAGCACATGTATATTGAACAATCATAAATCCGGAATTGAGGCCAGGTTCTGCAACCAAAAATGGCGGTAAACCTCTTGTGCCGGAGATTAATTTATAGACCCTTCGCTCTGAGATACTGCCCATTTCAGCCATCGCAATAGCTAGGAAATCTAACGTTATTGCAAGGGGTTGTCCGTGAAAATTTCCTCCAGAAACAATTAGATCCTCCGCTGGAAAGATTGTGGGATTGTCTGTTACGGCATTCATTTCATTCTCAAAAACTCCTTTTGCATAGTATAATGCGTCCCAGGTTGCACCATGTACTTGAGGAATGCAACGAAATGAATATGGATCTTGAACGTGTATTTTGTTTTGATTGGCAATTTCGCTATCCGCAAGATTTTCTCTCGTTTTCTGAGAAGTTACTTGTTGTCCGGAATGATTTCGGATTTGATGAAGCGAAACACCGAAAGGTTCCATTCTACTGTCGTAAGCATCTAATGAAAGGCTTGCTACTTGAATCCAGTTTTCCCAAAGTTGCATTGATTTTATCCATCCCATACACCCATGTGCGCTCATAAATTGAGTCCCGTTTAATAATGCCAATCCTTCTTTAGCACCCAATTCGAGTGGAGAAAGATTATATAATTTTAAGACTTCTAAGCTGGAATAGATTTCATTTTTATACCAAACAGTTCCTTCTCCCAATAAAGGCAATGACAAATGGGCTAGGGGAGCAAGATCGCCCGAAGCACCAAGACTTCCTTGTTCGAATATTATTGGTAATATATCTTCGTTGTAGAAAAATACTAGACGTTCCATAGTTTCTAATCGAACACCAGAATGACCTTTCGCTAATCCGATTATCTTAAGAAGGAGCATGCATTTTATAATATCCAAATCTACTTGGTTTCCAGTTCCACAAGCATGAGATAATACCAGATTTCGTTGTAGAAGTGATAAGTCGTTTTTTGAAATTGCGGTATCACACAATGAGCCAAAACCAGTGTTTATTCCATAAATCAAGCGTTCTGAATCTTGAATTTTTGAATCCAAATAATTTCTACAGTTGATTATAGCTTTTCTGGCGTCTTCACCCAATTCAATCTTACCCTTGTTTTGGAGAATTAATTGAATATCGCTTAACTCAAGCCATTGATTATTTATGATAAATTTTCCCATTGAACGTTAGAAATTGTTCAACAAAGATAAGATTATTCGGCGGGATTTGATAATAATATAAATCCACTTTTAGAATTGAAATATGAAATGTCTTCCTAAGTTTGAAAGAATAATTATAGTTTGAAAATCAAAATAATTGAATCCTTAATGTCTAAAATTAGATGATGAATGGACGCATAAATACATTTATTTAAAATTAGTTTTACCTTTTATTATAACTAAAAAATTCAATTCAATATTACTGACATAATTTGTATTCACCCGCGTTAATAGAGTATTTACCTGTTTTAATAGCATTTAAATAATCTGTCATAGAAATAGTAGTTCTATCTTGAAAATACAATTCTCCATTTTCGAACAGTTGAAAATTTGTCGGTAAATTATAATTTAATTGGGTGAAAGAATTACCACTTTTCATGGATAAAAATCTAACATAACTTGGTGAATAGAACTCATCAAGTTTAATCATTATGTCCGCAACCATAGCTATTTTTTTGCCTTTTTTTCCGCCAGGTATTAGATATTCGACATTGAATTTTAACATACCAAAATCTTTTTCATAACTAGTGTACTTAAATTTAATCGTACCATACTCACCAACAGTAAATTGTTTATCATCAAGGAACGATTTTACTGAACTCTCATCAGAAAGAAGTATTTTTTGCGAATTAGTGATAGTTGAAATTGAGAGCATCACAAGAAACATTAACTTTTTCATATTTTTTATTTTTTAATTTGATTTAATTTACTCAGAGGATGTTATTTATCCTAATCTATTTGAAAACCGATTCCCCATTGAAATTCTACAGGAAAAGCTATATTTTCATTCCATTTGGTTCTTTGATAATCTGTATATTCGGAATTAGATGAAGCGAATTTGGGAGTTGTTTGATAATGATATCCTAGAAGGAAGTCAATGACAACTTTTTCTTTAATTAAAAACTTATACCCAAAACCAGCTCCAGCAAGTGGAGAAAAGTTATACTTAGCCTTTTCATTATAGGAAAGTGTAACGTTATCATCTTTTGCCTTCAAGATACCATATCCAGCTTTAAATTGCAAATACCAACGATTATTTGAGGCATACATTTTATCATCTTTTCCAAAATAATACCTACTTATTCCTTCCATATTGAGACCTGCATTTTGAGAAAGTAGATACCTCCATTTCATACCTAAAGACCACCGATCTTTACCAAGACCTTCCTGAGAACACTCTAATTGAAACTGAATATCATAATTATTTAATTCTGCACCATAAGTTCCATAAGAAACTGAATAAGTAGTAGGTTGAGCAAAATATAATTGAGGAATTAAGAGTATAAGACAGATAAGTTTGTTCATTTCATTATGTTTTAGTATTCAATATTTTCAAAAATTTCACCACCTGATCTTTTTCCTTTTCCATTAACCCATTCCTTTGTTCTAAATTTTGTTGTTTTCATACACTTTTGGGAAAGATCTATTTGAGATCCAATAATTGTCAATACGTCATCACCAACATATTTATCTTGCCAATCTATTGTAATTGTATTCCCAACTATAGTATAAAATCCATACATATCAAAGTCAACACCTCTACCGTAATTATCTCCTGATCCACTTTCTGCTGTACCGTTGGCATTGAATTTTGTTACCGCATACTTACTTGCTAGTTTGTGATACGTTAAATTATATAATTCAGGAGATTCTGACCAATCAACACCATCTGCTAAACTATTCTCACAAACAAACTTACCTGAAATACAAATACTTTTAGAATATTCTGCTTTTAATTTTTCTTCTTCAATTTTTCTTTTTTTCTCCTCAGCTATCCTCTCTTGTTCTAACTTTTGCAAATAAGCCGTTTTTTGTGTTTTGGCATTACTTAAGTTTTTTTGAAGATTCACGTTTTGGTTAACAGTTGTAGGAATGTTATTACTTAAGGCTCCTTCAAAAGTTGAAATAGCCTTATCATAATTTCCAGCCTTAAGGTAATTATTACCTTCCTCTATTTTTGAATCGAGAACTTTTAAGGTAAGATTAACACCATTTTCAAATTCGTATTCATACGTTTTATAGTTCGGTAAGAAATAGAGGGTTTTAACTAATTTACCATTTTGACAATAAGAGATCTCCTTTGGATTGCCATTTGTAATGCTTAAGGAGAAATCTAAATCAGAATTTTTAAAACACTTAATTAATCCGCTTAATTGTCCATTACTAAAGTTAAGATCTTCGTTTGTAATATTTTGAAGTGCCTGATATTCGCTATTTTTATATTGGTAAAAGCTTCGTCCAATCAATGCATCCCTTTCTGACATATTATTGAAATAATAAGGCATATATCCAACATTGAATAGTTTTACATTTCCGGAACTATTGCTTGAATTTTCAAGAATCGTAATGAAGATGTTTTTATCTTTTTCATATAATTCTAATTGAGGAAAATCGTTTGAAATTTTATCAGCTAGAACTTTCTGTTTATCACCAGTATTGGCTTCTTTAAGTTGTGTGAATAGTAAATCACATATTTTCGGTTGAAAGGACAAAGTACTTTCCATACTTTGGAGATAGTCCTGTGGGACTTCATTTTTCAATTGATTGAATGCCTTCCATAAATTAGAATATTCCTGATAAACTTTTTTGGAATCTTTTTTGATATTATCTTTAACGATTTGCCCATCAATTGCTTTTGAAATCGTCGTTTTCTTTTCATCTAATTCCTTGGAGCTTAAATAAGATTTCTGAACATCAAGGTATTTATTGACATAATCTCTCATGGAAATTGTAGTGCCTAAACTAATAGCTGCTTTTTCTGCAGCAATTATTAATTTTTTATGAGCATCCGAATTATGGAGAGATCGTGGATATTTAGCTAAAAATGATTCATATGAGGCTACCGTATTAGTTGTTTTTGTTGATTCAAACAATTGTCGAGCAGCAACCATTTCATTTTTTATCGTTTGAGCTTCATTTAAAAAACTTGATTGTTGATGAGTCGAAATGTAGTCGTCAACAGCTGATTCAGTTTCTTTTGAAAGCGCTATAGATAATTCTAATGAATCCTTGTGATCTACAACTTGTTGTTTGATATTTGACTTTGGATAATTAGTAATCCAGTTTTGGAAATCAGAAGGGTTTTTGGAATTTGAAATTTTATCAAATTCTTCCTTCATATATGATTGTTTATACTCAAAATGTACATTTAATTTTCGAGAACTTTTTTTCAACATATAAAAATCAGGATTGAACACATCAACAATAATAGGAATTGCAAAAGTAAATATTCCAAGTGCTATATCCTTACTCAAAGCAATTGGTCGAACTGTTCTTTTAAGTTCCACTTGGATTGGGTCGTAAATTGGATTTGTGAATGTTAAACTGAGGTTTTTGCTTTTTAATTTATCAATACTTACTTCTTTTGTCCCGTTTGATACTTGTTCAATTTTTTTTCCATCAAAAGAATTAGAAATAGTAAAGTCTTTTAAATTTTCACTTGTAATTGTAACATAATTATTTCTCTTTCTTTCTTTTGTCCCTCTATATTTGTAGGAAGCACAAGAATTTAATAGAGTTATTAAGACTATTCCTGTAAAAAGGGAAAACTTTGTAAAGTTATTAACTAAATTTATCATAAAAATCAATTTTAACTTGTTTTGATGGCGAATATAGAACAAATAAATTAAAATAAAAATTATTTATTTGTAATTATAATCATATTATTTCTATTTTTGACTAATTATTTATCAAAAAAAAGTTTAATTATGAAAAATCTGTATCTTTTGGTTTTTATTTCATTTTTGGGTCAAGCTTCGGCTCAATCATTATCTAGTAAATTAGACGATTATACATGGGTGGCAAATGCAGGATCAATAACAGCTTGTATTAACTTCGAATCAATTTATGATGGTGCATCATCAGGAGGAATGGTGATTTGGACCAATTTCAATAGTTGTATGTCTTCGTACACTTATGATGTTTCAGGGAATACAATTTCAGCAAAATTTCTCAAAAATTCATGCGGTTCAACTTCATCAAATCAGTCTTTTACATACGATTCTTCAACTAATAGTATTTCAATGTACATGAATGGAAATAAACAAACATATTACTCAAAAAGTAAAAGAAAACCCTAATCGTGTGTAGGAAATTTTTTCATTTTCAATTTTCTTTTTCTGTAGTGAAAAGTTGATTAATTATCTGTTTTGACTTTTTCGTTTCTATCGTTCATTAACTTATCTCAAAGAATAATCATTTAGCTATTTTTTATTAAATAATCAAATTGTTTATTTTCAATTATTTTGCAAAAAGGTTTTATCTATTTACTCTCGATTCTTCGAATCAATCGCAATGGTTACTGGACCATCATTGATTAATGAAATCTGCATGTCAGCTCCAAAAACACCCGTTTTAATTCGATTTGGCATCAAACTATTGAGGATTTTTATCAATTCTTCATACAATGGAATGGCAATTTCAGGCTTGGCAGAGCGAATAAAACTCGGACGATTTCCTTTTTTTGTAGAGGCAAACAAGGTAAATTGACTAATAAGAAGTATTTCACCATGAACATCTTGAATAGAAAGATTCATCTTTCCTTCGTCGTCTGAGAAAATACGTAAAACAGTTATTTTCTTTGAAATCCAGAGCAAGTCTTCTTCCGAATCATTTTCTTCAAAGCCCGCCAATACTAGGTAACCTTTATCTATCTGATTATGAATCTGCTGGTTGATGTTTACTGATGCCTCAATTACACGTTGAATAATAACTCTCATTCGTAGTCGTTTCTTCGGTGTATGCCGCTTCCGTAATCTTCGAGCATCTGTAAGTAGTGAATATATCTTGTTTCTTCAATTTCTTCATTTTCCACAGCATCTTTTACGGCACAACGAGGCTCGTTCACGTGAATGCAATTATGAAATTTACATTCTCCCAACATACGGCGCATTTCTGGGAAATAATGGGCAAGAACCTCTTTTTCAAGTTCAACTAAACCAAACGCTCTAATCCCAGGACTATCAATTATAAATCCACCTGTTTCAACTTGATACATTTCGGCAAATGTGGTGGTGTGCTTACCCGAAAAATGAGCTTCTGATATTTCTCCAATCCGCAACTCAATTCTAGGATCAATACATTTTACAATCGAGCTTTTACCAACACCACTGTTTCCCGCAAAAAGCACTTGTTTTTCTTTGATTTCTTCGTTTAAAAACTGATAGGTTTCTGATTCAAGGGTAGAAATAAAATGACAAGGATATCCAATCCGTTCGTACATTTCCTTCCATATTTGCATGGTTAATTTAGACTCCTCACTGTATAAATCAATTTTATTAAATAAAATCGAAACGGGAATACGGAAAGACTCAGCTGAAACTAAAAAACGATCTATAAAGCCTAATTGTGTAGTGGGTTGTTCTACTGTTACTACTAAATAAATACAATCAATATTGGAAGCTAGAATTTGCTTTTGTTTACTAAGATTTGTTGATTTTCGGACTAAATAATTGCGTCTAGGTTCAACCGATTCAATCGTGTAAATTGCTTGGTTATTTTCTTGGTCTTCTAATAGGTTTACTCGATCTCCAACGGCCACTGGATTGGTTGTTCTCAGGCCTTCTAGTCTAATTTTTCCTCGAAGTCGAGCGGTGATTTCAATGCCACCATCCATTAAAACGGTATAAAATTTACCTGTAGATTTCAGAACAATACCAACTGACATTCTATTTTTGATTAAGGTACTTTTACCCAGTTTGTGATAATAGGATGAGAGGCAAATTGTTTTTTGTTTGATGCTTTTAGGTCATCCCAAAGTTGATTAATTCCACTTTGTAAAGCAGCTGTTTCATCCGCGAAACCATCATAAATTGCTTCAATATCTGATAAATAGGTTTTAACAAAATTCGTATCAAAATCTCCAGAACAAAAAGCCGGGTGAGTTAATACATATTTACCAAAATCTAATGTTGTTTTCAATCCTGAAATTTCGTAATTGTCAATAGCAGTGATGCATTTATTGATAGCTTCCTCTCTATCTTTTCCCCAAACCACTAATTTGGCTATCATGGGATCGTAATAAATGGGAATTTCCATACCTTCCTCGAATGCGCCATCTACTCGAATCCCTTCTCCAGAGGGCAAACGATAACGATTTAATGTTCCGATATCAGGTGTAAATCCATTTAGTGTATCCTCAGCATACACCCGAATTTCAATTGCATGGCCATTGATTTCAAGTTCGTGTTGTAGTTTTGGAAGACGTTCACCTCTAGCTACCCGTACTTGCCACTCGACCAAATCTAATCCCGAAATTTCTTCCGTCACAGGATGCTCCACTTGAAGACGGGTATTCATTTCCAAGAAAAAGAAATCTAAATTGGCATCCAATAAAAACTCAACGGTTCCTGCTCCTTCGTAATTACATGCTTTACATACAGCTACGGCAGCTTCTCCCATTCGTTGACGCAGTTCAGGACTAACGATTGCGCTAGGTGCTTCTTCAACCACTTTCTGATGACGGCGTTGGATAGAACATTCACGTTCAAAAATATAAACGGTATTTCCTTGTTGATCAGCAAACACCTGAATTTCAATGTGTCGTGGTTTGGAAACAAATTTTTCTATAAAAACGGCATCATCTCCAAATGAATTTCGTGCTTCACTTTGGGCAAGGTTCATTTGTTCTTCAAATTCATCTGAGTGCTGTACCAACCGCATGCCTTTTCCACCTCCACCGGCAGAAGCTTTAATCAAAATTGGATATCCAACTTTTTCAGCGATTTTTTTCGCCTCCTCAATATCTGTAATTGCATGGTCAACTCCTGGAACTAAAGGAACACCAAACTCTTTCACAGCTTGTTTCGCGCTCAATTTATCCCCCATAACCTCCATTGATTCTGGGGAAGGACCGATTAACTTTATTCCCGCTGCTTTTACTTTTCGAGCAAATCCAGCATTTTCAGATAAAAAACCATATCCAGGATGTATTCCATCCACACCAAGTTTTTTGCAATAATCTAAAATTTTGTCTTGATTTAAGTAACTTTCAGAGGAGGGACTTGCTCCTAAATACACAGCTTCATCTGCTTCCTTTACGTGTGGGGCATCTGCATCAGCGTCAGAATAAACAGCTACGGTGGAAATATTCATTTTACGAAGGGTTTTAATAACTCTTCTCGCAATTTCTCCTCGATTAGCAATCAGTACTTTTTTCATAGAATTAAGCTTTGGTTCTCAAAAGTAAATATTGAAATTGAATTAAATGGTAGATAAGGACTTAAATATTAACGAAAAAAGAGTCACTACGTGATTCAAGTGAAAAGAGATTGAATAAATTTGAAAAACAGTCTATAATTACGCATCAATTGGTCAAATTAAAAGGGGTTAATTTGATGCAGAGAAGAGTTATTCCTTCAATTGCTTGTCATTGGGTAGCTTATCAATTGGAGTGTCCTTGTTTTCCTTAACATCAGAAACTTTAATTTGTCTTTTATTTCGTTTCGTTTTAACTTTCTTATTTCTTTTGGGTCTAAAGATATCCAGAAACGACTGTATGAGCTGAAAATCGTTCCATCCATTGAATTCTTCCTGGTAGTTTAAACCTGCCCCTTGGGAAAACAAACCTGCAGATTGATTCACGGTATTTCGATTTGATTCGTTGAATGCATTTACGCGGAACGTTCCTTTTTCGTTGATTAAATATTCTATCCGTACATCACCAATTATCGTATTTTTAGATGCTGTTGATGAACTTGTTTCAGAATTGTTGGATCCAGTTTCTACGCCCACAGAGGTGGTAATGATCAACCGGTCCTCAAAAAAGCGTTTTTCAGCAATCAACTCAATGTCTGAATCGATGTTCATTTTCATTTTAAATTCTTCGGATGCTTTTGATAACAAGTCGTTTATTTGTGCTTCTGCTAAATCCAATGCTGCTGAACCACTGGCCGAAATATTTCCTTTCAAGGGTTGGAATCGATTAAAAACAAGTAATGAGAAAAACTGACGATTTATCTCACTTTGTTCATCTAAAACGCGATTCAGCAATGCTTTTCCTGTTTCAGGTAAGTTTTGTTCTGCTTTTAAATTAAAAGAGATTTCAGGTTTTGTGAGTTGACCATTTAAAACCAATTCGCAATTCACTGGTTGATTTGCTAACGTAGTTTCCTCTAATTCTGGAGCTAATGCACCATAGTCAGATTTTGTTTTAAACGATGTTGTAATATTTATAATGGCGTCATAAATATTGTCTGACCATTCTATATAACTTCCTTGATCAATATTGAATTCTTTTTTAATTTGACCCATGGCAAAATTGTATGTACTGCCTTTTTCAATATTGTATTTTCCAGTCATTTTAATATCATTGTCTTTATCGTCAATTTTCATGGCAATTTTACCATTTCCAAAACAGACAATTTTATCTTGAGTTTGATCATTAAAAACTACATTAAGTTCCGTTTCCGGAGTAACATCGAAATTTAAGTCGAGTGTAACGCCTGATAAATCTAATTTTTTTATTGAGTCATCAGTTGTATTTGACTTGGTGAAGGTTATGAAGTCGTCTCCTTCCTCAACTTCAGAAACACCATACAATGGAAGGGTTAACTTACTTCCTTTACTTGTTTTTATATCAACTACAATATCTAATTGATTACTATTCCCAGAAATATTACAATTTCCTGTTCCGTAAACTTTTCCGTAGTAATAATCACCGTCTTTAAACTTCGTATTCAATACAAGAAAACGTTTGGATGGATTTAGACGCTCCAAAATATCAATTCCGATGTCATAATTCCATTTTCCAAGGAAGTTATTCAAACCAAAATTTAAAAAGGCCCGGTTATTTTCTTCGTCAACGATTTCAATTTTATCTCCGTAAACATCATTTTCGGATAAGTTGAATTTTCCGGATAATGCCATGGTTGTTCCTAAAATTTCCACTTTTGCTTTGGCGCGTTTTAAAAATAATTCACGGCTCTGAAATTTAGGTTTATTAGGTGTTCCGGTTATTTTAACTAGGCCTGAAATGTCTCCTCTGATATTACTTATAACATCTTTATCAACGTACGCATTGGCAAATGAAATATCAAATTCTCTGAACTTTAAGTTAAAATCTAAGTTGTCTTTTGCACGTTTGAAATAGTATTTCCCATCGTATTCAAAATTGGTTTTACCTTTATTCTTAATTATCCCGCTCAAATCAAGGAAGTCTAGTTTTGGATCCCAATCAACATTTACTCGAATATCTCCAACTGCTTGAGTTTTTAGTTGAAGTTGCTCAATATCTAAGGTACTTTTTAATGAAAGATTATTGATAGGATCTGAAACTCTTCCTGTTCCATTTAGCATACCGCTTAGTCCTTGTCTCAGTCCAAATAATTTGTCAATATCAGCCAAATTAATATTTTCCAATTTGTAATCTAAGTAATCTTTCGTCAAACTAGAAAGGTTACCATCCAATGAAATTCTTTGGTCATTATTCGATAGAATAAAATTTTCAATAGATACTAATTCAGGACTGTAGGAAATAAATGCGGATTCGTTGATGTGCCAAAGCTGACTATTGATGGAGAAATCTGATTCGTTTAAATTTATTTCGAAATTATTTACATCCTTAATGGTTGTTAGCCAGGATAATTTGGAATTTATATTGTCTGTTGTTTTCCAATCGATAGTAGAGGTCAATAAATCCCTTCTCACTCCTTCATTTTTTGTTGTGAAACTAATTGATGGAAAAGTTATTTTTTTCCCATACTTGGCATTTAAGATGTTTAATTTTACGTCTAAATTTTCTTTACTAATGGTTTGATTTAATTCAACTTGACCTATTGAAATGTCATTAAACGACAAACCATTTAACGAATAAAGGTTTAGTGTAAACAATTCATTTACAGCGTCATAAGCCCCTTGAATTGAAGTATTATCAGAGATGTAGAAGTTTTTAATAGTTGGAAAGAATCTTTTTAAAAATCTTTCAGAATTGTTGATGTTGAGGCTATAGGTGAAATGATTGTTTTTACTTACTTTTTTCTTTGGAAAAGACTTCGCTAAAAAAGGAAAGGCATTCGATATTTGGTTAGAGAATTCGTTACCGATACTCTTTAAATCAAATTTCCCAAGTACCTCTAGCTCAATTAGGCTATCACTCACGATTCTGAATTTATCCTCTAATTTACTTCGAGTAATGCTAAGAACTATTTTTGGTATATCAATTTCATCATTTCCCTCTCTGTATACAAACCCTGTAAAAGTTACACTTCCGCTCATTGTGGAAGGATTTAAGCCACGTAAATCAACATCAATTTTAGATTTTAAACTGGAGGCTTTTTTGGAACGTGCTAAGTTTAAACTATTCAAAAGTGCCTCAGTAAGGTTTACATTGAATTTTAATATTTTATCTCCCTTCAAATCAACATACCCTGTGTAAGTCAGTTTTAAAATATCATCATCCAAGGTAATATCTGATTGAAAAACTTGATTGATCAGTGAACCGTTTGTGATGGTTGCATTGTGAATAGAATAATCTTGGTAGTCAATCTGATTCACTTTTCCAGAAACATGCTCAATTTCAAAATTTCCATTAGGATAATAAGTTGAATGGAAACTTACTTTTCCATCAATCGTATTCAATGATTTATCCGCTAAAAGTTCACCAAGCTTGAAGTCAATAAATTCAATATCATCCCCATTTTTTGTTTTTGATTTTAAACCGATTGTTCCTTTGTTAGATGAAATTTGAAACGGTGCATGGAGCTTAACTTCGCCCAATTTAGTTTTTGTTGACTCAAAGAGAATTGTTAAATCTTCTGGTTTACCTTTGATATTGAAATTTTTTGTTTCAAAAAAACCAAGTCTTTCAACTTCTTTACCTAGATTGATTTTTTCAATACCAGCTGACTTAGGCAGATGAAAAGAAGTAAGGTCTTCAACAGAAACATAAGCGTATTTTATAGTTTCGTTGATTTCAAGATTCTCCATTTTACTGAAATTCGGCAAAACAAAATCGCCTTCAATCTTTGATACTTTTCCAAAGCCTAATCGAAAATCAGTGAGTGTTAATTGATTCACAGTATTTGAAATATTTCCTTCAAGCCGAACGAAATCTGACATTCCTTGCGTTTCGGAAGTGAAAAAAGCAATTTCTTCCAATGCAATTGAAGACTGAAGGATGTTCGCGTCAAATTTCACTTTGTTTTCAAAATCTTCAAAATCTGTTTGTTTCGAGTAAAGCAAATTGAATTTACTTGCTGATATATCTGATTGATTGGTGCAAATATCTAAATCGCCCAATAGAATTCCTTTATCATTGATAACAAGGCTAGCTGCCAATTGATTAATTGTGAAGCCTGATTTCTCCTTCAATTTAAGTTCTACCACATTTGTTTTGAAATCGGTTAGATTTACTTTGAAATCCGTTGCTTTTAACGAAAGGTTTGAAATCGCTAAATGATTCCAATCAATTCCGTTTGAATATTGTTTTTTTCTGTTATCGTCATAGTTAAATCGAATATCACTTAATTCAACTCGATTAATATTGAAATTAAATGGCTTGGGCTCACTTGTGCTTTCAGAACTAAAATAATCTTCCAGAAAAGCATAATTGTAAATGCCCGTATTTTTGGAACGATTAATTTTTATTGTTCCTCCTTTGAGTTGTACTTTATCTAAGGTGAAAATTTGTTTAGATAGATCTAATAAATCAATGTTAACCACCAGAGAATTAATTAATGCCAAAGTGTCTTTTTGTTGATCTTCTAAATAAACTCCATTTAGTGCGGCTCGGTCAAAAAATAAAATATCAACCTTATCCATGTGAATTTTTGCATTTAGTTCCGATGATAGATAAGTTGTGGCAGCAGAGGCAAGATAAGTTTGAAAGGTGGATGTACGAATAACAAAAGCTAAAATAAAAAATGCAATGAGCAGCCATTCGAGGATAATCCCCGTTGTTCTCCCAATGATTTTAAATACCTTTGACATCTATTTAGTAATACTTACAAAGTTAATCAATATTGGCGCATAGAAAAACATATATTTTAGGCATAGAATCCTCCTGTGATGATACCTCTGCAGCTGTGTCTTTGAATACGCAAATCTTATCTAACGTAATTGCGACACAAAAGATACATGAATTATATGGTGGAATTGTACCTGAACTAGCGAGTCGTGCGCATTTGAAAAATATTATCCCAGTTGTATCAGAGGCGATTAAGCAGGCAGGGATAACTCTAAATGATCTTGATGCTATTGCTTTCACTAAAGGTCCAGGACTTTTGGGCTCTTTGCTTGTGGGAACTTCTTTTGCAAAAGCTTTGAGTTTATCGCTCAATAAACCATTGATTGATGTGCACCACATGAAAGCACATATTATGGCTCATTTTATTGATAATGAACGCAATAGAAAGCCTTCTTTTCCATTTTTATGTTTGACGGTTTCTGGTGGACATACCCAAATTGTGAAGGTTTCCTCTTTTCAAAAAATGGAGGTGATAGGAAGTACAATTGACGATGCGGCTGGTGAAGCATTTGATAAATGCGGAAAAATCATGGGGCTTGTTTATCCCGGAGGACCGTTAATCGATAAATTGGCGCAGAACGGTGATCCAAAGCGATTTCAATTTGCTAAACCAAAAGTGGATGGACTCAATTTTAGTTTTAGTGGGTTAAAAACTTCTTTTTTGTATTTTATTCAAGGGGAAACTAGAAAAAACGCGAATTTCATCCAAGAAAATTTGAATGATTTGTGTGCTAGTCTGCAGCAAACGATTCTAGATATTTTATTTATAAAATTGGAACTTGCCGTTCAGCTAGAAGGGATTACAGAAATTGCAATTGCAGGTGGAGTTTCAGCGAATCAAGGGTTGCGCGAAAGATTACAAGACTATGAGAAAATGAAAGGTTGGAATATTTATGTCCCTGAATTTCAATTTTGCACGGATAATGCTGGAATGATTGCTGTGGCTGGTTATTATCATTATCTGGAATCTGAATTTACTGATTTAAGCGTAAGCTCAGAAGCACGAAGCATTTCGTTTTAATTTCGAAGATATTTTTAAAATTCACACGATTTATTGTTTTTTTCCGTTATCTTAGGAATCTAAATCGATTTTTATGGAAGCTCAATTAATTCAAAAGGAAGAAATCTCGTCGTTGTCGTTTAAGAATTCAATGTCAATCAGTCAACACCCAAATTTGATTCATCAAATTGAGCAGGCAACAATTTTAGGAAATGCGCATCATTCCAAAGTTTCCATTTATTTTCATGATGATACAAACCTAAAGAAGGTAGAGACAACAATTTGGGCGGCTGGCTCCAAATTTATTTGTCTGAAAGGAGGGGTTTGGATTCCAATTAGCAGACTTGTGGAGATTAAAATGTAAATTTGTGTTTTACTTTTCAAAATGAGATTTTTTTTACTGCTGTTTCTATTATTGTGTAACTTTTCCATGGCTCAAAGCGTTGTGAAATGGTCTGGTAATTATTCAAAAAAAACGGATGAAGTTATTTTGACTGCTACTATTGAGAAAAAATGGCATTTATACAGTCAATACATTTCGCCCAACGCAGGACCGGTTGCAACTAAGATAACATTTACAAAAAACAAAAAAGTAAAAATCAAGGGTAAACCTTTAGAAGAAAATGTTCATGCTTTTTACGATGAAAATTTTGGTGCCCATTTATCCGTTTTTGATGATAAAGCAATATTTAGACAAAAAATTAGAGTTAAAAAAAATACAGATCTCAAGGTGGTAATAACTTACATGGTTTGTGATGATACAAGGTGCTTGCCTCCAACTGACGAAACATTAACGATAAAAATTGAAAAATAATGAAGGTATTTAAATTTGTTTTCACTTTTGTAATTCTTGTACTAAGTAATTTAGTTTATGGTCAATTAGATAATCCTGAAGATAAAGTTAAAGCTACTTTTAGTTTAGAACAAAATGGTTGTGAGGCATTTGTAGTAGCCAAGATTACTGTTGTTACTGGATGGCATATAAATTCAAATAAATTGCCTGCTGGTTCATTTTCTATCCCAACTCAATTGAATATTACAAATAAATCAGGAATTTCTGTCGTTCCAGGTTTAATCGAACCGAAACCGGTTATTGAAAATAACACAGATATTGATGAGGTATTGAGTTATCACAAAGGAAGTTTTATCATCAAACGAAAAGTAATCATTTCATCTCCTTCAGATTTAATTATTGCGGGATCCTTTTCATTTCAAACGTGTAATGATGTGAAGTGTTTGCCTGAATATACAATGAAATTTTCATTACCTGCAAAAGCATGTTCTTTGAGCAAAGAAAAAACAGATAGTTTAGTTTCCCAATCAGGAATTGCCACCGAAAATGTTCAAAATGAAAATAAAAGTAATAAAGAGATTAAATCAGCTTCCGTAAACGTATCAAATGGCTCCTCTGGAAGTGGTAAATCTATGCTCTTGATTTTTGTATTATCCTTTTTAAGTGGATTTGCAGCATTGCTTACTCCATGTGTTTTTCCAATGATTCCAATGACCGTTAGTTATTTTACCAAGACAAGTAAAAATAAAGCTATGGGGATCAGAAATGCCTTGTTCTATGGAATTTCGATTATCACTATTTATGTAATTTTAGGAACTATTGTTACTGCAATTTTTGGCCCTGCAGCTCTCAATGCTTTATCTACCAATGTTTGGTTTAATATTTTCTTCTTTATTTTATTGGTTGTTTTTGCAGTCTCTTTTATGGGAGCTTTCGAAATCACACTGCCCAATTCTTGGTTGAATAAGTCTGATACAGTATCCAATAAAGGAGGATTTATTGGGATTTTCTTTATGGCTTTAACGTTGGCGTTAGTGTCATTTTCTTGTACCGGTCCAATCGTTGGTACATTGTTAGTTGAATCTGCATCTATTGGAGGAATTGCTCCCTTTGTTGGTATGTTTGGATTTTCATTAGCCTTGGCCTTGCCATTTACATTGTTTGCTGCTTTTCCAGGATGGATGAATTCTCTTCCGAAATCAGGCGGTTGGTTAAATACAGTTAAAGTGTTTTTGGGTTTTCTGGAGTTGGCGTTAGCATTCAAATTTCTTTCAACGGCTGATTTGGTTTCTCAATCACATTTATTGGAAAGAGAATTGTTCTTGGCAATTTGGATTGGAATTTTTACCGTTTTAGCAATCTATTTGTTTGGCGGATTTAAACTACCGCATGATAGTCCATTAGAAAGATTATCAGTTGGAAGGGTTTTATTGGGAACAACAACCCTCATTTTTGTAGCGTACTTAATTCCTGGTATGTGGGGTGCACCTTTGAAATTAATCAGTGGTTTTCCTCCGTCTCCTACCTATAGCGAATGGAAACAATCAAGCTCATCTAGCACCAATCAATCAACAGAATATGTTGAGGGAATGCACGAGGGAGTACATGATATTATGATGTTTGACGATTATGACAAAGCACTCGCCTATGCAAAAAAAGTCAATAAACCGCTGATGCTTGATTTTACGGGTTGGGGATGTCAAAATTGCCGAAAAATGGAGGAAACAGTTTGGAATGCCGAAGGTGTTTTATCTATTTTGAAGGATAAAGTAGTTGTTGCCTCGTTGTATGTGGATGAAAAAAAGGAATTACCTGCTTCCGAACATAAAGAATTGGAATATGCTCCGGGAAAAAAGATGTCAATTACGCAAGTAGGACATAAATGGGGATTTCTTCAAATGAGTCGGTATAAAAGTAATTCTCAACCTCATTACAGAATGCTTTCTCCAGATGGAAAAGATTTAGCTAATGGTCCTGCAGATTTTGAACACCATGGAAATGCAGAAGCATTTAAAAAATGGTTGGAAGAAGGATTGAAATTGGCGAATTAAGATTGAAAATCAGAAGCTAAATTTTGCTTGCATACACGCTACTAAAGCTGCCGTTTCAGTGCGTAATCGATTTTCGCCTAATGTTATTGGTACATATCCTGTGGTAAGCGCTAATTCAATTTCTTCGAGCGTAAAATCACCTTCTGGACCAATTACTATTACCTTATTTTGAAAGGAAGTATCAATTTTCATTTTTTCTCCTTCTCGACAATGGGCTATCAAACCAGATGGATATTGTTTCAAAAAATCTTTCCATTTTGTGAGATCTACAATTTCGGGAACAAAATAGCGACCAGATTGCTTCACAGCCGCGATAGCAGTTTTCTCCAATCGATTCAATTTAATTTCGCGTCGTTCACTGTTTTGACAAAGTATTAAACTCAATTTTGTTAACCCTATTTCGGTAGCTTTTTCAATAAACCACTCCATGCGATCCATATTTTTTGTTGGCGCAACGGCAATGTGAATTATTTTTTCAATAGGATGAATGGTGATTTTTTCGATTTTAACAGTGCATCGTTTGGGATGTGCGTCAATAATTGTTGCAATGGCAGAAATCCCATTACCATTAAATAGTTCTATCGAATCATTTTCCTTCAAGCGCATTACTTGAATGCCATGCTTGGATTCTGCTTCAGACAATGTGAATAGGGTAGTTGCCTCAGCTAATTCAGGGGTGTAAAATCGGTGCATTAGTGAAGTAATCGATAGGTTAGTTCTTGCATTAACTCTCCTTGTGGCACATTATTACTGTTCAATCCTTTTGATTTTAAATCAAATTCATAGAGAATTTCAATATTTGCAGCAATTTTCTTTGGTGCAAATTTTCCAGCAGCTTGAATTAATTCACCCGCAACAAATGGATGTACTTTTAGCGAATTAGCAATAAATTCTCTTGATTTATTTTGTGCAAAATGAACACGCATGAGCTGAGTGAAAAATTTAAATAAATTGGATACAATATTGGTTAAATCTGCTGCTTTTGGATTTTGGTTAAAATAATGAACAATTTTATTTGCTTTTGTAATGTCAAGTTTAGCCAGTGCATTTGTTAATTCATACACGTTGTAATCTTTTGAAATCCCAATGTTTTCTTCGATGTGCACTTCGTTAATCGTGGTGCCTTTTTCCACTAAAAGGGATAGTTTATCGATTTCGTTCACCAATCTCGATAAATCATTACCAACATTTTCCGCTAAAAGCATAGTTGCTTTTGATGAAATCATAAAACCTTTTCCTTTCAAATAGGTCACAATCCAGTCCGGTAATTGATATTCTCTAATTTTTTCAGATTTAAAAACTACCCCTTTTTTGGAGGACTCTTTCAAGAATTTTTTTCGAGCATCAATACTTTTATATTTGTAACAAACCACAAGAATAGTAGTTTCTAGCAAATTTTCAACATAGGATTCTAATTGTTCCACTTGTTTGAAATCTTGGGCTTCTCGAATAACAACAAGCCTTCTTTCGGCCATCATGGGATAACCTTTTAACTCGCTGATTATAGTCAGAATATCTGCATCTCTTCCGTAGACAATTGTTTGATTAAAATCGCGTTCGTGTTCCTCTAACGCATTTTCTTCAATGGCTTCAGCAATTTTATCGATAAAATAAGGCTCTTCTCCGTGTAAAACATAAACAGGCTTAAAATCCTTATTTTTTATAGAAGAAAGTATCTGTTTGTAATCCATTAATTCAAAATTACAAAACACAAAGCGATTAACGATTTAAACTGTGTAAAATTTTCAGCGGAATTTGGAATTGATAATGAGCTTCTTTTTACCTTTACAAATTCAATGAACAAAAGCGACTAACAGCGCGTTTTAAAAATAAAAAATGAAACAGTTCCAAATTCCGGAGTTTTACCGTTCATCCATTATTGCTAGGGTTAAAGCTCAACGTAAATTGGATGATCCCAGAAAAAAAGATTTCTCTCCAACAGTTATTGATTTCGGAAGAGTACGCTTGTTGATTGCCCGCCATTTTGGTTTTTGTTATGGTGTGGAAAATGCCATAGAGATTGCTTACAGGGCTTTACATGAAAATCCAGGTAAACGTATTTTTTTATTAAGTCAAATGATTCACAATCCAGATGTAAATGAAGATCTATTAGAAAACGGCATTCAATTTCTTCAAGACACTGATGGGAATCAATTAATTCCGTTTGATTCGTTGAACGAGTCGGATATCGTCCTAATTCCTGCTTTTGGAACGACTGTTCAAATAGAAAAAATATTGCTTTCAAAAGGAATTGATGTTCAAAAATATAATACAACCTGTCCGTTCGTTGAAAAGGTTTGGAATCGATCAGAAAAATTAGGTCAAACGAGTCATACGATTATTATTCATGGTAAATACAATCATGAAGAAACTAGAGCTACTTTTTCACGTGCTATTCAACATGGAGCATCATTGATTTTAAAAGATTTAAATGAAGCGAAATTGTTGGCAGAATATATCAAAGGAAACAAAAATGCTGAAAGTTTTTTCCTTGATTTTGCGGGAAAATATTCCGATGGTTTTGATTTGTCAAAAGATTTAACTAAAATAGGAGTGGTTAATCAAACAACGATGTTAGCCACAGACACTCAAGAAATAACTGATTATTTGCGTCAAGTTATGATAGAGAAGTATGGAGTGGATGATATTAAAAACCACATAGCTGACACCCGTGATACATTGTGTTATGCGACAAATGAAAACCAGTCAGCAACCCACGGTTTATTAGAAGAAACCGCTGATTTCGGTATTGTTGTTGGTGGTTATAACAGTTCAAATACCACACATTTAGTAGAACTAATGGAACAATATTATCCGGTTTATTTTGTTCGAGGTGCAAGTGAATTCACCTCAAAAAATGAACTTTCTCATTTTAATATACATAGTAAAACCCTTCAAAAAACGATTGATTACATTCCTTCCAAAGACAGTGTGACAATAGCAATTACTTCAGGAGCCTCATGTCCTGATGCAATTATGGACAAGGTAATTCACCGTATTTTAGAAATGTTTGAAATAAAAAATAATTTAGATCAAATTTTTAGTTAATGTTTGATCGCTTCGTTACAATTCTTCTGCTGGAATCTCATCAAGAACATGCTGATGAACTAAAAAAATCAATTATCGGAAATGGAAATAATCCAATAAGTACAGATAATTTTTTTGATGCGACTAATCTTATTCATAATCAACCGATTGGAATTGTCTTAATTAATCTGGAGCAATTTGCGAATCAAACGAAGCAGTTTGTTGACGAAATCACTTCTTCACTTCATTTTCAAGCACCTGTAATCATTGGGTATATTGCAGATGGATGTATTGTCGAGCCATCATTTTTCACATTGAATTTATCAGATGTTTGGTTAACGGGAAGCACTCGTTTCATGAAGGAAAAGTTGGAAAACTGGAAAAAGATTTATTTTGAAAAAAAAAGAATCTCGGGTATGTTAATTCAACTTTATCCAACGTCCATTCTGGCTGATTTTCAGTTGAAACAACATACAGAACCTGTAAAAATTGAAAATGCTATAATTCTTTTTATGGATTTTGTTAATTTCTCGTTCAAATCAAGAAATCTTTCTCCTCTTAGAGTAGTGCGGAAATTAACAAAATATTTTAATCGCTTTGACGAGATTATAAGTCGGTATGAATTAGAAAAAATCAAAACGATTGGCGATGCATATATGGTAATTGGTGGGGTTACAGAAAAAAATCCATGTCCCGCTATCCGAGTTTGTTTGGCAGCATTGGAGATTAAATCATACATGGAAAATCAAAAACGTGTTGCAGAAGCATTTAATCGGGATTTTTGGGAAATTCGAATTGGAATTCATTCTGGCCCTTTAGTAGCCGGTGTTATAGGCAAATCAAAATTTCATTATGATGTTTGGGGAGATAGTGTAAATATTGCCTCTAGAACCGAACAAGCGTCACGTCCAAACACGATATTACTGACCGAAAACGTAAAAACGCAAGTGGAAAAACACTTGTTTATGATTCCTGATCATTCACTTGAGATTCCAAAACGTGGGGGTAAAATAAATTTATTTGAACTGAAAGGAAAAGGTTTTCAAGACAAAGCCACCCTTAAATCCTGCTTAGAATATGGTGAATTGGAGTATTTAAACTTTACAAAAGCACGAAAATTCATCATTCATCAATTGAAGGCGATGTTGCCAGATTACTGTGTCTATCATTCTGTTAATCATAGTCTTGATGTAGAAAAAGCAGTTGTTAGATTTGCTAAATTAGAAGGAATCGGCAAACATGAAATTTTATTACTTCGGACAGCGGCATTGCTTCATGATATTGGATTTATTGTGCAATATCATGAAAATGAAAATTTCGCGATAGAATTTGCCCAAATGTATTTACTTAATTTTGATTATTCAACTACTGATATTGGAATTATTCAGCAATGTATTCATGCAACAACCTTCACTGTGAAACCCGAAAATCAGTTAGAAAAACTCTTGTGTGACGCTGATTTAGATTATTTGGGTAGATCGGATTATTATGAATTGGCTGCAAAACTTAGATTGGAATTAGAATATCATAGTAAATTTTTCAACGAAAAGGAATGGATTGATTTTCAGTTACACTTTTTGGAAAATACACATGAGTTCCATTCCCAAGCTGCTCAAAATATTCGTGGCAGTATGAAGCAGCAACGAATTTTTGAATTAAAAAATAAAATAGCTTAAACTAATTTTAGTTTTTTTCTTGGGGTACTATTCCATTATTTTAACTACTTTTTGAAGCAATTTATTCATTTTTGCTATTATCTTTGTGGTTGAAAAATATATAATATGTCAGCAATAGCAAATGAAAGTGATGTTCTACAGATATTAGAGCAATTAGGTATTGAATCTGAAAACAATGGAGCATCTACTGGTGGGAAATGGTTTAAAACACGTGGATCAAAAATTGATTCATTCTCTCCTGTTGATGGAAAGCTGATTGCGACTGTGAATGCAGCAACTGAAGCTGATTATGAAGCAATTGTATTGAAAGCGCAAGAAGCTTATGTTCAATGGAAAGCAATTCCGGCACCTAAAAGAGGTGAAATTGTACGACAACTGGCTGAAAAAATTCGTTTTTATAAAGAACCTCTTGGTCGTTTAGTTTCCTATGAAATGGGTAAGTCACTTCAAGAAGGATTAGGCGAAGTTCAAGAAATGATTGATATATGTGATTTTGCCGTTGGATTATCCAGACAATTATACGGATTAACCATGCATTCGGAAAGACCGAATCATCGCATGTATGAGCAGTATCATCCACTTGGAATTGTTGGAATTATTTCAGCATTTAATTTCCCAGTTGCTGTTTGGAATTGGAATACTGCGTTAGCTTGGGTGTGTGGTGATGTTTGTATTTGGAAACCTTCTGAAAAAACACCTTTAACCGCTATTGCTTGTCAACAAATTACCAAACAAGTTTTTGATGCAAATGATGTTCCCGAAGGAGTTTCTTGTTTAGTTATTGGTGGTGCTGAAATAGGAAAATTGATGGCAGAAGACACACGAATTCCATTAGTTTCTGCAACAGGATCAACGCGAATGGGTAAATCGGTTGGTGCGGCCCTTGGAGCTCGATTGGGTCGTTCTTTATTGGAATTAGGAGGTAATAATGCAATTATTATTACACCAACTGCCGACTTGAAAATGGTAGTTCCAGGAGCTGTGTTTGGTGCAGTCGGTACAGCAGGACAACGTTGTACGTCAACCCGAAGATTGATTGTTCACGAAACAATATATGATAAAGTAAAAGAAGCATTAGCGAAAGCATACGGTCAGTTGCGCATTGGAGACCCATTAGATCAAAATAATCACGTGGGACCATTAATTGATACAGATGCAGTTGCTAATTATCTGGCTGCAATTGAAAAAGCAAAAGCTGAAGGCGGAAAAATTGTGGTTGAAGGTGGCGTATTAACAGGGGTTGGTTATGAATCAGGCTGTTATGTGAAACCTGCAATTATTGAAGCCGAAAATCATTACGAAATTGTTCAACACGAAACTTTTGCACCAATTCTATATATTATGAAATATTCTGGAGGTGTTGAAAATGCAATTCGCGTTCAAAATAATGTCCCTCAAGGTTTATCTTCAGCAATTATGACCAATGATTTGAAAGAAGCCGAAGCATTTTTATCCAATTCAGGTTCCGATTGCGGAATTGCGAATGTAAATATTGGTACTTCAGGAGCTGAAATAGGTGGTGCATTTGGTGGAGAAAAAGAAACCGGAGGAGGCAGAGAATCTGGCTCTGATGCTTGGAAAGTATATATGAGACGCCAAACGAATACGATTAATTATTCCGATAGCTTGCCTTTGGCACAAGGAATTAAATTTGATTTATAGAAAAAAATGATTTCTGAAAGGCGGAAGAAATTCCGCTTTTTTTTTACTCAATTAAACTAAGTTTTCCTCTTTTACGTTTTTGATTAAATTACCTTCCTAAAATGATTCAAAATATTAAACGAATAGTTTCTGATTTTATCAATAAACAAAAATCCAATCAAGAGATTTTCTCTAAGATCTATTCGAAAAACTATTTGGGTGGTGAAAATGATCAATCATTTTATTCTGGCGAAGGAACTTATGTGGAAGATTTGAGCGTATATACTGATTCAGTAGTTAAATTTATTCAAGAAAACAATATTCAATCTGTTTGTGAGATAGGGTGTGGTGATTTTCATGTTTCGAAAAGTTTGGTGGAAAAGGTTTCAATAAATTATATTGGAATTGACGTAGTTCCAGCATTAGTAGATCATCTAAATAGTACATTTTCCACTGAAACTGTTCATTTTACATGCTTGGACGCAGCAGAGGTTGATGCTAAGTTGCCCCAAGTGGATTTATGTATTATTCGCCAAGTTTTACAGCATTTAAGTAATGAACAAATTCAGAGAATATTAACTAATACAAGTCATATTCCAAATTTACTGATAACAGAACATGTTCCGAAGCAAACATTAGTTTATAATGCAGATAAAGTAACAAATGGGTATATCAGGTTGCAAAATAAAGTTCCTTCCGGAATATTTTTGGATAAACCACCATTTAATAAATCAATTGAATCTGAACTATTACGAATCACGTTAAATGATAAAGACTCTACCAATCAAATAATTGACGCAGAGCTCGTTACTAGTTGGATTAGGCAGTGATGAAACTTCTCAAACCAGATAATATCCTTGTTTGAATTGAATTTTATTTTCATGCATTAATATGCGGAGAATATTTTTAATCTTTTCATCATTTATACCAAAGGTGAATTCAATTTCTTCTATGGTTTTCCGCTCTTGTAAAAATTCGATTATTTCCTCCATTAGTTTCGCTGTATCAAGATCTTTTCTTTTGTTCGCTTGACAAACATCGCATATTCCGCAGGCTGTTGTTTCTTGTCCGAAATAAGCTATCAATTGTTGTGCTCTGCAAGAATCAGTTTTAAGGTATGAGATTGCTGCAGAAAGCTTTTGTTCTGCATATATTTTTCTGTTTTGATAGGCCTCAGGATATAATTGCAAGTAATCGTCTGGCAGTCTTTCGTGTAAAAAAGTTACTTTAGGTAAATCACTTTGCCATATAATATCGGCAATGCCATATTTTTCTAACATTTTTAATTGTGCTTCAATTTCTTTTCTTGAAAGTGTTAATTGTTCAAGAAATCGGTTAAATTTTAGCGGAACGTGCTCATCAAACGAAGAAGTAAAATTGCGTAGAATTACACTAATCAGTGGCCTAAAATGTTCATGCTTTATTTGAAAATTATACAATTCGAGATTACTTACATTCCATTGAAGACTCGTTTCCTGATAAGCGTTTTCGTTAAACTGAATATCTCCATTGGATTCAAGGATTTTAAATGAATTAAAAGTTTGAATGATGTCCAGCTTATAAGTTTGACAAAAAGTAGAAATTTCGATAGGGTAGGACTCATTTTCTCCTGAACCAATTGCCACTTTTAGATAGCTGCAAAGTGCGCGATAAGTTGTTTTAACTACCTCAATTGGTGGGAACTGGGCTATAAAACGGTTTTCAAGGCTGGTAATATCTGACTCTTCATAAAATACAACTGTTCGTGAACTCAATCCATCTCTACCAGCACGACCGGCCTCTTGATAATAGGCTTCAATACTGGGTGGAAATTCATAATGTACAACGAATCGAACATCAGGCTTATCTATTCCCATCCCAAAAGCATTTGTAGCAACCATGATCTTGAATTCATTGGCCAACCAACCACTTAGCATTTTATTTCGCTCTTCTCTTTCCAATCCACCATGATAAATGCCGCAGCTAATAGTATTGGAAAGTAGAATTCGAGCAACATCCTTTACGCTTTTTCTCGTTTGACAATAGATTATCCCACTGTTATTTTCAAAATTATTGAGAAATTTTATAATTTTATTAGTCTTATTATCAGATTTATAAACCTCATAACTTAAATTCTTTCTTTCAAAAGAAGATTCGTGAATTTTTGGATTCTTAAGTTTTAATTGATCCGCAATATCGAGTTTTACTTTTTGTGTCGCAGTTGCCGTTAACGCAATTATTGGAACGGTGGGTTGTAAATCTCTCAAGCGTGAAATCAATCGAAATGATGGTCTGAAATCATGTCCCCACTCAGAAATACAGTGAGCTTCATCCACAACAAGTAATGAAACGCGCATCAATTTAAATCGTTCAATAAAAAGACTTGATTGAATTCGTTCGGGGGAAGTATATAAAAAATCAAGTCCACCAAAACGGGCATTGTCCAACAAAATATCAATTTCTCGATAGGTCATACCGCTTGTTATTGCTTTAGCTCGTAGACCTTTGGATTCTAAATTCTGAACTTGATCTTGCATTAGGGCAATTAAGGGAGAAATCACTATTGTTATGCCTTCGCGTGCCAAACCTGGAACCTGAAAGCAAATAGATTTTCCACCACCAGTGGGAAGGAGCGCTAAAACGTCATGTCCATAGATCGAATCATCAATTATTGATTCCTGAGACAAACGAAATGAATCGAATCCCCAATATTTCTTTAATATTTCTATACTTTTTTTCAAACCTTACTGACAGTAACAAAAGTAATTAAAAGCATATAGGATTGAATATTTTGTTTACGAACATTATTAAATTTTTATTGTTTTTGATTGAAATTTAAACACCCGTAAAATAAGGTTGTTAAATTTGTAGTATATTTACGATACATCAATAAAAGCATTATGCCTGGTTTAAAGTTTAGAGTTTTATTGGATTCTGAAAAAAACGAAGAGATTTTTAGAGATATTTTGATCAGTGATACAGATGATTTCGAATCGTTCTACACTGCCATCAAAAAATCTTTTGGTTTCAATGGTATAGAGATGGCAAGTTTCTATGTGTCCAATGATTCTTGGGATAAAGGTCATGAAATTAGCTTGGTTGATCTTTCATATGGAGACGAATCTGTGGATGCATTACCGAGTATTATGAAACAAGCAAAAATTAAAGATTTTTTAGAAGAGCCTGATCAAAAATATATTCTGGTATACGATTTTATGAGGATGTGGATTTTTCTTATTGAATTGATTGGATTTGATCGTTCTGAACCAGAAACTCCAGAATTGCTTTTGTCTATGGGAACAGCTCCTTTAGAAGCGTCACGATTGGAAATGAACGACACTTTATTTAACGGCGATTCAGTTGCTGAATTTGATGAGGATGACGATGAGGATGAAGATGATGGGGATGACTATGGATTCAATGATTTTGAAGGTGGTTATTCAGACGAGGATTATAACAATTATTAATACATGATAACTAATAATACCGACCCAATTGGGTTAGCAATTCAAACATATAGTAAGTTTAAAAAACCATTTGATATTCTTGTTCATGCAGATTTGTGCGAGGATGATATTATTCCAATAGAAGTATTGTTTAGAACCTTTGAAGAAATGCCTGATGCAGAAAAGCTTGCATTGTCAAAAGTGAAGGGGAAAATTTTAGATGTTGGTGCCGGAGCAGGGGTTCATTCTCTTGAATTAATGGATCGTGGATTTAGTGTTCGGGCAATTGATATTTCTTCTGGTGCAGTGGATTTTATGAAGTCACAGCAGATTGATGCTGTTCAATCCAGTTTTCTAACCTTTAAAGAAGGGAAATACGATACAATTTTAATGCTGATGAATGGAATTGGTGTGGCAGGAAAGCTGAGTAACTTAAAACATACCCTTGATCATGCCAGAAAATTATTAAACAAAGGTGGAGCACTATATTGTGATTCTTCAGATATCAAATACTTGTATGAGGAAGAAGATGGTTCATACTGGTTAGATTTGGTTACCGAATATTACGGAAATTTCCGATTTCAAATGTCTTATAAACAAGCTAAAAGTGAATGGTTCGACTGGTTGTATGTTGATTATGATTCACTTCACAAAATAGCCACCGAAATTGGGTTTACTTGTCGAAAAATTCACGACGATGAAAACCACTTTTTGGCTGAATTAATCTTAAATTGATGCAGGAAGAGTTAGAGCAATTTATTCAAAGAGCACTAGCTGAAGATGTTGGAAGTGGAGACCATACATCACTGGCTTGTATTCCTGAAAGCGCCACTGGATCAGCTAAATTGTTAGTAAAAGAATCTGGAATTCTAGCTGGAGTCGACGTTGCAAAAGCAATTGCCGCATGGTATGATCCTTCATTATCGTTAACTGTTTTTTTAAACGATGGAACGGTTGTTCAACAGGGTGATATCGTATTTGAAATAGCAGGATCGGCCAGATCCATTTTAACAACCGAAAGACTGATTTTAAATTGTATGCAGCGCATGAGTGGCATTGCTACTCAAACTAATTCAATTGTTAAATTGATTGAGGGAACTAATACAACATTGCTGGACACACGAAAAACTACTCCAGGTATGCGATTACTTGAAAAATGGGCCGTTAAAATAGGAGGTGGGTCAAATCACCGCTTTGGTCTGTATGATATGATCATGATTAAAGATAATCACGTTGATTTCGTAGGAGGTATTCGACAAGCACTTGAGGCAGTTCAAACATATCAAACCAGTAATAATCTTCACTTAAAAGTGGAACTGGAAGTGCGTAATGAAAAAGAACTCGATGAAGCAATTTCGATTGGAGGTTTCGATAGAATCATGTTGGATAATTTTACACCTGAGCAAATAAAATTAGTTTTGCCCAAGATCCCTAGTACAATTGAAACGGAAGCATCAGGTGGTATTACGATTGATACAATTAGAGAATACGCCGAAACGGGCGTTCAATTTATTTCAGTTGGTGCATTAACACATTCTGCAAAAAGCCTGGATTTGAGCTTGAAATCGACCTTTAACGTATAAGTTAGGTTTTACTATTTCGTTAAATATACCCCATAAATGAATATGCCGCATACCCAATCCACTCTTTTAGAAGATTCGTCCAAGGATGAAATAATTCTAAATTAGGCAGCAGAAAATCTACTAATTTATACTTTCGCTCTTCCGTTAAACCTGAATCAGTTGTGAAACAATCTACAGGGATTTGAGCCTTGTCAAATACTGCTTTCGATCGTTTCATGTGCAATCCTGATGTAATAAGTAATGCTTTCTTGTTATTCGTTGGAAAAATATTGTGTTTTTTTAGTAGTGTTTTTGTTTCACTAGCGTTTTCTGCTGTATTTCTTGATTTTATTTCCGTCAAAATATCACTTGCCGGTATTCCCCATTGAATAAGCACTTTACTCATTTGTTGTGCTTCGTGAAGGCCATCATCGGTAATTGATCCACTATCCCCAGAGATTAATATTTTCTTTATTTTTTTAGCATGGTATAAATTCAAAGCTTGCCAAATTCTATCTGCACTTCGATTTATCTGCAATGTTTTGGTATAGTGATTATATTGGGCCATTCCACTTAATACAATTCCAATTTCGTATTCTTTTACTTCTGAAACAGCTGTCGGTGGGGTTTCCCATAATCGATATAATTCAGAAAGAATGATAGATTGAGTGAAAAAATAAAGACTTCCAATGGTTAACCAAATAAAAACTTTTTTCCGCTTTAAGTTGTTAGTTCTCCATGCAATAAAAGCAGAGGTAATAATCCAAAGTAAAGGGGAAAGAAAATAATAAGCTAATTTGGAGAGAATAAAGAACATATTAATCAATTTGTGTTGTAAAAGTATTCAATAAAAAACGAAATAAAATGGTCTTGATTTTCAATTAAAAGTTAATTTGTTTTGTGAAATACCATAAAAATGGTATTTTTGCACTAATTAATTGTCTTATTTATAATTAATCTAAATAAATAACAACTATGATTACAGTAACCGATTCTGCTAAAAGACAATCAATTAGACTAATGGAAGACGAAGGAAAGGATGGTTTCTTTATTCGTGTGGGTGTTCAAGGAGGGGGGTGTTCAGGTTTAATGTATCAACTCACCTTTGATAATGAAGAAAAAGAAGGAGATAAATCTTTCGAAGATAATGGTGTGAAGGTCGTTGTAGATAAGAAAAGTTATTTATACCTTATTGGCACAACGTTGGATTTTTCTGGTGGATTGAACGGAAAGGGGTTTGTTTTTTCAAATCCAAATGCTGATAGAACGTGTGGTTGTGGTGAATCTTTCTCTGTTTAATTGATAAAAGGAATATCCGAAAAATGGCAAATTATACAGAAAACGAATTAGCAAAGGATCTTGAAAACCAAGAATATAAATATGGTTTTGTTTCAGATATTGAATCAGATAAAATTCCAGTAGGTTTAAATGAAGATATTATTCGCTTGATTTCAAGTAAAAAAGATGAGCCAAACTGGTTACTAGAATATAGATTGAAGGCTTATGAAGTGTGGAAATCAATGACTGAACCAGAATGGGCGCATGTTCATTACGTCAAACCTAAATTCAATGAGATAACCTATTATTCTGCTCCTAAACAGACCAAAAAATATGAGTCTTGGGATGATGTAGATCCAGAAATGAAAGAAACCATGAAAAAATTGGGGATTTCAATGGAAGAACAGAAAAGATTGACAGGTGTTGCAGTTGATTTTGTGATGGATTCTGTCTCTGTTGCCACTTCTTTCAAAGCTAAATTAGCTGAACTAGGAATTATTTTTTGTTCCTTTTCTGAAGCGGTTAAAGAATTTCCTGAATTAGTTCAAAAATATATGGGATCGGTAGTTCCAACTACGGACAATTTCTATGCGGCATTAAATTCAGCTGTTTTTACAGATGGTTCTTTTTGCTACATACCAAAAGGAGTTAGATGTCCCATGGAATTATCTACATATTTTCGCATAAATGAAGGCGGTACCGGTCAATTTGAACGAACCTTAGTTGTTGCAGATGAAGGAGCGTTTGTTTCTTATTTAGAAGGATGCACAGCACCTCAACGAGATGAAAATCAGCTTCATGCTGCAGTTGTTGAATTAATTGCATTGGAAAATGCTGAAATTAAATATTCTACTGTTCAAAATTGGTATCCCGGTGATAAAGAAGGAAAGGGTGGCGTATTTAATTTTGTAACAAAACGTGGAATGTGCGAGCGTAGTGCTAAGATTTCATGGACACAAGTGGAAACCGGTTCTGCGATTACATGGAAATATCCATCATGTATCTTAAAAGGCGATAATTCTGTAGGTGAATTTTACTCGGTTGCTGTTACAAACAATTATCAGCAAGCGGATACTGGAACAAAGATGGTTCATCTTGGAAAAAATACGAAAAGTACTATTATTTCTAAAGGAATTTCCGCCGGTAAATCTCAAAATTCGTATCGTGGTTTGGTTCAAATTCATAAATCAGCCCAAAATGCGCGTAATTTTTCGCAATGTGATTCGCTGTTGATGACCGATCAATGTGGAGCTCATACTTTTCCATATATCGAATGTAAAAACCCTTCTGCAAAAATTGAACATGAGGCTACAACCTCAAAAATAGGGGAAGATCAATTGTTTTATTGCATGCAGCGCGGTATAAGCGAAGAAAAAGCAATTAGTTTAATCGTTAATGGCTATTGTAAAGAAGTACTGAATCAATTACCCATGGAATTTGCAGTGGAAGCTCAGAAGTTATTGGCGATTAGTTTGGAAGGAAGTGTTGGTTAGATATTTATTTCTCTCTTTGAGGGGATAATAAGCGGGTTGACGTTCTGATAATTCATCCCCCTAAATCTTCCTTCTAAAGAGGTTAGTGTAAAGAAAAAGAAAACAGTAAAATGATAAAAATAAACAACTTGCATGCATCAATTGATGGTAAGGAAATTCTAAAAGGTTTAACCCTTGAGGTGAAAGCGGGTGAAATCCATGCAATTATGGGGCCTAATGGTGCCGGAAAAAGTACATTGTCTAGTGTTCTAGCTGGTCGAGAGGAATATGAAGTAACTAACGGAACTGTTGATTTTGATGGTATTAATTTATTGGAACTCTCCACTGAGGATCGTGCAAGAGAAGGGCTATTTTTGGCTTTTCAATATCCTGTTGAGATTCCAGGAGTGTCTAATGTCAACTTTTTACGAACGGCATTGAATGAAATTCGGGCTTACAAAGGCTTAGAACCGATTTCTGCTAAAGATTTTATGACAATGGTTCGTGAGAAATCAAATTTAGTTGAGCTGGATAGCAAATTGGCCTCTCGTGCCGTTAATGAAGGGTTTTCTGGTGGTGAAAAGAAACGAAATGAGATTTTTCAAATGGCCATGTTGGAACCTAAATTAGCTATTTTGGATGAAACAGATTCTGGATTAGATATAGATGCTTTGCGTATTGTAGCGAATGGTGTTAATCACCTCAAATCTGCTGAAAATGCAACAATTGTAATTACCCATTACCAAAGATTGTTGGATTATATTGTTCCTGATTTTGTTCATGTACTTTATGATGGTCGAATTGTTAAAACAGGAACCAAAGAATTAGCATTGGAATTAGAGGAAAAAGGGTACGATTGGATTAAAGATGAATTTTCAACCGTTCAATAAGATGGAAATACCAACGCACGTTTCGAAATTAACCCAGTTTACCTCAGACTTTAAAGAGTCGGATCTTTTGATTAGCAATAGTTTACGTGATATTTCGAGGTCTGTTTTAGAAAAGAATGATTTTCCAACTACGAGAAATGAATCTTGGAAATATACCCGATTAACCAAATTAAGTCAACTTAATTTATGTACCTCGGATAATTCCGGTTCTCCAGTCAAACCACCATTACAATCTCCATTTGTTATATCGGTTGTAAACGGAAATGTTGTTGATGTACCTGTAATCCCAGGTGTGAAAATTTTAAGATTTAGCGAATGCTCAGAGGAACAGCTTGTATTGATTGGTAAAAATGTTGTCCTTGAAAACGAAGTTTTTCATGCCTTAAATACGCTTTATTTAAAAGAAGGTGTTTTTATTGAGGTTCAGGAAAATCAACAAATAACCCATGCAATTCAGGTGATTATTGAATCTCAAGTGAGTAATGTTTTTTGCCCAATAAGAATGGTAATTGTTTCAAAGAAGGGTTCTAAAGCACATGTAGTTCAACATTTTTCTGGGGTTCATTCAACATTTACGCTTCCTATTACTGAATGCTACGTTGAACAAAATGCTCATTTAGAGATTGATAAAATTCAGTTGGAAAATTCGGAATCCTTTCATATTGCTACTGATCAAGTTTATCAAGAACGCGATTCTTACTTTAAAATTAATACAATTTCATTATCAGGTAAATTAATCCGAAATAATTTAAATGTTTTAGTGGATGGCGAAAATTGTGAAACTAATTTGAATGGCGCTTATTTACTAGAGGATGGTCAATTGGTTGATAACCATACAGTTGTTGATCATCTTAAGCCGAATTGTACCTCTAATGAATTATACAAGGGGGTTCTAAATGGAAAGTCTATCGGTGTTTTCAATGGAAAAGTATTTGTGCGGCCAAATGCTCAAAAAATAAATGCTTTTCAGTCCAATGCTAATGTATTGTTATCCGATGATGCTTCAATGAACTCGAAGCCAGAATTGGAAATTTATGCAGATGACGTAAAATGTTCTCATGGATCAACAACGGGACAAATGGACGAAGAGGCTATATTTTATTTACGAGCGAGGGGTATTTCTGATAAATCGGCAAGAGCTTTGATGACTCAAGCTTTTATTGGTGATGTATTGAATAAAATTGATAATGACGAAGTATCTGATTACGTTCAATCTAAACTTGTTGAATTACACGATTGGGTAATTTAATTATTAATAATTATTCTATTTTTCAAATTGATCTCATTCTTTTTAGATCTAGATAACTTCTTTTTTTGTTTTTTTTTCAGCATTTCGTAACAGCAAGGACAATCTACCTGGCAGCAAATGTGGCTATGATTACACGCTCTATCTGAATATGCCTTCCTGAAACTTCCACCATAAGTCCTATTAGTAGAACAAGAGGCTAGAATCCAGAATGTGATAATAAAGAATAATTTTCTTGACATTATTTTACACTAATTATTTCAATAACTCGTATCTCAACCAGTTCAACGCACTCAAAACAGTCATTTGCAATGTGCGTTCCCGATTGTCACCAAATTGAAATTTCCGAGCGATTACCTGATTTTTTGTGGCTATGGCAATCCAAACCAATCCAACTGGTTTTTCAATTGTTCCACCTGTTGGTCCCGCCACACCGGTTGTTGAAATGCAAATATCAACGCCTAATTGAGTTAATCCTCCTTTTGCCATTTCTATTGAAACTTCTTCACTAACCGCACCAAATCTGTTTAACGTATCTGTTTCAACGAGTGCTAAACGCTGTTTTAATTCATTGGAATAAGTTAATAAAGATCCCATGAAATAATCAGATGCACCTGAAATTGAAGCAATTTGATTGGCTAATAAACCTGCAGTACAGCTTTCAACTGTTCCAATAGTGAGATTTTGATTCTTCAATAATTTTCCAATTATTTCTGGAAGTGTTTCTTGTTCATAACCAAAAACAGCCTCTGGTAAACGTTCCCTGATTTCAGTTAAATACTTTTCGATTTTACCTTTGTCTTGTTCGCCATGAGGAGATGATAGACGTAGTTTCACTATTCCAGGCGATGGAAGGTAAGCCAAGCCTAAACCGTCTGCGCGCACGCTATTTTCCCAATCACTTATTTTTTCGGCTAAAAAAGATTCTCCGATTCCTTGGGTTAAAATAGTTTTGTGATATAATGACTTTAACTGAAAGCGTTCTTTGAACAAAGGAAATACACTTTCTTGCATAATCCCTTTCATTTCGTAGGGCACTCCGGGTAATGAAATAACTATTTTACCTTCTTTTTCAAACCACATTCCTGCCGCAGTACCGTAATTATTTTCTAAGATAGTACAATCTTTAGGCAGGGCAGCTTGTTGAATGTTTGATTCAAGCATCGGTCTATTTCTAGCTGTAAAATAGCTCGTTATTTTATCTAGAGTGGGTTGGTGAATTACTAATTCGGTGTTAAAAAACCGGGCTAAAGTATGCTTTGTAATATCATCTTTTGTGGGACCCAAACCTCCCGTGATAATAACAACATCGGAACGTTCTAGAGCGTATTGAACAGTCTCAATGATTTTATCTTCCTGGTCTGAAATGGTTAATCCTTCACTAATGCTACCACCTAATTTGGATAATTCTTGGCCAATCCACGCAGCATTGGTATTCACTGTTTGACCAATTAATAATTCATCACCGATTGAAATAACTATTGCTTTCATTCCTGAATTTTTTTAAATTTTGCGATAGATTCAATATGTCCGGTATGCGGAAATTGATCTGCTAATGAAAACTTAAGTAATTTATATCCCGCTTGAATCAATGTATCTGTATCTCTTGCCTGAGTGGATGGATTACAAGATATATATACAATATTTTCAGCCCCTAAATCAATTACTTTTTGAAGTGTTTTTGGCGCAATGCCAGCACGGGGAGGATCTAAAATAATGGATGCGATTTTGCCAGTTAATTCAGGTTTCTCCTTTAAGAATTTACCTACATCAGCGGCAAAAAACTCAAGCCCTTCTATCTTGTTTACCTCCGCATTTCGTTTTGCATCTTCTATTGCTTCTGGAACAATATCTACACCAATAACCCGAATTCCTTCCGACCTTTTTGCAAGTATTTGTCCAATTGTACCAGTTCCACAAAATAAATCCAGAACAACTTTATCAGAATTTATTTCCTCTTCGAATACATAATTTAAAGCACGATTATATAAAAGTTCAGCACATGCTGGGTTCGTTTGAAAAAAACTTTCCATGCTGATTTCAAAGGATAAACCTACTAATTTTTCAGTTACTACAGGTTTTCCATAAAGTAATTTACTTTCTCCATTTTCAATTTTCGCACGATCTGCCACATTGTCATTGATCGTGTGTTGTATTCCTGCAATGCGATCGCCCATTTCGCTCAAAATGAACGCTACAAAAGCTTCTCGGTTAAATTTTTTAAAGTCTTCAGAGGAAGTAACTAAATTAATAAGTAGTTTATTTTGATCAAATGATTTTCTGACAACTAGATGCCGAAAGAAACCTGTTTTTTTAGGTGGATGCCACGCTGGAAGATTGGTCTTTTGAAGATAATCTTGTATTTTGCAGATAAAAGTTTCCCATTGCTCATCGAATAACCCACTTGGTTTTTTTAAGTTTTCTACTTTCCACCAGGTTCCACGACGTTTAAAACCAAGTGCAAAAGCATCGTCTAGTTCCTCCCCTGTTTCTGGCACATGTTCAATAGAAGAAAAGCTATATTCCATTTTGTTTCGATAGAAATAGGCATCTGGGGATTCTATAAACGAGTCAAACACCGATTCAATATCTTTGATTCCTGCAAGTCTGGAAAAGGTATCTAATGTTGATTTTTGTTTATATTTTGCTTGAATAGACAATGGAATACGAACATAAGGACCTCCCGATATCTCTTGAAACTGAGTTTCTGTTTCATAGCTCGAACGAATCAATACATCTATTAAATTTGCTTCAGCATGTTTTTTACGTTTCGTTGTAATTTTCGCTGAAACAGTTTGTCCGGGGAAGGCATTGTCAACAAAGACAATAAAATTCCCATCTTCGGTTGGGATTTTAGCAATTCCTCTTCCGCCAAATGAATAATCAACTATTTCTAATTCAACAATATCTCCTCGATTAAATAACTTTTTTGCGTTCATTCTTTCGTTTTATAATTCTACCAATTTCCAAGGTAACTGATTTAAATTGGTTATTTGATTGATGTGTTTTATTTGTTTTTCTTCAATTTGTGGATTAAAATGAACCGTTTTCATTCCAACACGTTCAGCACCAAGAATATCAACTTCATAATCGTCTCCAATCATAAATGAATTTTTTGCTTCTGTTCCTGCTTTATTTAATGCAAATTGGAATATTTTTGGGTCAGGTTTATTGATTCCAACCTCTTCAGAGCATACAATAACATCGAAAAAAGACCTCAATTGACAGTTTTCCAATTTAGTATATTGAACTTCCTTAAAACCGTTTGTTATGATATGCATTTCATAATCATTTTGTTTCAATTCAGTTAAGGTCTCTAGTGTGTTCGGAAATAATGTAGTTTGCTTAGGTGAAAGTTCAACGTATCCGTCACTAAAATGTTTAACCAACCGATCATCATCCAATTTCCATTTTTCTAAAGTTTTTCGGAATCGTTCATCGCGCAGGTAATCCTTTGTAATTTCTTTGTTCCCATAGGCTTTCCAAAGTGAAGCATTTACAGAGACATAGAAATCATGAAAATCAGTAAAGTTTAGAGTGGTTTGTTGCAATTTGGCTTCATCGAACAATTGATTTAAAGCACGTTTAGAGTTTCCATCAAAATCCCATAACGTTCTATCTAAATCGAAAAATAAGTGTTTTTTCATTACGTGAAAACAAAATAAGCTAAAGATGTTGTGATTAAACCGCTGAGTAAAATACCAATAAAAACCCACAGAAAAGTGTCTTTTTCTTTTCCATAAAATTTAGCTACGATAATGGTTCCGAGTGGTATTGAAAGTAGGGAAGGGGCGATAAAGCAAATCCCCAATTTACCTAATGAATTTCTCAGTCGTATCGTTAATTTATTGCCTCGGGTAAAAATTTTCTTTTTGGAAATCGTTTTTCCATTTTTTAGCAACTCCGCTTCTTTTTTTAGGCGTGATTTTTTACTTTGATTCATTACAAATTCTGCTGAAAAGTAAAAGAAAAGCGAACTCAATGTTGCGCCGGAAACAGCAGATAGATAAGTAGCTAAAAAACTAAGTCCTTGAGGGATTCCTGCAAACGGTGAAAATAAAAATTTTACTGTCGCAACAAAAAACACACTTGATATTGCTGTCCAATCCATAATTAGATTTTTTCACCGTAAGCTAAATCACCAGCATCTCCAAGCCCTGGAACAATATATGATTGCGCCGTTAGCTCTGCATCAATAGCAGCAACAAAAATTTCAGTGTTCTCGGGTAAATGTTTTTTAACATATTCAATTGCTTGAGGAGTTGCAATTGCTGAAACAACAAAAATCCGTTTTGGATTTCCTTGTCGAAGCATAGCTTTGTAAACAGTAACCATGGAGCTTCCTGTTGCTAACATGGGGTCACTAATCACCCAAGTCTTACCATCCATGTTGGGCGTAGCCATATATTCAACGTAAATTTCAAAATCCTCAGCTGTCGAATGTTTCCTGTATGCCGAGATAAATGCACTTTCTGCATGATCGAAATAATTTAATAATCCTTGATGCATGGACAATCCAGCACGAAGAATTGTGGCTAAAAGAATTTCTTCTTTTGGTAATTCAATGATTGCCTGTCCCAGTGGAGTGGTAATGTTCTGTTCGTGAAAAACCAATCTTTTGGATAATTCATACCCCAATATTTCAGCAATTCTTTCCATATTTCTTCGGAATCGCATAGGGTCTTTTTGCACTTCCACACTTCTTATTTCTGCCAAAAAAGTATTGAGGACGGATGCGTTTTTTGAAATTGTATGTACCATTTGATATTGCTTTCTGTAAAAATACATAGAAATATGCGTAGAGGTTTAAACTCTGTCAAAAATTCACGGAATTTGGCTAAAATCTGACAGCGTGTCGCAGTTTCATCTATTGGAACTATCTTTGTGAACTCTAAATCGCTTTAAAAATAGTTGATATGAAACAGAAACAATCAGAAGAAAACACACAAAATCAAGATGTAACTAATCCTGAGGATTCATCAGAAGAGATCCAAAATGAAAATATTGAACAAGCTGAATCTATAGAGGAAGAAGAAGTCCCGGTTGAGAAATCTTGGGAAGAAAAATACCTTGAGATGAACGATCGTTATGTGCGATTATATGCTGAATTTGATAATTTTAGACGTCGTACTCAGAAAGAAAGGATTGAATTAATGGCAACTGCAAGTGCGGGTTTGTTAAAGGATTTAATTCCCGTATTGGATGATTTTGATAGAGCAATTACGTACAACGAAACAGCGACTGAAATAGAGAGTGTTAAGGAGGGATTTGCTCTGATTTACACAAAATATAAAATGATTTTAGAAGCCAAAGGATTGAAACCGATGGACTCGAAAGGACACCCTTTCGATAGTGAATTACATGAGGCTATTGCTAATATTCCCGCTCCTACAGAAGATTTAAAAGGAAAAATCATAGATGATGTAGAAAAAGGATATTTACTGCACGACAAAGTAGTTCGTTTTGCAAAGGTAGTTGTTGGTCAATAATTGAATAATAGAGAATGAGTCAAAAACGTGATTATTACGAGGTTTTAGGAGTTTCTAAAAGCGCCGACGAAGCCGAAATTAAAAAGGCATACCGTAAGCTAGCAATCAAATTTCATCCGGATAAAAATCCAGACGATCCTTCCGCGGAAGATAAGTTTAAGGAGGCTGCAGAAGCTTATGAAGTACTAAGTAACTCAGAGAAAAAAGCACAATATGATCGATTTGGTCATGGCGGAATGGGTGGTCAAGGAGGATTTGGTGGTGGAATGAATATGGATGATATTTTTTCACAGTTTGGAGATGTTTTTGGAAGCGCATTTGGAGGTGGAAGCTTTGGTGGCGGACGATCTGGTAATGGATCTAGAACCGTCCGAGGCACCAACCTTCGCGTCAAAATGAAATTAACATTGGAGGAGATTGCTAACGGTGTTAAGAAAAAAATCAAGGTAAATAAACTCATTAATGCAGATGGTGTAACCTATAAAAATTGTGCTACGTGTAATGGATCTGGAAGAATTACACGTGTAGCTCAAACTTTTCTGGGCGCCATGCAAACTCAATCAGCGTGTCATGTTTGTCAGGGTGCTGGTAAAATGATTGATAAAAAACCTGCTGATGCGGATGCTCAGGGATTGAAACGCCAAGAAGAGGTAATAGAAATTGAGATTCCAGCAGGAGTAGAGGAGGGAATGCAATTAAGTGTAACCGGAAAAGGAAATGCAGGACCTTTTAATGGTGTTCCTGGTGATTTAATTGTGGTTATTGAAGAGACTGATCACGAAGATCTACGTCGCGAAGGCGAGAATTTGCATTATGATGCTATCGTTAGTTTTGTAGAAGCTGTATTAGGTGAATCTATTGAAGTTCCTACGGTTAGCGGTAAGGTGAAAATTAAAGTTGATGCAGGTACTCAAAGTGGTAAAGTACTTCGATTGAAAGGAAAAGGCTTGCCTGTGTTACAAGGTTATGGAACTGGAGACCTTTTTGTTCATATTCATGTTTGGACACCTACCAAACTTTCTAAGGAAGAGCGGGATATACTAGAAAAAATGAAGGACTCTGAAAACTTCAAGCCGAGTTCTGATGCAGAAAGCAAAGGCTTTTTTCGTAGAATGAAGGATATGTTTAGTTAATTCAAATGAGTTTCTTATCCAATAAGGAAGGTAGAAATGATTTCACGAGCATTGCATTAACACTTTGCCTCGTGATTTTGAGTTATGGTTTTTTAGGATCACTGCCCTTACTTATTGATTTGAAATTATCCGGAACAAGTTTCGACGAGGTTATGAGTATAGAACACATGACCAGAATATTGGGTAAGAACCGATTGTTAGTTCATTTACTGCTTCCTTTCTTTTTTATTTTCGGTTCCCTATGGATAGGAGTAAAGTACTTTCACAAACGCACTTTCAAGTCTTTATTTACAACAGCAACATCATTTCGCTGGAAAAGATTTTTTACAATATTCATATTTTGGTGGATTATAATGTCATTATTTGTTCTGATTTCTTACCAGATTTCAGATGATTTAAAATGGAATTTTGAGTGGAGTAAATTCTGGCCATTAATGCTTATTTCTTTTCTTATGATTCCGATTCAAACAACTGCTGAGGAGTTATTTTTTAGAGGCTATTTGGCACAAGGATTTTTCAGAAAAACAGGAAGTATTCTTCACACGGTACTTTTAACATCTATATTATTTACTGCAATGCATGCGTTTAATCCGGAAGTTGATACTTTAGGATATGGTGTTTTGGTGTATTATTTTTTAACAGCCGTATTTCTTGCGATAATGACCATTATGGATGATGGAATGGAATTATCAATGGGATATCATGCTGCTAATAATGTTTTTACGGCATTGATGATTACAAATAATTGGCAGGCATTTCAAACAGATGCCGTTTTTATCGATACTTCAGCGCCCACGTTTGGTCTTGATTCAATTGTTACTTTGATAATAATTCAGCCATTATTGCTACTTTTTCTATCAAAAATTTATAAATGGAAGAATTGGAAGCAATTAGTGAAGTAAATTAACTTTTAGTTTCCATAATTAGTCGTTTTTTCCATACTTTTGCAGCACTCTTAACTTAAAAAACATAGTATGCACCTGTGGAATACCCTAAGCAAAGAGGATTTAGAAGAAAAACTGCGTCATAGTGGCCACAAATTCGTCACTATTTCATTTTATCAGTACGCAAAAATTGAAAATCCTCATCTTTTCAGAGATCACCTCTTTCAAATGTGGTCAAATTTCGACGTAATCGGACGAACATATATTGCCAGCGAAGGCATTAACGCTCAGATAGCAGTGCCTCATAAAAATTTAAATTCATTTATTGAAGAGCTTAATACAATCGACTTTCTGAAAGGTGTTAGACTAAACTATGCCATAGATGATTCTGAATCTGAATATCCTTTTTTGAAATTGAAAATAAAGGTACGCCCAAAAATTGTGGCCGATGGTCTAAATGATGAGACTTTTGATGTTACAAATAAGGGAAAGCATTTAAAAGCCAATGAATTCAATGATTTAATTTCTCAGCCAGATACTATCTTAATTGATTTTCGCAACCACTACGAATCAGAAGTGGGTCATTTCAAGGGAGCGATTTTACCCGATGTTGATACATTTAGAGAATCATTACCCTACATTGAAGATACTTTTTTGAAAGGGAAAGAGGACAAAAATTTGGTCATGTATTGTACCGGGGGAATTCGTTGTGAAAAAGCTTCAGCTTGGTTCAAACATCGAGGTTTTAAACATGTTCATCAATTGGAAGGTGGTATTATTAAGTATGCGAACGATTGCAAGAATGAGGGGTTGGAAAATAAATTTATAGGTAAGAATTTCGTTTTTGATGAACGCAGAGGAGAGCGTATTTCTGATGATATTATCGCTGTATGTCATCAATGTGGAGATACTGCAGATGTTCATACTAATTGCGCCAATGAAGCTTGTCATTTATTATTTATACAATGTGATACGTGTAAAAGTAAAATGGAAAATTGCTGTTCAAGTGAATGCTTTAACATAATCCAGTTATCCTTAGAAGAACAAAAAGAATTAAGAAAAGGAAAAGACAACAGTAATAAAATTTTCAAAAAAGGTAGGTCTCCCAAGTTGAAATTCAAATTAAACCAAGAAAAACCAATATCTTTGATAAATCAAAGCACAATTTAAGTGAATTTAGTTATTAAATGGGATGTATCTCCCGAAATTATAGACGGGTGGAGAACACCTAATTTATACGGTTTACTATTCGTAACAGGGTTGATTATAGGCTATTTTGTTATCAAACGCATGTTTAAAACAGAGCAAATTGACGACAAAAAGTTGGATAGTCTTGTTATGTATATGGTTATTTCAATAATTGTAGGCGCACGACTCGGACATGTGTTTTTCTATGGCCCTTATTGGGATTATGTGGATGAAAGTGGTCGTCTAATAGAAGGTTATTTTTCTCACCCTGAGTCAATTATCAAAGTATGGGAAGGTGGCTTGGCCAGTCATGGTGCTGCTGTTGCGATATTACTAGCACTTTGGTATTATTCCCGAAATGTAGTTCACAAACCGTATTTATGGATTTTGGATCGAATTGCAGCCCCAATTGCCATTGCTGGTTGTTTCATCCGTTTAGGAAATTTAGTGAATCATGAAATAGTGGGAGATATATCTAATCTGCCTTGGGCCTTTAGCTTTTCCATGTATTATGACGAGGCAACAAACATGTTTGACCCTACACCACGCCATCCAGCTCAATTATATGAGGCAATTGCTTATTTGTTTTCGTTTGGTTTTCTTTATTTTCTGTATTGGAAAAAGAAAGGTTATCTTAAGCCAGGACTTGTTTTTGGTTCGTTTTTAATTCTGATTTTTGGTGCGCGATTTTTAGTAGAATTCATTAAACTAGGTCAAACAGCGCGAGACTTTCAACTACCAATAAATACAGGTCAAATGTTGAGTATTCCTCTCGTTTTAGCCGGTATTTTCCTTGTTTACAAAGCATTATATGATAAAGTACAAAACGATACAAGAAATTGAAATAATGCGTGAAGCTGCTCAAATTGTGAGTAGAACGTTGGGAATTATTGCGAAACATATCTATGAAGGTCAAACACCCAAAGAATTGGACCGTTTGGCAGAAGAATATATCCTTTCACAAAATGCAAAACCTGGATTTAAAGGATTATATGGTTGTCCAAGTACATTGCTTATTTCTGTCAATGAACAAGTAGTACATGGTTTACCTACGGAGCGAAAATTTCAGTCGGGTGATGTGGTTTCTGTTGATTGTGGTTCTATTTATAAGGGATATTACGGTGATCATGCTTTTACTTTCGAAGTGGGAGATGTTAAACCGGAGGTGAAAAAATTGTTAGAAGTTACAAAAGAATGCTTGTATCTTGGAATTGAAAATTGCCATGTAGGAAACCGTGTTGGGGATATTGGATTCGTTATTCAGCAACACGCCGAAAAACATGGTTACGGTGTTGTGCGTGATTTAGTTGGACATGGTTTAGGTAAAACACTACACGAAGATCCACAAGTACCCAATTACGGAAGAAGGGGTAGCGGAAAACGTATTCAAAATGGTTTAACAATAGCCATTGAACCCATGATAAATATGGGAACTGAAAAAGTTAGTCAATTGGAAGATAATTGGACAATTGTTACCGCTGATGGACTTCCGAGCGCTCATTTTGAACACAATGTTGCGGTCATTGATGGGAAGCCAGTTATTTTATCCACATTTGATTATATATACGAAGTTCTAGATAAGCGTGCATGATTCGTGAGGAAAGAACAGTTTTTTTAACGGCCCTAACGTTTATTGTTTATGCTGCAATTCAATGGGTTGAAAAAGGAATCTTTCTTTTTCCATTTCCATTAAACGAATTAGGGTTATTTGGAGTTTTTTTATACTTTTTTCTAACGAATAAAAACACAAGAGTTTATTCATCTTTTGTGTACGGAACCGTCCTTTCATTCAAGTTATTATCGCAGCAATTCGTTTGGTCACTTTTTCTTACCGCTGAATCTCTTGAGATTTTTTTTGATTCATTATGGACCGATGTTTTTTATATCTGTTACGGGTTGAGTTTTGTCTGGTTTACTTTCATTTTTTGTCGAATAAAGAAATCAATTCTTGAAATCATTATTTTCTTTTTGATTTCAATTTGTTTTATAGTTGGATTACTATTGAATCAACCCATTCTTGAGTTACTTTCTTTAGTCTTGATTTTGCTTTACGGGTACAGGTTTAATATTGACCGCATTCTTCAAGCACAATTATCCTTGTTTTTGATAGTGGAAATAGGTAAACAACTCATGTTACTTTACTGAGCTACAAAAGTATAATAGATATAGCCATCTGAATTACCTGAACCTCCCGTAAATCGTGATCTAGATTTTGCAAAACTTAAAGCTAGGTCAATCATACATTGATCAGCTCCTTTACTTTTAGAAACATCATATTTCGCTGAAGATATACCACCGTAACTATCAACACGGACTTTTATCGCAACTTTTCCGGCTCCTTTGCATGAATAACCTGGAGCTTCTAATTTTGATTCAGTTCGCGACGGAACATCATATGAAACCAAAACATTTCCCTTAAATGCAAATTGAGAACCAGAAGATTGAGTTTTAGAATTTGAGGGATTTGACGTTGTTTTAGGAGTCGTTTTTTTATTTCGTTCGTTTACCTGCTGTTGAATTTCTTCTAAGTGTTTGCGTTCTTCGGAAAAAGTATTTTCATTATTTCCAGACTGCTTATTTTCTTGATTACCCGCTTGTTGTGACCAATTTTTTTCCGAAAAAAGTCTTTTTTCATTTAGGTCTTTGGTCGTGTTTTTTACCTCTCCACCTTGAAATTCGGGCGAAACTTGAATGTTTTCTGGTTTTAGTTCAATTTCATCTTCCGGAATATCAATCCTAGACTCGTTAAACATACGTTCTATAGGAACTAGTTGATCAAAATATTTTAATTGTAGATATGTGAAAATTAAGGCATAGGTTGCCAATGCGGCTAGAATTCCATACTTGAATTTATCGATATAATAAAAAATATTATCCATTAATTTTTGAGTTGTACCAATTTTCGTTCCTTAATGAAAAGATAGTCAATTTCATCCCCTGAAGTTAGCACAATCAAATCAGAATTTAACATACTTATTGTTTGGTAATGAATAGGAACAATTGTTTGTCCATTCGTATCAAAAATACCATAAATATTCCCAGCTCCAACCTTTAGGAAATCTGTTCCTTCAATCCATTCAATAGTAGAGTACGCATTTGGAATGATAAACTTTTCTTTGATGTCAATAATACCGGTCAATGAATCTTTCGTTACGATACCAATCCCTTTTGTAAAACTTTCAGCATATTCATAATTGGATTTAATCACTTCTTTTCCCATCTCATCAAAATAGCCCCATTTTCCATTCTTGTTAAAAGAAATGTAATTTGAAATACTTCCTAATTCAGTATAATTAAATGGGACGAACGTTTTACCTTTTAAATCAATTAATCCTATTTTTCCATTTTTTTTCACTTTCGCTAAACCATTTTTAAAGTTGGAATAAGTTTGATAATTGGGATAAGTTTCGAAAATAGGTTGAATAATAATTTGTAATGAATCATTTAAATACCCAATTTTATTTTCACGTACCAACAAAGCTCGATTATTTGATAATTTTCCGATATAATCAAATGTAGCAGGCAATACTGAAATCCCATCTAAATTACAGATGCCAAACTTATTACTGTCCGCGTAAATCAACAACGTATCATTGAAGAAGTCTATAAATTTGTAAAATGGTCGTACAACAAACGATCCTACGCTATCAATTATAGCCTGATTATTTTCGATTTTTACGCGCGCATTGTTATTTTCAAACGATTCAACTTCTTGAAATCTTTCTGGTATCAAGGCAATTCGATTTTTGGAGTAATAACCATAAAGTGAATCTTTCTTAATAAATATTTTTCCTTCACTGATTGGGCCGATCTCTGAATAAATGGGATCAAAAACGAAAAAGCCATTACGATCTATTAATCCAACATGGTCATTTAGTTCTACAACCGCTCTTCCTTGATTGAAATCAGCAGCATCATCAAACTTAGGATCAATCACAAATTTATTTGCTTTGGATATATAGCCATATTTCTGGTCTTTCTTAACAACAGCAAGGTCTTCAGAAAAATATCCAGCTTCATCATACGTTGCAGGAATAATTAATTTACCTTCTTTGTTCATGTACCCCCAAGCATTTTCAATTTTAACCGGAAGAAGCGTTAATTTGGATAGGATCTCCTCATTTTTGATTTCGTTCCCAAAAGGATAGTCAGGATATTTCTTAATAAAATCTTGGTATTTGTTTTCACCATAATCACTCATGAATATCTTATACAATCTACGCCAAGCATCAGGTATGTTGTGATTTAAGGACTGTTCTTTTATGAAATTCTCTAATGATTTGATTGAGTTTGAGGCGGTACTTAGTTCATATACTTTGTTTTCAGCTTCATTTTTATATGGGCTTTCTTTACAATCGTTCAAAAACTGCAAATAAGAAATCAACGTCTCCTTTTTTGTGTACTCAAAATATTGCTGCTTGAAAAATAAATTTAACGCCTCTTGTTTAAATGCAGAAACAGGATATTTGTTGATAAAAGAAGTAGTTGAAATGGATTGATTTTCTTTTTTAGTAATTTCAAAGGCAAGCGAATCTCTTTTAAAAATAGCTTTAAGGTGTAAATTTGATTGTGCGTGCTTTTCGATAAATAAATCAAAACATGAAACTGTATTATCGGAAATACAGATCATAAAAAAACCTTTGCTAATTGATTGTTCTAAATCCAATATGGATTCCTCAGAATAATGATACTTCTCTAGTTTAATTCTAGTTTTTAGTTTTACTTTTTCTCTGGTAGACTTCGCAATTCCAATGTATTTATAGGCAGAATCAAGTGAGTGAAAAGGATTGTCTTTTCTAAAGTAAATTTGAGCTAAACCATATGCCGCAGGAGAGGTATCTTTCTTGAGTGATTTTTGGAATAACTTTTTTGCTTGAAAATAGTCGAAAATCACTAATGCCTCATACCCTTTTTCAATTTTATTGGCAAAAGTGAATTGTGTTGCTGAAAAAAATAAAATTATACAAGATACGAGTGACGTGTATAAATTTGGGTAGCGAATCACTTGTTAATAGTTATTTAATTTCGTTATAGTGTAAAATTAACAATTTCTTGCGTGGATATTGACATGAATCATGTGTTTAATCTTGTTAAAAAACGTAATTTTGCAAACATTTTAATTTTTAATTCTATGTCAAACGCACTTGGTAATCATATTTTAGTTGAGTTTATGAATTGTGATCCGCACATTATGAATGATGTGGCATGCATTGAAAGAGATATGGTTGGAGCGGCCCAAAAAGCTGGTGCAACTGTTATTAACTCAACCTTTCACCATTTTTCACCCTATGGTGTTTCGGGCGTTGTTGTTATTCAAGAGAGTCATCTGGCAATACACACATGGCCAGAATACGGTTACGCGGCTGTTGATTTATTTACATGTGGCGAGATGAATGCTTGGATATCTTTTGATCATTTGAAAGAGTGTTTCAAAGCAAAATCATATTCAGCAATTGAGATGAAAAGAGGATCAGTCAACTTATTGACCCGTAATGATTTTGATATTTCTACCATGCGTCAAAAGGCTTCTGAATGGCAAAATCCTGAATTCTATACACGTAATGTTTGGTTTACGGATAAGGACGATAGTCAAGCGCTTTCCCTTCGCTTTACAGGTGAGGTATTTTACGATGTTCAATCACCATTTCAACGCGTTCGCATCTTAGAGTCATATAAATATGGTAAAATGTTGGCTTTGGACGATATGGTTATGACGACACAGAAAGATGAATTCCATTACCATGAAATGATTTCACATCCAGCTCTTTTCACATTGGAAACGGCAAAAAATGTTTTAGTTATTGGTGGGGGAGATGGAGGAACAATTAGAGAGGTCTTGAGACATGATTCCGTTGAAAAAGTGACCATGGTTGAAATAGATGGTGAAGTGATTAAAGCATGTAAGGAATTCTTGCCAGAAATCGCGAATTCATTTGATCATCCAAAATTAGAATTATTGGTGGACGATGGAATTTCATTTATTAAAAATGCTGTTCAAGGTTCATATGACTTAATAATTGTGGATGGATCAGATCCTGTTGGTCCAGCAGAAGGATTATTTAGTGTAGAATTTTATACTAATTGCTATAATGCATTGAAAGACAATGGTATTCTGGTTGCTCAAGGTGAGTCTCCTAAATTTAATGAAAAGGCTTTCACGGAATTAAATCACACTTTACAAGGGGTTTTTGGTGAAGATAAAGCACCAGTATCTTTATTTTTTGTTCCAACTTATCCAACAGGAATGTGGAGCTTTCAATATGGTGTCAAAGGTGAATTAAATCCAAAAAACCTTGCAAATATAAATCTTGTTGATTCGTTTGTTTCTGAAAATAAATTGCGTTACTATAATTCTGATATTCATGTTGGAACTTTTGCTACTCCAAATTTTGTGAAAGAATTATTAAAAAAATAAAATTCTAATAAGTATACTTTTATTTTGAAATATATTGCTCGTTTTATCTTTTGGATTATTGGATGGAAAATAGATCCCAATCCTCCAGCGAATATTAAAAAATGTGTCATTGCTGTCGGACCACATACATCTAACTGGGATTTTATTTTGGGTCGTCTCGCTTTCTTTCAATATGGCGTAAATGCCAAGTTTTTAATTAAAAAGGAACTATTTTTCTTTCCTTTAGGATTGATTCTTAAAGCATTAGGAGGAATTCCTGTCAACAGAAAGAAAAACTCAAATATGACAGATTTTGCGGTGAGAATTTTCGATAAATCAGAGACAATGTACTTGGTTTTTACCCCAGAAGGTACCCGTAAATATAATCCAAACTGGAAAAAAGGGTTTTATTATATTGCATTAAAAGCAAACGTGCCGATTTATATTTGTTATATGGATTATGCGAATAAAATGGGAGGGTTTCATTCTATTTATCATCCAACAGGAGATGTTAACAAGGATATTGAAGAAATCAAAAAAGTGATGGGGCAATTTAAAGGGAGGTATCCTGAATTGGGGGTTTATTGATTTTTTGGTTTGAAAGAATCAGTTTTTTTGTCGTAACCGTATGGACAATGTTTACATCCACTTTTACAACAATAACCTCGCTTCAGATGATATTTCTCTGTGAAAATAATATATCCGTCATTACTCAAATAATAATCTTCTTCCGTTAAATTTTGTTTTTTGTTAAAACCTAATGATTGTTGATTCATTATAATTAGATGTCTGAATTAAATAAAATACCTTCTGAAGATTTATCGACGGTGCATCCGCTACAACTAAACGATCAAACTACTAATTTGTTCATTAAGCGGGATGATTTAATTCATTCCTTGATTTCAGGAAATAAATGGCGTAAATTAAAATACAACATATTACATGTACAGCAAAATAATTTAGCAGGTGTACTAACATTCGGAGGAGCTTATTCAAATCATTTATTGGCTGTGGCAATGGCGGGAAAAATATTTAATATAAAAACCGTTGGCGTTGTGCGCGGTGATGAGTTAACTGCTCAATCAAATATGATTTTATCGTATTGCGATTCTTTAGGTATGCAATTAAAATTTGTTTCTCGTGAAGATTATCAATTCAAAGATGAATCAGAATACAAACAAGAGTTACTGACTATTTTTGAAAATTATTGGATTATCCCAGAGGGTGGGGGCAATTATCAAGGCGTTATTGGTTGCATGGAAATAATGTCAGAAACGAGTAATGATTTTGATTATGTATGTGTTGCGCAAGGAACTACAGCAACTTCATTAGGGATATTATTATCGATTCCTTCAACTACTAAATTGCTTGTTTGCCCATCGCTTAGAAGTTTTGATTCTGTTTCAGAAATGAAAAATAAACTAATGCGCTTTGGTTTTGACAAGGGATTTATTGAAGAGAAAATGGATCAAGTAATAGTACTTCCAACGGACGATTTGGGCGGCTACGGAAAAGCTACGGATGAGTTGAAACAATTCGCACAGAACTTCACAAAAAAAACGGATATCTCAATTGACTATACATATAATGCCAAGGCACTTTATAAATTGAATGAATTTATAACAACAGTTAGCCTAGTTAACCAAAAAATTCTTTATGTTCATACCGGAGGATTTTCCTAATCACTCTAAAATGATTTGCATTTAAGTTGATGCTGAAAACTCAAAAAAAATCTATTTTTTTGAGTTATATAATAAGATTTTTCTTGGATAATTCCAATTACCTGATTAGGTTCAAACTACCAGTAATAATAGTTTTATCATCAGTATCTTTTGGTTTATAACTTATTTTCCATGTATAAACACCGTCAGGACATTGTAATGCTTTATTGCCATAAGTTCCATCCCATCGTGCGGTTGCATCATGACTTTCCCAAATTACTTCACCCCAGCGATTAAAAACAAGTAACTCAAAATTGTAAGGGTCAAATCCAGCGGTGAATACTGGGCCCCATGCTTGATTAAATTCATCTTCATCAGGAGTAAATGAATTAGGGACATAAAAAATAGCCTCTTCGTTATAATTTATGACCATTGTTACTTCGTCAGAGCATCCATTTGGAGAAGTAGCAATTAGAGAAACTAAATAATTGCCTTGAGGATTTGAATAAATAATGGATGGATTTTCTTGATTAGAACTGTTTCCATTTCCAAAATCCCAAAAATAATCGGTTGCATCCACTGACGAATTATAAAAACTAATGGATTGATTTGAGTTTGAAATTACAGATGCACTTGCTGTAAAAGCGGCATTAGGTGTATTTTCCACACAAATTAAACTTGTTGAAGTGACAGACGAAGCACACGAACCATTCGATGCTGAAAGTGTGATGTCATAACAACCAGGATTAGAAAAAATTGTAGATAAATTTGCACCGCTGCCTATGTTTTGACCGTTTGCAAACCAAGTGTAGCTTATTCCAGCAGTTGAATTACTTGATAATACTACATCTAGTGGTGTACATCCTGTAGTAACAATATTATTTATAACAGGTTGAGTTGGATTTGTATTGCTTAAAATATAGGGAATATTGGTAAAATCATTCCAGTTCGATGTGGTTGATTTGAAAAAAGGCGCTCCTGGTGCAACTGTAACAACAGGAATGTCTTGCCATATAGCTGGTTGAGAAATATTCCACCTTGCCATATCGCTCCAGTTACCGTCAGCAATGGGATCATAATTTACAGTTAAATTTATGGCAGATGTTCCATTAGTTCGATTAATTTGATGGTAAAAATCAGGATTACTCGCACACAACAAAGGTTCGAAAGAATTTCGATTGTAACCCACTGGAGTTTCATTAGTTGCGTCCAAATTAGCTAGACGAACAGTGTATGTATTTGCAGTTGCATTTGTAGGTGTGATTTCGACTGGACGATAACGAAAAGTTCCACTTCCTGGAATGTTTTGACTTGTATTGGCAGTTGATCCAACAGGGAACATGTACAAGCCATTAGAAAGCGTATTTCTAGATAAAAAACCACCGTTTGCACTCGATACAAATCCAGTAGTTCTAATTACTGAGTTAAGCGCTGTGTTAGTAACAAAACAACCATAAATATCTGTATTCAGGTGAATACTCGTTAAATCAAGAACCCCTTTAACTATTTTATTTACTTGTTGGGTTTTTATTCCTGTTCCAGCTAATGTTAGGTTAAAAAATTGGGTAGTTGATGTGCCTCCCAAAAATTCATTTGGACCCAGAAAAAATACTGTTCCAGTTGTTGAGTTGAATACATTATTATCGTACCAATGACGCAACAATTTGATGTAACCATCTGCATTTATGGTAGCATTATTTGTTATGTCTTGAGAAACATATAGCTCAGCGCTTGTTGCTGTTCCATTGCCATTTACGGCTAAAATTCCTGTATTATCATTTTGAACACTACCGTTTACATATGTGTAAGAGCCAGGTTGAGCGGTGATAAAACCACCATTGTTATTTACGGTTTGTGTAAATACTGAAATGCCGTTAAGAATAAAAAGAATGGTATTGAAGTAAATTACTTTCATCTTAGTCTTTTTTTAATTCTGACTTTAACAATTCAATCTCTGCCTTCAATTCTTCAATCATTTTTTGTTGCTCCTTCATTCCTTCTACCAAGATAGGAACCACCTCAATATAACTTACTGTTTTTAGAAGCTCAGCCTCTTTATTTTCAGTAGTTCCACGAAGGGTGCTGTTCATATGAGGAATATTTTTCTCACGGACAAGGTCTGGCAGTACTGCTTCAACTTCTTGTGCAATGAAACCATAATTCAGTCCTTTTTTCAAACCCAAATCTGGGTATTCAGCAAAATTATGCTCGTAAACAGTACCTCTAAGTTTTTTAACAATATCTATGGCTTTTGGGATTGTTTTTATATTATTTTTCAATCGTTGGTCGGAGACAACACCAAAAAATCCAGTGTATCCAAGATCGTTTTGGAATAAACCTCCCCAGCCAGTAGTGGGGGCGGCATTTTGTCCATTGACTCCATTGTTGGTCGGTCCTCCAGCTATTCCTCGCACACCTGCTCCGGTTGTGCTTGTTCCAAAATATTCTCCTTGAACACCTGCGAAAACGGTGTTTCCTGCGGTGACAGAACCATAAACACCCGAACCATTAAAAGCTGAATAACCGTTAACTGCCCAAGGGAATGTATTATTTCCCACACCATTCATTAAGTCTCCGGCAAGAACAGTGTTAGTTGTTCCAATAAAGAATTCTCCGATATTACTTAGTCTTCCTCTTACAATGTTGTTACTGACTAGGTCCATATGATTATTACTACTTGTGCCCAAAAATCCCGTAGCTGCTAAAGCATTTGTTCCTGCTGTATTTGGTGCAGCAATCCAATATTGACCTAAAGTTGTTACTGGCGCATTTGAACCTGTTGTTGCATTAATAGTTAACGTTCCCGTTGGATTTACTGTTGGTGTAGTTAATGTCCATGTTGGCCCTGCTGCACCTGTTGCTCCAGTTAAACCAATCGGTCCTTGTAATCCTGTCGCTCCAGTTGCCCCAGCAACTCCCGCCGTTCCTGCTGGTCCCGTTGGTCCTGTCAATCCAGTTGCTCCTGTTAAACCAGTTGCTCCCGCTGGTCCTGTTGAACCAGTTGCTCCAGTTGCTCCCGCTGGTCCTGTCAATCCAGTTGCTCCGGCTGGTCCGGTTAATCCAGTTGCTCCCGCTGGTCCGGTTAATCCAGTTGCTCCAGCTGGTCCGGTTAATCCAGTTGCACCTGCTGGTCCAGTTGCTCCTGTAGCACCTGCTGTTCCTGTTAAACCAGTTGCTCCTGTAGCACCTGCTGGTCCTGCTACACCATTAGGTCCCTGTGGTCCTGATAACCCGATTGGTCCTTGTGGTCCAGCAGGGCCTACGGAACCAGCACCACTACAATCCAAAGTGGAGAAAACACCATCAGCATTTAAATCTTCTGATGGATCATTAATTCCATTATTATTTGAATCCCAACAATTTAATCCTTGTGTGCCTACGGGTCCTGCTAATCCTATAGGTCCTTGTGGTCCAGTAGCACCAGTAGCTCCCGCCGGTCCAGTTGCTCCTGCAGTACCTGCTGGTCCCACTGGCCCTGTCAATCCAGTTGCTCCTGTAGCACCCGCTGGTCCTGTTGGCCCTGTAGCACCAGTAGCTCCTACTGGTCCAGTTGCTCCTGTTGTTCCTGCTGAACCATTACACACATAATTCGATGATGAAATTTCGAGTACATCCAAAATACCGTTACCATTTGCATCTTGACCAAACTGTACTAATAAACCACCGTTTGCACAATTTGCACCTGGAGCAACAACTGTTGAAGTGGCTAGGGCATTAATTCCATTTGATAGTGTAGCCGCTGTACACAATGAATTCCATGTCAAATTTGATGTAGTGTAAAACATATAGCAATTCACATCTGTATCAAATACTAGTAAACTATTTGCAGGTGCAATAATCGCATTTCGTTGAACAGTTGTCATTCTTGGAGCCAACAAACCTTTAGATGTCGAATAAACATCAAGTACACTTGAAGCATTCGGTGTTGTTGGTACATCGGAAATACTAACATTTTGTTGAGCATAGAATTGAAAACCCGAAAAACAGGCTGTTACAAATAGAAGATGTTTAAATTGAGTATACATTTTTATTTTATTTGTTTGAATGTTTATTGTGACGTTCGATATTTAAATAAGTTGCCAAAAAAAATACTTGATTGAATGATTTACAATTCGACCATGCAAAGGTAAAAAAACAGTTTTAAATTCAAAGTGATTAGTTTGATTCAATTACTGTTACAAAACCATGTTTATCAACTAAAGTACCTCCTAACATTTCTCCAGTTAATCGATAAAAGTAAACACCGTCTGTGACTTTTTCACCTGAGTTATCAGTTGTTCCATCCCACATGAATAACGGATTAGCCGGATCCCTTCTTCCATCATGAATGGTATTGCCCCATCGATTTATTATTACAATGTTGAAATCTTTGAAGGCATCAAAGGGAAGCGTGAAAAGGTCATTTGTTCCATCTCCATTGGCAGTTATAACATTTGGCAACCAAATTTCGGGGTCTTTAATATTTACTGTCAATGTATAATCGTCCTGACAACCCAATGCATCAAGAATAGTTAATGTAACAGAATAGGATCCCGCTAACGGGAATGAATTTGTTTGCGTTGCATTGTTGAGCGCCAAAACTTGGTTATTTCCAAAATCCCAGTTCCAAAGCACAATTGTGGATTGTTGTGAAGTTGAACCATCAATAAATGAAATAAGTTGGTCTTGTTCCGCTGGATTAGGAGTAGCTGTAAAACTTGCTGTTAATCCATCGTCTAAAACAGTGATGGGGTTTAATGGATAGAAAACCTCACAACCTAAACTGTCATATAAAGTAACACCAGGAGTATAAGTTCCTGGTTGTTCATAATTATAAAAGAAGTTAATACTATCAGTTAGGGTTGTATTATCTCCCATAGTCCAAACAGAATTCACAACATTTACAGGGTTAATAAGCACAAACTGGGCTCCCTGAGCACATTGTCCAACTTGTTGTATCCAATCAGGATTTGCACCAGGACCACCAATTGTAATGTATTGTAAAAGCGTTGTATCTGCTGTACAACCATTCTCATCTATAATACTCAATGTAAGATCATAAGTACCTGGTAGAACATAGGTATTACTTGGATTTTCTAGAATTGACTGGTTTCCATTACCGAAAACCCATGTCCAATCTGTTATTGCACCGTAAGAAAATGAAGAATCAACAAAAGTTCCGAAAAGGGGAGGACAAACATATTCTCCATTCGGTCCTATCGCCGCACCAGCAAAGTTGTATGTCGGTACTGCCCATGGAATAGAAACACTGATTAAGTTACCGATTGTATCTTTACATCCATTACCATCTGTTGTTATTAAAAATAAGTCATGCGTGGAGGTTGTTTGTCCAAAAGGTATTCCTGTTTCGGTCAAAACGGTGGCGGCATTTAAAGAAGTTGATATTGGTGCTGATGTAAAGTTATCTAAATACCATTCGTAAGTTAAATTTCCCTCACCAGTTGAAGTATTATCTGTTAATACGGAGTCACCGTTACAAATTACGTTGTCCACTGAGAAAAAAGAACTTGGTTGAGTAATAGTAATTGGAACTGAAGCTGGAGAAGAATAACAACCGAATTGATCAATGGCAATCATTTCACCATAAAATATGCCCGTACCAACAAAAGTGTGATTAGCAATTGTTCCTGCTGAATTATAATTCAATGTTTGGGTTGAGTTATCATCTGAGTATTGAAATATCATAGAATCAATTGGGATATAAGGTGGCATTGCAAAGGCATTACCCGTGAATATAACGGGGAAAGGAGAGCATCCAATTGCGGGATCAGGAGAAATAGCAATTACGGCAAAAGGTGGAGCAAGTACATTGATTGGTAGTACAGACGAGGCGGAACATCCCACACTATTGGTTGCCGTGAGGGTAATGTTAAATAAACCTGATTGTGTATAAGCGTAATAAGCAGTGTCACCCATGTTAACAGTTCCCGGAGGATTGTCCCCCATACTGAAGGACCAAGATTCTAACGGATGAGGATTTGGTGCTGTTAACCAAGTTTGACTATTATCAAACATATCCAATGTATCTCCTTGACAAATAGTATCATTTGAATAGGTGAAATTTGCATTTAGAAAAGAAATATCAACATTTGCTGTTATGCTGTCGCTACAACCCGTTGTGTAATTATAAATTACTTGCTGAATTGTATATGATCCATAATTCGTATAGGTGTGTGTAAAATCGCCTTGATTGGCGTCATCTAGCTGAGGGTCGTCCAAAATAGTATTTGGTGTGCCATCACCCCATTGCCAAATCATTAAAATATCATCAGATGGAACGCCATGAGTGGCATCGTCTGTAAAATCAACAGCAATATTATTTCCTTGATTACAGAACAGCGTGTTTTCAGGAGAAAATTTTGCGATAGGGGCGTTAATATAAATAAATGAATCAATTTGAACTGTATCCTTACATCCCCGGAAATCTACTACCAACATGACATCGAAATATCCTGTATCAGATGTGAATTGATAGGTTGGGTCATCTTCTGTGGATGTTCCGTCCGTAAAATCCCAAAAATAGGTCAACTCTGATGGGTTTGGATTTGCTGGAGTTGTAGAAACGGTTGATGTAAATTCAAAATCAGTTTTAATACAATTTATCAAAGTGTCTACTGAAAAACTGAGCGCATTTATAGTTCCAACAGTAATGTAATCGTTTAATGTAACTGTTCCAACACAGCCAGATTGGGTAGTAACCGTTAAACTAACATCAAATAAACCGATTGGATACGTAATTGGAGGTGGGTTTTGACCATTAAACGTGTTTGGTGTCCCGCCACCAAAATTCCAAGACCATGATGTTATTTGATTTGAGGAATTTGGATCAACGGAAAGATCTGAGAAATTCACAACCAATGGATCACAACCACCTGTAATATCAGCTTCAAAGTCAGCTAAAACGTCAGTTACAGTGATGTAATCATTTAATGTCAATGCACCAATGCAACCCGTTGCTGTAGTCATTGTTAATGTAACGTCATAAGTTCCATTATTCGCATAAATATGACTTGGAGAGGTTTGATTGGAAGTATTGTTAGCTCCTGAGGAAAAATCTCCAAAAGTCCAAACATAACTAGTTCCTCCCACAGAAGTATTCGTAAAAGTAACATTGGATGGAGCACAATTGGTTAATGGCGTTGCTGTAAAAGTTGGTGCAGGAGTAGGTTGAACTGTTATTGTTTGAGATGCACTCCCGGAGCAGCCTGAAGCCGTATTTTGAGCAGAAAGTTGAATAGTGTAAGTACCCGCTGCAGTAAATGTAAATGATGGATTTTGAGATGAATTTGATGTTCCATTTACATAGCTTCCTGTTGAAGGTAATACGTTCCAATTCCAAACATTTGCTCCAGCGGTGGAATTATCCGAAATATCAACTTGTTGATTTACACAAACCACAGATGGTAATGTCATTCCTGCTTGAAAATTTGATACAACTAAAGGTTCAACTACTGTCGTAACGCAACCTGAGGCATTATTTGTTATGGTTAATGAAACGTTATATGTACCTGCTGAAGAATATGTTTGAGAAGGTGGGTTAGCTATTGGTGAAGTTTGGCTATTTCCAAAATTCCAGTTGTAGGAGTATCCCGCTCCTGAACTGCCTGTATTGTTAAAGGTTACTGTAAGTGGTACTGTACAACCTAATCCATTTACCGAAAATGACGTTATTGGAGCGGGTTTAACAATAATGTAATTGGTTTTTAACTCAAAATCTGCGAGTCCAGATGAATTCGTAACGGTTAATGTTACACTGTAGGTTCCAGGAGTATTGTAAATGTGGGTTGTATTTGGAATTGAATCATTGTATCCATCCCCAAAATCCCAGGCATAATCAGTAATTGCGCTGCCACCGTTTGTGGTCGATGTATTCGTGAAAGTAACAGGTTGCCCTTGACAAACACTCACTGGAAGTGCTGTGAAGTTTGAAACTGGTTGCTGGCCCAAAATAAGACTTGAAAATAATATAGTTACAACTGATAAACCAAACGTAAGAATTAATCTCATAAATAAACATTTAATTGAACTGTAAATATATGAAAAGACGAGTAACAATTATATTAGTTGCATTCATTTTTTATGTCATTGGTATGGTTAACTTTGCTACTAATAATCTATTTACCATGTTAAAAATTTATTTATTCTTACCTTTTGTATTATTTTGTAATCTTTTTGTAGCTCAAAAAAATTCAAATAAAATTATTGTTGGCGTTGTAGTTGATCAAATGTGTTATGATTATTTGTATCGTTTTCAAGGTAAATTTGGAAAAGGTGGATTTAATAAGTTAATCAAGCAAGGAGCAAATTGTAGAAATACCAATTATAATTATGTGCCTACTTACACAGGACCAGGCCATGCTTCAATTTACACAGGTACAACTCCGGATAATCATGGAATTGTAGGTAATGAGTGGTATGATCGAAACAAAAAGGAAGTGATTAACTGTGTGACAGATAGAGCGTATCAATCCGTTGGAACAAGCAGTAAAGATGGTAATCGTTCGCCTAAAACCCTGAAAACGTATACCATTACGGATCAATTAAAAATTACCTACCCATCAGCTAAAGTTATTTCCTTGAGTATAAAAGACCGTAGTGCGATTTTACCGGGTGGACATTTAAGTGACGGTTCATATTGGTTTGACTACAGCAGCGGAAAAATGATAACAAGTAATTTTTATAAAACAGAATTGCCAGGATGGGTGAATGAATTTAATGCAAAAAAACACGCAGACCAAGCTCTGGTGCAAACCTGGAATACGTATTATCCGATTGAAACTTACATGGAAAGTGGTAAGGATGATTCTCCTTATGAAGTACTACTTTCTTCAAAGGATAAACCTATTTTCCCTTATGATTTAAAGGAATTAAATAAAAATGCAAGTGATTATTCTCTGTTTACCATTACTCCATATGCAAACACGTATTTAACTGATTTTGCCCTTTCAGCAATTGATAATGAACAGATGGGAGCCAATTCTCAAACTGATTTTTTATGTATCAGTTATTCTACACCGGATATCGCTGGTCATGCTTTTGGTCCATATTCGGTAGAAATAGAAGATATTTATATTCGTTTAGATTTGGAAATTGCTCGATTAATTGAAACACTTGAAAAGAAATTCGGAAAAAATGGATTTACCTTGTTTTTGACCGCAGATCATGCCGTGGTTCCTGTTCCTCAATCGTTAATCGATCAAAAATTACCGGGTGGTTATTTATTCTTAGAGCAAAAATTAAAAGCATTAAAAAACGATGTAAGAAAGAAATTTGAATTTGATTTGATTGAATCTGAGGAAAATCAGAATATATATTTGAATAGAAAATTGATTGATTCTTTGCATTTACCCAAAAAAGCGATTGAAACGTTTATTGCTGCAGAAATCAGAAAATGGGATGGTGTAAAAGCTGTCTTTGTATCTGAAGAATTGGAAAATGCTTCTTCTACAAATAATTGGATGCAAATGGTTTCAAAAGGGTATCGATATGATAGGAGCGGGGAAGTAGTCTTTATTTTAGAACCAGGTTATTTAGCGAAAAATGAAGATAAACCTTCTTCACACAAAGGAACAAGTCATGGTTCAGCTTTTAATTATGATACACATGTACCTCTTATTTGGTATGGTAATGGAATTCAAAAACAAGCGATTTTCAGACCGATAGAAATCATTGATATTGCACCAACTTTGATTCATCTATTGAACCTTCAACGAACTGGTGCGATGACTGGTAATCCAATAGTTGAGATATTAAATCAAAATTAAGTTACTAAAAAGCGTGTGTTAGAAACTCTTTAACAACGCTCGTTTTCAATCCTTTCATACAAGTAAATTCGTTGTATGAAATTTGCCGAAAAGTATGAATTCGTTTTGATTGTGTTAAAACTAGCATTATCAATTCCAATTTGTCTTTTCTATGTTTCCTTGACAGATGAAAATGGTTTAGTTAATGTGCCTATGTTTTTATGGGTAATTGTTCTTATTTATTCCATTTTGCAGTTTGTTAATAAGCAATTAAACAGCGAGATACCTTCTTCGGTTTCTTTGTTGTATTACATCGGATTATTATCGATTGGTCTCCCTGTTTTTTTACTGAGTAGATTTGAAAAAGTTGATTGGTTATTGGTAGCTCAGCTGGGTTGTTGGTTTCTACTTTTTTCGGTTCTATGGCAAATGAGGTTACACGTTCAACGAAAAAACAATCAAAAATGAATGTTCATTTCATTGCAATAGGTGGAAGCGCTATGCATAATTTAGCGATTGCCCTCAATAGAAAAGGGTACAACGTTACCGGTTCCGATGACGAAATATTTGAACCATCAAAAAGTAGACTAGAAAAGGAAGGCATCTTACCCCAACAAATGGGTTGGAACCCTCAAATTATTCATGCAAGTCTTGACGCAGTTATTTTAGGTATGCATGCAAGAATAGATAATCCTGAGTTGATTCGTGCTAAAGAACTGAATATTCCTATTTTCTCTTATCCCGAATATTTGTACGAGCAATCAAAAAATAAAACACGCGTTGTAATTGGTGGAAGTCACGGTAAAACGACCATTACCTCTATGATTTTACATGCATGTAATGAATTATCGGTTGATTTGGATTACATGGTGGGTGCGCAATTGGAAGGGTATGATTGTATGGTTAAACTTTCAGATAACGCGCAAGTAATTATTCTGGAAGGAGATGAATATTTAAGTTCACCGATTGATCGCCGTCCTAAATTCCATTTATACAAGCCCAATATTGCATTATTGAGCGGAATAGCTTGGGATCATATAAATGTTTTTCCAACGTTTGAAAATTACGTTTCTCAATTTGATGTTTTTTGTGATTTAATTGAGCCCAATGGGAAATTAATCTTCAATGAAAGCGATAAAGAGATTGTTCACCTGGCAGAGAAGCATAAAAATCACCTACAAGTAATCTCTTATAATACGCCTAGTTACGAAGTTACTAAATCTGGAACTAGGTTAAATTGGTATTCAGAATCATACGAATTGAAACTCTTTGGTGAACATAATCTTCAGAATTTAATGGGTGCCATGAGGATTTGTGAATCGATTGGAATTTCAAATTCTGATTTTTTGAGTTCGATGTCTAATTTTACTGGAGCTGGAAAAAGATTACAAAAAGTGGTAGAATCCAACGATTTTATCTTGTTCAAAGATTTTGCTCATTCACCTTCTAAATTAAAAGCAACCACAAAAGCGGTAAAAGAACAGTTTGCCAATAGGAAATTAATTGCGTGTATGGAATTACATACATTTTCATCCCTTAAAAAGGAGTTTCTGCCTCACTATCTTAATTGCATGTCTATGGCTGATTGTGCGTTAGTTTATTTCAGTCCCGATGTTGTGGCGCACAAGAAGTTGGAAGCCATTTCAATTGATCAAGTATTTCAAGGATTTGGTGGAGAGATCACGGTTGCAACAAACACGATTGAGGTTGTTGAATTTATTAATCAGCACATAGAATCGAACTCAGTATTGTTGATGATGTCCTCTGGAAATTTTGATGGAATAGATTATGATAATTTGGGTGAATCTTTAATTGATAAATTAATATGAAGAATTATTTAATCTTATTTTCTTTAGCATTTGTTGTAACAAACAGTTGTAAAAATTCAGAAGCAATTTCGAATTCATCTGTTTCTGATAAAATGGAAGTTACAAGCTTAGAATATCGCCCCTATTTGGATTCATTAAAAGCAGATGGAATATTTCTATTATTAGATTTAAAAACAAATAAACTAATAGAATACAGAGGATTATCAAAAGACACTATGTTGATTCCTGCCTCAACGTTTAAAATTCCAAATTCCTTGATTGGTCTTGAAACAGGTATTCTGAAAAACGAAATGTCGGAATTTAAATGGAATGGAACAACCTATCAATATCAAGCGTGGAATAAAGACCAAAACTTGAGGGAGGCATTTCAAAATTCAACGGTTTGGTATTTTCAGGAATTAGCACGAAAAATAGGGGAGAAGCACATGAAAAAATACTTGGCCCAATTTAAATACGGAAATCAAAATACGGGCGGCGGAATTGATCAATTTTGGCTTTCGGGTGATTTGCGAATTTCACCATTACAACAATTGGAGCTTTTGAAAAGTTTATGGAACGAAGAGTTGAAGTTATCAAAAAAGACCACTCGAACTATGAAAAAAGTATTTACTGTTGAAAAACGAGGTGGAGCAACGCTCTATGCAAAAACAGGATGGGGATTCACGGATGGAAATGACATTGGTTGGTATATGGGGGTTGTTGAAAATGAAAAATCAACTTATTTGTTTGTTCATGTGCTAGTTTCCAATGATTCCAGATTGGAGTATTTTGGTGAAAGCCGAAAATCCATCTCGCGAAAAATTTTAGCAGAAAAAGGTATTTATTGTTTAAACTGTAATGCGTTTTGATTCGTATTTCTTAGTAATTTCGCTTAATGAAAAGTGGGAATGTTATTTTATTGACCCTTCTTATTGGCAGTAAACTCATTTATTCGTGTTTCTGGCAAATTAACTTTTATATTAATCAACTAGAAATTACGCGGCTTGAATGCGAAAACAAGGATAAACCCTTGATAAAATGTAATGGAAAGTGTTATTTAGCCAAACAACTTCAAAAAGCAGATAACGAATTGGATTTAAAAAAATCCGAGCAAGAAAAATCTAAAAACAAATTAAAAACATTAGAGTTAAGCTTTTTTGTTTCACCGGCCATAATTGATTACTCTTTAAGAACTAAAACAGTTTCAAATTCTGAATCATTATTCAATTTCCAAGATAATCTTCCAGAAGGATTTACTTCCTTCACCTTTCATCCTCCTTGTTTGTCCTGATTCTAAATTGAATTAGTAACAAATAAAAATAAACACATGAAATTTTCTTTATTAATTCTTGTGCTGATTAGCAGCATAAGGGTATATGCATGTGATATTTGCGGAGGAGTAAGCGGTAATGCCACAATTGGATTATTTGCTTCTACCAAATACCATATGTTTGGCGTAAAATCAGGAATACAATCATTCTCCAGTTTTATGGACGGAATAGTGCATTCAAGGGAATACATACAAAGAAATGAATTGAATTTTCGTTTTCAATTTCACAAGCGATTACAGGTAATGGGTATAATACCCCAACAATTTGCAATCCAGAAACGAGATTTAGGAAGTGATTATGTTCAGGGATTAGGTGATCCTATGATAATGTTAAACGGAATTGTTTTACATAAAAAAGATACCAATGGCCGAACAATTTATTTTTTATCTCTTGGTATGGGAACAAAATTTCCGATTGGAAGAGTTGGTTCCACGAACAGTGCAATAAAAAACCTTTATCCTGGAACCGGAGCATTAGAAGAATTGATTATTCTGAATTATACGCGTTCCTTCAAGCGAATTTGGAGTTTACAAAATGAGGTAAGTTACGCTTTTAAACAAAGGAACAAGGACGGGTACAAATATGGAAATTCATCGCAATTATCGATTTCGGTTGTGAATAATAGCAAGCTTGGCTTTCGAAGGATAATATCTTCTACCGGAATAGTTTACAGTCATTTTCAACCTAGTTATTTGAATGGTGAACAGTTAATCTTGAATAATAATAAAGGTTTTGTTCTTGCGCCAAAGGTAGGTGTTCATGTAATGGGTTATAATTGGCTTTTTTCCATTCAAGGTCAAGTACCCGTGTATCAAAACCTAAACAATCGATCGATTAAACAGAATTTCGGCATAGAAGCCGGAGTAACTTATTTAGTAAAAATAAAAATTAAAAAACATGAAATCAAAAATTAATTATTTTCTTTTATTCAGTGTATTATTCATTGGATTAACAGCGTGTCATAAACATAAACATGAAGATGTAACCGCAACCATTAACTTAATGGAACCAATGGAGAACGATACTCTTGCATTCGGTACAGAACTACATATGCACGGAACAATTGTTGGAACGGGTGAATTACATGGTTATACTTTATCATTAAAGAATGTATCAACGAATGCCATTTTGTACTCAGATTCAAATACTACACATCAAGAGAACTATGCATTTGATGAACATTGGGTGAATAACGTAACAGATACAACGCTGGTTCAAGTTTCTGTTGATGTAGAAATAGATCATGATGGAACAAAGACCAGTAAATTAGTAAACTTAGTTTGTTTACCGAATTAAAGATTTAGTTGTAGATTTTAAATTGCCGGTGTGAAAATGCCGGCTTTTTTTGTTATCAATCTTGAACAACTAAAGTGTTCGAAATACTAGTGTTTAATCGGGTTATTTCACTAATAAATTCAGATTCCTTTTCTGGTGAAATTAACAATTCATCATATTTGTTATAGTGAACAACCAAGCACTTCCAGGAAGTATTCATTTTCCATCCTACATATAAACCATTGGATCGTTCTATTTTTCGAATGGTCTGTATTGGAATTTGTTTTTTGAAAAACAACATTTTACAAATTAGATCCTCTTTGTCCCTTATTTCATAAAATGTGGAGCGTTGAATCACGATGAACAGAATCCCTAATAATACAGAAATTGAATAGAGAATTAATAGTGATTCGTAAGATTGATTGTCAACTACTTCAATCAAGCCAATAAAAGAATAGAGAACAAAAACGAATAACCAAATTAGTCCAAAAAACCAATCTCGTTTCGCGCGGTAAATCATTACCAGGTAAACAATGGACGATGAGACATTAACGCGTTTACGTCTTGTTTTACATGTTTAATTTCAATATCGTTGTCTTTATTCATCAACACACGGTCAATTAATGAAACAATATATGGAATTTCATCTTCTTTGATACCTCTAGATGTGATTGCTGGAGTTCCAATTCGAATTCCTGAGGTTACAAACGGTGATTCTGTATCAAAAGGAACCATGTTCTTGTTCACTGTAATATCTGCTAAAACTAACGTATTTTCTGCTTCTTTTCCCGTAATTCCTTTCGAACGAAGATCAATCAACATACTATGATTTTCTGTTCCACCAGAGACGATTGCATAACCCAATTTCATGAATTCTTGAGCCATGACAGATGCATTCTTTTGAACCTGAGCCATGTACGTTTTATACCCAGGACTTAAAGCTTCACCAAAAGCAACTGCTTTAGAAGCAATTACATGTTCTAAAGGTCCACCTTGAATACCAGGAAATACAGCAGCATCTAACAAAGCCCCCATTGATTTTGCATTCCCGTTATTCCATTTTAAACCAAATGGATTGTCAAAATTATGTCGCATCATAATTACGCCACCTCTTGGTCCACGAAGTGTTTTATGCGTTGTAGTTGTTACGATATGACAATGTTCCAATGGATCATTTAATAATTTTGCTGCGATCAATCCGGCTGGATGAGAAATATCAGCCAAAACTATAGCACCAATTTCATCCGCCACTTTTCGAATGCGCGCATAGTCCCAATCTCTTGAATAGGCAGAAGCACCACAGATAATCATTTTAGGCAGTTCACGTTTAGCTGTCTCTTCCAAAACATCATAATCAACTAATCCAGTTTCTTTTGAAACTCCATAGAAGAACGGTTTGTATAGTTTACCTGAAAAATTCACGGGTGATCCATGCGTTAAATGTCCACCATGGGATAAATCAAATCCTAGAATTTTATCTCCAGGCTGCAAGCAAGCTAAAAAAACAGCAGCATTTGCTTGAGCTCCCGAGTGTGGCTGTACATTAGCCCAAGTAGCACCAAATAATTGACACAAGCGATCAATGGCTAATTGTTCTACTTTATCCACTATTTCGCATCCGCCGTAATAACGTTTTCCGGGAAGTCCTTCCGCATATTTATTGGTTAGCACGCTTCCCATTGCTTCCATCACTTGGTCGCTTACAAAATTTTCTGATGCGATTAATTCGATTCCATGCAGTTGTCGATTTCTTTCAGCTTCAATTAGGTCAAAAATCTCAGTGTCTTTTAACATGGTGTGCTAGTTTGGTTCTTGTAATTTTTTTCGTAAATCTTCTCCAATCCTTGTTGCAAGGTTATCATTGGTTTAAATCCAGTTAATTCAACTAATTTTTTAGAGCTACCAATTCTACGTTCAACCTCATATCCATTTTTTTCATGTTCGTTCTCAACGTGAATAATTTCGGAATCAGATTGAGTAACAGCCTTGATTTCTTTGGCTAAATCAGCAATACACCATTCAGCTTCGTTGGCGATATTTACAATGTGCCATCCTTTTAAATCCATTAAACGAATACATGCCTCTACTGTGTCATCAATATAGGTGAAATCGCGTGTTTGCTTGCCGTCTCCGTATACAGTTACTGGTTCATTATCAAGGCATTGTTCAAAGAAACGAGGGACTACCATTCTATTATCTTGGTTGTGTCCGTATACATTAAAAAACCGCAACGAAACAGAGTTTAATCCCCTTTCATCAAAATGGGATTTCAAGTACAATTCATTATACCTTTTTGCCATTGCATAAGAAGTATGTGGATCAACCAATAATTCTTCAGTCAATACATCATCAACAATTTCGGTAGAACTATAAATTCCACTTGTCGATGCATAGATAATTTTTGAAATATTGTTTGCGTATGCAGCTGCAACGATATTTTTGGTTCCGTAAACTTCAACCTCCATGGTTTCCACTGGGTTTTCAGCAACGATATCAACACCTAAAACGGCTGCAAAATGATAAATTACGTCACACCCTTTGGCTGCTTCAATTACGAGTGCCTCGTCACGGACATCTCCTTCAAATAACGTAATATTTTCTAAGGTTTCTTGGTCTAATTTATTTCCACGTATCAAAGAATCCAAGACAACAACCTGATGACCATCATGAATGAGTCTTTTCGCTAAATTGCTTCCAATAAATCCTGCTCCACCTGCGATTAACACTTTCATTGTCCGTATTTTGTAGTTAAGTGACACAAATATCGGAAAAAAATTATTTATACCGCCTAATAGAATGAAGATTATGAGTTTTTAAACCACTTAATAAGGAATAAATACCATCAGATTTCAATTCATCTTTTCGAACACAACCTGATGCATGAAAAATTTCATTTTTGTCACCAATAAGTCCTACATGAATCACTTTTCCGCTTTCGTTCGAAAAAAACGCCAAATCACCTATTTCTTTTTCCGAGAATATGATTGATTGTCCGATTTCTTCTTGTTGGTAGGCGTCTCTGGGTAGTTTGACATCATTTAACCGATAAATAAGTTGAGTATAGCCTGAACAGTCAATACCGGAAATGCTTTTTCCTCCCCATAAATAAGGTGTATTCAGGAAAATAGAAGCTTGTTCAATTATTGAATTTGATTCATTATTTGCTAAAGTGATTCGATTAAATGGATTATTCCCAATTTTAAATTCCTCCATTTTAGACGAAAAACTACCGCAAGAAATCCATTGAACTCCCCAAGGAGTATTAATTTGAGTAAAAGCTGAAGTTTCAATTTGAAAATCATTCAACCATTTATTTACTTCCTTGAAAGATAGTTTTAAAATCTGTTTGGAGTCTACAAAGCCAATATAACCGTCAATCAAGGATTGAATTTTTAGCCATGAATTTTCAACTTCGAGTATTTCAATAGGTTCACCAAATAACAATTGTGTTACCATTTCTGCGGCATCACGTTTTTCTGCTCTGATAGGTGCGACTGAAACTTTGCAATAACCATATTTTGTTGATAGATCTGTCATTTTTCTGGGGTGAATTTACCTCAAAATTAATTTTAATGCTGGAATAATATGTATTTTCGTAATCAGAATTAATATATGCAGCGACCAAAGATACTTGTTACCAATGACGATGGAATTACATCCAAAGGGATTTCTACATTAATAGAGGTGGCCAAATCCTTTGGTGATGTGTTGGTTGTTGCTCCTGATAAACCTCAATCTGCAACAGGACATTCAATCACAATACATCATCCACTCCGACTCAATGCTTTTCATCAATATGAAGGGGTGGAGGCGTATTCCTGCTCTGGAACTCCCGTAGATTGTGTGAAGTTATCCATTTATGAAATTTTAAAAGGAAAACCCGATTTATTGCTTTCAGGAATAAATCATGGAGAAAATACCTCAACAAATGTTTTGTATTCTGGAACAATGTCTGCGGCCGTAGAAGGCGCTATGGAAGGAATACCATCAATTGGATTTTCCTTGGCAAACTTTTCGGCAGATGCTGATTTTACTGCTGCACAATGGGCTGCACATGAGGTGATTGCTTCAGCATTGAAAAATAAATTTCCATTGAATACTTGTTTGAATGTAAATATCCCTGATATTTCTGTTTCTGCCATTCAAGGATTTAAAATTTGTCGACAAGCACATGCATTTTGGGCTGATCGATTTGAAAAGCGTGAAGATCAATTTGGAAAGCCATATTTTTGGTTAACCGGAGAGTTTTCAGATGTTGATCAAAACGAGGATACAGATTTACATGCCATGAAAAATGGATATGTGAGTATCGTACCTACGCATTTTGATATGACTGCTTATCAGGCATTGGAAGAATTAAAAAATTGGAAATTATGAGTTTACGAAATTGGAGTTGGGAACATACTAAAGGATTACTAATTGGACTTTTTTCGCCGATTATATTAGTTCCATTGGTCATAGTAATTATGGCTGAGTTTCAAAACTATCCGTTTGAATATTTGTGGAAGCAGTTTTTGAACATCGACATGGTACGAAGCAAATTCTTATCCCTTGCCATTATTGCAAATTTACTTTGGTTTTATCTAACGATTAATCGTGAGAAGTATGGACTAGGAATGGGAATAATTGCTGGAACAATTCTTTATTTGCCTTACGTTTTATATGTGAATGTAATTCAATAATGAGTCAAAATCCTCCTCGATTATATATTATTGCTGGTGAAGCATCTGGAGATTTGCATGGTTCAAATTTACTTGCTGCGTTAAAGGAAATAAACCCAGTGATTGAAACTCGTTGTTGGGGCGGTGATTTAATGAAAAAAGAAGGAGCGACAATTGTAAAACACATATCGGAGCTTGCTTTTATGGGGTTTGTTGAAGTTTTATTCAATCTTCGCACGATCTTAAAAAACATCGAATTTTGTAAGAAAGATATTCTTGAATTCAAACCAGATATCTTAGTTTTAATTGATTATCCCGGATTCAATTTACGAATTGCCGAATGGGCAAAAAATAATAATATTATTGTCCATTATTACATATCCCCTCAGGTTTGGGCTTGGAAACAATCTCGGGTGAAAATCATTAAGCGTAGCGTGGATAAAATGTATACTATTTTACCATTCGAAAATTCATTTTACGAGAAATTTAATTATTCTACAGAATATGTGGGGCATCCCTTGTTAGATGAGATTGAAAAGCATGCTCAACACTCGATTGATAAAATAGAATTCCTTTCAAAAAACAACTTATCTGATCTACCTATTATTGCGTTATTACCGGGAAGTAGAAAACAAGAAATCCATGTAAAACTGCCAATTATGTTGGCTGCGGTCAAGGATTTAAAAACGCATCAAATCGTTATCGCTGGGGCGCCAAATCAATCATTGGATATGTACCATGCTTTTGAATCACTGGGAGTTACCATTATTTTCGGTCAAACTTACAACCTACTTCGTTTTTCGGAATTAGCGGTTGTGACTTCCGGAACTGCTACATTAGAAACCGCTCTGTTTTCTGTTCCGCAAGTTGTTTGCTACAAAGGTTCCTGGATATCATATTTCATTGCTCGAATACTGATAAAAATTAAGTATATATCTCTAGTTAACCTGATTATGGATAAAATGGTAGTGAAAGAATTGATTCAACAAGATTGTACTGCTGCGAATATTCGACAGGAAATAGAGTTATTGATAGGAAATAATTCCTACAGAAATGAAATGATTGCTAATTACAGAGAAATGCGTTTAATACTCGGACAGGGTGGCGCTAGCAAAAAAGTTGCACAATCATTGTTGAAAACTATATCAAAGGCCTAAAACATAGGTTTTATTAGATTGTAAATTTGCTATATGAGCAAAGTAATTTGTTTCCTCTTTTTATTAATTCCTTCTGTATTTTTTTCGCAATTAATGCGAATAGGAATTTTCTCGCGTGATAAAATTAATCGTGTAAATGTTTCATATTCAGAATCTTCCTATTCAATTTATGCTGACTCTACATATATTGGTGAGATTAATAAAAATGATTTTGCTGAGATTCAACAGTTTGAGAATGATAAGTTGAAATTATATGTTGGTGTGCTAGAAATTGGGATTTTTTCAACTGTGAAATTAGTCCAAAGCCTCAGTGCAGGAAATATGACCCTGACGATTAAAAATTCAGATATTAAACCGCGAAAATATACTGGTGATTTTTATTTCAATGCGGGTAAAAATGGTATAAAAATCATCAATCAAGTTCATCTTGAAGATTATATTGCTGCAGTTGTTGAGTCGGAGGGAGGAGTAGGGCATCACTTGGAATACTATAAAGCACAAGCAATAATGAGTAGGACATATGCGCTTAAATCAAAAAACAGACATTCAAAGGATGGATTTGATTTGTGCGACCAAGTTCATTGTCAGGCATATCATTATAAATGGCGTTTTTCAAATTCGATATTAACAGCTGTAAAGGCTACGCAAAATGAAGTGCTTATTGATCAAAAACTACATTTAGTTGAGGGTTTTTTTCATGCGAATTGCGGCGGCCAAACATCAGAGCCCGATTTAATTTGGAATGAATCTATTCCTTATTTAAAAACATTTAAGGATACTTTTTGCATTTTTACCAAACAAGCGAAATGGGAAAAACGTATTGAAAAGTCTAAATGGGTTGATTTTTTTCAAAAGAAGTACTTTGTTTCTTCTGAAGATGAATTTTTCAAAAGTCAACAGTTTAATTTTAAACAAGATACGCGCCTTGCATTTTTTGTTGATCCAAAATATGGAATTCCGTTACGTGACATACGAGATGCTTTTCAGTTAAAGTCTACATTGTTTAGTTGTTCTGACGATGGTGAATTTGTCAAGCTAAGTGGAAAAGGATATGGTCACGGCGTTGGGTTGTGTCAGGAAGGAGCCATGAAAATGGCTAAATCTAACTTTACATATCAACAAATTTTGAAGTACTATTTTGAGGGAACAAAAATCATCAATTTAAAGTCTATAATTGATGTTTCAATAAATGATTTAAAAACAACCGAGCCTATAACATTTGAAACCTATTTCACAAACTCGAATGGGGAATAACAAAAAAAGCCGGACATAATCCGGCTATACATATTGTTAACTATAAATATTATCTTTTGTGGAAAGGCTCGTCCGAAACAGTTAATTTTTTACGTCCTTTTCTTCTACGAGCAGCTAAAACTCTTTGGCCGTTTTTAGTCGCCATTCTACTTCTGAAACCATGTTTGTTTCTTCTTTTTCTAACGGATGGTTGAAATGTTCTTTTCATAACTAATTTTTAAATCCCATAAAAATGGTTTGCAAAGATAATAATAATTTAATTATTTGCAATTAGTAGAGATAAAAAAAATTATTTCTTTTTCAATTCATACTTTCCTTCGCTCGTATAAAATATCAATTGTTTGGTAGCTTCAAAATATTTCCCTCCGGGATGTTTCGTATTCCAATCCAAATTTAACCAATAATTTCCAGCTGAATCTTGACTGTAATGAATAATCAATCCTTTGGGATAATTTCGTCCATAACGTTTATGTATTAAATAAGAAGCTTCTTGTTTTTTCGATAAATCACCGATAAATAATTCCGTATAGGCATGGCTAGCATTTTTCTTGAATCCATTTACTATTCTTGTTTTTCCTCCAATTGCTTGTATAAGAGACGATAAGGTAACTGCGAAATCGTCGCAATCGCCCTTTAATCCTGTTTCAATGGAGAACGATGCTTTAGCTATTAATTCAGCCGATGAAGGATCATTAACATATTGCCATTTATTCAATACTTCATCATAAATTGTGAAAACTTGCCTTAAATTATAACTTCCAGCATTTCTGCTTGCTAAATTTAATGCGAATTTACGAGTTATTGGATGTTTGAAATCAGAAGCTGCTTTATAAACTTGTAATCGATTTTCAAGGTCATTTGTTTTGTAGTATGATATCCGTTGCCCCATTAATCTGCGAACTTCAACATCTTCACTATAATCTGCATAAACCTTCAACGCCCAAAAAAATAAGATTAATGGTATGATAACGATGGCTATCCTATGTAAATATTTTTTATCCGTTCGCCTCATATTATTAGGTCTAGCAAAAAATAAACCACTTACTTTTCAAATTGAGGGTAGCTAATGAAGTTTATTTTGTTCGAGGCTTTTGAAAGACTATTTTTCACCATTGTTTTCGCCAAATTACTCACTTTAACTGAATGAAATTTCCTGAAAGAACCGATCATAAATAAATCAAGTATCGGTGAGATTTTCTGGGCCATCCACTCTAAGGGTCTTGATTCTGATCGCTTTCCGATTAACATGGCTGGATGATAAATAAAGATATATGGGATGTTTGATGATTTAACTCCTTCTTCAGCCTCACCTTTTATGCGGTTGTAATTAATTTTTGATTGTGCATTTGCTCCAATAGCTGAAATTAAATGAAACTGACTTATCCCTTTGGCATAGGCTAATTGAGCCAATTTAATAGGAATGTCGCGATCTATTTTTTCATAATTAGAAAGATCGGGAGTTTTAGCTTTAGTGGTACCAATGCAACAATATATTATCTCCCCTTGAAGAGCATTTTTAAGCTGGGATTCATCTTTAAAATCAACCAAATGAACTAAAATCTTTGGGTCATTAAAATGTATTTCTTTTCGAACTAATAGGTGGATTTTAACAATATTCTTGTTTTCAATTAGCTGTTTCACCAATTCGTTACCAACTAAACCACTTGCACCAACAACAATTACCTCCTTCATTTTCTTTTTTTTTCAAATTTACCACTTAATTGATTGAAATCTTTATCCTTTTATTTCCAATTGTTTCTGTATTTTCGTAAATAATAAGGCAAAAGCACTGAAATGGAAATTAATCGTTTGAAACTGGCCCAATTTGGGAATATTGAATTACTTGCAAAACAGGTGGTTGAAGGATTTATTACTGGATTGCACAAAAGTCCTTTTCATGGTTTCTCTGTTGAATTTGCCGAACATCGATTGTATAATAAAGGAGAATCTACTCGTCATATTGATTGGAAATTATATGGACGATCCGATAAGTTATTCACCAAAAAGTACGAAGAAGAAACTAATCTAAGGTGTCAAATTGTAATTGATGGATCAAGTTCCATGTATTTTCCTCAAAATGGATCGATAACAAAATATGAATTTTCGGTTTATGCCGCTGCTAGTTTTATTGAGTTGTTAAAAAAACAAAGGGATGCAATTGGACTCTCTATTATTACAGATAAAATCGAATTGCATACACAAGCCAAATCCTCTCCTGCTCATCACCGATATCTCTATTCAGAATTGGAAAAACGATTGATTTCTTACGAAGAAAGTAATAAAAAGAATACCGATATTGTTCAATCCTTACATGACATTGCTGAATTATCACACCGCAGAAGTTTAATTGTAATTTTTTCTGATTTATTGGATGATCCATCAAAAGCCGACGAATTATTTCAAGCTGTGGAGCATATGCGCCATAATAAACATGAAGTAATCCTGTTTCATGTGGTTGATCAAAAAATGGAAGTGGATTTTGAATTAGGTAACCGACCTTATAACTTAGTGGATATGGAAACCGGTGAACGAATGAAAATTCAACCTGCCGAAATTAAAGAGGAATATACTAAATCCATTAAAAAATACTTTGATGAATTGGCATTGAGAAGTTTGAATAATCGAATCGATTTCATGCCCGCTGACATTAATGAGGGATTTGATCAAGTATTGTTGCGTTATTTACTTAAACGTCAGAAATTATTTTAAGTTATTCAATAAATTATTTAATACAGATATCTCTATTGTATGATTTCCAGCATATTGAACAATATAAAAATTCATATTTCGGTAAAAATCAATCGTGTTTTTTTGTTCAGTTTCATTAAAATATGGATCTTCTGAACCAAGTACAAAGAAATTTTTATTGGGTTCGCCATTAATCTCTTCTTCAATATGTAAATCTGGCGGAAAAATACAAGCCCAAAGAACTAAGTGATCAATTTTCTCACATTGACAGTAAAATCGAGCGGCTGTTGCTCCTCCTTGAGAAAAACCTAAGAGAATAATTTTTTGAAATGATTTCTTTCCTGTAAATAGGTCCAAAAGTTGGTTCAAATAATTCATATTATCCTGAATGTCTTGTTCTCTTGCTTCTTTGGTCATCCAAGAGGCTCCAACTCTTCCTGAAGAACCCTCCAAATAAAATCGGTGCAATCCTTCCGGAATTACAACAAAGAAGTCTTTGTTCACCGTTTCAAATTTTCGCCCAAAATAAGTAGGTAATTGACCATAACCATGCAAGCAAATTAATAAATAGCGCGCTTCGTCAATATTGCCGTGTGTGAAGTAACGGGCTGTTTTTTGAATTTTTAAGATGTTTTCTTGCATTCAGTTTTTTTGTTCCTCAACAAAATTATACATTTGAGGGTGCGATCCCTAATTTCCTCTATATTACTTTTATTATTCCTGTGGCAAATAGGTGGGTATCTGCTTGAATTTCAGTTGGAATCTACCCGAATTCGAAAAGAAATTAAAAAACTAACAAAAGAGGCCGTTCCCCGAAATCAGTTGGTGTATTTTCAATTTTCAGAAATAGAAATCCAATCTTTGACTTGGACCAAAAAGAATGAGTTTAAAAAAGATGGACATTTTTATGATGTTGTTTGGAGAAAAAATATAGCGAATGAGTTAGTTGAATTTCAATGTGTTTCTGATGATCAAGAAACGGTTTTGTTTGCTAAGCTAGACCAATATGTATCTGCTAATTTAGCCAATTCTAACCCGGATAAACCATTAAAAAATTGGTCCAAATTGGTATTTGGTGTTTATTTGCCTTCTCAATTTGATATTCAACCCATTTTTCAATCCTCTCTTTCTTCATATATGGAAAATGGATTTTATTACAAGGATCAACTATCAATTGGTTTTTTATTTATTGAAACCCCTCCGCCCAATGGAGAATTTGCTTAGCCTACTAGCAAATAAAGTTTTAATTAAATAAATAAAATGAAAAAGATATTTTTGACCTTTATTGGTCTAATAATGGGTTTTGTGTATACCCTAAATGCACAAAAAACCGTTCAATTTTACGATGAAGATACCTGGCAGCCAATAGCTGGGGTGGAAGTTCAAATGGGACTTAATTTGTTTTTATCTGACCAAAATGGAAAGATATCAATCAATGAGGTTTTTTCTTCTTCAATGATTTCCATTTCTCATCCCGATTACGAGTCTATGATATTGTCTTATTCTATTATCATGGATAAAAAATACAAAATTGGTCTAAAATCAAATGCCAATACTTTTGATGAAACCGTTATTTCAGCATCTAAAGTGGAAGAAAAAAAGAAAGATGTTGCTCAGAAAATTCAAGTATTGAAAAGTTCTGAATTACAATTTCTTAATCAAAGTTCCATGGCAGATGTCATGTCCAATTCCGGAAATGTATTTGTGCAGAAAAGCCAATTGGGTGGAGGTAGTCCAATCATTCGAGGGTTCGAAACCAATAAAGTATTAATGGTCGTGGACGGAATTCGCATGAACAATGCAATTTATCGCGGTGGGCACTTACAAAATATCATAACGTTGGACAATTCAATGATGGATCGTGTTGAAGTAGTTTTTGGACCTGGATCTGTAGTCTACGGTTCAGATGCTATTGGTGGGGTTATGTCCTTCACAACCAAAAATCCAACATTAAGTTCAACGGATGATATTCTTGTAAAAGGAGGTGCATATACACGCTATTTCTCAGCTGCTAATGGATTTGCCGCAAATGCTAATGTTTCTGTGGGTTCAAAGCGATTTGCATCGTTAACCTCATTCACGTATTCCAATTATGGTGACCTTCGTCAAGGTGCTGTTAGAAGTCCGTTTGTGGGAAATTTCGGATCTAGGCCTTGGTATGTCGAGCGCATAAATGGAGTAGATTCTATGATGGTTAATGCGGATACAAATCTTCAAATTGGATCATCGTATAGTCAATATGATATTTTGCAAAAATTTACCTTCAAGCAAAATGATTGGATGACTCACAAATTAAATTTTCAATTATCCAATTCAAGTAATATTGATCGTTATGATCGGTTAACGCTAATGAGTGGTGGAAAACCTAGATTTGCGGAATGGTATTACGGACCACAATTTAGATTGTTAGCAGCATACACGTTAGAATTAACCAATAAAAATAAATTCTATGACAATGCTCGGATCATTTTGGGATATCAGTCCATTGAAGAAAGTCGCATGGATCGTAGATTCAAAAAAGACTTCTTAAATCATCGAATAGAAAAATTGGATATTTTCTCGTTTAATGCTGATTTCTTAAAGAAAATAGCGAAGCATGAAATTCGATATGGCATGGATGCTTATTTGAACAAGGTTAACTCAACTGCATATACAGAAAACATTGTAGTTGATACAACAGGGACATTGGATACCCGATATCCCGACGGTGGATCATCCATGAATTCCATTGCGGCTTATGCAACGCATACTTGGGAGATAACTGAAAAATTGATTTTGAATGATGGACTTCGTTTTTCCAATGTTGTTTTAGCTGCAAAGTTCAATGATAAAACGTTCTTTCCATTTCCTTTTAACTCAATTAATCAAAATAATTCAGCATTAAATGGAAATATTGGATTGATATATATGCCTTCGTCAAAATGGAGATTTACAGCAACTGGATCAACAGGTTTTAGAGCGCCAAACGTAGATGATTTGACAAAAGTATTTGAATCTATTCCTGGTAGTATTGTTGTTCCTAACCCAACGTTAAAATCTGAATATTCCTTTAGTTCAGAAATTGGAATGAACCACTTTTTCGCAAAATCAATTAATATTGGTTTGAATGGTTATTATACTTTGCTACAAAATGCCCTAACTGTTCAAAATTCATTATATAATGGTCAAGACTCTATTTTGTTTGATGGATCTTTAAGTCAAGTAATGACAACAACCAATGCTGGAAAAGCAAATGTATATGGAATCGAGGCATTTATTAGCGGTAAATTAGGCGAGTATTTTTCAATCATAGCTACAGTTAATTATACTCGTGGAAGAATAAAAACAGATTCTATTCCTTATCCCTTGGATCATATTCCGCCAGTTTTTGGTAAAGTAAGTTTAACTTATCAAGCTCAAAAGTTTAAAACTGAATTAGTTATTAATTATTCAGGTTGGAAAAGATTGGAAGACTATAATTTAATTGGGGAAGATAATTATGCGTATGCTTTACCACAAGGAATGCCCGGATGGTTTACCTTAAACTTGAGAGTAGGTTATAACATCAATAAAAACCTTGCGATTCAGGCGGCTTGTGAGAATATCTTGGATCAAAACTACCGTAATTTTGCATCTAACATTTCAGCACCAGGAAGAAATTTCATTCTTACTTTACGCGGAAATTTCTAGCCCTTAGATACGTTTATTTTGGAGTGCTTGGCAACAAGTGCTCCTTTTTTATTTCATTAGGTTTCGTAAATTTGACAAAATTGAATTTATGAAACTCAGCTTACTTTTTGTTTCTTTATCCTTACTCTGTTTTGCTCAAAATGAAAAACGTCAGTACGTTTCTGCTACTCAAAATGAAAACTCAATAACGGTTCATGTCTCGGATGGTCACTATATTATTACCTTTTTAAACTCAAAAATACTTGAGAACACCTTTGTTCCTAACGGACAAAAGCACTTGTCTAGCTCTCATGCGGTTCAATTAATACCTCAAAAAATCGGTGAAATAAAATACCTGAATCCAGTATTGTCTAATGAACTTTTGTTTGGTTGTAATCAGAAGAACTCATTGGAAGTTAGAATTACAAAAAAGCCTTTTCAAATTGCCTATTATTTAAATAAAAAATTGGTCATTTCAGAACAATGGGGCTATGATACTGAGGGAGATTTGGAGAAAATTCACTTTAATTTAACCAATGACGAACTTCTATATGGCGGTGGTGCCCGTGCCTTAGGAATGAACCGAAGAGGAAATAGATTGAAATTATATAACCAAGCCCACTATGGGTATGAAGAACGGTCAGAATTGATGAATTATACTATGCCAATTGTTCTTTCCAATAAAAGGTATATCATCCACTTTGATAATGCTGCTGTTGGTTTTCTTGATTTAGATTCGAAGAAGAAAAATGTATTGAGTTATGAAACAATGGGAGGCAGAAAAACCTATCAATTGGTAATTGGCGATGATTGGGCTGATCTGATGAAAAATCAATCGGAATTATTGGGTTATCAACCGATTCCTCCGAAGTGGATGTTTGGGAATTTCGCCAGTCGGTTTGGATATCATTCGGAACAAGAGGGTAGGGACGTTGTAAATCGATTCCGAAAAGATTCAATTCCTTTAGATGCCATTATTTTTGATTTATATTGGTTCGGAAAAGAAATTCAAGGAACCTTGGGGAATCTAGAGTTTTATCGCGACTCATTCCCGGAGCCTGAAAAAATGATTCGTGATTTTAAAGAAAATAAGGTGAAAACCATATTAATAACTGAACCTTTTATTCTCACAACCTCAAAAAAATGGAAGGAAGCAGCTGATAAAAAATTGCTAGGCACGGACAGCTTGGGAAATCCACTTACTTATAATTTTTATTTTGGAAATACAGGGCTATTAGATGTTTTTCAACCTCACGTGAAAGATTGGTTTTGGAATGAATATAAGAAGTTGGCAAACATTGGAGTAGCAGGTTTTTGGGGTGATTTGGGAGAGCCTGAAGTTCATCCTGAAAATATGTTCCATGGTTCATTAAAAGCAAATGAGGTACATAATATTTATGGGCATGAATGGGCAAAGTTGATTGCCGAAGGGTATGAACGCGATTTCCCACAACAACGTCCGTTTATTTTAATGCGATCTGGATTTTCAGGAACCCAAAAATTTGGAATTATTCCTTGGTCAGGAGACGTGAATCGTACATGGGGTGGGTTAAAACCACAAATGGAAATCTCCATGCAGATGGGTATGCAAGGAATTGGTTATATGCATTCGGATTTGGGTGGTTTCGCCGGTGCTTTAGATGATACTGAGTTGTATCTTAGGTGGTTGCAGTATGGAGTTTTTCAACCCGTATTTAGGCCACATGCACAACAAGACGTTGCATCTGAGCCCGTTTTCAAAGATGATGTAACAAAAAAAATCGCTAAGCAAGCCATTGAATTGAGATATCAATTATTTCCATACAATTATAACCTGGCATATGAAAACGCACATTTTGGACTTCCATTAATGCGTCCCTTGTTTTTTGAAGACTCAAGTGCTCATTGGTCCGAGAATGACGCGCAACAATATATGTGGGGAAGTGCATTTCTAGTTCATCCTGTAACGAATAAAAATGAACCTACTACTCAAGTTCGATTACCCAAAAACCAAATCTGGTATGACTTTCATTCAGGTAAAAAAATTGATGTAAAAAACGAGTTAACTATCAATGGAATAGAACCTTTTTCGGTGGTAGATTATTCAAATTCCATGGACCATATTCCAGTATTAGTTAAAGGGGGATCTTTTGTGCCGATGTGTGCCGTAAACCAATCATTAGATGATTACCAACCAGAACAAGTTGTGATGCATTATTATGTTTCTGCAAATCAAAAGGGGAGTAGAGGCTTTTTGTATAATGATAATGGATTGAATCCGTCGAAAAAAAACAAAATTGAAATTCCCGAATATCAATGGATGGATTTTTATTTTATTCAAAAAAAGAAAAAAAGTACATTGACCATATCGAGTTTTAAAACTGAAATGAAAGATTTGGAATTTGTTATCCATGGTTTAGGTAAGAAACCACGAAAAATAACAATGAATGGTAAAGAAATTGAATTTGAATACAATGTAAAACAAGAGTTGAAATTTAAGCTTGTTGGTTTAAAAAACGCCAATTATTTGTCTGAATTTGATCAAAAAGATTTCATCAGAATTTTACATTAAATCGATTTTTCTTTGTGTCATTTTGACATTAAGAAAATAAAAGATATATTTGGGAATTAAATTTACATTCTTAGTATTTATTTTAATAGTTTATTAAATGAAAAACAGCTACTTACTGATAATTTTATTGACGGTTCCATTTCTTTCATTTTCGCAACTTGGAAAGGTTTTTGGAAAAATCGTTGATATAGAAAACAAGCCACTTGAGGGCGTGTCGATTGTTTTGGAAGGAAAAGGTAAAGGGGCAACCTCGAACGAATTGGGTATTTATACAATAAACAATATTGCTCCCGGATCCTATAAAATGTTGGTTAGATTAATCGATTATTCAACCGATACAATCCAAATTAATTTAGTAGCGGGTCAATCACTAGAGCAAGATGTAAAATTGCTTCGAGCTACGGATTTTGAAGAGGTTGTGGTAATTGGATACGGTACAACGCGAACAAAAGATTTAACTGGTTCAGCAACAATAATTTCAGAAAAGAATTTTACACAAGGTTCGATGTCTTCTCCTGAGCAGTTAATCATGGGGAAAGTATCTGGTCTAAAAATAAATACGAATGATGGGGCTCCCGGTTCTGGAAGTACGTTGAGATTGAGAGGTGGTACTTCGATTAATGCGAGTAATGATCCATTAATCGTGGTAGATGGTGTTCCTTTAGACAATGGAGGAATTGCTGGTTCAGCCAATCCACTTTCCTTGATTAATCCAAATGACATTGCTTCTTTTGTGGTGTTAAAAGATGCATCTGCTACAGCTATTTATGGATCTAGAGCAGCAAATGGTGTAATCTTAATTACTACTAAAAAAGGAGATGGAGGAAAAGACACTCCGCTTCGCGTAATTTTAGATTCAAAACATTCAATATCTACTATTGCAAAGTATGCTGATGTTTTATCTGGTGATCAAATGCGCGAACTAGTAGGGGCAAACGGAACACCGGCACAAGCTGCTTTGTTGGGTGGTGCGAATACAGATTGGCAAAAACAAGTGTTTAGAAGAGCATATGTCACAGACAATAATATCTCGTTAACCGGAGGTGTTAAGGGTTTGCCTTATAGATTATCGTTTGGAAATAGGTTAGAAAATGGATTGTTAAAAAGAGATCAATTTAAAAGAACTTCGGTTTCATTAAATATTTCTCCATCCTTTTTTAAAAATCACCTTACGATTGAAGCTAATCAAAAATTTGTTCAAACAAATTCATTTTTTGCAAGTCGTGGAGCATTAGGTGCAGCATATTTTGATCCAACCCAGCCAGTGTATTCTGACACTTCCTTATACGGAGGTTATTTTGAGTGGATTGATAATAGTGATAATCCCAATACCTTATCGGCTCGCAATCCACTTGGATTAATTATGCAACGTGATGATAGAAGTGAAGTTCAACGCTATATTGCCAATGCAAAAGTTACGTACAAACTGCATTTCTTTCCAATGGTAAAAGCTGTTGTTAACGTCGGTACAGATCAAGCTGAAGGAACAGGCGAGGTGAAAGTTCCAGCAACTTCTGCTTCCGATTTCTTCTCCAAAGGTGTTTACAGTCGATATCGCTCGACAAAAGGAAATAAGTTAATTGAAGCATACGCAAATTTCAATAATGGTGAAAAAAAATCAATTCATTTAATTGACTTAACAGCTGGTTATTCATACCAAGATTGGTATTCGTCTAGTCCAAACTTACCCACTTACAATGAAGCACAAGATTCGATAACTAATCCTGCTGTTGCAAATCCATTCTATACCAAGAATGCCTTATTGTCTTTTTATGCGAGAGGAATATACACGTTTAATGATAAATATGTCTTAAATGCTTCCCTTCGTCGTGATGGATCCTCTCGATTTAGTCCAGAGGCACGTTGGGGATTGTTTCCTTCTATTTCAGCCGCTTGGATTGTAACTGGTGAAAAATGGATGGAGAAAGTAACTTGGTTGAATATGTTAAAAGTTCGAGGTGGATTTGGTATAACAGGTCAACAAGATGGAATCGGTGATTACGCATATATTTCTAATTATTTCGAAGGAGCAACAACGGCTCAATATGCATTTGGAGGGCAATATTACACGGCACTTAGACCGGGTGGGTTTGATGCTAATTTGAAATGGGAGCAAACGAAATCGTATAATGTAGGTATTGATTTTGGTATTAAAAAAGATCGAATTTCAGGAGCTTTTGATTTTTACCGTAAAGAAACGTCTGATTTATTGGCAACTGTGAATGTTCCGGCTGGAACCAATTTCACTAATGAGATATTAACCAATGTTGGAAGCATGCTCAATCAGGGAATTGAAATGAGTATCAACGCTGGTTTAATCGCTAAAAAGAATATGCGTTTGGATTTAACGGCTAACGCTTCGCACAATATTAATCGGGTTGTAAAGCTATCACTTATTGAAGATCCAGCATCGGTTGGATTATTAGTTGGTGGTATTTCAGGAGGGATTGGAAATACTGTTCAGGTACATAGAGTGGGTAACGCAACTTATTCATTTTTAGTCTACGAACAACGTTATGATGCAAATGGACAAATGATTGAATCTGGTTCATTCAAGGATCCAAATAATCCAGATTTTAATGGTGATGGATTAGAAAATGCATTGGATAAATGGAGTGATCTTGATGCTTTCGTTGATAGAAATAACGATGGAATTATTAATATAAATGACCGATATATATATGACAAAGTGGCTCCGAATTGGTTTGCTGGTTTGGCTTTGAATTTTGTCTATAAACAATGGTCAGCTGGATTTTCCATGAGAAGTGAAATTGGCGGATACATCTACAATAATATTCATTCAAATTCGGGTACTTTTCAATCAATCAATGGAACGCAAGGTTTCATAAGTAATATTTCTTCCTTGTATTATGAAGATGAAGTACAAAAAGTTTCAGCAAATCAATTAATGAGCGATCATTACATGGAACGAGCTGATTTCCTTCGAATGGACTATTTTAATATTGGATATAATTTTGGTAAATTGAAATACCTGAAAGAAAAAGTGGGGTTGAATGCCACATTTGTCATTCAGAATGTATTTGTCTTAACCAATTATACTGGATTGGATCCTGAAGTGGGCGGGGGTATTGATAACAATATTTATCCTAGACCTCGCATGTATTCTTTGAATTTAACATTTGACTTTTAATATTTTTACTATGAAAAAAATAATATTATCGATTGCTTTTTTAAGTTTAACAGCAATTCTTTTCTTGCCGTCATGTAATAAACAATTGAATCAAACCCCGAAATATGGGTTAAATGCTGAAACGGTTTATAAAGATCCGGCCAATTACATAAATGTATTAGCAAAATTGTATTCAGGCCTTTCAATGACAGGGTTGCAAGGTCCGGCTGGTCAGGGAGATATTTCAGGAATTGATGAAGGATTTTCAGCTTACATTCGCGTGTTGTGGAATTTACAAGAATTACCAACCGATGAAGCGGTGTGTGGCTGGTCCGATCCAGGTATTCCTACCTTGAATAAAACGCAATGGAATGCAGATGATGGTTGGGTAAAAGGAATGTATTACCGTATTTATTATCAAATTACATTATGTAATGAATTTATTTGGCAATCTCGTGAAGAGAAATTGGCTGAAAGAGGATTCAGTGAAGCAGTAAAAGCTGAAATTAGAACCTACCGAAATGAAGCTCGTTTCCTGCGTGCATTGAGTTATTATCATGCTATGGATTTGTTTGGAAATGTTCCGTTTGTAGATGAAAATGATCGTGTGGGAGCATTTTTACCTGAACAGATTAATCGAACAGGTTTATTTACATACATTGAAAATGAAATAATAGATTTAGAAGATCTATTGCTAGATCCATCTGCAGCACCTTATGGAAGAGCATCTAAAGCCGCTGCTCAAACATTAATGGCAAAAATGTATTTGAATGCTGAAGTGTACACCGGTACTCCGCGTTATGCATCATGTAAAACGTATTGCGAAAAAGTAATTAATTCTGGAACATACCAATTGGATGATGTCTATCAAGATATGTTCTTAGCAGATAATCACACATCTCCTGAAATAATTTTCCCTGTGGTATATGACGGTTTATATGCTCAAACATGGGGAGGAACAACGTATCTTGTATGTGGCGCACTTGGTGGTAGCATGGTTGCTTCCAAATATGGTGTAAATGGCAAATGGGGTGGGTTGCGCGTTACGCCTCAGTTTGTAAGTAAATTTGCATTACCAACTGAAGATTCTGAACCTTTTTTAAATGAAGCTATATTGAATAAATTACGATCAATAGATTCTAGGTATATGTTTTATACTCCTGGACAGAGCTTACAAATAACATCCTTATCTACTTTCTCTAATGGATATGCATTTCCTAAATTTAAAAACAAAACTAAAGCAGGTTTAAATGGATCCAATAATGCCATTTCAGCTCATGTGGATATTGATTTTCCAATGTTCCGTTTGGGAGATGTTTATTTAATGTTGGCAGAGTCAGCATTTAGATTGAATGATCAAGGTACAGCATTACAGTATATGAACCTTATTCGAGAAAGAGCTTATGGAAATTCTAATTTCAATCTTTCTAGTGTAAGTGCACAAGATATTTTGGATGAGCGTGCACGCGAGTTAAGCTGGGAAGCAACCCGTAGAACTGACTTAATTCGTTTTGGGCAATTTACCGGAGGAAGTTATTTATGGTCGTTTAAAGGAGGCGATGTAAACGGAATTGCAACAGATGCACATTTTGATTTATATCCAATACCAACAGCAGATAAAGTATTAAATCCTAATCTTCAGCAAAATCCTGGATATTAGTATAAACGATGTTGATTGATGAAAAAGAGGGGGGATTTCGGTTCTCCCTTTTTTAATGCTTGAATTTCTTTAAATCAAATAGATGAATGGAATGGGTCGAGGTTGAAGCAACCAGCTTATTTTTAAAAACAGTCAAGGACAAATAATTTTGGTTGTTTATGTTTGTCCATCTCATACCACCGTCCAAGGAATAATCCAATCCATTTGTACCGCAGGTAAATAACATGTTTTTGTATGCAATTATGCAGGAGCGATATCCCAAAGGACGTTTAATGGGCTCTACCCACGACTTTCCTGAGTCAGTTGAAATAAAACAAGTCGATAAGCTATCATTAGGAAGTTTATAATCACCACCTACTGCAATAAAATGCTCTTTCCCTAAACAAGCAATGGAGAAGGGACCTGTGCTTTCAGATGCCGGAAATGGAATAGGGGAGTCCTTCCATGAATTCCCATGATTTGTTGAAATAAAAATACGTGATTTCAAACCTCCAGATACAAACATGAAGGTGGAATCGTTTAAACAATGTACAGTTGACCCGCTAGCAGCAAATCCGGCCTCTCCTTTTTTTGCAAGAATTTTACCTTCGCAAGGATTCCAAGTTTTTCCGTTATTTATTGTGAAAAAGAGGGAGAATGTATCATTTATTGGGTCTCCCATTAGAAAACCACTATTTCCATAGAAATCCATTCCATCGAGAAACACAGAATGAAAAGAACTGCGTTGATTGGTGTATACATTAATAACAAGTCCAGAATCTCCACTTTGCAGGGCAAGAATTTGATGGTTAACTAATTCAATGTCTCTTAATTCACCTCCGGAATTATTAAGGTGAATTAATTCTACTGATATTTTTGTTTTAGGATTGATTTTAAAAACACTCCCATCATTAGTAGAAACATAGATAAATGATTTATCAGCTGTAATTCCGCGCGCATGGCAATTTTTAGTGGAATATACAATTTCCTCCAACGCTTGAGCACGTAGAATAGAGGGGAAGATAAAGATTAGTAGGATAACTGTTTTCATAGAATAAAAAAAGCCGCTAGTTAAGCGGCTTAATATGAGTTGGTGATTAATTACTTTATAATAAACTGAACTCTTCTGTTTTTAGCCCAATCTATTTCTTTTTCCTCTTCATCACCTGAAGCAGAATCACTTTCTTCTTTGATTCCTTTGAATTCAATTGCGATAGCTTTGGTTACACCTAATTTTTTAAGTTGGTCAGCAACCGCTGTGGCACGTTTTTTATCAATTTCCTTGAACGCTGGAGTTATTTCACTTAAATTAGTTTCCATGGTATCAGCATGACCAACAACTGTTAATGTTAACCCTGAATTAGCTTTCAAGATTCTAGCAACTTCATCAATTGTGTTATTAGCCTCCGTTGTAAGCTCACTTTTTCCTGCAGCAAAGAAAACAGCATAAGTTTCAATTTTTTCTTTTGGAGTCATTTTTTCTTCAATGATAAAATCTTTTTGGTACGTCAAGTTTGAATACCCCTTATCCATGTCTTTTCCTCCACATTTACATGGCTCAATGGCTAAATATTCCTTTTCAAAATCTTTTTTCTCATTAATCTGATCTTCTGTCAAATCATCTTCATTTTTTATTAAATCTACTTTACTTTTAGCTAACAAATAAGATTCAAATGTTGGATAATAATCTCGAACACTTACATTATCAATAAAATAATAGGCCGATTGTAAAGCCGTTGCTTTCGCATTTTTTGATTTTTTAAACGGTTCATTTTTGGTCTTGTTATTCGCAGCAAAATTACCAATTGTGATAAATTGTTCTCCACCCTTTGCTTCGTAAGTCCCACAGATTTTATGCCATCCATTTGCCGAATTGAAAATTTTTGATTCATTATCTGGATGTAAAATATCTGCCACACCTGGGAAAGGTATCTTATCAGGTTTAAATTCTACTTTTTTATCAAATTTTGCCCCAATATTGTTTGTTGCATATTTAGATCCTTCCGCCAGAGAAACATAATATTCAACACAATACAACTTTTTCTTTTTCAATGGGGTACTTAACTCACCTGTTAGATAAGAACGTTCTTGTTGTTTTTTTCCAGTTAGATAAACATGAATGCCCGCATAGTTTTTACCATAAGTAGGTTCTTCTTTACCATATTTGCTTTGAGGAACTGATATTCCCGTTTCAACATCCTTTACATCCGAGGAGTAAAAATCAGCTTTAACTCCGGTTGGAGAATTCCAAAATTCGCAAAAATTTATACCACCTAATTTTTTTGGAAGTTTACCTCCTTTTGAAGGGGTTTCAAAACTCCCATTTTTAACTAAATTTACATTTGATTCTTGTCCCCAAACAGGATTACTGAAAGAAACAAGTCCAACTAAGGCAACAGAGGAGAGACCCCATGTTAGAGCTGAATTAAGTTTAATTGATTTCATGGTTTTTAACTGTATTTATAAACGTTTTTACTTTTTCAAAATCGGTGTCCGGATAAATTCCGTGTCCTAAGTTAACAATATGTCTCTTACTTTTAAAAGAACTCAACATTTTTTTTGTTTCAAGCTCAATATTTTGGTGACTTCCATACAATACGCATGGGTCTAAATTACCTTGCAACGTTTTTGATTCTTTTACTAATTCGCGGGTCGAGATAATATCCATATTCCAATCAAGTCCCAAAGTATTGCAATTCAATTTTGCCAAATCGGGTAGCGAAGCAATTGCTCCTTTTGCAAAAATAGTAACCGGTATTTCAGGTATTGCATCACAAATTTTGGTTAGGTAGGGAATACAAAATTCTTGGTATTGTGCTCGAGAAAGAATTCCAGCCCATGAATCAAAAACTTGTACTAAATCTGCCCCGTGTTTCATTTGTAATTTTAAGTACTCGATAGTGACATCGGTAATCTGGCCTAGCAAGTTATGAGCCAAAACTGGATCAGTATATAATATTTTACGTGATTCTGAAAAAGTTTTTGAACCTTTTCCTTCTACCATGTAACAAAAAATCGTCCATGGAGCACCTGCAAATCCAATTAAAGGAACTCGGTTATCTAACGTTTTTTTTGTTAATGAAATGGCATCTAAAACATACCCTAATCTATCCGCAACATCAATATCACTTGAAACTAACGCTAAATCTTCGGTTGAACGAATCGTTTTTTCAAACCATGGGCCTTTTTGTTCGATCATTTCGTAATCTAAACCCATTGCCTCAGGAACAACCAATATATCAGAAAAAATGATGGCAGCATCTACACCCAAAATATCAACCGGTTGAAGTGTTACCTCACAACATAATTCAGGATTTTTTACCAGTTCTTTAAAATCTTTCACGGAAGCTCTAACGGCTCTATATTCTGGAAGAATCCTTCCTGCCTGCCTCATTATCCAAACTGGATAGCGATCAATTGATTCGCCTTTAGCGGCTTTAATTAATAAGTCATTTTTCATTTTCGAGACAAAGATATACAATTCGTTGTTTTTGAGTGAAGCAAAGTATACTTTTGTACTATGAAATTTTGGAATTCATTGAATCAATCTTCTAAAACATATCTTGTTTTCTTTCTATTTCTTTGGTTTATTTTATTAAATATCTCTCTTTTATTCCCCAAATTTGGAATTCATCAATGGCTAAATGGCTACCACAATTTCCTTTTAGATACATTTTTTTCGTGGATTACTTTTTTAGGAGACGGAATATTTGCGGTCTTAATTTCTGTAGTTTTCTTTGTTTATGACAAGAAAAAAGGGCTGTTAATTCTTTCCACCTTTCTCCTATCTTCTTTATTGGCTCAATTGCTAAAGAACTTTGTTTTTGACGATTTTATGCGGCCATTTTATTACATTCAAGCAGGTTCTATTCAAGTTCCAATAATTGAAGGGGTGAAAATGCATTCTAGTAATAGTTTTCCTTCTGGACATACAACCACCATATTTGCACTAACAACGATGATTAGTCTTTTTTATGAATCAAAAAAAATAGGCTTTTATTTATTGTTGATAGCTGTCTTGGTTGGGTATTCTCGCATCTATCTATCGCAACATTTTCTGGAGGATACCTTGGCTGGAAGTATAATCGGATTTATGACAAGTCTTATCATATTTATAAGTTTTAAGAAAAAATATCAATTCAAATAAATAAAAACGGTTAATATTTGATTTTCATTTCCAAAAGATTCCTATTTTTGGTCCCTAATTAAAAAAGTATTCATGAATTTGCAAGGAATTATTTCTATCGCTGGTCGTCCAGGTTTGTTTAAAATTGTCGCTCAAGGAAAAAACTCAGTTATTGTTGAATCAATGACAGATAAAAAAAGATTTCCCGCACATGCAACCGATAAAATATCATCTCTCGAAGATATTTCTGTATATACAACAGACGAAGACGTAAAGTTGACAGAGGTTTATGAGAAAATGTACGCGTCTTTGGATGGAAAGACAGCCTTGTCACACAAGGAAGATCCAAAAAAATTACGTGAATATGTTATTACTTTTTTACCAAACTACGACAGTGGTCGTGTATATGACTCAGACGTTCGTAAATTATTTCAATGGTATAATACGCTGTTATCAGAAGGTTTATTAACGCCTGAAGTAGCAGTAGTTGAAACTGAAGAAGCTGCTACTACTGACAAAAAAGTAAAAGCCCCGAAAACAGTGAAAGAGGCTAAGCCAGCTAAAGTGGCCAAAGCTGCATCAGCACCTAAAGCAACTAATAAGTCTGCAGGTGCAAAAAAAGTTGCTACTGTTAAGACTGGCGGAGGTCGCGGTAAATAAAATTTTCTAGCTTATGGATTTTAAACGTGCTCAACGGTATTTTTTACCGAATGATTTTGTATTGACCAGTTGGGAAGATATTGAACCATTTTTTACTGACTTAATTAACAAGGAAATAAACTCAACGAGTGAATTATTACATTGGTTAAAGAATAGAAGTGAGTTAGATGCTTTTTTAGAGGAAAACTTGGCTTGGCGTTATATTCACATGACAATTGACACCAGAAATGAAGAATTAAGCCAGTCATATCAATATTTTATAACGGAAATCCAACCGAAGTTTGCCCCTTTGGATGATCAATTAAATCGTAAATTACTGGAAAGTGCATTTTTGAGTGAAATTGAAAAAGACGAAGCTTACTTCATTTATATTCGCTCAGTTAAAACAGCAACAGACTTATTTAGGGAAGAGAATATCATTTTAGAATCCGAAATCAGTGAAAAAAGCCAACTATTTGGTAGTATTAGTGGAGCGCAAACAATTGAATACGAGGGGGAACAAATTACGATGCAAAAAGCATCCTCGCTTTTGCGCGAACCCAATGAAAAATTAAGAAAAGAAATTTTTGAAAAGATTGTTGAGCGTAGAAAAAAAGATACAGATCAACTTGACCTTCTTTATACGGAGCTTATTGAGAAAAGGCATCAAGTTGCCCTTAATGCAGGTTTTGAAAATTACAGGGATTATAAGTTTCAATCGTTAGGTAGATTTGATTATACCAAAGAGGATTGTTTTAAATTTCACGAAAGCATCGAGAAATGTATCCTGCCCATTGTTCGAAATATTCAAAAAAATAAATTGAATGTATTGGGTAAAAGTGCCTTCAAACCATGGGACACAGCGGTTGATCCAGAGGGCAAAGCTCCGTTAAAACCTTTTACGAATGGTGATGAACTTCTTGCAGGGACTCAACGTATTTTTTCTAAAATAGACCCTTACTTTAGATCTTGTTTAGATTCGTTGAAAAAAATGAATCACTTAGATTTAGAATCAAAAACGGGGAAAGCCCCTGGAGGGTATAATTATCCTTTGTATGAAAGTGGTGCGCCTTTTATTTTTATGAATGCAGTGGGTACGCATCGCGACGTTATTACCATGATTCATGAAGGTGGACATGCTATTCATTCCTTTATTTCCAATGATTTGGAGCTGTCGTCCTTCAAAAATTTACCTTCTGAAGTTGCTGAATTAGCCTCTATGTCCATGGAATTATTGAGTATGAAGCATTGGGATGAATTTTATCCGAATTCGACTGATCAGAAAAGGGCTCAAAAAGAACATTTAGAGGATATTTTAGGTATCCTACCTTGGATTGCTCAAATAGATGCTTTTCAACATTGGGTATATGAAAATCCATTTCATTCGATCGAAGATAGGAGGGAGGCATGGAGAAAATTATCTATTCGATTTGGGACCGGTTTAACCGATTGGTCAGGTTTTGAAGAAGTGGTTGAAACCACTTGGCAGCGCCAAATGCATTTGTTTGAAGTTCCATTTTATTATATTGAATATGGCATTGCTCAGCTCGGAGCTTTGGGTATTTGGAAAAATAGCCAATTAAATTATGATAAAGCAATTGTCGATTATAAAAATGCGCTTCAATTAGGATACTCAAAATCAATTCCTAAAATCTATGAAACTGCTGGGATAAAATTTGACTTCTCGTTAGAAAACATGAGTAGTTTAGCTGATTTTGTATCTGAAAAACTGAAAGAAATAGTTTAACTCTTAGCTCATTTCCAAGCTGAAAAGTTGCTTTGAACCGACATTCAAGAAGCGATATTTTAATCTATTTTCAGAAAGGTGTCGCATTGTAATAATTCCAATACCATTTTTTCCTCTTGAGAAAAAAGAAGATCTTAACGCCTGGTCAAAGTTTTCTTTGATTACCTCAGGTTGTAAGGAGTTGATTTCATTGATGTATTCCGTTAAAAAAGTCAAACGATCATTTTCAATCAAATTAGAAGCATGTACCTGAAAATGATCTTGTTTTAACGTAATAAAAAAGGTTATCAATTTTTGATTTTCAGTGTCCTTTTCACCGTAGATATTCATATTATTCAAGCTATGTAATGCAACGGCATAAAGCTTTTTAATACGGGGTTTTTCAATTTTCCGTTGAATGAGAAGTGATTCAAGTGAATCAATAAATTGGTCAATAAAATCTGAATCAATAATTCCAAAATAACTGGCAATAACTTTTTGATTCTCCAACTGGAAACGAGCTAAGTCCGCCAAAAAATGGGAGCGAATTATCAGATACTCATTTGAATGTATAATTTCCATTATTGTTTTTTATCCGGTTCTTGATTAAAAGACTGTACTATTCTAGCCACAACTGGACAAATTAGCGTGTTTTGAACGGTTAAATCCAGTATTTGAAACATGTTTTTTCTATCCGTATGTGGATATTCCCGACAGGCAAGAGGTCTAACATCATAGATAGAACAAGTATTATCGCTCGAAAGAAAATTGCAAGGAGATTTTTTCAATACATAATCGCCTTCTTCATCCATGATTAATAAATCTTGAATGAGTTTACTCTCTTTTATGCGTAGGTGTTTTGAAATACGTCTAATATCTGCATCACGAAAAATTGGACTGGTAGTTTTACAGCAATTAGCGCAAGTTAAACAATCCATTTTTTTAAATTCTGATACATGCTTAGAATGAAAAACCGAATCTAATTGAGTCGGTTTTCTTTTCTTTAAATTAATCGCCATTTTTTGAGTGGCTTTTAGTTCCACTTTGGCTATTTCAATGCTTTTTTTGTCTGTTAGATTCACTGTAGTGTTAAAAAAGGAAATTCAATCGTTGTGTTTAGCTATATTTACAGCGAATTTACAAATAATATGGAACGTTTTGACTTAGTTGTAATAGGAGGGGGGCCAGCAGGTTATGCAGCAGCCATGCGTGGTATTGATTTTGGAAAACGCGTTTGTTTGATAGAGAAAGATAAAGTGGGTGGGGCAGGAGTATACAATGGAGCTCTTTCGTCTAAGACTTTATGGGAATTATCGAATAGAGTTCGAGATGTTAATGACATGATTGTCTCAAAAGGACGAACAAAGTTTGAGATTTCTTGGGAAGACGTGAAACAAAATTTGGCAGAAGCGATTTTTGAACGAAAATTTCAGTATTCGGCACATATCAAATTATTGCAGACCGAAACAATGAATAAATTACTAACCTATGAACGTGGTTTTGGTAAGTTGATTTCAAAGAATGAAATTGTTATCGACCATGAGGGCGAACAAAAAACGATTTGGACTGAAAATATTATTTTATCAACAGGGAGTAGGCCCCGAAAAATGCCGAATATTGAAGTAGATGAGGAAACTATTTTAACGAGTGATGGCATTGATAATATTTCTGACTTCCCGAAAAGCTTAGTGATAGTTGGGGCAGGGGTAATAGGGTGTGAATATGCCACTATTTTCTCCAATTTCGGAAAAACAAAAGTGTATATCATTGATCGTCAAGATCATATATTACCTTTTGAGGATGGGGATGTTACTACATTAATTGCGAAAAACCTAGTAAATAGAGGAGTTACCATACATTCCAATGCGAAATTAGAAAGATTGGTAAAAGTAGGAAATGAAGTAGAATATGAACTTTCATATCCGGATGGTTCACGCGAAGTAATTCGAGTTGAAAAGGCTCTTTTATCGATTGGTAGACAGCCCAATATAGAAAATCTTGGGTTGGAAAATGCAGGGGTTGAAATGTCGAAAAGAGGAGTGCATATTGGAGATGAAGATACGCGCACCAATGTACCGAATATCTATGCGGTTGGTGATGTTTCTGGAAGAATAGCTCTCGTAAATATGGGTGAAATTGAAGCAAGACACGCCGTAGAAAAAATGTTTGGTAACAAGCCAGAATTATTGAATTACGATAATATCTGTACGATCATGTTTTTGAATCCTGAGGTTGCAGCCGTTGGAATGAATGAACAACAAGCAATAGATCAAAATATCCCGGTAAAAGTGGTGAAATTGGACTATTCACTAATCACCAGAGCAATTGCCATGCGTCAAACTCAAGGATTCTTTAAAATCATTGTAACAAACGACAAAGACATGAAGATTTTAGGAATGCGTGTTGTTGGTGCACATGCTTCAACAGCCATTCAAGCGATTGGATTATTGGTAAAACTCAATATGTCTATTGAAGTTCTTTCCGAGTTAATTCATCCTCATCCATCTATTGTAGAAGGGATACAAGAATGCGTTCGAATGTTATTAAATAGATCCATTTTTAAATCATCTGTTTTTAAAGATAAATTAGCTTGTTATTCATTGGTGAATGGTGTTAAAACCCCACTTGAACGACTATAATTTATTTTAGTTCTTTCCACAATATTACTGGTTTCTTCGCTCCAATGACCCACATACTGTTTCAAGTTTGGAAAATATAAATCCAAATTGTCCTTGCATTTCTAAAATTGAAAAAACTGAGTAAAATCAAAACAGTGATCATAATGCTTAATATCCAGAAAACAGAATCAAAAATGGGGTTTATAATGATAAACAAGGTTAGTAATTCTGCAACTGCCATAGCATAACTCACATACAGTGAACCGATAAAATATCCGGGCTCTTTTTCAAATCTATATCCACAATTTGTGCAATGTGAATGCATTTTTGGTTCTTTCAATAAAAATAGATTTCCGTTGTTTTCAAATATTTTTCCGTTTTTACATTTGGGACATTTTCCCCTAGCTATTCCTTGAAAATTGGTCATAAATCTAATTGTTTTGTACCACAAATTTAAGACATTACAATAGTTTACTCAATGAATAAAAAACGCTAATATTAGGACAAAAAGGACATTTTTATTAAGTTTACTTAATGGAAAATGCGAGCATATTAGATATCAAACAATTTGATAAATTTGAAAATCAAGATGATTTTTACGCATCTATTTTTTCGAAACATCTTGTTAATCATCATAATGCAATTTCAGTTCCACACAAGCACAATTTTTATTTTGCTGTTCTTTTCACGCAAGGAAGTGGCTTTCATGAAATTGATTTTGAAAGATTTGAGGTTCAGCGTGGGAGTATTTTTCTGATCAATCCTGGTCAAACACATTATTGGAAGTTGTCTAGCGACATTGAAGGGTTTATTTTCTTTCACACGGAAACTTTTTACAATTTCAATTTTGCACAAAATGCACTTTCAATATATCCATTCTTTTACACTACTCAAAATTCACCATGCTTGTTGTTAACAGAAGAGCTGACGCAAAATATTTCAATCCGATTTCAAGAAGTTTTGTTTGAATATGAGTCTGAAAAAATGTATAAATCTAGAAAAATAATCAGTTTGATCGATTCACTTTACATCGACCTTTCGCGGATTTATCTGGAACAAAATACAGGAGTTGTTCACAAAACGAATATGTATTCGGAGAAATTAAAACAGTTGGAATTTCTGATTGATCTGAATTTTAAAATAGAAAAATCTCCAGTACAATATGCCAGCTGGATGAATATGACTTCCAAACATTTGAATAGAATTGTGCAGAATTCAGTTGGCAAAACAACTTCGACCATGATTATTGAGCGTGTACTTTTGGAAGCCAAACGTCTATTATCTAATTCACATAAAAACATCAACGAAATCGCCGAAGATCTTGGATTTGAAGAACAGGGCTATTTTTCAAGGACTTTTAAAAAAATCACAGGTGAAACTCCTTCAGAATTTAAATCGAGGTATAGTTCCATCAAGGATGCCTGAGAATGTTATTAAACAGTTGTATTTTAAAATCATCCGTTTTCAAAGATAAATTAGCTTGTTATTCATTGGTGAATGGTGTTAAAAGACCCTTGGAAAGGTTGTAATTTCAGGAATCTTTTTTGAACCTAATTGCACTCAGTTTTATTCCTAAGCCAAGTCCAATATTCCAACGTCCATTGGTTGTTGGCGTTTTATTAGTATAATAAAGTGGTACTTGAAAAGCTAACCATTTATACGTATACGTGATTCCAAATCCTAATGTTGGCGTTATAATTGAATTTGTTGTGGTTGTTCCAGTATCTTCTTTAATTCTTAGTGATGGCAACATGCCGATTAAAATTTGTGATTTACCAAAGCCGTATCCTAATGCTGGTCCGGTAAAGTTTACAAAAGCTCCGCGATCAACGTAGCCACTGACAAAAGTTCCCCAATATGGAATTACAAGAACTTCCTTGGTAGGAATTTGTATTTGGTGTCTTGTTTGACCAATTGATAGAAAGTGAATGGATAACAGAATAGAGAATAATAATTTTTTCATGGAAATTAATTTTAGTAAATCTACATCTTTCATATTATATAGAATGTTATATAATTAATATTATGTTAAATAGAATAATTGTATGAGTATCGAGAAAGTTAAACAATCAAATAACTTTGCTTCTTCTGATACTTCAATTACCTTTGTAGCATGTTAAAACAAGTCTCTATTGATTTAGTAAATTCCATGAATAAAAACACACTCATGGAAACACTTGGTATTGAGTGCGTAGAAATTGGCGCTGATTATGTGATTTCTAGAATGCCTGTTGATCACCGCACGCAGCAACCGATGGGACTTTTACACGGTGGCGCAAGCATGGCCTTAATTGAAAGTATTGGATCCATGGGTTCTACATTATTAATTGATCTGGAAAAAGAATCACCAGTTGGATTAGAGATTAATGCAAATCACATTTCCGGTGTGCGTTCAGGTTTTGTGCGAGCCATTGGAAAAATTGTTCATGCAGGAAAAAGAACCCATTTGTGGCAAGTGGATATTTTTGATGAAGAAACTAACAAATTAGTTTGTACAGGGCGATTGACCGTAATGATTATTCAAAAAAATAATACAATTGAGTGATTTTCTTGCATACCGATTTCCAGATCATACCGCACATCATTTTTTGGGGCAATTCAATCCGTGCAATCACACTTCTAGAGTTAAACGCTCTTTTATTTTAACTGATTTTCTCGGGGAAAAATGGTATGAGTTTATTGGTCAGGAAATAAATGAAATTAATGAGTTTTCATGGCATTTTTCTTCAATTATGCCACCTGAAGTAAGCAAAGAATCCTATACGAAAAATGCTGAAGGAATGTTAAAAGCAATTCAGTTAATGGGCATGAAAAAGGTAGTCTTTTCTAGGGTTAAACATGTTGACTTTTCTGCAGATAAAGCAATTAATTTGTTCAATCTATTATGTACTCGTTATCCTAAAGCATTTGTTTATTTGGCCTCCTCTCCCCTTTTCGGCACCTGGATTGGCGCTTCTCCAGAGATATTATTGGAAGTACATGGAAATCATGTTTTTACTATGTCATTGGCTGGCACGAAAAGTATAGAAAATTCGGAAGAATGGAAAGAAAAGGAAATACTTGAACAACAATATGTTACCGACTTTATTTTAGATTCTTTAATCGAAAATGGAATTGATTCATTCGATCAAAATGGCCCTTACACCTTCGAAGCTGGTCCTGTTAAACACTTACGAACTGATATCAGTTTTGATTTAGGTTCCTTGACTCCTATTGAAATAACGACTGCGCTCCACCCTACTCCAGCTGTTAGTGGATTACCGAGGGCTTTGGCAATTGAAATGATTGAGGCCGTAGAAAAACAGGATTTGAATTATGATAGATCTTTGTATACTGGCTTTTTAGGTGAAATTTCTACCAAGGAAACTAAACTTTATGTTAACTTGCGTTGTTGTCAATTATTCAACAATACAGCTTGTTTGTATTTGGGAGGCGGTTTCACAAAAGATTCAATAGTAGAAGATGAATGGAAAGAAACCGAAAGAAAGAGTAAAACATTATTATCTGTAATTCAAGATGTTAAATAAAATTACTTCAAGTAATAAATCAATTGTTCAATACATTGTTTCTGCTTGTGTGGCATTTGGGGTTAAACGTGTTGTTATTTGTCCTGGTTCGCGTAATGCTCCCTTTAGTATTGCCTTTGATAATCATCCGAGTATTCAACCATTTGTCGTTCATGATGAGCGTTCAGCCGCATTTTTCGCACTTGGAATGATTGATGAATTAAATGAACCAGTTGCCTTGGTTTGCACTTCAGGCTCAGCAATTCAAAATTTTTCACCGGCTGTTTCAGAAGCATTTTATAGGGAATTGCCTCTCATTGTGATTTCTGCAGATCGTCCAAAAGCATGGATTGACCAAGGTGATGGACAAACCATTCGTCAAGAAAATGTATTGAAAGATCACATACGTTATTTTTTAGACCTGACTGATGATCAAACATCCGAGGAATATCAGTGGTTAGCTAAACGCGAATTGAACACCGCTTTTTTGCACGCATTGAATGATTGGATGGGCCCTATCCATATAAATGTTGGATTGCATGAACCCTTGTATGATACTTCAGAAGTTTCAGTAACTCCTTTTGATAAAAGAGAAGAAGTTTCTTTCAATTCAATGTTTCAGGAAGAAACGAAAGAAATAATCAAAGGCGCTCTGTCGTCCAAAATATTGGTGTTATGTGGTCAAATGCCAGAGAATAATCAATTACAGGAATTAATAACACGTTTTTCGTTCAATTCGAATGTTGCAGTGCTTGTGGAAAACACCTCAAATATTACTCATTCAAACTTTGTACATTGTATAGATCGCGCATTGAATATGATTACAGAGGATAAAATCGCTGATTTTAAGCCAGATATTTTGATTACGCTTGGTGGTGCAGTTGTTTCTAAAAAGATTAAATCCTTTCTTCGTAAACACTCACCAAAACACCATTGGAAAATAGGTTATTCGTTTCCTTATATGGATACCTACCAGTGCGTTTCTCATGTTTTTAAAATGCATCCCGATGAATTTTTTCATCAAATTAATGCATTAGAATATCCGAAAAACACGATTAACTACGGTGCCTTGTGGCAACAAAAAGACATTTTAGCCAAAGATAAAGCCAACGAACTTTTTGATCAGTTGCCCTACTCAGATTTACGCGTTTTTGATTTATTATTTCAATATATACCAACTAACTCGGTTTTACACATGGCCAATAGCTCTGTTGTTCGTTATTGTCAGTTATTTGATCCGATAGGTGGAATTGAATACCGAGGCAATCGTGGAACAAGTGGAATTGATGGTAGCAGTAGCACAGCAGTTGGCGCATCTGTTGTAAATCCGCGCAAATCACACGTATTAATTACAGGTGATGTTTCATTTTTTTATGACAGCAATGCCTTCTGGAATAGCTATTTAGGCGAGAATTTACATATTATATTATTGAATAATTCAGGTGGAGGTATTTTTAGAATCATTCCTGGACCGAGTACTTCTCCGCAACGGGATACCTACTTTGAAGCAACGCATTCAACCGATGCAAAAGGAATTTGTGAATCGTATTCAATTAACTATCAATCAGCAGATTCGTTAGAAGATGCTCAATCTATTCTTGCTCATTTTTTCACGCCATCCTCCAATGGAAGGCCAAAATTGATAGAAATTAAAACACCAAGAGAAGAAAATTCAACGGTACTAGATGCTTATTTTTCTTACCTTAAATCCTAGATTAATACTGGTAAAAGATGTACTTTTGAAGTATGGATTTTCATTTAGTTTCTGATTTTCAACCTACTGGTGACCAGCCCGAGGCGATTCGTCAGTTGTTAGCTGGTATAAAGCAGGAAACACAAGCGCAAACCTTACTAGGCGTAACAGGAAGTGGAAAAACCTTTACTATTGCTAATGTTATTCAAGAAATTAATCGGCCAACATTAATTTTATCACATAATAAAACACTTGCAGCTCAGTTGTATGGGGAGTTTAAACAGTTTTTCCCAAACAATGCTGTTGAATATTTCGTATCTTATTATGATTATTACCAACCGGAAGCTTACTTACCAACGACTGATACATATATTGAAAAAGACCTTCAGATTAATGATGAAATTGAAAAATTAAGGTTATCTGCTACTTCTGCCCTATTATCTGGTCGTAAAGATGTTTTGGTTGTTGCTTCTGTTTCTTGCATTTATGGTATTGGAAATCCCGATGAATTTCAAAAAAGTATTTTATTTATCAAGAAAGGTGAAACCTATTCTCGAAACAAATTCCTTTTTCGTTTAGTTGAAAATTTGTACCAACGAGCTACTGACATTGATTTCAAAAGAGGTTGTTTTCGTGTTAAAGGAGACACAATCGAAATCTACCTTGCCTACGCTGATTATGGATTACGTGTTGAATTTTGGGGCGATGAAATTGAAAAAATATCAGCTTTCGATCCTGAAACAGGCACCGTACTTGAAGTATATGAAGAAATAAATATTTATCCCGCAAACATTTTCGTTTCAAGTCCGGAAAATACCAAAAGAGCTGTAGATCTCATTTTTGAAGATATGGTTCTTCAGGTTGAAAACTTCAAAGAAGAAAAAAAAATATTTGAAGCGAAGCGATTAGAAGAAAGAGTTTCCTACGATTTAGAAATGATTCGCGAATTAGGCTATTGTTCTGGTATTGAAAATTATTCGCGTTATTTTGATGGTCGAGAACCTGGCGAACGACCGTTTTGCTTAATCGATTATTTTCCGAAAGATTTTTTACTTGTCATAGATGAAAGTCATGTGACCATTCCGCAAGTTCGAGGAATGTATGCAGGTGATCGTGCACGAAAAATCAATTTGATCGATTATGGGTTCCGATTACAAGCAGCAATTGACAATCGACCGTTGAGATTTGAAGAATTTGAAGGAATGATGAATCAAGTAATATATGTTTCGGCAACTCCCGCGGATTATGAATTACTTCATTCTGAAGGTGTGGTCGTGGAGCAAGTCATTCGGCCAACAGGCTTATTGGATCCCGTTATTGAAGTTCGTCCAAGTTTAAATCAAATAGATGATTTGATGGAAGAAATTCAACGGAGAATAGCAGTTGATGAACGAACATTGGTTACTACGCTTACCAAACGAATGGCGGAGGAATTACAAAAGTATTTTGATAAACTAGGGATAAAATGTCGTTACATTCATTCCGAAATCGATACCATTGAGCGCGTTGAAATTCTTCGTGACCTGCGATTGGGTGAATTTGATGTGTTGATTGGCGTTAATTTATTGCGTGAGGGATTAGATTTACCCGAAGTATCATTTGTCGCTATTTTGGATGCCGATAAAGAAGGTTTTTTGCGCAACGAACGTTCACTTACTCAGACAATTGGTCGTGCCGCCCGAAATGTGAATGGTTTTGTAATTATGTATGCAGATAGAATGACCAAATCCATGCAACGCACTATTGATGAAACGTTGAGAAGAAGAAGTATTCAAATTGCTCATAATGAAGAACATGGATTCGTGCCAACGGCATTAAATAAATCAATTGATAAAATATTGGAATCCACCAAGGTGGCTGATGGCGATCCTGCCTTACGATTATCGAAATATGAACGAAACACGATTGCTCAAAAAGCGGCCGACTCATCCGATTTTTATGGAGCTGCCGAGGATTTAGAAAAACAAATTATGTCCACTAAAAAAGCAATGGAAAAAGCAGCCAAAGAACTAGATTTTTTAGAAGCAGCTCGTTTGAGAGATACCATGAATTTGCTTATTTCTAACCGTAAAAAATAATAAAGTATTTCCCAAAGTTAGATTGTATGAATAATCGAATTATTTTTGTCAAAAATTAGAAAGAAAATGCCAGTAATATCAAACAAAGCAATTGAAATGCCTGCGTCTCCTATTCGCAAGCTTGTGCCGTATTCTGAAAAAGCAAAAAAAGAAGGTAAAATTGTTTACCACTTGAATATTGGGCAACCAGATATTGAAACCCCTGAAGTTGCTTTAGCTGCCATTCATAATTTTGAACCAAAAGTATTAGAATATAGTCATTCAGCGGGTTTTGAAAGTTACCGAAATAAATTAGCAACGTATTATCAATCGGTTGGCATTCCTGTTTTACCAGAGCATCTTTTAGTTACTACAGGTGGTTCTGAAGCATTGATATTTGGATTAATGACAACGTGTAATCCTGGGGATGAAGTGATTATTCCTGAACCATTTTATGCCAATTACAATGGATTTGCAGTTATGGCGGGACTTACTGTTGTTCCCGTTACAGCTAAAATTGAAGATGGTTTTGCCTTACCTCCCATTGAAGAAATTGAAAAGAAAATTACTTCTAAAACGAAAGCAATCGTCATTTGCAATCCCGGAAATCCAACCGGATATTTATACTCCAAAGAAGAATTAGAAAAATTAGCAGAAGTGATTAAAAAACACGATTTATTTCTGTTTTCTGATGAAGTTTACCGTGAGTTTTGTTACGAAGGAGCCGTTCCATTTTCAACGATGAATCTACCAGGAATTGATGAAAATGTAATCATGATTGATTCTGTATCTAAGCGATACTCAATGTGTGGGGCTCGTATTGGTACGCTTGTTACGCGCAACAAAGATGTGATGGCTGCGGCACTAAAATTTGGACAAGCTAGACTTTCTCCTCCAACAGTTGATCAATTTGCTGCAGAAGCTGCACTTCAAACACCGCAAAGTTATTTTGACAATGTGGTGGCCGAATATGTTGAACGAAGAAATATTTTGGTGAATGGATTAAATGCCATTGAAGGCGTTTTTTGTCCTATGCCGCAAGGTGCATTTTATGCTGTTGCAAAACTCCCTGTGGATGATGCCGATGTTTTTTGTCAATGGTTATTGGAAGATTTTTCATTCGAAGGACAAACAGTTATGATGGCGCCTGCGAGTGGTTTTTATGCAACCAAAGGACTTGGTAAACAAGAAGTTAGGTTAGCGTATGTATTGAATCAAGATGCCTTGAAAAATGCCGTTAAGTGCCTGGAAGAAGCGTTAAAAGTGTATCCAGGTCGAACTAAATAAGTAGAACAAATAACTTTTAAAAACTGATAAAAATCATTTATCGTTTCACGGAATACTTGTTATTTTGTTTTCAATAGTTTAGGAAATCTCTTATACAAGAAAGATTATTTATTACATTTATTCACTTTATAAATTAAAATAATGCCTTTTTATCATTCACTCGGTAAAATTCCGACTAAAAGACATACTGTATTTAAAAACCCAGAAGGGGGTATTTATTACGAGCAATTGTTTGGTACTATCGGTTTTGATGGGATGTCCTCCCTACTCTATCATATTCAGCCTCCAACAGCTGTGATAGAAATAATCCAAAAACAATCCGTTGCTCCAGAAATAGGGTTGGATAGAAACATGCAAATGAGGAGTTTGCAAGGGTTTAATGTGGAACCAAAAGATGATTATTTGGAGAGTAGAACGCCCATGTTGGTGAATAAAGATGTCTACATTGAATTGGCTTCTCCCAGAAAATCGATGACCGATTATTTTTACAAGAATGCGGATGCAGACGAAGTGATTTTTATTCACCGAGGAAACGGAACCTTAAAAACGCAACTTGGAAATATTGATTTTTCGTACGGAGATTATTTGGTAGTTCCGCGTGGAATGATTTATCAAATGCACTTTGAATCTGAAGATAACCGTTTGTTGATTATTCAGTCATTTCATCCTATTTATACTCCCAAAAGATACCGAAATTGGTTTGGTCAATTGTTAGAACATTCTCCTTATTGTGAAAGAGATATTCGCCGACCAGAGCACTTGGAAACGCATAATGAAAATGGTCGCTTTCTCATTAAAATCAAGAAGGAAGACACGATGTATGACTATGTTTATGCACATCACCCATTCAATGTTGTTGGTTGGGATGGGTATAATTTCCCATATGCATTTTCCATTCATAATTTTGAACCAATTACAGGTCGAGTACATCAACCGCCACCAGTGCATCAAACGTTTGAAACTAATGCATTTGTGATTTGTTCCTTTGTACCAAGGATGTATGATTATCATCCAGATTCTATTCCTGCACCTTACAATCACAGTAATATAGATTCAGACGAAGTACTTTATTATGTGGATGGCGATTTCATGAGTCGAAATCACGTGGATAAAGGTCAAATTACCCTTCATCCTGCTGGAATACCACACGGCCCGCATCCCGGAGCATACGAACGCAGTATTGGCCAAAAAGAAACGCAGGAACTTGCTGTTATGATTGATACCTTTAAACCGTTAAAACTAACCAAACAAGCATTGGGAGTTGAAATGGGCGAATACATGAATTCATGGCACCACTAAAATATTAAAAATAAATACTAATTTTCTCAAAAACAATTCTCTATGTCTCAAGAAGTTAATAAATCAAAAGAAGTTTCCAATGTGGAATACGGACTAGAAAAAATTTTTGAAGGTGCACAAGATTTCTTGCCTTTATTAGGAACTGATTATGTTGAGTTCTATGTTGGTAATGCAAAACAGTCGGCTCATTACTACAAAACAGCTTTTGGCTTTCAATCTCATGCATATGCTGGATTAGAAACAGGACTAAAAGACAGAGTTTCGTACGTGTTAAAACAAGATAAAATTCGTTTAGTATTAACTACTGCTTTAACGAGTGATTCGCCAATAGGCGAGCATGTAAAAAAGCATGGTGATGGCGTTAAAGTAATTGCTTTGTGGGTCGAAGATGCGCGTAAATCATTTGAAGAAACAGTGAAACGCGGAGCAAAAGTATACATGGAGCCTGTTGTAGAGAAAGATGAACATGGTGAAGTAGTTCGTGCAGGTATTTATACGTACGGAGAAACCGTTCACATGTTTGTTGAACGCAAAAACTATAAAGGTGAGTTTTTACCCGGATTTAGAAAGTGGGAAAGCGACTACAATCCGGCACCAGTAGGTCTAAAATTTATTGATCATATGGTGGGTAATGTGGGCTGGAATCAAATGAATGATACGGTAAAGTGGTATGAAGATGTTATGGGCTTTGTAAACTTTTTAACCTTTGACGACAAGCAAATTACCACGGAATATTCTGCTTTAATGAGTAAGGTGATGAGTAACGGAAATGGTCGTATTAAATTCCCGATTAACGAGCCTGCTGAAGGAAAGAAAAAATCTCAAATTGAAGAATATATTGATTTTTATGAAGGTGCGGGTGTACAACATTTAGCGTTAGCAACGGATGATATTATCAAAACGGTTGCCGATTTAAAAGCGCGTGGGGTTGAATTTTTACCACCTCCACCACAAGCGTATTATGATGAAATACCAACGCGATTAGGCGTTCACAGAGATATGATGAAAGAAGATATAAAAGAACTTCAAAGACTATCGATCCTTGTTGATGCAGATGAAGAAGGCTACTTATTACAAATTTTCACCAAACCAGTTGAAGATCGCCCTACTCTATTTTACGAAGTAATTCAGCGCATGGGAGCAAAAGGTTTCGGAGCAGGAAATTTTAAAGCTTTGTTTGAATCAATTGAAAGAGAGCAAGCCTTGAGGGGAACTTTGTAATTCCAAATAACATGAAATGAGAAGGGTCACGAGTTTCGTGACCTTTTTTTGTTTAAATTTTGAAAAAGTTTTGTTATATTTAAAGTTATATTAGATTAAAAACTATTCATTTCAAATGACCTTGGCAAAAAACCAGATAAGAGAAATATTACTTTACAGTTCAATACGTGAAAAGGTAAAAGTTTCTGTCCACTTTCAAAACGGAACCTTTTGGCTCACTCAAAAAGCAATTGCAGAATTGTTTGGGATTGATAGGACAGTTGTAACTAAACATTTGAAAAAAAAATTTGAAACTAATGAGCTTCATGAAGTTTCAGTTAGTGCAAATTTTGCACTAACTGCTAATGATGGTAAAAACTATAAAACCAATTTTTATCGTTTAGAAGCAATTTTAGCTGTTGGTTACCGAGTAAATTCAGATCAAGCAACTGATTTCAGAAAATGGGCAACTACGACTCTCCATGAATTTATCATCAAAGGTTTTGTAATGGATGATGAACGATTAAAACAAGGAAAAAACTTTGGTCAAGATTACTTTGACGAACTTTTGGAAAGGATAAAGGAAATTAGAGCAAGTGAGCGAAGATTTTATCAGAAAATCATTTTACAATAAATGCGTTCACCTTTTGATAATTTGCAATAAATATTACTATTTTAGCTTAACGCAATAAACCTGCGCACATACAACAAGATTTAGTTTATTGAAGAAGGTTTGTAGCGTGTATAAGTAAGTTGAACTAAACCGATTTTAACCAAATCGGTAATTCTCTGTGGTAAATTTAGGGTTATTAATTCCTAAAATTTATCTTATGAAAAGAGAGATGTCTACGGACGTTAAAAAACTCATGTTTGAAATGGAGTATCGTAATTTCAGTGCGAATACCGTTTCAACTTACTGTGATTGCATGATGGTGTTAGAGGCTAAAATCAACAAACCCTTACATTTGATCTCACCGGAAGAATTAAAGTCTTTTTTACATTTTTTGTTGGTGGAACAAAATCGTTCGGTTTCCTATATTAATCAAAACATCAGTGCGTTTAAAATCTTCACTCAAGATGTGCTCAAGCAACCGTGGGACGGCATTAAAATCAAGCGGCCTCGAAGAGAGAAAAAGTTGCCAACGGTACTTTCTGTGAGTGAAGTAGAAAATCTGCTTTCCAGCACCCGAAACCTCAAACACCGCGCTATGTTAATGCTCATGTATTCTGCTGGTCTGCGTAAGTCGGAACTGCTACAAATGAAACCAAAAGCCATTGACTCAGAACGAATGGTGGTGTGTATCTCGCAAGGTAAAGGACGTAAAGATCGTCAGTCCATTTTATCACCAAAAACGCTTGAAATTCTTCGTTTGTATTACCAAATGGAACGGCCAAAAACCTACCTTTTTGAACCGCAGGGTAATCCAGGCGTTAGTATTTCCGACAGAACACTCGATCACATTGTGAAGAAAAATGCTATTCGCGCCGGTATAAAAAAGGAAATTTCCTCGCATACCTTGCGTCATACCTTTGCTACACACTTATTAGAAGCCGGAGTCAACCTTCGGCTCATTCAAGAGTTTTTGGGACATACTTCACTAAAGACCACATCCATTTATTTGCATCTGACCAATGTAAATCCCAAAAGCATTGTCTCGCCCTTGGAAACAATGAATCTTTAATCCCGATGAACAACCAACGAACTTCCGTTGATTTAGCGCAAATTTTCGCTGATCGAGCGGAGCATTTTTTGAAATCCAAGCGCTATTCACTTGTACAAAAAGATGCTTTCAATGCCATACTTCAATGCCGAACAGCCAAACTCGGCGGACATCTGCAAGCCTGTGATAGTTGCACGCATAAACGTCAAGCTTACAACTCATGTAGAAACAGACATTGTCCGAAATGTCAATTTGTAAAAAAGGCAAAATGGGTGGACAAACTTTCCGGAAACCTTCCTCCCACAAAGTACTTTCACCTGGTGTTCACCATTCCTGAGTGTTTGCATACGTTGTTTTACATTAATCAAAAACAAGCCTATCACTTGCTCTTTCAAGCAGCGGGAAAAGCACTGACGCAATGCGCTAAAAACACCAACTATTTGGGAGCAAATCCCGGAGCGGTAGCCATCTTGCATACTTGGGGGCAAACATTAGTGTATCATCCACACATACACATGATTGTTCCAGCAGGAGGACTCTCTGAAGATCAATCCGAGTGGATTCCTTCGCATAAAAAGTTCTTCTTACCTGTAAAAATCCTCAGTGCTGTCTTTCGTGGAATACTTTGCCGGTCGATTGAGCAAGCGGTAAAAAAGAATATCATGACTCTTCCGCGTGACGTGAAATTGTTTGTAGAACTCAAAGAGAAATGTTACAAAAAACAGTGGGTGGTGTACAGTGAAAAACCTTTTGCCAATCCTGAAAACCTAATCAATTACTTGGGCAATTACACCCATCGTGTTGCGTTATCCAATCAACGTATCATTGACCATGCGGATGGAAAAGTGACTTTTTCCTATAAAGACTACAAAAGCGCAGGTTTACGAAAGAACATGACAATGGATCAAGATGAGTTCATTCGTCGGTTTTTACAACACGTGCTCCCAAGTGGATTTAGCAAGATACGTTACTTTGGCTTCATGGCACTTCGTCATTTACAAGCAAACATCGAACAATGCATTGAGCTGTTAGATAAAGTCACTCTTTTACCTGAACTCGTTGGCTTAAACGCTTATGAAGTCTATCGCCAACTCTTCGAAAAAGACCCTCAAAAATGCACCAAATGCAAATATGGAAAACTTTATCCAACATCAACCAAAGCTCCCGTCCCTACTTGAATTACTCTTCTAAACGCTCTTTGACATCCGAAAACCAAATCAATCGCCAACGGCGCAATGGGCAATCTATGTCTAATCTTTTCTAACTCATCACCTCAAAACACCAACTGATTAAAAAAATGATCTATTCTCTTTGGTTTTACATCATTTTCTTCATTATCAAACAACGCCACAACACAAACGAACATTTACTAATCCCATAGCGTGGCTTCGTACAACTTCATTTTATTTGCCATTAATTTTTATCTTTGAAAGAACGGCAAATAAAATGCTGAGGAAGTTAAGGGCAAGCTTGAACCGAAATTGACTAATGGTTAAACCGCCAACAATTCAATGATTTAAATTACATCCAAAAATCATTACAGTATTAAAATAAATTTATGACTAAAAATAGTTTTCTTATTATCGTTTTCCTTTTTTCAACAATAAATATTGTTGCTCAAAACAAGTCTATTGATCTAAAATCAGTTTGGGAAAACACTAAAAATTCAGATTCTATAAGGTTCAAGGCATTAGCTGACTATTATATTTTAAATAATCAGGCGCAACCAGACGTTGCTCTCAACGTATTAGCGTACTACTACCAACTTGCAAAAGAAAAAAATAATACCAAAGAACTCTACAATGTTGCTAATGACAGAGGTGGTATTTATAGACATAAAGGCGAATTAGATAAATCTATGCACTACTATAAAGTAGCAGAAGAATTAGCATTAAAACTAAATAATCCTACCTTAAAAGCAGCTATTTCAGGTAATATAGGTAATGTTTATGCAAACAAAAAAGACTATAAACAAGCGCTTCAATATTTTTATAAGGCATTTAAAATCTATAAAAATTTAAAAGAGAAAAAAGGAGAATCGAATATGTTAACTAACATAGGAAGCGTCTACCTTTATATACAGAATTACGATTTAGCATTAGAATATTATCAAAAGGCACTTTCAACCATTAAAAATATCGATGTTCCTCAAAGAAGAAAAGCAGTGATCTACATAAATATTGGCTGGACAAACTATGAACTAAAAAAGTACAAGGAATCTAAAATATATTATGAAAAAGCATTAAAAATAATAGAGCTTACTAATGATAAGTTTTTTTTAGTTTCATGTTATGCAACCTTGGCAAAAATTCATTTGGCGTTAAATAAGATAGAAGAAGCCAGTAATTATGCTAAAAAAATGAACACAATTAGCAACGAACTTAAAGTTTCAAGTTTTATAACTGAAGGTCAAATTATTTCTGCGGAATTACAATTAAAAAAAGGAGATATTGAAGCGGCTCAAAAAATGGGGGAATCTTTATTGGCTAGTCTAGATAAAAATTCTGACAATGAATTAAAATTAAATCTATATGACTTATTATATAAAATTTATAAGGCTGATAACAATCCAAAAAAATCTTTAGAAATGTATCAGCAATACAGTATTTATAAAGATAGTGTTCAATTAGAAAAAAATAAACTTACACTCATTAGAGAAGTTGTAAAAATTGAATTTGATGATATACTTCTAGAAAATGAACAAAAACTACAAAAAGAGAAAGCAGAGACAGAATCAAAACACCAACAAAAAACATACGGTATTATTCTTGG
>JBILYP010000057.1:0-3653 GCA_044377675.1 Crocinitomicaceae bacterium
TGGTGGAATTTATGCCGGTTGGCCATGTATATGTATAGGTGCCGATTGGAAAAACATCGATAGCTATTGCCCCATTTGATAGTTGACAGGTGGAATTATAAACCGTGGAAGCTGAAGTTAAACCTACGCTTGGTAATATTGTTATAGTTGTGTCGAAGGCACAAACATTATCCGTTATAGATATTTGATAGGATCCGGCAGCTAAATTTGAAGCCGAATCTGCAACGGAAACATTCGGAAACCACGAATAAACATAGTTACCAGCAGGAGTTAGGTTAAAAAATATGGACCCATTATTTTCACCACAAGTAGTTTGTACTGATTGAGCAGAAACTGAAAAAGGAATCGGATTTTGAAGCACAATTACTGTATCTAATGAACAAAATCCTTGCGAAATGGAAATCGTGTACGTTCCTTGTGGTAAATTAAAAGCAGAATTTGAGGTAGAAACATTAGGCAACCAAGTATAGGAATAATTTGGATCAAAAGGATCTATTGTTATTGAACCATTTGATTGTTGGCAGCCCGGATTCTGAACTATAGTTGAAAGATTAAAAGGATTTGTTATTACATTTACAGTGTATGTTTCTTGGCAATTATTGGCATCTGTCACCACGACCTCATATGTTCCTTCACATAGGTTTGTCGCAGTTTGAGTATTCTGTAATAATGGATCGTTCCATTGATAATTAAATGGTGCCTGACCAGTATTTACATTCACGGTACCTTGTCCGTTACAATAGCCAACTAACGACCCGGTTAAGCAATTTTGTACATCATTACAAATTGAATAGGTAGGCTGCCCTATCCCAGCCCAACTACCTCCATCAGGCATTCTGCGAATTGTTTGACCGAAATGTGTTCCTCCATCAGCAGGACTGGCATAAAACTTTAAATTAGTAGGAATGTCATTATAACTGAGCAAACTCGCCCCGATAGAACATCCGGGCAATGAAGAAATACAAGGTTGTCCAGCTAAAGAGGCTGTGTTTCCTGGGCCCCATCTCACGGCATCCACTGGATTTCCATTCGCATCATAAAAGGCAAACCATCCACCAGCATTTGGAAACCAGACCCTTGTGCCTGTGCAACAAATTCCTGTTTGGTTAACTTCACCTGGAACAATTACTTCCACAACATTTCCTCCGTTTTGAACGAGAAGGTTACTAGGAACCGGATCAACATTTACTCCCCGAACCATACAAAATCCATTGGGTGGAATAATAGTACCTGTGGGTAATCTAAATCCACCGGAGCCCTCGGATGTAGAATTCCCCAAGTAATAACAAGAAATATCGACGCTATCACATAAATCAGGATTATAAAGTTCGATCCACTCACCCCTTCCACCAGCAGGTCCAGGCCCTGAAATCGAACCGTCATTAACGGAAGGTGAAATCATTAACTCATTGATAAGAATCGGAGGGCCACTATAAAAGCATGGTTCACATACAGAATTAGGAATCACAGAAACAGTGGCCACAAGCCCGCATCCTTGACAGTCCTCAATTAAAACGACTGTGGTATCCACGCTGCAACCAGCAAGATTTGTAATGGAAATTTGATAGCTTCCGGCAGCTAAATTAGTTGAACTACTAACAGTACCCGTTGTAGGGAAAGGCCAATTATAAAAATAAGTATCGCTTGGTGACGGATTAAATGTAATAACTCCATCGCTATTCCCACATGTGGGTTGAGTTATTGTAGCATTAAGTTGGAAAGTTGATGTCGAAGGATTACAAACGCCATTGCAAGCATTAATTGTAGGGCTTGCATTAGTACTCCAACTTAAGCCTCCATCTACGATACGGTGAATGACCGTGCCTATTGAAGGAGATTGACCGGCATAGAATACAATGGAAGATGATGAGGGTATTTGTGCTGGGCCATTCAATGTGCTAACGGTAGAACAATTATTTCCTTGTGCGACAAAAGTCGGAGCAACAGATATATCAGAGTCCACTCCCCATTTATTTGGTTCATTCGAATTTATTGTCCAATATACGGCATCTATTGCGGTACCCGTCGCGTCCCACAGCATTAAATAACCATCTCCATTTGGAATATACCATCTATCTGCATCTGTATTCAAATTTACTGAAGCACAAACGGAAAAAAGATTAATTGTTGCGCCTGAATTCGGTCCCCCAATCGATAAAAAACCGTTTCCGGGAACAATCGTACCAGCCGGAAAACGAAATGTACCATTTATACCAGTAACAAAATTTGTATTGAAACCAATTAAATAACAACTAATATCTACAGCGCATCCCGTTGGATTATATAACTCGATATATTCAGACCCATAAGTTGGTTGCGAACACATTTTGAGAGATTGAAACTGAGAATTCAATGAATTGGTTTGTGGATTAACCATAACTTCATTAATTACAATCTGCCCATTCAAGAAATGAACAAGAAATAAAAACAAAAATAAATTACTAAATTTCATCATATACTCTAGGTTATTTAGTTAATTGCCGCAATAAAAATAAAAATTCTTAGAATTTTCAACTTATTAATTCTGTATTGTTATATGAAATACATTTTGAATGGACAGGAATAAATGTTGTGACAATTTATTAAATAATTACTAATAATTCAACCAAATATATGAAATTGTGGGTTAATGGACAAAAAACAGGATGAAAACTATGTAAAGCGATATGCTTTTTAGCTTTGAAACAAATCAAAGACATCAAAAAAAACTGTTTTTATTGTGACTCTACACTTGTCAAGATGAATAGAAAAAAAGATGAAAACAACTTCATGGACGCTTAGTTTTTCGACGATAATTTTTTGAGGATGAAAACAAGCAACTAACTCAAGCTATTTTTTCCCTTCAGCCCAACAAAAACTATAAAATCAACTAACTAGATATTAATGGCCCAATTTTACAGAAAAAAAGGAAAGAATCACTTATTGAAATATCGTTTAATGTGTGAGGTTTGCTTTAATATTACCTGATCAATGTGATGTGTCCGTGAAAAACTTCTGAATCTCCGCCAAAATCATTGATCGTTAATCGATAAAAATATACACCTGATACAGCTTCTACTCCACCCGTTGTCCTACCATCCCAGCCTCCAGTAATTTCATTAAATTCATAAATAACAGCTCCCCAACGATTTAGAATGAGACAATCAATATTCTCAACACATTTTGTATTAATTTTCCATATATCATTTGTTTCATCTTCATTAGCCGTTAATACATTGGGTATAAAAATAGAAGGGATCCCAGCTGTCATAACCAAATTTTCATTTTGGGTTAAGGTGCAACCGTTGGCATCAGTTACAGAAATCACATATTGACCTAAACTTAAGTTACTTAACGTATCACCTGAAAGAATTGATGAATTGTTTATCAAATATTGATAAGGAGCACTACCGCCTATTGTGCCATTAATTACCAAACTTCCATTTGACAACCCACAATTTGGATTGATTTGACTTGATTGAATCAAGGAAGGCCCTGCGAATATCGGAACTGAAATTGTTTCTTGATAGGAGCAATTATTGTTGTCAAGAACCGTGATAATATATGAACCCTGTGCTAAACTGTCAAAAATAATATCTGGTAAATACGATCCATTTCCTAATGCATAGGTGTAAGGTGCAATACCTCCAATTGTTGAAACAACAGCAATTTCG
>JBILYP010000009.1:0-104750 GCA_044377675.1 Crocinitomicaceae bacterium
TTGGAACTAGTACAGGTGTTTTGGCATCAACCTATGATGTAACGGGATTAAATCTTAATGGGTTAACTGTTTCTGCAGGAGGTGCTGCAGTCGCTAATGGTTTATCTGCTACTGCTTTATCTGATGATGCCTTTACAAATATAACCAATGCCGTTGTCAATGTAATTTATACTGTTGTGCCAGTAAGTGCTGCAGGATGTTTAGGAAATCCATTTACCGTTACGATTCCTGTGAATCCTGAGCCAGTGGTAAATCAAATTCAAAACGACACGTTGTGTGGTGGGCAAATATATCCCGGAGCTGTATTTACGGGAGGAGCACCTGGAGTGACTTATATGTGGCAAAACGATAATACTTCTATATCCCTTCCAATAGTTTTACCAGGATTAGGATCAGCAGATATAGCTCCTTTTACAACTAATAACGGTGGAAGTATAATTCAAGATGCCACCATTACAGTTACTCCAACTTTAACAGGTTGTCCAGATGGGACGCCAATGATTTTTCATATCGTTGTTAAACCTATTCCAACCATTTCTAATAATCCTTCTAATCAAAGTGTCTGTCACAATAACACTACTCAGCTTGTTGATTTTACGGGAATTCTTGATGGATTTGCTACTTATAATTGGACTCATGACAATGTCTCAATTGGATTGAGTAACCCTGGGTTTGACGACATACCACCATTTACCGCAACTAATACGGATTGTATTCCACAGACTGCTAATTTTACTGTTATTGGATCATATGATGGTTGTACTGGACCTCCAATAAATTTTACAATAACGGTTAATCCAGTTCCGGATATTGCGCCGATATCGAATCAACAATTATGTGGAAATTCTTCAACTTCACCAATTAATTTTTCTAGTCTGAATTGTGTTGTTGGTGGAACGTTCACATGGACAAATACAGAGCCAATTATTGGACTCCCTGCAGCAGGTTCCGGTGATGTTTTAAATTTTTTGGTCCCTGATTCGTTACAGAACACCATTACGGCTCAAATTACTGTAACCCCTAGCTTTAGCGGATGTTATGGAACCCCTGAAATATTCAACTTAACAGTCTTACCGGTTCCTTTGGTTTATCCAATCACGGATCAGGGCGGTTGTTCAGGAGCGGCAACAAATGCAGTTCTATTTAGTGGTAGTCATGATCCAGCGGCAGTTTATGTTTGGGATAATAATAATACTTCCGTTGGCATATCAGGAAATGGGGGAACCATAGGGAATGTGCCATCTTTTAATCTCGTTGGGATTACAAACACTACTGTTACATCAACATTTACTGTAACTCCAAAATTAACAACCCTAGGTCAAATATGCGCTGGAATCCCTCAAATATTTACCATTAGCGCAGTTGATCCCATTCCAAATATATATCCTATTGCGGATACCACACTATGTAGTGGTGAAATATTGAATCAATATGTTTTCAGTGGTACTTTTACAAATTCAAATGTAATATATCAATGGCAAAACTCTGAAATGGCTTCTGGTTTAGCCTCAGATGGTATAAATATTATTCCCACTCAAACTTTGACAAATAATACTCTTAATGATATTGTTTCACATATTATAGTGACACCTACTGATGGTTTCTGCTCCGGTATAACAGAATCTTTTAATATTACTGTTAAACCAAGACCTGATTTGTTTTTATCTCAAACATATGATTCATTATGCAATGGTAGTTTGACAGACTTGTTCCAATTCACAAGTTTATTATCCGGAACATCGTTTAGCTGGATTGGTGACAATAATGTGGGTCACCCAACCAATAATGGAACAGGATCCAGTATTACTCCATTTATTGGTATTAATAGTGGGGGAACGCCTTTAACAGATTCAATTATTGTTTCTACAACAAATAATGGATGCTCAGGTGATTCAGATACCTTAACAATTACTATTAATCCAACGGCAATAGTTTCTACTAGTTTCCCAAGCTATTCTTATTGTTCAGATTCATTGATTAACATTATATTTAATGGAAGTGTTTCAGGTGCTACCTATACTTGGACAAACGACAATACTTTAACTAATATAGTTTCTGGTGGAACAGGAAGTTCATTATCGGCCACAGTTACTAATACTTCTTTAATAAATCAGACTTCTACAATAACAATAACACCAATGTTTAATGGTTGTGCCGGACAAACATATTCATTTACAGTTACTGTCCGACCTAAACCGAATGTTTTTCCTGACATGCTTGATATTACACTTTGTGCTAATACAAATACACCATTAATAGATTTTCAAGGAGACTATGCGTTGGCCGATTATAATTGGTATAACACGAATATTTCAATTGATACTTCAGGAACATTGACGCAATTCGGCACTGGGGATATTAACCCTTTTCTTACTTATAATACAAGTGGAGTTACGCAGATAGACACAGTTTTTGTTACACCAGTACTCAATGGATGTACAGGTATTAAAGATACTTTCTTAATCACAGTATATCCGATTACTCAAGTATCATCAAGTGATATTTCAGTTTGTTCCGGTACATTAATTCCAACCTATTGCTTTACCGGATCTACACCAGATGTAATATACTTATGGAACTCGGATAATATTGGAATTGGCATGATCGGATCAGATACAGATTGTATACCATCATTTACAGCGGTAACAAGCACAAGTGTTCAGATAGCGACGATTACCATAACGCCTGTTTATAATGGTTGTCCGGGCCTAGTTGAAACTATGCAAATTGAGGTGAAACCGGTTCCTGTTATAAACTCCACTGCCGATTTGACTTATTGTGATAATGAATTCGCGGATTCAGTTTATTTTAGTTCGAATATTCCTTCAAATTACACTTGGACGAATAACAATATTTCGATTGGTTTAGGTGCTAATGGCGTTGGAAATCTTGATTCATATTATGCTTCCAATGATTTCTTGATTCAGCAAAGTGATTTAACTGCAGAAATTGTTGTTACTCCGACCGCATTTGGATGTTCCGGAGCTACTAATACTTTTAATATAACTGTTCATCCATTACCAATCGTTGATGCAGGAATAGGTACATTTTTATGTTTCAATCAGTGCTTAATATTGAACGCCACAGGTACGGCAATAACATACATATGGGACGACGGAGGGCTACAAGGCCAATCTTATTGTCCAACGGAATCGGTTATGCTACATGTAACAGGAACAGACATTAATCTTTGTCAAAACTCGGATTCTGTATTTATCGAGTACTCAACTGAACTACCTCCTGTAGTTAATGCAGGACCTGATGATGCAATTTGTTTTAGTGAATCTTATACATTGACAGCAACGGGTAATGCTGACATTTACCTATGGAATAATGACGTAACAGATGGAGAAATATTTACCCCCGATCAAACGAATACTTATGTGGTAATTGGTACAGATCTTCAAAATGGTTGTATTGCGAGCGATACGATGGAACTTATTGTTCATCCGCTTCCGATAGTTTCAGTCAATGTGGTCGATTCTATTTTGTGTGCCGGTGAACAGGCTCTTTTGTGGGGATCTGGAGCAGTAACTTATATTTGGGACAATAATGTAATTGATAATGTACCGTTTGTTCCAACGGAAACAGATAATTATGTGGTAATTGGATATGACCAATTTGGTTGTACAGATACAGCAGATATAACAGTTGTAGTAAATCCAATGCCAAATGTGTTATTCTCTTCCGACATGAATTTTGGTGGTTGTTTACGATTTAGTCCAACATTCACAGATTTAACAGGTGCAAATGGAAATGGCCCAACTAGCGCATCTGTCATGTGGTATTTTGGAAATGGTGCGTCTTCAAATCAATTAGTTTCTGTAACTAATATATACGATAGTTATGGGTGTTATGATGTAACTTTAGTTAGTACAACCGCTGAGGCATGTACAGACTCCCTCACGCTTCAAGATTTTGTTTGTGTGAATGAATTAGTAGCCTCGTTTACACCTGATCCATTGTCACAACCTATTTCAAATCCTGTATTTGAGTTTACAAATACTTCTGTTAATGCCACTGAATTTCAATGGTTCTTTGGTGATGGAACTGAAAGTGATTTTGTTAGCACAAACCACACATATGATTCAATCGGTTGCTATCAGGTAATATTGGTTGCTTCTGCCCAAGATGGATGTACAGACACCGCTGTTCAGGTGGTATGTGTTAAAGACGAAGTAATAATTTATGTGCCAAATTCGTTCACGCCAGACGGAGATAGATTGAATGATGTTTTCTTACCAATTCTTACAGCGGGTTACAGACCGGGCACGTACGAGTTTGCTATCTACAACAGATGGGGAGAACAGTTCTTCTATACCGAAGATGTTGACCAAGGCTGGGATGGTACATTCAAAAGCAATGAAGTTCAAGTTGGGACGTATACGTATACCATTAAGTTTAAAAGCTCAATGGATAATACCGTTTACACCTATAATGGACACGTGAATTTGATTAGGTAAGTTCTAATGAATAAAGTTATTCGATTGACAATTTGTGCTTTAGAATACCTATCTTACCCTAAAATTTTAAAACTCAATTTATGAGAACTGTATTATTTGTAATCGGGGTACTATTTTTTACGAACGCAATAAATGCCCAAACGGTTTATTTTGAAAGCGATGTTGATGTAATAAACTATATGGACGGAAAAGTATTTTATGATTCAAATAGCGGATTGAATGTCGAATATAGTTATATTTCGTCGTACAATACATACGGTATTAAAGTAACGAATAAAAATGATGCGATTTTTTACTTCATCAATGTCGGTATAGACACTTATGGTAGCTCAGCTGATTTATTTGGCATGAGCCCTACCACAGGGGATAACTTTGGGTTTCGATTATTTAGAGGGAAGTTGGTAGTCGGTTATGATGAACCAGAAGAGGCAACATTTTATCTAAAGGAATAAATTCAACATCCTTTTCATTACTTATTTGATTAAGCTTTAATCCGTTGAAAAAATTCTTCCAATGTTAATAAGCATTTAAACGAAATTCTTTTCTGAGTATAATTGACGCACTCGAGAACAATAATGCAATTGAGGAATTAATTAATGGCTGAATTCAGCTCCCATTTGTTCCGGGTGAAGCACACTATCTAATTGTTGCGAGCTCAAAAAATGGATTACCTAGAAACGAAACGCTAATTGAAATTTACAATGAGCGTTTCGTTTATTTAGAATCGTTAGGTTTGCCCTTAACCATAAGTAGGTATTACATTACAACTATATTTGAAGGCGACGAAACCTTTTTGATTTTGGCATTGGGTAATTAACAGTAACCTAGTTAGGTAATCAATTCTAACTATTTCCCTTACAGGAAATTATACTTTTTTTCTCTTTGATTTTTGATTTTTTTGTTGAGGTTGATAATTGTAGTTATTTTTGTGGAAATAAATGAAAATTAAGACATCATATATAGTAATTGTTTTTTTTAGTTTGTTTTGTCTGTCTAGAATTTCTGCACAAAAAATAAATGAAGCCGAATACAAGTATGTCATCACTAAAAATTGTGGTGATGTTCAATATCATTCTCGATTACAACAAATTCACGAACAGATTATTCACGGAAATTATGAAAAATCTGAACGTATAATATCCAAGCTAAGAAGGGTGAAAAGTATTTCCCCAGCTATAAAAACGTATTTATCGTCCATTTTATATGTACAAAGTAATTACGACTATTCCATTCGGTTGTGTGATTCTGTGTTGAATGAACTTTCCTCCCAAAAAACAAATGGGTATTATATTCGGGCGCTGAATTATAAAGCTAAAGCGGTTTCTGCCAAAGGCGATAATAACTTAGCCTTACAATTGGTAAATGAAGCACTTAAACTTTCACTGGAGTCATCTGATCAATTCATGCTCGCTTCGTCTTATTATTTTAAAGGTGTTTTTTTATCAGAAATTGGTAAACACGAGGAGGCAACCCAACTACTTCTGAAGTCTAAAGTGCTGAGTGAAAAACTGAATGATAAAATCAATATGGCGGCAACATCCTCATTTATTGGGCTTGCTTACTCGCACCTAGGTAAATATGCAGAAGCGATAGATTTAATTAATGAAAGCATTATTATTCGCTCAGAATTGGGAGACAAACGTGGGTTAGCCAATTCATATTTGAATATGAACAAAGTATATACTGAGCTTGGTGATAAAGAAAAGCGATTCGAGTATGAAAATAAAAGTCTGAAAATCTGTGAAGAAATAGGAGATCAACAATGTATTAGCGGAAGATTGACCAATATTGGAGATATTTATTTCATAGAAGGAAAATACGATAAGGCATTATATTATCAGTTTAAAGCACAAAAAATAGCACAAAAAATAGGTATTAAGTATCGAATTGCTGAAATACAATATCATTTAGCTGAAATTTATAATGCTCAGAAAAAGTACGCTTTGGCCCTCTCTCATATTGATACAAGTATCCAAATTAGAAGCGAAAACCAAGATAATGAGGGGGTTAGTAGTGGGCGCATCGTGAAAGCTACCATTTTAGTGAATGAAAATAAATTAGCTGAAGCTCAAAGTCAAGCAGAAAAAGCACTGGAAATTGGTCAAATGTATGATTTGATTCATATTAAGCGTGATGCACACGAAATTTTAAGTTTGATTTATGACAAAAAGGGAAATTCAGAACGGGCATTTTTTCATTTCAAAAGTTACCAGGGGTTAAAGGATAGTTTGTTCAATATTGAAAAATCAAAAGTTTTTATCCGAAAAGAATTGGAAAATAAATACCAGATCGAAGAAATTAATAATAAGAAAAAGGAAGCATTAAAGCAATTGGAACTTGAAAAACAAAATGAAAGAATAAACAAACTCTTTTGGATCGGTATAATACTTATACTTTCACTTTTGGTGGTTTCATACTTGATCTATTTAAAATACCAATCACAGAGAAAAATTAATTTTATTGTAACTCAAAATCAAACATTAAACAATCAAATTGCAAACTTAGAAAAGCAATCAATATTCTCGCAAACAATTGCTACTGTTGCACATGAGTTAAATACCCCATTAGGAATTATCCACGCAGGAAATGGTGAAATGAAAGAGTTAATTGAACGGCAAAAGCAACAATCTCTTCACTTGTTTTCAGAGAAAGATCAACTGTTTATATCAAAGTGGCAACCATTTATTTTGGAACAGCGCGAACATGTGAGTGGACTGCTAAAACGCAAACAAGAACAAGTTATTTTGGCGGTTCTTATTCAAAGCTCAGGATTTTCACTAGAGAAAAATGAAAAATTAGCACATGAGCTGGCTGAATGGAATTTACAAAATGATTCCAAGGAATTCATCATTGAATTACTTCAAACAAATCTATCACTTGAAGTATTCTCATTTTTGGATTGGATGAGAAAATCATTCATTATCAATTCCGCGGTAACGGCTGCCGTTAAATCGTCTAACAAAGTAGTCATGGAATTGAATGATTTATCAGATAATCACTTAAATATTAGAACGATAGAGAAAACTAGTTTGTATGACACCATTAAAAAGGTAATTGAATTGGATGAAAAATTGACAAAACGAACTATTCACGTACACCTAACAATTGAGCCAAATCAGTTCTTGTACGTAGATCAAAATCAATTTATACAATTGACTAATCTATTGATTCAGAACATGTCTGAGGCACTCACTGAGATTTCGGGTACACGAATTTTAGAGATAACCCATCAATCCACCGAAGGCTATGAAATTCTATCTTTTTCCAATAATGGTGCTAAAATATCTGATGATGTTCTTCCACGTATTTTCGACCGGTTTTTCTCAACAAAAGACAAGTCAATTCATCGTGGTTTGGGGTTGAGTATTGTAAAATCGATTATTGAAAATCATGGTGGTCACATATTAATTGATTCAACAGCCGAGCGAACAACTTTTAACCTTCATTTTATCAAAAGAGGCTGACTTTTTCGAGATTTGGAGTTTTATGTGCGTTAATTAGCTAATTTAGTTATGAATTAAACCCAGTATGAAAATAAACAAAATAGCTATTATCGTATTTTTTGCCCTTGTTTCAATTACGATTTTATCCTGCAAAAAGAAAAAACTAACTCCTCAACCCCAAGTTGTTGTCATTCCAGAAGATAGCACATCTACCAATGTAGATACCCTTTCTAAAATAGTCATCAATCTTTCGGGAATGCAAAACCTCAATGGAAAAATAAATGTGGCGTTATATAACTCAGAAGCAAGTTTCAATGATCCGAACCAAGCCTATCGAGAGTTGTTTTTAACCCCAACAGCAACTGGTATGACCATCGAAATTGATAGTTTGCCAGCCGGTACGTATGCTTTTGGTATATTCCACGACGAAAACAATAATCAACAAATTGATCAAAATTGGTTAAATATTCCAACCGAAGGATTTGCGTTTTCAAACAATGCAATGGGTTCATTTGGCCCACCAAGTTTTAATCAATCAAAAATTCTGATTCCAAATAGCTCGCTAATCACCCAAAATATCACCTTGAATTTTTATTGATTTAACTAGGTTTTATCAATAAAACTGACCTTTTTTACCCCCCCCCCAGGAAACCAGAGGGATTTGTTATTTTATTCGATAGTTAGTTTTTCACTATTCGATAGGTTTTTCCATGAATCGATACTAAATACAATCCGCTGGATAATTCACTCATATTAATTTCAATATCTCCTGCCGTGAAGTTATTTTCCATCAATAATTCACCAGCTAATGATAGCACTTGAATCTGAGTATTTGTCGATAATTCCACATGTAGAATATCGGTAACTGGATTTGGAAACAACACTAATCGATCCATTTGATTATCAGATAAACCCAGGTCACATAATGGGTTATACACTTCTCCCGGCGAACCATCGGGACAACCAGCGAACCAGTTTGTTCCATCACACATTCTTCCTGTTGTAGAAAGTAATTCAAGGGTTTTACCTTGTCCATCAGCGTCTAAAGGCCAAGGAGATTGATTTGAATAATTCACTGAAAAAATCAAACGATTGGTTGTATTATAAATAAGAATACTTTCAGTAGACCCCAACCCTATGGCTGTTGGACCAACAACATTTGTAATTCCTGGGTGAATACTTGCAAATAATAAAAGATCCTTTGCCAATACCAAATATTCATTTTGATTAACAATAGTTCCTGAAGGAATAGTATAAATCGTATTCATTCCACCGTCGGTAACATACCAATTAGATAAATCGATTGGTTGAGTTGACAAAGAGTGAATTTCAAACCAATCTCCCGCATCAGAAGTGGTGAGTGATTTATAATTAATTTCTGAAATTAAGAAAGATGAATCACACGGGAAATATGCTTCTCCCGGAGATCCACCGACGCAACCAGCAAACCAAGCATTTGGATCATTCTGAGAATTTGGCGCTCCTTCAAACTCCAAAGTTCTTCCATCACCATCTGTTCCTAATGGCCATGGCATTGATGACGTATAGGTAATATTCAATATCTGGTTGTTATTATGATCTTTCAGAAAAATTGTTTCTGTTGTATTATTAAATGAAAATCCCAGGGGACCAGTAAATGAAGTTACTGAAGGATATTGGGCATGAAACTGAGCGGTGTCACGTGCAACCACTAAATACCCGTTTGCTGGTATTTTGGTATTTATGGGGAAGGTATAGTTGTTAAAATAGGAACTATCAGAAAGTGTCATTTCACCAATATTTAGTTCTACGCTCAATTTGTTATGCAATTCAATCCAATCATCACTATCAATAGAGTTTTCAGCATTTACCATGATTTCACTAATTTCAACGGCATTGGAAACAGCATTTCCTGTAAACCATGCAGTAAATGCAGCATTAACTGTGGGCGTAATTGCTAAGTCAGCTGAATAATTATTGGAAGAGAACAATGAATTTGGTCCCCAATGATTAAAGGTATATCCTGGGTTTGCAATGGCTGTAATTTTAACAGGGACTCCTTTAAAGTAAACCCCAGACCAAGGGTATTCAAGCTCACTTGGTTCGATAGTGGAGATGTGTATTCTGCCTGCTGCAGCTGGCTGAACATCCAACGTAAATGTAACTTGTCCCGTTAATGAAAAATGGCTTTGAACCACGTTTCTCGCACCTGTAATTCTACTTTGGTTCCAATTGAGCATATTGGTCATGGTATTCAAGTAATTATTCATATTACCACTCCATCTCGTATGGTGTCTTGGAATCCATGGAGCTACTTCATTTATCATAGCGTTACCCACATTTTGAACATTACCTTGTTGCCAAGTGGTATTAATTAAATCAGCATATCGATTGATAAAATAATTTAAGTATTGAGGATTTGCAAGGAGTTTACCACAAATTACATCCATGTGAACAAACGAATTGTTTGTTGCATGAGATATAAAATTATCATTTGGAGTAGGACCATATAATCCATATCCAAAATCTAAATCCATTAATATCATTCTCCATTTTTCTCCGGGTACATTCCAATATTTGATGTTATTTGCTTGTGTATTGCTCCAATCGCCATTTCCATAATATGTTTCGGCAATAATATAATCAGTGAAATTTTGAAGGTCAATCAATGAATCTGCTAAAGGATAAAAATCAGGACCGGCAGGGTCTGCAGCCACAATTGAATTATACATAGGCCAAAAATTATCTAAGGTTCCATCGTTTGCCGACAACCCTTCCAAATAATTTTCAGTCAATATAGTAACACTATCGGAAGGAAACCCGTGATTACTCTCAATGTAGTCATTATTTAATGTTTCTCTCAACTCATACTCACCAAAATACTGACCATTCAAAAACACAATAACAGGAGTGTAACCCATATAATCGTTGTGTGTTCCTTTGGTTAATCGTTGCATAAAAGCATCTCTCATTCGAGTGCCACCGTAATCATTTCCTCCATTTCGAAGGTTAAAATCTTTAAATTTGGTAATGTAAGGCTTGTCAGGTATTAAAGGGAAATTAATCTTATTCATACCATAATCGTCGCGGCACTTCACCCGGAAACTTTTTTGAGGTTGTGCCCTAGACCAACCACCATGAATTTTCAACCCAACTGCGCCCTCAAATTTTTGTGTACTATCTGTTGCTAAATATTCAATATAGGAGTAACGTTCCCAGTCTTCCCAAAAATTTGCTCCGAAATAAGGATAATTAGTGTTGTAATCATTGGGCCCTAGTACATAAATACCGGTTTGTGTATCATATAAATTCACAGAATCTGATGAAATCGAAATCACCGGCAACCCGATATATGCTTCGTTTATTAAGAAAGTATTTTTCTCCACTAAACTTGGTAACACCAAATTAGCTGGATCAAAACAACGTGCTGCAATAATGGTAGTAGCAGCAATCGTTATTGAATCTGTATAGAGTATAGAATTTTCAGTCGGAATATCTCCATTTATTGTATACCGGATTTGTGTATTCGGATCTATACTTGTAAGGGCTATTTTGAATCCCGACGCATAAATCCCGGCCGGTTTTGAAACAATTGGTTTACTTAAAAATGCTGTAAAACAAGAAGCATCATTAGTATCAGAAGGTGTTGGATTTGGACTGATACACCAAGAAGTTGAATTAAAATTATAAGAGTTATTTATTGGTAAAGGCGGAATTGTTACTTGCGCTAGAGCAATTCCTCCAGCAGAAGTTAAAAATAATTGATCAGCAGAATTAAGAGTGAAGTTTGTATGCCAAGTGTCTGTGGCATTAAGATTCATCCAAGGTAATGTTGGAGAGAAAGAAAATGTTGAACTTTCAAATCCAGCAGTCAAATATGCATTACTGGTTAAATCAGTGGAGTTCGCAGTGGTATTATGCACTTGAATAGCTAAAACATTTTCCCCGGCAACTAGTAGGTTGGATAATTGGGTTAAATTAATTTCGAACGCATCAATTGCTAATCCTTGATATCCATTTGCCTCATGGCTAGTGGCTAAGGTATTAAATGTGGTGATAATCCCTGTTGTTCCCAAATTAGCACGAGCAATTTCAACTCCGTTAATATAAGCAACAAATCCATCATCATAATCCATATAAAGTATTAATCTCTTGATATCACTAACGTTTGATAGTGTAAAGGACTTTCTAATAAAAACACTTGTTGCACTTCCAATTGTCGTACCATCATCCCCGTCACCAAATCCAAACCCTCCAGTTCCAGCTAGCCATCCACTCAAAATTGCACCGGGCGATCTCCAACTTGGGTCTGGTTCAGTTGCTGGAACGATGTAATTCCACGTTTCATTTGCATTTATAATTGACTCATAGTGATCAATAGTTGGAATTCTATTCTTTCCACTTGCAAAAATAAGTTTGTGTTCACCACTCGCAAGAGTATAATTTGGACAAAGCCATTTGAAAGGCATTAATGGATCGTCGCTAAATCCATAGCCATCAATATTAACAGCATTAAGGCTTAAATTGCGGATTTCAAACCAATCTTCATAGGAATTATCTTCATCAGCAACGGTGCTAATATTTGTTACTGATAATTCACTCAATTCAATTTGAGAATAAAAAGCAGGCAGTAATGTTAATAGAAATATAAAAGAAATAAGTTTTTTCATGTAAAATAAATTTGTTCAAAAGTACTACTTTAACGAACAAAAATATAGATCTCTCATAATTTAGACCATTACTTAATAATGGGGGGTTAATTATTTTATTATTAAGTGATTGTTATCAAACCAGTTAGATAAAACTGCTTATTCAAACAATTCTGACATTACTTTTCCTTGAGAAAAGTTGGGTAAATGCATCATTTCTGAAATCGTGGCATGAATATCAATGAGTGACCTGCTTTGCGAGATTTGGATGTTCTTTTTAAAATCAGGTCCAATAGCATACAGCATAATGTGTCTACATCCATCACAATCGTCACCGTGATTTTGAAAATTGGAGGTGTGTCTTCCATGATCATTTGTAACAAAAAGTGTTGTTTTCCCAGCCATTTCTGGATCTTGTTGTATGGTGTTCCACAAATGATAGATATAATTATCACTCGTTTTTATGGCATTTAAATAAGCACTCCAATTGTTTTGATGACCATAATAATCAGGATCTTTTAAGTTGATTAACAGTAAATTAGGCTTGTGTTTAACCAGTGTTTTTATTGCGTGAGCCATTGTGATAGAGTCACTTCTATAACCTGTAAAATTACCATTGATTCCACAATCTGTTTTAGGCTGGTGTATGTCTTTCCATTTTCCTTGAACACAATTACCCAACACTTCCAATTTATCCTTACTTGAAATTATCCATGCGCTGTTGGTTAACAAAGGATATTTTTTTAACCAATCCTGAAAGTACGAGTGATACGATGGGAGTTCTTGACCAGAATTATTTATATTATTTTCATAATATCCAGTTGTAATTGCAACGTGTCCATTTGTCGTATTTGTTGTTCCTAGGTTGTAAAAAGAAGTATTTATAACGCCTAAATTCTTGAAATAATTATGCATTACAGGAATATATTGATGAGAGGAGTCCCCCCATGTTTCAGAATATCGGGCACCATCAACAACTACCACAACACAATAGGCTGTATTGTATTTTTTATATGAAACCTTGTCTTTTAAACAAGAGGAAAATAAGAATATAAGAGAGCAAATAAAAAAGTAACGAACCATATGTAAAAGTAATATTATCTGAATTAAATCTATTTTTTTAGTTCATTTTTTAGATTCAAAAGCGAAATGCAAATTATTATTGGCTGCTTTTGATTTATTATTTCATTATATTGATTTAGTATTCTTGTTGTAAATTTGACAGATTGAACGTTTTTAATTTGCTCAAAATGATTCGACTCACTATAATTTTTTCTTTTCTTTTTCTTTTTTCTAAAAGCTTCTGCCAGACCGTTACATTTTTTTACACTGGTTTTCAAGATCAATGGACGGTGCCTGCTGGAGTTACAAGTGTTACTTTTGTTGTTGCCGGAGCAAAGGGGGGTGGGCCTAATGGGGGAAATGGTGCAACAATTACAAAAAATTGTTATTCTGTAACGCCTGGTCAAATCTTGTACATCCGTGTGGGTGGAATGGGATCTCAAGGGTTAAACTCTGGTGGATGGAATGGAGGAGGAACAGGACATAATTCTACAGGTTCAGCAACTTATCGCTCTTGGGGCGGTGGTGGTGCAAGTGATATCCGTATAGGAGGTACAGCCCTAGCCAATCGTGTGATTGTTGCAGGAGGAGGAGGAGGTAGAGGAGGTGGTTCTTCTCCAGTGTGTGGTGGTGCAGCAAATTGTAATAATGGTGCAGCAGGGTGTAACACGTTTGGAGTTGCTGGGGGTGGTGGAACTCAAACTGCTGGCGGTAATGGTGGTACGCCTTGGGTTGGAACACCTCCTGGAGGATCTCCAGGTGCTCTAGGTCAAGGTGGACAAGGTGGCTATTGGCAAACGGCATCCGGTGGTGGTGGCGGTGGCGGATTTTATGGCGGTGGCGGCGGTGGTAATGATGGATGTTGTACTGGAGCGAATGGCGGCGGCGGCGGCGGCGGTGGATCGTCTCTTGTTCCTGCGGGTGGCACCTGTGCAGCGGGTGGTAATGCAAATAATGGATTGATCACTATTACTGTTTCCACTTTACCGGGAATAACTGCAACAAACTCTGGACCATATTGTCCCGGACAAACGATCCAACTTAACGCTACGGGAGGAGTAACATATTCTTGGTCAGGACCAAATGGATTTACCTCAAATATTCAAAACCCAACAATACCCAATCTTACAGCTGCCAATGTTGGAACTTATACTGTTACAGTTACCAATAGTGGTTGTTCAGCAACTGCAACCACTACGATTGTACTTAATACGGGCCCCACTGTAAACTTAACGCCAACAAACACTGCGTGTGCCTCTGCATCCAATGGTTCGATTAATGTAGTGGCAAATACTGGAAACCCAGGATATAATGTTTCTTGGACTGGGCCTTCAACTGGAAATCCTGCAGGAACGGAGATTACAACAAATGGAGGAAATTACTTAATTCCATCTCTTTTGTCTGGTACATTCACGATTACAGTAACCGGTTTAAATTTATGTACAACTTCAGCAACAACAACAATTAATGCTAATCCAAGTGTTACGGGATCAGCAACATTCATAGCTCCTTTGTGTAATTTAGCTTCTGATGGAACCATAAATGTAACTGCTTCTAATGGTGTTGCGCCATATCAAGTAAGTTGGACAGGACCCGCAACCGGTAATCCCGCTGGAGATGAAATTGCTACTTCTGGTGGTAACTTTACAATTTCATCAATCCCATCTGGAACATATAATATTACACTAACGGATGCCGTAGGTTGTTTATTTTCGTTTACTTCCAATGTTACTCAACCAGCATTGTTAGTCGCTGCAGCAACCACCTCTTCTGCTTTGTGTAGTGGCGGTGCAACGGGCACTGTAACTGGAACAGCAACCGGAGGGACTTCTCCTTACGATATGAGTTGGGTTGGACCTAACACTGGAAATCCAGCAGGTACTGAAATCAATAATGATGGCGGTGCCTACACAGTAAATGCTGCTCCTGCGGGATCTTATACATTGACAATGACCGATGCCAATGGTTGCACTGCAACAACTACAACCAACTTAGCTCAGCCTTTGCCTTTGAGTGCTTCAACAACAAATACTCCTGCGTTGTGTAACGGAAGTGCAGACGGAACAATAACGGTTACTGCAACTGATGGAACCGCTGGATATAATGTATCTTGGACTGGTCCCGTAAATGGTGATCCAGCCGGAACAGAAATTAGTTCAAGTGGAGGAAATTATACGATTACAGGTGTGTCTAATGGTTCATATACGATCACAATCACGGATTTAAATGGATGCACCACCACCACCACAAGCACTATATCGCAACCCGTTCCCTTAACTGCTAGCTCGACAAATACGGCAGCTTTATGCAACGGTAGTGCGGATGGAACAATAACAGTAACATCCACAAATGGAACAACTGCATATAATGTGAGTTGGGCGGGACCCGTAAATGGTGATCCAGCCGGAACAGAAATAGGAACAAGTGGAGGTAATTACACAATTACGGGCGCTTCAGCCGGAACTTACACGGTAACTGTGACAGATTTGAATGGCTGTACGGCCACGACCACATCAACAATTACTGATCCTGTGTTATTAACTGCGACAGCGACGAACACCTCAGTTTTGTGTAATGGAGGAACTACGGGGAGTGTTTCAGCTACTGCAACAAATGGAACAGCACCTTACAACATGAGTTGGGCAGGACCAGTTACAGGAGACCCGGCAGGAACAGAAATAGCTTTATCGGGAGGAAATTACTCCGTAAATAATGCGCCAGCAGGCACATATACCATAACCATTACGGATGCGAATGGCTGTGTAACAACAACAACAACAACAATAATAGAACCCGTACTTTTAACCGCTACATCAGCAAATACTGGAGCATTGTGCAATGGTAGTTCTGATGGAACTGTAACCGGAACAGCAACTGGGGGAACCGCACCTTATGACATGAGTTGGGTGGGACCGAACACTGGAAATCCGGCAGGTACTGAAATCAATACTGATGGCGGTGCCTACACAGTTAATGGTGCTCCATCGGGCGCATATACTTTAACTATGACTGACGCTAATGGATGTTTGGCAACGGCTTTAACTAATTTAACTCAACCCTTGGGTATTATTTTATCAGCAACTTTGACACCACCATTATGCAACGGAGCAACAAATGGGGTCATTTCTATTAATGCAACAGGTGGAACTGCAGGTTATGATTTGTCTTGGACTGGACCAACGTCTGATAACCCAATAGGCTTAGAAATAAGTATAGATGGGGGTAGTTATTTAATAAGTAACTTAAGTGCTGGCACTTATACTGTTACTGCGATTGATCAAAATGGTTGTTCGGATTCGATTATAAGTACGCTAATTCCTCCACCATCGCTGACGTTTTTAGCAACACCATCTGCTATTTTATGCAATGGAGGAAATGGTTCAGTATTGATTACTGCTTCAAATGGAACACCTGGATATGATGTTTCGTGGACCGGAACCATGTCAGGCAATCCAAATGGTACTGAAATTAATGCAAGTGGCGGAACTTTTACCATTCCAGCGCTAATTGCTGGTAGTTATCAACTAACTGTAACTGATCAAAATGGATGTTTTGACACGTCGAGTGTCGTAATAATAGAACCAACTTTAATTCAAACATCCAGTATTGAAACTACTACCTTGTGTCAGAATTCCTCTGATGGGACTACTCAAATAACTGTTTCTGGTGGGATTGCTCCATATAATATAATGCTTTCTGGCAACGCAACTATTAATCCATTAGGAGATGAAATAACGGGTATAGGAGGAAATTACACCTTTAATAATTTGGCTACCGGTAACTATACTGCAAATATCACAGATGCCAACAATTGTAACTCTACCCTATCAATAGTAATTATTGCGGGTAATATTTTACCTGTTATTACACTGGTTGGTGATACAATTTGTGCGGGTCAATCTACCACATTAAGCGCAAGTGCAACGCCCGTTGGAGGAACATTTCTTTGGGGTAATGGAACATCAAATTCTTCTATAACGATTTCACCAATAGTCACTACTCCCTATGCCGTACTTTATAATTACAGCGGATGTTTGGCTCAATTTACCGTTTCTGTGGTAGTGAATCCAATTCCGACTGTTTCTGTAACAAATGCAATTATTTGTGAAGGACAATCCGCTACATTAACTGCTGCTTCACTTCAACCTGCAGGTGGCTCATTGCTTTGGTCAACTGGAGAAACCACACCAACTATTTCTGTTTCACCTTCAAGTAATACAACTTATACTGTAGTTTATACATTAAATGGTTGTTCAAGTCCACAAGCATCAGCAACAGTCACTGTTAATTCAGTTCCTCAAATCACTATTAATAATGCAACAATTTGTAATGGTGATGCAACAACTTTGACAGCTACTCCTGATTTACCTGGTGGTACATTTCAATGGTCACCGAATGGAGAAATAACCTCAATAATCAATGTGAATCCATCCATAACAACAAGTTATTCAGCAGTTTATACCTTAAATGGATGCCCTAGTAATTCTGTTTCTGGGTTGGTTACAGTAAATCCTATTCCAATTGTTTCATTTGCCGGAAGTAATTTACAAGGCTGTGCTCCTCTTTCAACTACCATGTGGAATAGCTCCACTTTCGCAACCCAATCTACATTAACTCAATGGTATGTAGATGGTAATCCAATAATAGTTGGAGATACAGTATCGTTTCCATTTGGAAATGCAGGTTGCTACAATATTACACTTGAAATGACTTTGAATGGTTGTACGGGTTCTCAAACCTATTCAGACTTTGTTTGTGTGGAAGGCCTACCTGTTGCTAATTTTACAACTGATATTAACTCATTTTCTCAGCCATCTCAAAATGTTACCTTCTCGAATAATTCAATAGGGGCAACGCAATATATCTGGAATACGGGAGATGGAAATACGTACACTTCTGAGGATTTAACTCATCTTTTTAGCAATACAGGAAATGGATATACAGTCTGGTTAACGGCTATTTCAGATTTGGGATGTATCGATAGCACCTCTGTTAATCTCCCTTTTATGGAAGAAATTATTTATTACATTCCGAACTCTTTTACTCCCGATGGAGATGAATTTAATAATATTTTTACCCCTATATTTACATCAGGTATTGATATTCACACTTTTGAAATGTCTATTTTTAATAGATGGGGCGAAATGGTCTTTGAAACCAAAGACCCACTTGTTGGATGGGATGGTTCATATGGAAATCAAGGACTGGATGTTCAGTCAGGTGTTTACACTTATAAAATTTCGTTCAAAACTCCTCAATTTGATGATCGAAGAGAAATTTTAGGTCATGTAAATGTGGTTCGCTAAAACCTTACTCTTGGTTTAAATAAAAAAACCCCTGAATCATCAGGGGTTTTTGGAGGTCTCGTCCGGATTCGAACCGGAGTAGACGGTTTTGCAGACCGGTGCCTAACCGCTCGGCCACGAGACCGTTTTCTTTCTAAGAAGAACAAAAGTAAGAAAAAATCACTCTATTTTTCAGTTTTCCTGCAAAAATTGTTAGAAAACAACTACTTCTCTCTTCTATAAACTGCCACTTCTGGGTCTAATTCTATCCCGTCTAATAACAATGCAGTTAATTCTTGAGACAATAAGGGTGCAATCATATATCCTTTTGTTCCTAGTCCATTAAAAATGTAATTCCCTTTAAAACTAGTGTGTTCCCCAATAAAGGGCCGTCTATCAATGGTTGTAGGTCTTATGCCAGCCTCTTGGCCAATGACATGAGGTGTTTCTTCAATTAATACACGTAAATTTTCTAAAATGAGTTGCTTCCCTTCCTCCGTTATAGAATTGTCCGAGTTTTCCCATTCATAGGTAGAACCAATTTTAAAACGGTGTTCACCTAATGGCAGAATAAAACATTTTCTATTTAAGGATTCATCTTCTGGAATTAGGGGAGACTCGATTGTTAGAACTTGTCCTTTTGTGGGACTTATCGCTAAGGAATTAAATAATGGATTGTTTTTAACCTGATAACCTTCACAAAAAATAACGCAAGTATAGGTCTCTCCTAAATATGTTTTAGACGAGGCATCATATAGCGGAAATTGAAATGGTTCATTTTTCCATGTTCCCTTTTTTTCAATGAAGCTTTTTCCACCCCTCATGAATTCCAGGGAGTTAACCCAAAAGCAATTAGCTAGTCGGGCGCTACCAAAAGGACAAGCCACTAGATTATAATTATCATCTGGCGTATTAATTCGCTCTAAAAAAGACTGGTAATCAACTCTTTCTTGTTTTTTTTGCCAATCGTTTCGTTCTTGATCGGAGGAAAAAATGCGTCTAATTTTTAATGGGTGAAAAAACTGCGTTTGAGATTCAATTTCCAATTCTTGGTAAAAATCTTTTAAGTAAGGTATAAAGTCATCTGCACGCCAAGACTTAGTCGTTCTCCGAAAAACAATTGGGTTGATTAATCCGGCAGCCACAGCTGTTGATTGGTTTTCACCCGAGTCTATCAGGGTTACAGAGACACCTCTTTTAATCAGTTGTATTGCAATGCTAATTCCGGCAATTCCTCCACCTACAATTAATGCGTTCATTTTGTTAGGGCTAAAGTAATTAAACTAATTTTTATGCCGGTATTTTTTTCTAAAATGGCTTTTGTCAAATGTTCTAATGTTGATCCAGTTGTTAAAACATCATCTACTATAGCGATGTGCTTAAAGGGAGTAAAGTTTTTTTCTGATTGAAATACATCATTGCTATTCATCCATCGTTCAGCTAACGTTTTTCGTGTTTGACTTTCAGTATGTTTGTTTTTCGCTGTAAAATGGGTAAGTACGGGTATTTTTAATTGTTTTGCAATGCCTTCGCATAGAATCTCGGCTTGATTATATCCCCGGCTAAATTTCTTTTTTGGATGGATAGGCACAGGAACTAAAGCATCAATTGTAGAAAAAATAGCATTTCTGTTCATCCTATTTCCGATTTGCTCGCCAAAAAAAATGCCTATTTTATGATTGTTTTGATATTTGAGTGCGTGCAAAATAGTTTGAGAAACAGTACCCTCTTTAAAATACATTAGCGCATAGGAGGAATCAACAGGAATTCTTCCCCAGAACAATTTATCCATATCATTAGTTTCCTGAAAATTTTCAAAAAAAGTATATGGAATATCTCGAAAACAAAAATCGCAAATATGGTTTTCATTTTCAATTAATTCACATGAACAATGAAGGCATTTTTCAGGGAAAATGAGGTGAATAAAATCACGGATGAAAGAATAAAACTTTTCCTTTTTCATTTTTCCTTTTAAGTTAGCTGGTAGAGACTCATTTTAACATTCGTATGTTTATAACAAGCTAAAATATATCTTGCTTAATTTTTCAAACTTAGTTAATTTAGAGGACAAATGACCCGGTTTTAAACGTAAAATCAGTTGGTTAAAAAAGAATTAAAAATAATTGTAGGAAGCAGTAGATTTTGTGTGAATATCTTTCCGTTTTATGTTAATAAACCCACAATCCTAGTCCCTTTCTATCTTTCCGTTTTGCTTTGTTAATAACATTGGAAAATTGTTAATTTTTTTAATTGCGAAACACCGGAATTATGACAAATTTTGTATGCCCTAATCAACGTAAAATATTGTTTTGAAAAAAACAACTATCACAGAGAAAGGGAAACACATAATTTACTGAAAAATAAAGTACTAACACAATTTAGACAGTTGTCTTTTACGATATTTTTCAACGCTTGAAAAGGAAAACAGAAAAAAACAAAAATTAAAAATGGCACAAACTGAACCAATTTTAACTGAGAATAAGAACCGCTTTGTTCTGTTCCCTATCCAGCACAATGATATTTGGAGTTTTTACAAACGAGCAGAAGCAAGTTTTTGGACGGCAGAGGAAATTGATTTGTCACCTGATTTAATTGATTGGGAAAATAAGTTGAATGACGATGAACGCCATTTTGTGAAGCATGTGCTTGCTTTTTTTGCTGCTTCAGATGGTATCGTAAACGAAAATCTAGCAGAAAATTTCTTATCTGAAGTTCAGTATACAGAAGCTAAATTCTTCTATGGTTTTCAAATAACAATAGAAAATATTCATTCTGAAACCTATTCCCTGTTGATTGATACTTATATCAAAGACACCAAAGAAAAGAACCATTTGTTCAATGCTATGGACACATTGGATTGTGTAAAAAGAAAAGCGGAATGGGCTTTGCGTTGGATTGATAAAGGATCTTATGCTGAGCGCTTGGTCGCATTTGCTGCAGTAGAAGGAATCTTTTTTTCCGGTTCTTTTTGTTCAATTTTTTGGTTGAAAAAAAGAGGGTTGATGCCGGGATTAACATTTTCCAATGAATTAATTTCACGTGATGAAGGGTTGCATTGTGATTTTGCTTGTTTGTTGTATAACAACCATTTGGTTAATAAATTATCTAAAGATGAGGTGAAAAGTATTATCACTAATGCAGTAGAAATTGAAAAGGAATTTGTAACAGATGCTTTACCTGTACGATTAATTGGAATGAATAGTGATTTGATGAGTCAATACATTGAGTTTGTCGCTGATCGTTTGTTAGTTGAATTGGGCAACGATAAGGTGTATAATGTTTCCAATCCTTTCGATTTTATGGATATGATTTCTATGCAAGGGAAAACAAACTTTTTTGAAAAACGAGTGGGTGAATACCAAAAAGCGGGTGTGTTGTCGGGTGGGACAGACAATCATACCTTTTCAATGGACGAAGATTTTTAATAACGATTTTATAAAGAGGTACATGTACGTAGTAAAAAGAGATGGAAGAAAAGAGGCTGTAAAATTTGACAAAATAACAGCTAGAGTAATAAAATTATGTTATGGATTAGATCCATTGGTTTCACCGGAAGCAGTTGCCATGAAGGTTATTGAAGGTATTTATGACGGAGTTTCCACGACAGACTTAGATAACTTGGCAGCAGAAGTTGCTGCAGCAAAAACAATTGATCACCCAGATTACGCTCTTTTAGCCTCAAGAATTGCGGTTTCCAATTTACACAAAGAGACAAAGAAAACATTCTCTGAGGTAATGGAAGATTTGCATAATTATATAGATCCGAAGACGGGTCAAGGAGCATCACTACTAGCTGACGATGTGTATGAAATCATAATGAATAACAAAGATATTTTAGATTCTAGTATTATTTATGATCGTGATTTTCGCTACGATTATTTTGGATTCAAAACATTAACTCGTTCTTACTTAATGAAACTTAATGGCTTTATAGCTGAGCGTCCACAACAAATGTTGATGCGTGTTTCTTTAGGGATTCATAAAAATGACATTCAAGAAGCAATAAAAACGTATAATTTAATGTCCGAGGGTTGGTTTACGCACGCAACGCCTACTTTATTCAATTCAGGAACACCGAAACCTCAGATGTCATCTTGTTTCTTGTTGACTATGAAAAGTGATAGTATTTCTGGTATTTATGACACACTAAAATCATCAGCTCAAATTTCACAATCTGCTGGTGGAATTGGGTTGGCTATTCATGATATTCGAGCAACAGGAACTTACATCAAAGGAACCAATGGTACTTCAAATGGTATTGTTCCTATGCTTCGCGTTTTCAATGATACTGCTCGATACGTTGACCAAGGTGGGGGTAAACGAAAAGGTTCTTTTGCTATTTATATTGAGCCTTGGCATGCAGATGTTTTTGATTTTCTAGACCTTAAAAAGAATCATGGTAAAGAAGAACAAAGAGCAAGAGATTTGTTTTATGCACTTTGGATTCCGGATCTATTCATGAAACGAGTGAAAGAAAACGGAGATTGGACGTTAATGTGTCCACACGAATGTCCAGGGTTGTCTGATTGTCACAGTCAAGAATTTGAAGCGCTGTACACCCGATATGAAAATGAAGGAAAAGGTAGAAAAACAATCAAAGCTCAAGACTTATGGTTTAAAATACTTGAATCTCAAATTGAAACTGGTACACCATATATGTTGTATAAAGATGCGGCTAATTCCAAATCAAATCAACAAAATTTAGGAACAATCAAATCATCTAACTTGTGTACAGAGATTATCGAGTACACAGCTCCTGACGAAATAGCGGTTTGTAACCTGGCATCACTAGCACTTCCAAAATATATCACGGACGAAGGAACTTTTGATCACGACAAATTATTTGAGGTAACCTATCAAGCAACAGTTAACCTAAATAAGATTATTGATGAAAATTTCTACCCGGTAGAAGAGGCAAGAAATTCGAATTTAAGACATCGTCCAATAGGATTAGGTGTTCAAGGATTAGCTGATGCATTTATTTTATTGAAATACCCTTTCGAATCTGAGGAAGCTCGAAAATTGAACGCTGAAATTTTTGAAACTATTTATTATGCTTCAATGACTGCGTCAAAAGATTTGGCTAAAGTTAATGGCGCATACGAATCATTTGAAGGGTCTCCAGTTTCAAAAGGTGTTTTCCAATTTGACATGTGGAATGTTACCCCAAGTTCTCGCTGGGAATGGGATGTGCTGAAAGAGGAAGTGAAAACTTATGGAGTAAGAAACTCATTGTTGTTAGCACCAATGCCAACTGCATCCACAGCGCAAATTCTTGGTAATAATGAGTGTTTTGAGCCATACACATCAAATATTTATACGCGACGTGTCCTTTCTGGTGAATTTATCATCGTGAACAAACATTTATTGAAAGATTTAGTTAAGGCAGGATTATGGAATAAAGACATGCGCCAAAAAATCATGGCGTCAAATGGTTCAATTCAAAACATAACTGAAATTCCACAAAACCTAAAAGATTTATACAAAACAGCTTGGGAGATTTCTCAAAAAGCAATCATTGATCTTGCTGCAGATCGAGGTGCATACATTTGTCAATCACAATCATTGAATATTTTCATGGAAAATGCCAACTTTGGTAAGTTAACTTCTATGCACTTCTATGGTTGGGAAAAAGGATTAAAAACCGGTATGTATTACCTCAGAACCAAAGCGGCAACTGATGCAATTAAATTCACAGTTGATAAAAGTGTTGTAGAAGAAACTGCAGCTCAGGCTTTATCAGCTAAGTCAGTCGAAGAACAGCAAGCAGCAATTGTTTGCTCGTTAGATGATCCCGACGGATGTGAAATGTGTTCTGGCTAGAACATGAGTTAAGATATATTGAAAGAGGCTTTTGAATGAAAGCCTCTTTTTTATTTATAATTTTTTCTTGATAACAATTAATTTTTATATTTGTTAACTAAACTCTAAACGAAATAATATACTATGAAAAAACTATTACTTGTAATCTGTGTTTTATCCGTAACTGCAATTACAGCGCAAATCACAACCGTTACTTCGCTCTCTCAAGTTCCTGTTCTGAATCTCCCAAAAATAAATCTTGCTCAGATTCAAGCAGAAGATCAAATTAGAGATAATCAAGGATTATTATATAGAATTGGGGTTGCTCAGTTTACCAACATTACAACTACTAATTCAGGAATTTGGACATTAAATACCGACGGTAGTAGAACGTGGAATTTACGAATTCATTCTCCCGAAGCTGAAGCGTTAAGTTTCTTGTTTGAAACATTTAAAATTTATGGTGGAACAACACTAAAAATCACTGATTTGAATGGAAAAAATGTTCATAATCCGTTGACAGTTGCCGATGTAGAAGATCATTTTCGTCAAAATGCTGCATTGTGCGGAGGTGATGATTTAGTACTCACATTACACGAGCCAGTTTTTACTCAACCATCTGAAATTCTTATAGATAGAGTAATGCACAGTTATCGTTCAACTGGACACACAAGAAAACAAAAGATTAATGAATCTGAAACTTGTGAGATAAACGTTAATTGCTCCCCAGTTGGAGATTCTTGGCAAGATGAGAAAAAAGGAGTGGCTAGAATATTAGTGGTTGAAGGTGCAAGTCAGGGATGGTGCACAGGATCTTTAATCAACAATACAGCTCAAAATTGTAAGCCTTACTTTTTGACAGCACTACATTGTGGCGTCACTGCAAGTGCAGCAAATATGAATCAATGGAAATTTTATTTTCGATATGAATCCCCAAATTGTAATAACCCTTCAACAGCCGGAACATTAGATGATTATTTCATATCAGGATGTGTCCGAATCGCGGATTCTGGAGATGGCGGTGGTGATAGTGGATCAGACTTTCTTTTGGTTCAATTGGGTACAGTAGCAAATGAAGCCACTACAATTACAAACCTAAAATCAGCCAATTTCAGCGCTTATTGGAATGGCTGGAATGCAAATAATACAGCAACAGCAGGTGGAACAGGAATCCATCATCCTGCAGGGGATATAAAGAAAATTTCAACTGCAACAGGAAATACTGTGAGCGCAGGCTGGAATGGAAATGGTTTGCAATCACATTGGAGAGTTACGTGGACAGCGAATTCAAATGGACATGGTGTAACTGAAGGCGGTTCGTCTGGTTCGCCCTATTTCAGTAACTCACAGGGTTATATCGTAGGAACATTAACAGGAGGAAGCTCATTTTGTACAGCGCTAAGTTCTCCGGATTTTTATGGAAAAATGTCTTATCATTGGACATCAAATGGAACGGCAACAAACAGACAATTAAAGCCATGGTTGGACCCAACTAATAGTGGTGTTTTAACATTGGCAGGGTCAGCAAACCCATGCACTCCAACTACACCAGTTGCACCTGTTGCTAATTTTGTTGCAAATCAAACCAATGTTACTCCTGCAACAACAGTGAGTTTTACGGATCAAAGTACAGGAATACCTACATCATGGGCTTGGGCAATATCACCAGCAACAGGATGGGCATATGCTGGAGGAACATCAGCAACTTCTCAAAACCCGCAAGTAACGTTCAATACAGTCGGTCAATACACAGTAACCTTAACAGCAACGAATGCACAAGGTTCTGATGCAGAAGTTAAAACAAATTATATTATTGTTGCGGCGGCTACGGGACCATGTACTCCATCAGTTACAGCTCCTTGCGATGAGTACATTCAAAATGTCACGTTAAACACAATAAATAACACAACTGCTTGTACAGCAGGTGGATACATAAGTTACGCTTCAACAAGCACAACGCTAGCGAAAGGGTCTCAATATAATGTAACTGTTACGCCGGGAATCCCGACAGGAGTAGGTGCATATACAAGTGACGAAATCGCTGTTTGGATTGATTATAATAATGATTTCACTTTCAGTACTGCCGAACGAGTTGGATATGTTTTGGTGGCAACAGGATGGAGTAATCAATTTACGTTTACTGTTCCAGCTTCTGCAATTACAGGCGCTGTTAAAATGCGTGTAAGAATATCTTATAATGGTCCTGTTGCAAATGGAGGCGCGCCAATTGACCCATGTGCGGTTTCAACTTACGGCGAAACGGAAGATTATACATTAAACATTGTTCAAGGTGGAAGCGCCGGAATTGATGAAATTAATATAGAAACTATCACGGTTTATCCAAATCCAGCAAATGAAATTGTTACTATAGATTTGAGTAGTGTTCAAGAAAAACTAACTGATATTCAATTGGTTGATAATATGGGCCGTGTATTGCGCACTGAGCGTATTTTAGAAAATGTTAACGTGTATAACATGAGTCTTGCTGGATTAGCGCAAGGGACATATACAGTTGTTTGCAAAGGAAGTAATGTAACTTCAACAACAAGACTTATAAAGAATTAAATAAATTACGACTGAATTGATTATTCAAAAAAAAATGTTGTAATTTAGCCGCTCTTTGAAGCGAAAGGAGAGGTGTCCGAGTGGTTGAAGGAGCACGCCTGGAAAGTGTGTATACGCCAAAAGTGTATCGAGGGTTCGAATCCCTCTCTCTCCGCAACGAAGAGAAGGAGGAGTGGATGAGAACCATCGGGTTCGTGCCGGAGTGAAACGGAGACCTGCGAAGCAAATCCCTCTCTCTCCGCAACGAAGAGAAGGAGGAGTGGATGAGAACCATCGGGTTCGTGCCGGAGTGAAACGGAGACCTGCGAAGCAAATCCCTCTCTCTCCGCAAGGAAGTGAAGGAGGAGTGGATGAGAACCATCGGGTTAGTGAAAGGGAGAAGGAAAAAATTCAAAATTCTATCTTTAGTGATAAAGAAATTGTTCTGAATTTAAATTAAATTGTAAATTTGTAAAATAAATAAGTTAGAAAATAAAGTTAATTGTATGAAAAACGTAACTAAATCATTGATTTTAACTCTTGCAGTAGTTTTTGGAATTGCTGTTTCGTCGTATGCGAAAACTTCAAAGTCAGGTTCTGATAATGAAGCAAAAACGGAGTTAGCAACAGACAATGCGTCTCAAAACGCATCAGGTAACGGTGTAGCAGATGCAGCTAAAGCAGGGAAAGACGATAAAAAAGTAGAAGCTGAAGAACCTCAGTTAGATTTTATTCAAACATTAAAACAAAAATATATTGAGGGAGATCCATTGTGGATGACACCCGTTTTAATTTGTATGATTATTGGTATTGCTCTATCAATTGAGAGAATTATTTACTTAAATCTTTCTACAATCAATACAGAGAAATTCTTGAATGATGTTGAGAAAGCATTGCAAAACGGTGGAGTTGATGCAGCGAAAGAAGTATGTAGAAATACTCGTGGCCCAATTGCTTCTATCTTTTATCAAGGATTAGATCGTTCTGAAGAAGGAATTGACATGGTTGAAAAATCTGTTGTTTCTTATGGAGGTGTTCAAATGGGATTGATGGAAAAAGGATTGTCTTGGTTACAATTATTCATCGCCTTGTCTCCAATGTTAGGATTCTTGGGTACGGTAATCGGTATGATCCAAGCATTTGATAAGATCGTAAAAGATGGACAAGTTTCTCCAACGACGGTTGCGGATGGTATTAAAGTAGCCCTTTTAACAACCGTATTTGGTTTGATTTCAGCGATGTTCCTTCAAGTATTCTACAATTACATCACTGCAAAAATTGATGATTTAGTAAATGAAATGGAAAATGCTTCGATTTCATTAATTGATATCCTTTTGAAAAATAAAGTAGTTAAGTAATTCTTTTAAATTTCAAAAATTATGGATGCTAAAAAAACAGCGCTATTACTAAATACCATAAAGTTTGTGCTTTCTGGTGTAGGTGTACTAGCTTGTATTTTGGTCATTAATGGCCCTAATACGAATGCGGGAAGCCAAGTTGTGGAAGAATTTAGAGATGGATTTGAAATGTCTTTCGCTATGTTATTTACAATTGCCGTTATTTTTGCCTGCGTGGCAATGATCATAGCTTTCTTTGTTATTCACTTCATTAGTCAACCTAAAAAAACTGCACTTTCTATTATGGGGATTTTAGTTTCCTTTGTAGTCTATATGGTTTTTTACATTGGCGGAACTAGTGACACAAGTAAGAGTTTATTGCTGAAAAATGAGGTTTCTGACGGAGTAGTCCTTACAACAACAGCTGGTATTTACACAACTTTTGTTGCGTTGGCTGTAGCTGTTTTGGTAATTATTTTACTTCCTATTTATAACCGATTCAAAAAATAAGAATGGCTAAGCGAGAAATTCCAGAAGTGAATGCGGGATCGATGGCAGACATTGCTTTCCTCTTGCTTATTTTCTTCCTTGTGACTACCACAATGGATAAGGATACTGCTTATTTACGAACTATTCCTCAAAAAATAAAAGTCGATAAGCCGATAGAATTGGAGAAAAAAAATGTATTGTTGATTAAGGCAAATAGCGATCAATTCTTTATTCGGGGGAAAATATTTGAAAATCCAGATTTAATATCCGATTATATTATAAAGTTTTACCAATTCAATCGTAATCGTGTTGGAGAGACTTATAATTCTGAATTTCCCTTATATTTTTATACCAATATTTCAGAAGCAGAGGCTGATTTTAATTCAGCGATGGAAAGATTAAATAAGTTGAAAAATGCCGGTGTTACAAGTGGACCCAAGTTTGATATGACTAACGAGATATTTTCCAAAGCAGAGAAAACTTTTTATGGTTTGAAATTATATGGGGCTCCAGTACCTACTATATCAGGAGAAGCTCACATTCGTATTGAAGTGAAGGAATCAACACCATATAGTACTTTTGCTAAGATCCAAGCTGAAATTGAGGAAGCTCTTTTTATCTTGCGTGATGAGGAATCAAAAAAATTATTTGATGAAGGGTATGGCGCTTTGAGCAGAAAAGCAGAACAAGAGAAAGGAAATAAAGAATTGGGATATAAAGTCTTTTTACTCGAGTTTTTATATCCTCAGCGAATTATTGAAGTTGCACCGAAAAATTAATTAAAATGTCAAAATTTAAGAAAGGTGGACGGGGAGGTGCTCCAGCGGTAAATACTTCTTCTTTGCCAGATATCGTTTTTATGTTGTTATTCTTCTTTATGGTTGCTACAACAAGTAAGGAGGTTGATCCAACGGTAAAAGTAGATTATACACCGGGACAAAAATCTAGGGATTTAACACCATACAAACAACGTTCGGAAGTAGATTTTATTTATTTAGGAAAGCCTAGAAATAAAAGTAGAGAATCAATGGGATATGTGTTGTCGTTAGATAATGTCCTTCAAGGGGCTAAAGATGATGGCTTGTATACATCTAATGTTGTTGGAAGATGGAAATTAGATAAATACAATCAAAAACCACCTAGAACCAAAGAATCTGCACCCCTTGCAACTATTGTTACTTGTGTTAAAGCAGATAAAAATTCTCCTTCAGGTATGATTTTTAAGATCCGGAAAGAACTTCAGGATGTACAAGCATATTCTATCGCGTATGCGGTGAAAGCAAAAGATTAATTCCTAAAAAATTATTGAATGGCGGGTGGAAAATTTACAGTTACCGCAGCGCTTCCGTATGCCAATGGCCCTTTACATTTAGGCCATGTAGCTGGTGTTTATCTTCCTGCTGATATATTTACGCGGTTCTTAAGATTAAACGGAGACGATGTCGTATTTATTTGTGGAAGTGACGAACATGGTGCTGCAATTACACTTCGTGCTAAAAAGGAAGGAGTAACCCCACAAGAAATCGTGGCTAAGTACTATGAAATCATATCCAAATCGTTTCATGATTTTAATATTTCATTTGATATTTTTCATAGGACTTCAGATGAGCTTCATCATAAAACTTCACAAGAATTTTTCTTGAAGCTGTATGAATCAAATAAGTTTATTGAAGAAACAACGGATCAATATTTTGACACAGACTTTAATCAGTTTTTGGCTGATCGATATATAACTGGTACTTGTCCCAAATGTAATCACGATAGTGCCTACGGAGATCAGTGTGAAAAGTGCGGTTCTGATTTAAGCCCTCTTGATTTGATTAATCCTTTATCAACCTTAAGCGGAAAAAGTCCTGTTCTAAAATCAACTTCGCATTGGTATTTACCGATGGATAAACATGAATCTTGGTTAAAAGAGTATATTCAAAATGGTGTTTTGGATGGAGAAGTACACCATAATCCAAAATTATGGAGAAATCAGGTAACTGGTCAATGTATGTCTTGGATCAATGGAGGTTTGAAACCAAGGGCAATGACGCGTGATTTGGATTGGGGTGTTAAAGTTCCGTTATCAAATGCTGATGGAAAAGTCCTTTATGTTTGGCTAGATGCCCCTATTGGTTATATTTCAGCCACTAAAGCTTGGGCTGAAGCAAATAATAAAGATTGGAGAGAATATTGGATTAAGAATCAAGCAGTAGATAGAAAATTAGTTCATTTTATAGGTAAAGACAACATCGTTTTTCACGCTATAATTTTTCCAATTCTTCTGAAAGACCATGGGGATTTTATTTTACCGGATAATGTTCCTGCATCTGAATTCCTTAATTTGGAGGGAGATAAGTTTTCTACCTCAAGAAACTGGGCTGTTTGGCTGCATGAATATTTGGCTTCTTACCCGGATAAAGAGGATGAACTAAAGTATGTATTAACATCTATTGCTCCAGAATCAAAAGATTCTGAGTTTACATGGAAAGAATACCAAGCGAGAATAAATAATGAATTGGCCGATATTTTAGGCAATTTTGTTAATAGAACGGTAGTGCTTACCCATAAATATTATGAAGGAAGAGTCCCGGAAAGAGGTGGTTTGAATGAAGCAGACAAAGCTTTAATTCAAGATTTAGAAACGTTTCCTCGTAAAATAGCTGATCTAATTTATGGGTATAAGTTTAGGGAAGCACAATCTGAAGTAATGAATTTAGCCCGAATTGGCAACAAATATTTGGCTGATCAAGAACCATGGAAAGTAGTGAAGAATGATCCTGAACGGGTTAAAACAGTGATAAATCTTTCCTTGCAAATCACTGCCAATTTGAGTTTGTTGTTACTTCCTTTCCTTCCAAAAACCGCACAAAAACTTCAGTCCATGCTCGGCATTGTTTTAACTGATTGGAGAGAGGGTGGATCGTGTGATTTGGTTTCGGCTCAATCGGTCATAAATGCTCCAGAAATATTATTTGCAAAAATAGATGATACCATGGTGGAATTTGAAGTAAACAAATTAAAACAAACAGATACTTTAAGTCAAGGTACTCCGCAAAAGGAAACGATTGCATTCGAGGATTTCTCCAAAATGGATATTCGTTTAGGAACAATTATTTCCGCTCAGAAAGTGGAGAAGGCGGATAAATTACTTCAATTAACAGTTGATACGGGATTGGATCAACGGACGATTGTTTCTGGAATTGCTCAATATTATAGCCCTGAACAGGTTATTGGAAAAACAGTTGCTGTTCTCTTAAATTTAGCTCCTCGAAAGATTCGTGGGATAGAATCTCAAGGAATGATACTTATGGCTGAGAATGAATCTGGAGAGTTAAGTTTTATGTCACCAGAAAAAGCTTTTTTAGCTGGCGGAGAAATACGTTAATAAGCTCGCTCGTTTTTCTTTTCCTTCCAGTTTATGAAAGCTCTATTTACCACCTTGTTTCCGCCAGGAGTTGGATAATTCCCTGTAAAATACCAATCGCCCAAATGATTAGGACAAGCCTTATGTAAATTATCTACACGTTGGAATATAATTTCAACTTCAGCATCAATAGCAGGTGGTGTTAATAGTTCAGCAATTTTCTTGGATATTTGATCATCACTAAATGGCGCATAAATTCCTTGGACTACATTCTTTACCTCTTCTTTCGGTAATGAGATCTGTGCCAGGCATTGTTGATAAACGGATTCAATTATTGCTGCTTGCCCAGTTTCATGTAATAGAGATATAGCAGCTTCAAATGCAATAAAATCACCCATCTTAGCCATATCAATACCATAGCAATCCGGATATCTAATTTGCGGAGCTGATGATACCACAACAATTTTCTTAGGCCCTAAACGATCTAAAATACGAAGTACACTTTGTTTTAAAGTTGTTCCTCGAACAATGCTATCATCAATTATCACCAAGTTGTCTTGATTTTCCTTAACGCTACCATACGTTATATCATAAACATGCGCCACCAAATCATCGCGCGAGTCATCTTGTGTTATAAACGTTCTTAATTTAGCATCCTTGATCGCAATTTTTTCAATACGAGCTCGCTGTAATAAAATATGTTCAATATCTGATGCCGCCGGATTTGATCCAAGAGCTTTGATTTGGGCAATTTTAACTTGATTTAAATGATCTTCCAATCCTTTAATCATTCCATAAAATGAAACTTCAGCTGTATTTGGTATAAAGGAAAAAACACTATTTTTCAAATCAAAATTGATAGATTCTAATATTTGTGGAACGACCAATCTACCCAGATTTTTTCTTTCGGTATAAATGTCTTTATCCGAACCACGTGAAAAATAAATACGCTCAAATGAACAAGCTAATTTCGTTCGGGGAACATTAATTTCTATTTCAGCAACTTGACCAGATTTTTTTATGATTATGGCATGTCCAGGAGTTAGTTCTTTAATATCCTCTGCTTTGAGTTTGAAAGCTGTTTGAATCACGGGACGTTCAGAGGCAACTACACAAATTTCATCATTTTCATACCAAAATGCAGGCCTTATTCCATTTGGATCCCTTAATACAAAAGCGTCTCCGTGACCTAATAATCCAGCCATAGCATAACCGCCATCCCAATCGTTTGAGGCTTTCTTAAGTATTTTGACAATATCTATTTCATCCGCTATTTTAGAATAAATCTCTTTGTTTGGTAATCCTAGTGATTTGTAGGTTTTATATAATTCATCATTTTCAACATCTAGAAAATGACCAATTTTTTCCATAACCGTAACAGTATCTGATTTTTCCTTTGGATGCTGACCTAGTCTAACCAACACTTCAAATAGATCATCAACATTAGTTAAATTAAAGTTTCCGGCAACAACTAAATTTCGTGTGATCCAGTTGTTTTGTCGAAGGAAAGGATGACAACTTTCAATGGAATTTCGACCAAATGTCCCGTACCTCAAATGACCGAGAAAAAGCTCTCCGGTAAAACCAGCATTTTTTTTAAGATAATCCACGTCGTTCAGCAATGCGGGGTTTTCATCTGCAATTGCTTTAAAGCGCCCGTTTATTTGATCAAAAATATCTTGAATGGGACTACTTTTTATGGACCTACTTCGCGAAATATATCGATCACCCGGTTCCATGTCAAACTTAATATTGGCAACACCAGCCCCATCTTGACCTCGATTATGCTGTTTTTCCATCAATAAATGCAGCTTGTTGATACCATATAAGGCCGTACCATACTTATCTTGATAAAATTGAAGTGGTTTCTTTAACCTTAACAAGGCAATGCCGCATTCATGCTTAATTGGGTCGCTCATTTGATTCTTGGATAATTCCTTGCGAAATTACTTTTTTCAAATGAATTTCAGTGAACAATTCACGATTAAAAATGAATAATAATTGATAAACTTGTTCTATTTTTGTAAACACATTTTAATTCATGTATTTACCTGTGAAAAACTATTTTCTAACACTTATTATATTTGTTTTTTGTAGCGTATTTTTCTCTTGTTCAGCCAGAGAAACCAATAAAAATGCAGGCTTAATAAAAAACAAAAAATCTATAAACAAGGTTACGGTTCAACAGTTCGATGACACTATTCAATCTGTTTTTTCCTCAAAAGACAACAATCCAATTCATCAAATACCATTTTCCTTGATTCAATCTTTTGATTCTGCGAGCCAAGAAAAAACCACGTTAATTATTTTCTTACATGGTGCAGGAGAACGAGGAGTGGATAACTCATCTCATTTGAAGGTAGGCTTACCAAACTTAATTAAAACCCTTAAAAATCAAGGTTTAAAAAATTATGTTGTTGTTGCTCCTCAATGCCCAATGAATGAACGGTGGGTAGATGTTGATTGGACGGCAAATTCACATATCATGAAACCAGAACCACACTGGCCCCTGTCTACGGCTTTAGAAATAATTGATTCATTGGTTGTGGCTATTCCAAATTTGGATGTCAAGCGTATATATGTAACGGGCCTATCGATGGGCGGTTATGGAACGTGGGAAATGCTACAACGACGACCAGAGTTTTTTGCTGCTGCCATTCCGATTTGTGGTGGTGGAGATAAATTGCAAGCAAGTAAATTGACGCAAATTCCCATTTGGGCATTTCACGGAACCAAGGACAAAGCAGTACCTGTTATTCGAACGACGGATATGTATGAATCCATAAAATCAGTAACGAAGCAAAATCCGTTGAGAATAAAAATGACTTTGTATGAAAATAAAGGACATTTAATTTGGAATGAAACCTACGATAATCCAGCGGTTATAAAATGGCTTTTGGCGCAAAGAATTCCCTAATTGAATCATAGTAGAACATACATACGAAACGTTGGAATTCTACTTTTGGGGATTTTTACTTTTTTTTATACGATAGGTACTATTGATTTGCCTATTACCCTTGAAATTAAAAAAGCGGCTATTCCAAAAAAAGTAAATTGTACATCGTTAAATCCGGGAACACAAAAATCAATCTCAGAAGGAAAAACAAAGGTAAAGGATTCGGTAAAGCCAATAAAAACAGGAGGTATAGAGCGAATTTTACTTATCGGGGACTCTCAATTGGAGGCTATGCGTAAACCGTTTTTTAAATACGTGACAACTAATGGTCATCAGTTATCTGCCACGGTTCTGTGGTATGGTTCCTCATCCAAGCAATGGGCCAATACAGATACACTTGCCTATTATATAACCAAATACAAACCTACGATGGTTGTTTTAGTGCTCGGGTTAAATGAATTATTTGTAAATGATTTTGACCAAAGAAAATTGAATATCCAAAAAATCAAAAATCAACTAATCAATAAGGGAATTAATTATTATTGGATTGGACCTGCAGCATGGAAAAAGGATTTGGGGGTAATTGATATTATGCAAAGTGAATTGGGCAACCGGTTTTTTCCATCCCACAAACTTACCTTGGGTCGTGCAAAGGACAATCGTCACCCTTCCAATGATGCTGCTTGGGTGTGGATGAAAGCGGTTGCTAAAGAAACAACCAAAAACGGGTTACTTTCATTACCTAAGCCAATTCAAGGAAAAGTGACTCCAAAAAAATCACCGTTTATACTTTTAAAAGTTCCGAAATGATGTGGGTATTATTGCTTGAACAATTCTTACATAATGAAAAAGAGCCCATGTTATTTCATACAGGGATGTTTCTTTTCTTGTTCGCTGTTTTTTTAATAGCGTATTCATACTTGTTCAACAAACCGGTGCATCGCTCGATATTATTGATTTTATTTGGGTTTTATTTTTACTACAAAGCAAGTGGAGTTTTTTTATTATTACTTCTACTTACCATTTCCGCCGATTTTTTCTTTGCCAGTAAAATGGTACAAGAATCTGATACAAAGAAAAAGAAATGGTGGTTGATTTCCGGTATACTATTCAGCTTATCATTTTTACTTTATTTTAAATACAAAAATTTCTTTCTGGAGAATTTAGGAGTAATTAGCGGCCAGCAGTATTCACTAACTCAACTTATTTTGCCAATTGGTATATCTTTCTATACCTTTCAATCGATTAGCTTTTTGGTAGATATCTACAAATCAAAAATCAAACTTCCTAAGTACCAGGATTATTTGTTGTACATGACTTTTTTCCCACATTTAGTAGCTGGACCAATAGTTAGGGCCGCCGATTTCTTGCCCCAATTAAAGCGCAAACTGACTATTCGAAAAAAGGATTTAAAAGAAGCCTCCTTCCTGATTTTAAAAGGATTTGTAAAAAAAGCAATCATTGCAGATTATGTGGCACAATATTCCGACATTGTCTTTTCTGACCCTTCCAGTTTTTCGGCCACAGAATCTGTTTTTGCAGTGTTGGCTTATACCTTACAAATATTTTGTGATTTTAGTGGGTATACAGATATGGCAATTGGAATAGCTTTGTTGCTGGGATATCGCTTATGCACCAATTTTGAATCACCCTACAAGTCTTTTGACATAACCGATTTTTGGCGCAGGTGGCACATTTCGTTGTCAAGCTGGCTACGCGATTATATCTACATACCGCTAGGAGGAAATAAAAAAGGGTTTCAAAAGCAACTACTTTTCTTATTTGTGACCATGTTGATAGGTGGTTTTTGGCATGGTGCTGACTGGAAGTTTGTATTTTGGGGAGCAGGACATGGACTGTTATTGATTATTCATAAATTAAGCTTGCGTTATCCTCGAAAAGAGTGGATGAATACGTCTTGGTTTACTGCTTTTTCGTGGGTACTTACCTTCTCGGTGGTTGCTTTACTTTGGGTTCCATTCAGGGCCAATTCACTAAGTGATTCGTTTATTATCTATTCCAATTTATTCGCTGGATTTGAGTGGAAAATGGTGGAAGCCATTTATCAAACCCATTTTTGGATTTTGGTTTTAATGGTATTTGGTTATGGAGCAACCTTGCTGAAAGATTCTTGGAAGAAAAGCATATATGATTATTTCGCGAAATTGGATTACCTGCTTTTGGTTCTCTTATTTCTTGTAATCATTCAAGTGATGCTTCAATTCAAAAGCGCAACCGTTCAACCGTTTATTTATTTTCAATTTTAACTATTTGATTGTAATGGAAATTGTCTTATTTCCATCAACAGTAAAAGACGCATCTTTGAAACTTGGTGCAGAAAAAGTATTTCGTGCATTGTTAGAAAACCCATACTCTTCCGTTGGAACTCCAAATAAATTTGTGTCGAGTTTGCCGTTTTTATTGCGATCATGAAACACCGCTACCGCATAATTTCCTTTGGGAAGTTGCGTAAACATTAAAGAAGCCTTATTACCTGAAATGGCAACTACTTTTCCAACATATTGTTTATTTATTACAGGAAAATCGTCTTGAGCTCGATAAATCCCTAAGTATGCTTGTCCAACATTATCAGGAAATCCCGTGGCATTGACAGTTACAGAATACTTTTGGCCAGAAACACCAACCCAGGTTAGCAGAAAAAGAAATGATAAAACGTTTTTCATATTTTTTGAAACAATTACGATCTAAAAAAGTTTGCATTTACTCCTGATTGCGCTCGAATTCTACAAGATATTTTCCCGAATCAAAAATAGATAGTTTTATTTCTTCACCACAAATCATACCGAGATTATTTGGCTCATGTCCAACTGGAAAATCAAATAAAACGGGAATTTTTCTAAACTGTAGTTGCTCCAAAAAAAGTGCTTCAATTGAAACACCATAATCTGATTCCATTTGCCTTAATTTACTGATATTTCCAATGATCAATCCGCTAATATCTTCCCAAATTCGCGCCTTCCGAAATGCTTGACACATGCGATCAATTGAATACATGCTTTCGCCAATATCCTCGAGAAATAAAATGGTGTCCCGGAAATCAGGTTGGTCGTCAGTTCCCAATAAACTATATACTAGGCTCATATTTCCACCAATACAACGTCCAATTGCAGTGCCTTTTTTACTGCCAATTGCAGAAATTCCAGAATAATTTATTTTGTTTCCACGCAGAATATTCTTGAGGGAATCTAATGAGCTTTCCGAACACGTATTTATATTGTAGGGCATTGTACCATGAATACTTTGAATTTCTAATTTGTACAGTTTGAGGTGAAAAGCAGTAATATCGCTAAATCCTATAAGCCATTTGGGTTGAAATAGCATTCCGGCCCAAGAAAGCTGATCCATGATTCTCAGGCTACCATATCCACCTCTTGCACACCAAATAGCTTTTATTTCCGGATTATCTATGGCGTGTTGCAAATCTACTCTTCTTTCATCGTCCGTTCCTGAAAAATAGTGGTGCTTGCCTAAACAATGCTCGCTCACTTGGGCTTTCCAGCCATTGTCTTCAATCCACCGGATAGTTTCATCAATATAGGAGCGTTCAATTGCTTTTGCAGGTGCGGTGATGTATATAAGATCTCCTGGATAGAGTTGTGGAGGATTAGTGTGGCTCATTCTTTATAAGTGATTTGGCAATCAGTAAATCGAATGGGGAGGTAATTTTAATGTTTTCTTCATTTCCATCCACCCAAGCAATTTTATAACCATGCGCTTCAACCACCGATGCATCATCTGTAAAAGAACTATTAAAATCCTGTTGGTAGGCTTGGATGATCAAATTACGTTCAAAACATTGCGGTGTTTGCACTAATTTAAAATTCTCACGATTCACATGTTCTGTTTCAGAAACCTCCATTTTTCTTAAGCTTTCTTTGATGGAAAGTACTGGAATTACAGCCAAATTACGGTTCAAATCCTGAAATAGCCTGTCCAATGTTTGATGTGAAACAAAAGGCCTCACGCCATCATGAATAGCAATTACCTCTCCCGTTGCTGCTTCAAGAGCATTTTTTATCGAATGAAACCGCTCAAGTCCACCAGAAATTAATTGATGTGTAATGGTACAGGAATGTATTGTTAGTATTTCTTTCCAATAATCCATCCATTCGATAGGCAAGGTGATGATAAATTCCGCCTGCGAATCAAAAGCATGTAAATTTTCTAAAGTCAGTAATAAAATGGGTTTGTTTTCCAGTTCTAGAAATTGTTTGGGTAAATTGGAATTCATTCTTTTTCCTATTCCACCTGCCGTAATAATAAATGATTTTTTCATGAACCAGTTTGTCTCTCAAAGGTAAGAAATAAAACAAAATTTGTTTTCAATTGAATGGATTTGTTTATTTTGCAGTCAAATTCAAACAGTATGTGGACAGTTAACGGAAATCCTTTGGTTCCGACCAAAGGAGCCAAAATTCACTGGGAAGATAACCGGTTTTTTACGATGGAATTGAACGGAAAACAATTTCATGGTGAGGTATTAGAAAATAACCTTGAAAATAACCATCTTTTACTAAAAATTAATCATGCTGTTTATGAGATTAAACGCAAGGGAAATTTAGATGACTTGATTGCTTCATTGGGAATGGATAAGCCGAAAATTAAACGAATTAAAGAGCTCCAGGCGCCAATGCCAGGACGAATTTTACAGTTATTTATTCAGCCCGGAGATGAAATTCAGGTGGGCGACCCAATTCTTTCGTTGGAAGCGATGAAAATGGAGAACGTGTTAAAAGCAGATGGTATTGGTGTGGTAAAGAATATTCAAATCGAACTTGGTGCTGTTGTTGACAAAGGAACAGTTTTGATTGAATTTGAATAAAACGATTCCATGGTTCACGAACAATTTATGCAACGCTGTCTCTATTTAGCTCAATTGGGTGAAGGGTACGTTGCTCCTAATCCGATGGTGGGATGTGTTATTGTGAAAGATGGAAAAATAATTGGCGAAGGATACCATAAAATGGTAGGCCAAAGTCATGCAGAAGTAAATGCAGTTGAATCTGTTCAGGATAAAACCCAAGTGGAGGGTGCAACAGTTTATGTTTCCTTGGAGCCTTGTTCCCATTTTGGTAAAACTCCCCCTTGTGCTGATTTATTGATTCAGTTACAAGTGAAACAAGTTGTTATTGGTTGCACAGATAGTAATCCGAAAGTAGCAGGAAAAGGAATTGAGAAGCTGAAACGCTCAGGAATAGAAGTAATTAACGGTGTTCTGGAAGAAGAGTGTAAGCGTTTAAATAAACGATTTTTTACTTTTCATGAAAAACAGCGACCGTATGTTATATTGAAATGGGCACAAACCTTGGATGGCTTTCTGGATCGTTCTCGAAAAACGAATGATACCGGTATCAATTGGATTAGCGCACCGGAAACAAAAGCATTGGTGCATAAATGGCGTTCTCAAGAACAAGCAATTTTAGTGGGAAGAAATACCATTTTACACGATAATCCCTCATTGACAGTAAGGGAATTTCACGGTAAAAATCCTACTCGAATTGTTATTGATAGCCAATTACAGTTGAAAAATGATATGAATATTTTTTCAAAAGACGCACCAACAATTATTTTTAATCGATTAAAAAATCATACTAATAACAATGTTGAATGGGTAAAAATCCCTGAAACAAGTACGTCAAATATTCTTAAAGAATTATACCACCGAGGAATTCAATCTGTTTTTGTGGAGGGCGGAAGTCGAACCTTGCAATATTTTATCGTGGATAATTTGTGGGACGAAGCGCGGGTTATTGTAGGTAAAAAAAACTTCGAGGAAGGCATAAAAGCACCGGTAATTAGCAAAGTTCCAACGGATACACAACCGTTTGGAGAGGATAATATTTATTATTATTACAGAAAATGATTGCATTAATTGGTTGTATTCTTTTCTCAAGTTTCATTTTCATTTTGTTTAAGCTTTTCCCAAAGTTTGGAATCAATACTTTTCAAGCCATTGTTTTCAATTATGTGACTGCTTTTCTCTGTGGGTTTATTCTGTATGGCCACACCTGGAATGAAAAAGCGTGGACCGATACAAACTGGTTGATCGCTGCGCTGATTTGTGGTATTTTGTTTATTTCCCTGTTTGTTTTAATGGGTAAGAGCTCGCAAATTAATGGGGTTGCCCGCACTTCTGTTTCCGTTAAAATGAGTATGGCAATCAGTGCAATTTGTATTGGAATTAGCGTATCAGAGATTTTCACTTTATGGAAAATACTTGGTATTTGTGCGGCAATTGTGGGTGTCTTATTGGTTTCCTTGGATCGTGAAAAAGACTCAGAAAACAAGTCCATTTGGATGTTATTTATCCTTTTCTTTGGGAGTGGTTTGTTGGATTTTGTATTGAATTTTGTTCAAAATCATTTGTTAACGCATGTAAGCGCGGCTTTATTTTCGGCAATTGGTTTCGGAATCGCTGGATGCATTGGAATGTTCATTATGACCATTTCGATTGTGAAACAAGAATCAACCTTAGAATTAAAAAATATACTAGCAGGAGTATGCTTAGGAATCCCAAATTTTTTTTCGATTTATTTGTTAATAGAAGCTTATTCCTCAACAGGATGGAGCGATTCAACTGTACTGGCAATTGTGAATATTAGTATCGTGGTTATTTCCGCGATTCTTGGCTTTCTTGCCTTTAAGGAAAAATTGACTTTACAAAAGCTTTTTGGCTTGCTTTCGGCGTTAATCGCTATTGGCTTGTTGTATTATGCAAATTTGAGATAATCCAATCCCTCAATCTATTCAGGTTTTTTTAGCGCTTTCATTTTTTCCATAGCATCCTTGATATGCGACACTGGTTCAATTATTAATCGCAATTTTTCGTTTTGTTGCGCTAATCGATACCCGCTTGGATTGGTTTGAATGGTATTCAACAAGTGCATGAAAGTTTCTGTTTCAAAAAATGGAGATTGTGGATTTGCAATGAAATACCCCACTAGTTTTTGGGATTTTATGACAATGCGCTCCATGCCCAATTCCTCTGCTAGCCAACGTAATCGAAACGAAATGAGTAATTCATTCACTTCTCTAGGAAGTGGACCAAATCGATCAATTAATCGCTCCGAAAATTGATTTAATTCGATTTCTGTTTTTGAATTATCTAACTCTTGGTACAAACTCAAGCGCTCCGCAACATTATTCACATAATCGTCTGGTATTCTAACTTCTTGATCGGTTTCAAAGATGCAATCGTTTACAAAAGAATGAAAGCTATCCGTTTCTCGTTCATCAAATAAATCCTTGAATTCATGTTCTCGGAGTTCTTGCATGGCTTCATTTAAGATTTTTTGATACATCTCAAATCCAATTTCTGAAATAAATCCACTTTGTTCCCCTCCAAGTAAGTTTCCTGCTCCACGAATATCCAAATCTTTCATGGCGATATTGAATCCAGAGCCTAAATCAGAAAACTGAACCAAAGCTTCCAAGCGTTTTCGTGCTTCTGAAGTTAAAAAGCTAAATTTTGGTGAAATCAAATAACAAAATGCTTTTTTATTACTTCGTCCAACTCGTCCTCTCAGCTGATGCAAATCGCTCAATCCAAACTGGTGGGCATCATTAATAATTATCGTGTTTGCATTTGAAATATCAATACCAGACTCAATGATGGTTGTTGCGATTAACACGTCGTAATTTCCTTCAATGAAATCAAACATGACCTTTTCCAAGGCTGTACCATCCATTTGACCATGTCCAATACCAATGCGCACTCCGGGACATAATCGCTGAATCATTCCAGCTATTTCTTTGATGTTTGATAAGCGATTATTGACAAAAAAGACTTGTCCACCGCGACTCACTTCATAGGAAACAGCATCGCGAATGGTTTCTTCATTAAAACTGATTATTTCCGTTAATACAGGCTGTCTATTAGGTGGTGGGGTGTTTATAATACTTAAATCTCTGGCGCCCATCAATGAAAACTGTAACGTACGAGGGATTGGTGTTGCTGTTAAAGTTAGTGTGTCCACCGTTGCACGCAGTGTTTTGAGTTTATCTTTTACAGAAACTCCAAATTTTTGTTCTTCATCGATAATCATTAATCCCAAATCTTTGAATTTCACGCGATCTGCAGCAATAGCATGGGTACCGATGAGAATATCAATTTCACCATTGGCCACTTTTCTCAAAGTTTCTGTGGTTTGTTTGGCTGATTTAAAACGATTGATGTAATCTACCGTACATGGAAAATCTTTCAATCGTTCCTTAAAACTTCGAAAATGCTGCATCGATAAAATGGTGGTTGGAACCAAAACAGCTACTTGTTTCGAGTCTGCAACTGCTTTAAATGCTGCGCGAATGGCAATTTCAGTTTTACCAAAACCAACATCCCCACACACCAGTCGATCCATCGGAGTTGCTGATTCCATGTCCTGTTTAAAAGCAGCCGTTGCTTTTGCTTGATCGGGAGTATCCTCATACATAAATGAAACTTCCAGCTCATTTTGCAAATAGGTATCGGGAGTAAAAGCAAATCCGGGTTGACTTTTCCGTTTGGCATATAATTGAATCAAATCGAAGGCTAGTTCCTTGATTTTCTTCTTCGTTTTATTTTTTAAGGTTGACCAAGCCTGAGTGCCCAATTTATTCATTTTTGGCACCGTTCCTTCTTTTCCGGTAAACTTCGAAATGCGATGAAGCGAGTGAATCCCAACATAAAGCACATCTCCATCTTTGTATACCAATCGAATTGCTTCCTGTGGTTTACCGTTTACATCAATAGTTTGCAGTCCTGAAAACTGTCCTACTCCATGATCAATGTGTGTTACATAATCTCCTTTTTGAAGGTTGTAGATTTCCTTTAGGGTTAAGGCTTGTTTGGCTTGCCTGAATCCTTCTTTTAACCTAAATCGATGATATCGCTCAAAAATTTGATGGTCGGTATAGCAGACTAATTTCAATTCAGGGGCAATAAATCCTTCGTGCAAAGCCAAATTCATGGAGGTGAATGCAACATCTTGGTTTACATCCTGAAATATTTGGTGGAGACGCTCAATTTGCTTTGGTTGATTAGAGAAAATTAGGTTAGTATTTCCTGATTTGCTACGTTCCATAAAATCCGTGGCAAGTAAATCAAAATTCTTATTGAAGCTAGGTTGCGGTAAAAAATCAAACGAAATACTTGCAGTAGGTTTAAAATAGGTTTGTGCACCCCATTCTACCAACCGAAATTGGTTAATTTCTTTGTTTGCTTCAGTAGGATGGAGGTATAAATCGGATGGAATAGCATGTTTGACAGTTGTGTTTAGGTTGCTATGAATTTTCACTGCTTTTTCATACTCATGTTGTAAAACATCACCCAATTGTTCGACATGGCTAAGCCATAAAACCGCTTCATTTCCGATGAATTCTAAAAAAGAAGCAACTCCTTCCTGAATCATAGAACCTTGAATATTTGGTACGATAAAGAAATAGTCGTGTTTTTTTTCTGAAAGTTGTGTAGCAGGGTCAAAGGTGCGAATAGAATCTACCTCGTCTCCAAAAAACTCAATCCGGAAGGGAAAATCATTGGCGTAGGAGAAAACATCCACAATTCCTCCACGAATAGAGAATTGACCTGGTTCATACACAAAATCAACTCGATCAAATTGGTATTCAAGTAATAATTCATTCAGGAAATCTATGGAATAGGTGCTTCCGTTTTGAATTTTAAGGGTGTTTTCAATCAGTTTCTTTTTTGTAAGAATTTTTTCAAACAGCGCCTGCGGGTATGTTATAATCCATGTATTTGCTCCTTGACTAATGCGTTCTAGTGCTTCTGCACGCGCCACCACGTTTGCATTATCTGTGTCTTCATACTGGTAAGGAACTCGATAGGATGCCGGATAAAATAAAATGCGTTTGTTTTCGGGAAATAATCCTTCGAGGTCATTTAAAAAATAGGCCGCCTCTTCTTTATCGGAAAGGATAAAAATATGATTTCCCGGAACCTGGTCGGCCACTGCAGCGGCACAAATGCTTCTGGATGAACCAACCATTCCTTTCCAATGTATGCGCGCTTGTTTGTCTGCCAAGGCCTGAGCAGTTTTTTCAATCCGAGTATTTTCTCGAAATAAAGAAAGGAATTTTTTGGTCTCCATGAATCGGTTGCGAAAATACCCAAAAAAAGTAGAAAGGAAGGAGCTCAAGCTGGAAAACAAGCGTACTTTTCATGAATCTAATTTTTGTTTGCTTATTTTTGATCCAATGACAAAACAAGCAATTTTACAATTATCCTTAGAAAAGGTAAATCACCGTATGAAGGAGTTGGAGATCCTATTGGATGAATTGCATGTATCGATGGAGGACGAAACCAAAAGCTCTGCAGGAGACAAACATGAAACGGCGCGTGCCATGGTGCAATTGGAACAAGAAAAACTCAGCAAACAATTACATGAATTTGTTCAAATGAGAGCGATTTTAACTCAAATTAATCCGACATTGAAGCATATCCAAGTGGGTATGGGTAGTTTAGTCGAAACATCGGAGGGATGGTATTTTCTTTCGGTTGGGTTGGGACAACTTTCAGTCGATGATAAACCCGTTTTTGCATTAAATCCACAAGCTCCTATTGGGCAACAATTGCAGGGGAAAAAAGTGGGCGATGAGGTTGCGTTTGGTGGGAGGAAGATGATTGTTTTATCTGTTTATTAATAGGAGATTAGAGGTGTTTTTTTCTCGTTATTGTAATGATAATAATTTAGTGTAATTTAGTGAAAAATATTTATAAATTATGTTTAAAATGCGACACTTACTTTTTATAATTGGAATTAATTTCTATGTTTCTTCAAATGTACTATTTTCTCAAACGAGTAAAAAAATATTCTATCGAAATGACCGTTTTGTCGTGGAGTACATAAAACAAATACAGCCAGGCGATAATTATGTCCTCACAGGTTTTAAACTTCATGAGTTCTTCAATAATGAACTAATACATGTTGATTCATCTATGGTTTCAACCGTTTCTCCCGTTCAATATAAAGATTTTAATAATAATTTAGGTTACTATGATTTTGGTAAGACAACAAACAAAAAAAAATTGTTTGTCAACTTAAGTAATATTGAAGGTGAGATTGGAGATTTTTATGAGGGAGATCTTTACAATGAAGAATACTCAGGTCACTTATTCTCGGTTTCAGACATTTTATTGTCCTCGTCAAAAAGGATTTTCATTGATGGGAACTTCAAAAAAAGTACAGGAATTTCAAAAAAGGAGATATTTCAAGATTTGGTTGATTTTGGCTATGATGAATTAATTGAAATGCTAAAAATAGAAGAGGGAAGAATTAGAATAAAAGACGGTTCTGAAGAACTTACATACAAATCTTTCGCAATACAAGAATTGAATTTTGATACAGAATCTAATTCATTTTATTATGTAGGGACAAGCAATAAATTAAATGAGAACCAAACATTTGATTACGATGGGAATGTTTACAAAACGGTTAATATCAATGGTCAAGTCTGGATGGCTGAAAATTTAAAGGCTACTCATTTTTCAAACGGCGATGAAATTCGATTGGCAAAAAGTAGTGTTGAATGGAGTAATTTAAACACTCCTGGGATATCTGCTGGATTTACCTCAACACCTGATACAACTAGAGGATATTTCTACAATGGTTATTCCTTGATTGAGGATAGAAATGTTTGTCCTCTCGGATTTCATGTCCCAAGCAATAGAGATATTGCACGATTATATAATTCCATTAATGTATACGATGATCGTGTGAAAATTAAAGCAAATGGTGTGGCCAAAGTTAAAATTTACCCTAAAATTTTCGCCCCAATTATAGAGCCTATAGGTGCTGCTATTACAACTGGTATATACGCAGTTGCTGGGACAATAGATTTAGTTGGTAATGCTGCATGGGCTGTAACTGATTTATTTATTCTTGGGCCTGCTAAACTTTGGAAGAAAAAAGTAACAGTAAAAACAGATTCACTATCATACGAGATTGTAAAAAGGACAGCTTTTCCAACGTACGAAGGTTTTTCTCTTTTCTTTGAGCTAGATGGATTTCATTTAGTATTACCACCCTCTTTAAGACTGAATAATGAGGATTATGATAGAAATTATGATGATGAAGGAATTCGGAATTCATTTTCACACTTAGATAAACTAAAATCATCTGATGGTCAAAAGCTCACTGATGAATACAAGTTTAATTTAGCTAATGATAATGTAATTTTAATGGCTCAATTAAATTCTAGTCAGGAAGAAGAAATGTTTGAAATTGCAGGAAATGAAATGGACAATTCTGAATACTTATCTTTTATTACACTTCCTTTTACCAATTATGAACGCATTCTTTTTTGGGGCAACAAATATGACCACGAATTGCAGCAAACTGAATATTTTAATAATTCATTATTTGTAAATCGAAACGGTGCCAAGGTTCGTTGTGTGAAAGATTAATTAAAAAGTCAATGAAAGTTTTTTATACTGCATTTGTTCCATTATGGGCAAAATTTATGCTCTATGTAGTAGTCATTTTTGGATGCATATTATTTTTTGCATTGAATATTTATTTAGGAGTCATTGGATCTATTTGCATTATTCTTTTCTCATGGCTTGCGATGAATGGAATTCGAAAGAAAGAGAAATGGATAAAATCCACGATGGAAAATGATCCATTTATTCAACAAAATGGATTTGTTTTGGGAAGCGTTTCTAATTATGCTATGTTAATGGTTTCGACACAAAACGTCAGAATAATTGTTCATAATACGCGAGTCAAAATGAATAATACAAGTTATGATATTTCTGAAATTTATAAAAATTACCCAAGACAAGGAACTGATATTGTTTTAAACGGGATTAATGTATATCATCTTGATATACCAATATCTGAAATTCAATTCGTAAACACCCTTTTGAATCAGGATGTTACTGATATGCCATTTGTTGGTAAGTTAAACTTTGGAATACGCATTCAAACCAAACGTGGTGTAATCTACGATGTTGACACGAGGATGTCAGCCGCTTTTTGCGCGGAAATTAACAACCAGTTAGCCAAATCAGATAAATTAGAAAAAATTGAGGATATTGTTAGTGCACAAGTAATTTCTTCCGATTCAGAAACCGATGTAGATAAAGTGGTGAAGCTAGAAAAAATCGACAATAAAAAACAAGATAGGCACATCTTTAAGCTAATCATGAAAATCATAGCATTGGCAATTATTATTCCTATCGGGAGTTTGATTTTTCTTCTAGTTATGAATGAAATTGCCAAAAATATTCATTGGATTACTTCAATAGGAATAACTTTTTTGGGAGTGATTTTTTACTTTTTTGGGAATAAACTAAAGAAAACGGACTCTTTTTTCATAAGTGAAAATAACGGAGTTATTACTCTTTCCTCCCCTCTTTATATTGATCTTATTTCCATTTTTGGCGGAGTACTAATTTTAACGGGGTTATTTTTAAATAGTAGCTTGATTAATTCAATAGTTGAATTTAAAGATGAAAGTAGCAGTTTTCGAAAAAACGGGCTCATGCTAAAAGTTACAATTGGATTTATGGCCTTGTTTATCTATTACCGAGCATATAGAAAATTGCGGTATGCTCTGTTTGATAAAATTGTGATTTCAAAAAATCAAATTCTTATTGATGACCCCAGTTCAAAAAAATCAATTTTGTTAGAAAAAAATGAAGTGATAAAAATTATTGATCTCAAAATGCGCAATGATAAAAAAGATTTAGGTAGAATTTTAGAGTTTCATGAATTAAAAGGAGGCACACATAAAATACATGAGTTTAATGAAGCGTATTTCAATAAATTAAGTTTATCCTATCAGTGGTTTATTGACTCACTTAACAAAGTTGGATATAAAATCCAAAAAGAAATAAAAGTAGAATCACAAGATGTTAGGTATAATGAGGACGGTAGTCAAGTTGTAACTAATTCACCTAATTAGATTACTATTTAGTAAAATAGAGGTTGAGAAATTTAGTCAATAAATGATAATTTTTTACTTAAAGTACCTATATTTATGCAAATAAAAAAAAGTAATCTTAAATTAGTAAATTAAAATAATTTTTTATGAGAAATGTAAATGCATTTATTGGTGCTTTGGCAATAGCATCCAGTTTTGTTATCGGTTCAGGAATACCCTTTGGTGGAATTGTTTTAGCAGTAGGTTTAGGAATAGCCTTGCCTTTGTTTTTATTAATTCAATTTATCATCGATATTAAAGATAAAAATGGTTTTTGGTTGTTAAATCTTTTGACTAGTTTGGGACTTTGGACTTTTGGAACTGGAGCCCTTTTTAAAATCATGCACTGGCCAGGATCCGGAATTCTATTGACTGCAGGTCTTTTTATGTTTTTTCCTCTAGCTATTTTAATTGCTGTTTTTAGAGGGTTTGGAGCAAGTAAAAACAAACTAGCGCGTATCTTTGCGGGTTTTGGTGGCTATGCATTGTCAATGGGTATACTATTCAAAATAATGCATTGGCCAGGATCAACAGAAATTTTATCATTTTCTCTTCCTGCATTTGCATTAGGATTATTATCAATAGCTATTTTATGGAAAAACATGGATAAGGCAAGTTCAGTTTTGAATTCAGGCTTTATTTTAAAGTCACTAATGCTTCCTGTTTTATTAATGACATTATTCCTAGGTTTACGTGTATCTAAAAGTATTCTAGATTCATTTGTAGCAATTGAAGATAATGTTCAAAAATCATCCATTGTTCATTTGGATAGAGGCAACTCCTTCAAAAACGAAATGAAAGCAGGTTATGCAACTAATCAAGAAACTAACAAAGCCAAGGCTGCAAAAATCAAATATTACAGCGATAAAATTGATTCAATTGACAAACAAACGGCAAAGCTTATTGAGTTTATTGACATAATCAAATTAGATATACTAGTGAAAAGTGGCGAATATATCGATGTTGAAAAAAATCACGATAAAGAAACAATAATATGGAAAAAATACAATAAAAATGATCCACTTCGTCCAAGTAGAATCAACTCAATGGCTATCCAAGCAAAAGACCAATACGATGTGCCTATGCACGAAATTATCGGAGAGGAGATAAATAATCCTGATCCAAATAAAAACGGCATGAAACTATGGAAAATGTTAATTGATTACCGCACCAACATTGTGGAAACTATAGCATCTTCTCACGAGAAAATTGACTCCATAAGTGGGAAAGGTATTGGTGAATTGAAGTATTCGTTGACAGTCACGCCAATTAATAAGTTCAGAGATAGTGAAGATCTTGAAAAGCAAATAACAGCAATGCTAGGTAAATCAAAAATAAGCGAAGAAGATATGGGGGTAATAAAGCAAGTGTATATGGAGTTAACTAAACAAGAGCGCTTTGATGAGGTGAATGATGTGAAAAACGTACATTGGATTGGAGTAACATTTGACCACTCTCCTTTAGTTGCGGCATTGGCCTCTTTAACTACCTTACAATCCGAGATTTTAAACGCACGTGCCACAGCAGTTGGGCATCTTCGTTCGAAGGTTTCGTTGAGGGATTAATTCATTTCTTTTCATTTGAATGCCAATCAATTAATTTTGGTTGGCATTTTTTTTTATACAGTTACGAACTTTTTTTAATTATTTAATATGAAACGTTTCTTAATCTTCTCAGTAAGTCTTCTTTTTTGCTTTCAAATGCAAGCGCAGTGGAATGTCTATGATTCCGGCAAGGAATATCAAGTGTTGGTTTCAACAGCTCAAGGACAACCTGCCATTTACAAGAATGTTCCTTGTGAGGTAAAATTAGTTTCGTTGAAAAACAAAACCTTGAAGTTAACCTCTTCAAATGCTACGGTTACTCCCAACGCAGAACCGGGAAGTTTTACCATTCAAACATCAGATGAAAATGCTGTATTACAAATCTATTCTGCGAAGAAATCAAAAATGAAGTTGCTCAAAGAGATTCAAATTCGCACAGTAGATGTTCCCTTGTTGGATGAGCTAACTTTATCTGGAAATAGTTTAAGCGTTGGTTATAGTTATAACATGCAATTTGCTTCTGGGTATGATCCATCTCCCTATGATCAGCAAGTTTTTAGTAAATATTATTCGCTAGAATCATGGGCTTTCAGTTGCCCTGCGGCAAGAAAAAACCTTTATGGTTCAGGAAATCAACTTTCACAAGAAGTAACAAGTTTCTTACGATATCTGCCAGAGGGAGTTAGCTATGAAATAATTGGATACCACAATGGTCCAATCAACCCTGGGGATTACCAAGCAAATGTACCCCAATCATTTGCTTCTCAAAATTCAGAATTACCCGGAGCTAAGTATGTTGTTTTGAATAATACGCCTGCAAACAAATCATTTTTTGATCCAAATGATCCCAATAGTTTGATTGGGTTGGTGAATAATAATTATTTTAGTTTTCCAGATTTAAATAAAGGAGTATTTTTTACTTCCAAATCAACTCCAGAAAATGGAGGTGAGTTTATTTTGGCAAATAAAGTAAATAGTGGAATTAAAAATTATATTCCTAAAGGGTTCAGTACATATCTTGAAGAAGATGCTACTACGACTATCAAACAGGTTTTAAATTCTGAGGGTATTTCTCAACCTGTATATTACAAAAAAGGTTCCTCAATAGATATCAAAAGGTACAACCAAGTTGACTATTCTTCGATAGAAACAATTGATACACTTACAGAAACTGCTGATCCTTCAATCGCAGAATTGGATGCAAATGGATTTCCTGTTGAAGTAAACTATAAAATTATTAATGTAATTGCAGCTTATTCAACTGATAGTATTTCTCAAATTGTTATTCGTTATGATTCAACCTTGAATCTTTCTTCTTGTGCCGTTGAGTTGATTCCTAGTCGTTTTAGTTTTGCTCGAAAGTTAGGCAAATCAGATACATTAGATATTGTTTTTTCAATGAAGTTTAAGGATCTAATGTCTGGAGATACCTCTAATTTATTTGCTCCAACAATTCATGTCAAAAATGATAAATCAAACGCAAGTTACTTTGACCTTGAAAATCCAAAATCATTGTTGGGATATTTAAACACCAAAAAAGTACGAGAATCTGGAATTGCCAGTTTTCCTATGTTAAATCGCGGTGGTGCGGCAGAATTTGGTGATGATTGTGATCCAAATGGAAAAAGCGATAATAAACTTTTTGAAGTTGAAACAATTCTTTTAGACTATCCTCCAATGCCTAAGACCTTCCTTGAGAAAGGAATGGAAGTCCCTATTTATCACAAGAAAGGTTCTACAATTAATGTCAAAGAATATAACAGTTATAATGGCGATGAGACTATTGTCGATAATAATACAGAAACAACAGATCCTTCAGAAGCTGAAATTATTCCTGGAACTGATCAGCCATATCAAGTTGAATATAGAATAATAGATATAAAAAACTCCCAATACAAGAGCCTTACAGATCTTTTTATTAAACGCAAGTATTTGTTCGACCCAACCTATGGTGTTTATGTAGCAAAACCAACTACAATTGGCTTCGCACAACAAATGCCTGGTCAGACAAAACCAACGCTTATCATGCAGGTAGATCTAACTAGTGATCCTAAACTTTTGAGCATGCTTCCTAAAATGCAATCACAATTGTTTTTAGGTCAACCGTGGGCATTGTCTCTTATACAAAATGACCTTGAAGCAATGGGAGAAACCATTGACGCATCAAATATTCCTGCACTTCAAAAGAAATTTCAATTTAGAAAAAAGATGGTGTCCTTAATGGGAGATATGGAAATTTCCAACGAACCACATTTTTAATTCGTATGAATAAATCTCAAACGAGACTGAAATTTGTAAAAAATAATTATTATTGTGAAATAAAAATAAACCAACTATGAAAAAAACGATTATTAGTTTCAGTATTTTGCTTGGCTCATTCATGTCCAACGCCCAAAGCTACGGGATTGAAACTCCCGAAATGAATGTAGTATTTGCAGGAATACCAGCAACATTCACCGGAGGTGCATGCGGAGAGTACAAAAAGGTAACTGTAAGTCCAGCGACTGTTACTGCATCATTAGGAATGAAAACAGTAACAGTTTTAGCTTCGGCAATAGATAAAAAAGGAAATAGCGTGAGCCTAGGATCAAAAACATATATAGTGAAACCTAGTCCTAAACCAGAATTATTTTGGAATGGTATAGGTGATGGGGGAAGTGCAACAAAGGGTAGTGGAGGAAATTTAACTTGTAGATTCGGCGATAATGTTCCTTTTGATCCGTCATTAGGTAAATTTTCAATTACTAGTTATACAATAACATTGGATGGTCTGAAAGGAAGTTTACAAGGTTCTGGATCAACCATTTCGGAGGCTCATTTAAACGTTTTAAAAAACATGACGGGTAGAGCAACTATAAATGTTAGATATACTGGCACAGCAGGCGGAACAATCACGGCTATGTTTGTTATGTAATTATTCATTTTAAAATAAGAAATCATGAAATTTATTTATTTAGTTGCTTCATTATTTATTACTTGTTCTATTTTTAGTCAAGTAAATTCACTTTCAGCTGGGATTCAAAATACAGGAATGTCGATTCTTTATGCCGGTATTCCAATTAAAATGGAGCCTTTTGGCGGAAAAAATTGTGAAAACATCCGTTTAGTTGGTTGCGAAAAAGCAGAAGATGGAAGCTATTTTTATACTGCTACTCAATCTCAAGTCGGAAACACTGTTTCAATTTCTGTTGAAGAAAAGGATAAAAAAGGAAATTACAAGGTTGTTCATACAACGAAGTACTTGGTAAAACCAGCGCCAAAACCCGAACTTATGTGGGGTGATTTGACAGATGGTGGTAAAGTTTCTTCATTGGTATCTAATCTATCTGTTGCTTATGGAAACAATGTGCTATTATCGGGGGAAAATTTCACTGTGGAAGGTTATTCAATTTCTGCTTCAGGTGTTAAGGGTATTCTTGAGGGTACAGGAAGTGAAATTTCAGAGATTCATATGTTAGCTTTAAAGAGTTTACCTGCTGGAACTATGGTTTCAATATCTGTTAGATATTCTGGTACTGGAGCAGGAAGAAGAACCGGTATGTTTGAATTGTAATATTTAATTGTTAAAATAATATTTTCATCAGATGAAAAAAATACTTTCTTTATTAGCATTTGTTGTTGCCAGTCTGTTTTCAACAATCAGTGCCCAAGATTTTGTTATTAACTGTAAAGATTTGATGGTTGTATATGCAGGCATTCCAATGGAATTTAAAGCTACCGCATCAGGCCCGTATAAAAAAGTAACAGTTACTCCATCTGTAGTAACCGCCACTGAGGCTCTAATTGGATCCTATATTACCGTTAGTGCTTCAGGCCTAGATGCTAAAGGAAATACTGTGACATTTCCAGGAAATAAATATTTAGTTAAAAAAGCACCTAAACCCGAATTATTTTGGAACGGAGTTCCTGATGGTGGACGAGGCAATAGAAGTGGAGGATCTTTAACTTGTAGATTCGGAGACAATGTTCCATTTTCTCCTTCGTTGGGCCAATTTTCAATTACCAGTTATACAATAACATTAGATGGAGTCAAAGGATCTTTAGAAGGATCGGGAGGTGTTATTTCTGCGGCTCATTTGAATGCTTTAAGAGCTGTAGAAAAAGAAAATAGTAAGTGTACAATTTCGGTAAAATACTCCGGAACTGGAACTGGACAAGTTAGTGCAATGTTTGATTTATAATTAACGATATGAAAACAAAATTTTTACTTCTAATATCAATTTTTGGTTTATCAAACCTTTATTTTTCGCAGAAATACGCTAAAGAAGCAACTATTTCCAACCAAGATATTAAGGTGGTTTATGCAGGAATCCAAATGTCTTTTAGTGCATCGGCAATGGGTAATTACGAAAATGTTTATGTTTCGCCTGAGGTAATTGTTCCAACTCAGGACCAAGTAGGTTCATACGTAACAATTAATTGCATAGGTGTTGACAAAAAAGGAAAGGAGAAGGTTATTGGCAGTGAAAAATACCTAGTTAAACCTACGCCAAAACCCAATTTGTATTTAGGCGATTTTGAAGATGGATCTATATTAGACTCAATACCTGCTGTGTTAAGAGTTAGTTATGGAGATAATATTCCATTTTCTCCAAGTAAAGGAAGTTTCAATATTACACAATATTCAATTGTGGTTTCTGGATTGAAGGGATCTTTAGAGGGTGAAGGAAGTGAAATTTCTGAGTTGCATTTGGAAGCGTTGAAGTCTATCACGAAAGGCAGTAAAGTTTCAATACAAGTAAGGTACTCAGGTAACTCTTCTGGTCTCGTTACGGCAATGTTTGAATTGTAACGTCAGGTTTATTCAGTATAATCAATAGTTACTTCTTTCATTGTTAATTCAAATCCTCATTCTGCGTATAAACGCGTAGGCATTTCTATTTTGTTTTACGTAAAATGAAATAGAAGTCTTTGCTATTTTGTAACCGACCGTTTTTCCTACCTAGTTTTGTCTCATCAAATTAAAAACAAGGAATTATGAAAACGTTACACGGAAGGATTTTGGGATTGGCTTTTTTAGCATTTTTATTTTTAACGAGCACAAATACAATCGCTCAAGCTACAAATTTTGTAGGTAATTGGGAATCTGCAACTCCTGTCGTGATTATGAATAACTCAGTGATGCGTATAAAGATATTGGCTACATCCAACCCAAATGTACTAATCATTATTAATAGGGATAATCCAACAAAGAAAATCATTGCGAAATATGAGCCGACAAATGGACGTATTTCAGCTACTGTAAAAAACACGCCAATTTACTTTGTTTACGTGCCTGCCACGGATGGTTTGGAGTGCTATAAAACAAGCACGCAGGCGCTTATTTGCAACTTAGCTCGGAATTAATCACTCCCCCTTATTTTACCCACATGAGTTTTTCGCGTTCCACTTTCAGGCGCATGAAACCAAAGGTTACTGTTATCAAGTGGCGGTTAATTTCTTCCACTGTTCCGTTTTGTTTGGTTTCAATCATTTTCACAGTTGAACCCACTACAATTTTGTCCCGTTGATACGTGTCTACTTGTGGAATTGTTTTTTTAACCTTTTTAATGGGTTGAGTGGCTGCACTGATTAGCTCTAATTTCCGCTTAGACTCTTCAATCTTTGATTTCTCAACCAATAAATATTTGCGCACGTCCTCAAACAACTGCTTGTTGGGGTCTTTTTTTCGGGTGATAGTCACATACCGATCGATAAACGATTTCATCTTTTTGCCCGAATTCAAATAGACATTGTTGCGTTCAATGAAATCTTGTTGCGTTTTCAGTCGTTCCTCAAATTTATCTTTTTTCTCCAAGAATACTTGTTCTGCTTCTTGGGCATTCTTTTTGGCTTTTTCATGCTCTTGGTTCATCCGTTGCAAACGCATTTTTTCCTGGTTCAATTCACTCAGCAGTTTATCCATGTTAATCCGCTCACCATCTAATTTTCCTTTCGCTTTTTCTATCAAGTCCAATGAAATGCCATTCATTTGGGCCACTTCAAACGTAAATGAACTTCCCGGCTGACCCATCGAAAAACGATAAAGCGGAGCTAAGTTTGCCGTATTGAAGAGCATACATCCGTTTACGGCATTCACCAAGCGATCTGCCAATAGTTTGATGGTTGCATAATGGGTGGTAATTACAGCGTATGATTTTTTTTGATACAATTCTTCAAAAAACACTTCTGCCAATGCCCCTCCCAATTCTGGATCAGAACCGGTACCAAATTCGTCCAATAACAATAAGGTTCGTTTATTGGCAACAAGTAAAAAATGTTTAATTCTTTTAAGGCGGTAGGAATAGGTGCTAAGTTCATTTTCAATGGATTGATTGTCGCCAATGTCCGTTAATATTTGTTGAAAAAAGCACAATTTACTGTTTTCATGCACCGGAATTAATAAACCCGATTGTAACATGATTTGTAATAGTCCAATGGTTTTGAGTGTAATTGATTTTCCGCCGGCATTTGGACCTGAAATCACCAGCATGCGGCTATTGGCATCCAGTGTGAGTGTTTGAGACAAAGTTGTTTTTCCGTTCGCTTTATTATTTCTCCATAGAATTGGATGGAAAGCATCAATTAATTCAATGCGTGTAGAGCGCACAATTCCCGGCAAATTTGCTTGAAGTTCAATCGCTAATTTGGTTTTGGCGTGTATAAAATCCAACTCAACAAGCAAGGTTTGATATGCTTCTATAAGTGGCAAATGATGGGCAATTTCACGCGTTAGATCTTGCAGTATTCTAAAAATTTCTTTGCGCTCATCATCCATCAACAATTCCAATTCGTTGTTTAACGGAACATTAATGGCGGGTTCAATAAAAGTCAAACTTCCTGTTTTGGAAGAGCCAACAACTGCGCCGCCAATTTTTCGTTTATGGGTAGATTGAACCGTCAATACACGTCGTTCGTTCACAAAAGCTTCCTTGGTTTCACCCAAAAAACCTTCTTTTAAAAATTTACGCAGTTCTTTTTCAAAATTCTTATTGATTTGATTGCGAATACTATTAATTTTTTGTCGTATCGTCGCAAGTTCCGATGAAGCATCATCCTTAATATTACCTCTTCTATCAAAGATTTTCTCAATTGATTCAATCAGCTCGCGTGTAAAATAAACGGATTTTAATAGCTTGAACAAATAGGGATAATCTTGGCTTCTTTTATCAAAAAACACAAGAATACTATTCACTAATTCCGAGGCGCGTGTAATGCGCACAAACCCTTCTTGGGGCAATACCGCATTATTGACGGGGAGTAATTTTAGTTCGGTTTGCAATTCTTCGAAATCTAGGGCGGGAAAAGATTCACCGATGGTTCGAATTTGTTTGAATTCGTTCAGGCGCATCAATTCAATTTCAATGGCATCAAAGTCATTTGAAGGGGCGAGGTTTTCCAGTCGATTTTTGGCACTTGACCCAATGGCAAAATTTATTAACCAATTTCGAATTTCTTGAAATTCTAAATCGTGCACTGTTTGTTGATCAAAACCACTCATTCTGTAAAAATAACATTTAGAATACTGAACAATTGAAAGCAGAAAGAGTTTTTTCCCTTAGAAAAAGTGTCACGATTTCGGATTCTGTTGTAGGGCAATAGTTAATACGTTAATAATTACAGTAAAAAGTGAACCAATTAATGCCCAAGCATATTTCTTTATTCGACCTGATCTTTAAGTCAATTCAACAGAATTGGAATTTTTAAATTACGTATCGTTATTTTTTTAGCAACTAGTATTAAACCGTAGTAACTTGGTGCACCAAAAACAATGCAAGGTGAAATTTTACACTTTATTTTGAAAAGAATATGGACTTTTATCTTATTAATGTCAAGAATCCATGTCCATCAAATTCTTCTCCATTGATTGCTTTAGCCTTGTATTTATAAAAATAGGTACCGTCTGTGGCATCTTTGCCATCATTTGTTTTTCCGTTCCACCCTCCATTCAAGTCTTCGATTATTGCCATCACATTACCCCATCGATTGAGGATTATTAACTCGATTGTTTCCATGTTTTTTGTTTGCACCATCCACGTTTCGTTTGCACCATCTTCGTTTGGAGTAAATACATTGGGCACAAATAACCATGGGTTGGCTGTTGCAGTAATAATTGCAGATGTTGAATCTGAACAAATCCCATTACTGGCAATAAGCCAAACGGTATAAACTCCAAATGTACTATAAACGCTATTTTGGTCGCTCAAATCAATTGCATTGGCTCCAAGATTATTTCCGAAATCCCAAGTGTAATTGTTGGCATTCGTACTCAAGTTCGTAAAAGTTACATTTAATGGAATCTCACCACTTTGCGGACTTGCAGTAAATTGTGCAACAGGAATAGGTAATCCGGTGATGAATACTGTTGCGGTTCCAGAGCATCCGTTTGCATCGGTTCCTGTAACAGTATATGTTAATGTTCCATTTACAGTAAACGATTGTCCATCAACAATACCATTATCCCAAACATAATTCCCTCCAAATCCAGCTCCACTTCCTGTTAAATTGACTTGTTGACCAATACAAACCGTTTGAGGATTACCAGCACTAATTATAGGGTTATTATTCACTGTAATAGTTACCGAATCAGTTGTAATACATCCATTCGCGCTTGTCCCAGTTACATAATAAACAGTTGTTTGATTAGGGCTAATAGAAGCTCCATCAATAACTCCTCCCGACCATGTATTATTTGGTGTACCACTTGCAGTTAGAATAACTTGCTCTCCTTGGCATATTGAAATATTGGGCCCTGCCTCTACAGGAATATTGGGATTAACTGTAACTGTTGTTGCGTCTGGAGTACTCGTGCATCCATTTATTGTATATGAAACAGAATAGCTTATTGTAGCAGCTGGCGATACGGTGATTTGATTAGTTGTTTCACCATTCGGTTGCCAAGAATAGGTTCCTCCCGTTACAGAAACTGTTGTGGTTAAGGTTGTAGACTGTCCAACACAAATGGATGGTGTCTCATTAATTAGTATCATTGGAATGAGATTAATGCTTACTTGCAGAGCCCCGTTGTTTGCACATTGCCCAGCGGTTGGAGTAAATGTGTAAGTTGTTGTTGTAACATTGTTAATGGCTGGCGACCAAGTGCCCGTAAATCCTTCATTGGAAATTGCAGGAAGCGTAAAGTTATTGCTTTGGCAGAATGGTCCAATTGCGGTAAAGGAAGGAGTTGCTGGAGGGCCCACACTAACTGTCATTGTTTGATTAACAGTACATTGACCTAAAGAAGGAGTAAATGTATAATTGGTTGTTGTCAAATTATTAATCGCAGGAGACCATGTACCCGTTATTGAATTATTTGAAGTAGTTGGTAGTGAAAATGAACCTCCGACACAAATAGGCGCAACTTGGGTAAATGCTGGTGTTATTAAAGGGTTCACCGTTGCAGTCATTGTTTGATTGCCTGCACATTGCCCTGAATTGGAGACAAAGGTATACGTGCTATTCCCCGTTATACTTGTGTTGATTCCTGGAGGCCCCCAAACACCTGTAATTCCTTCAAGTGAAGTACCTGTTATCGGTGGGGCAGGACTCCCTTGACAAAACGGACCAACTTGTGAAAATGTTGGAGTTATTTGTGGTTCAACAGTAACGGTCATCGTAGTTGCCGTGGCGCATTGACCTGCTGTTGGTGTAAAATTATGCACAATATTACCTGCAACTGAGGTAGATACCATTGCTGGATTCCACGTTCCGGTTATTCCTTCAATTGAAGTTTGTGGGAGAATTACTTGTATTATTATATCATTCTGACAATAGGGCCCCCATTGATTGAAAGTTGGTGTTGTGGGCTGATTAACTGTAACTGTCATCGATGTTGTCAATGCACATTGCCCCGCTGTTGGTGTAAAAGTATAGCTCGTTGTTGCAGTATTATTAATGGAGGGAGACCATGTTCCAATTATACTATTCGTTGAAGTAGTTGGTAAAGTAAACGAACCGCCCGAACATATTGGAGCTACCTGATTAAAAATAGGAGTAGTTGGAGTATTCACTGTAACTGTCATCGATGTTGTAGTTGCACATAGACCTGTTGTCGGGGTAAAAGTATAGTTCGTTGTTGCCGCATTGTCAATTGAAGGAGACCAAGTTCCGGAAATGTTATTGGTTGAAGTAGTCGGTAAAGTAAATGAACCGCCTGTACAAATTGGAGCTACTTGAGTGAAAACAGGAGTTATTGGAGTATTTACAGTAACCGTCATCGTTGTTGTTGTGGCACATAGCCCTGAAGTTGGAGTAAAAGTATAGTTCGTTGTTGCAGTATTATTAATGGCAGGAGACCACGTTCCAGTTATATTATTTGTGGATGTATTAGCTAAGGTAAAGGATTCGCCTGTACAAATCGGTGGAACTTGATTAAACGTTGGAGTTGTAGCTGCACCACTCGTTCCTACTATTATAGTTTGTGTAATTGGAGGTGTACATGCTCCTGCATCATCTACAATAACTGTGTAAGTGCCTGGCGCTAATCCTGTGGCCGTAGCTGTAGTTTGAACGGGTGTTGTATTCCATGAATAGGTATACGGCGGGAATCCTGCGCTAACTGTTGCTGTTGCCGTACCTGTATTACCTGAACACCCCGAAGGTGAAGACGTTGTATTCGCTGTCATTGTATTAATACAATCTAAAAAGTCAACAAAAACTCCTGAATCATAGATGGGATCTCCAGCATCTGCAATAGCGAGTTTAAAATGATACGTCTGACAAGGAGTAACGTTGATAATAGAAGTTAAAACAGTAGTTATTCCATCCAAAGAAATATTTGTACAGTTTTGATTATTAATGTAATAAGCCGAGTTTGTCGTTGGGCTCACATTATCGATACTTGCAATAGCTCCATTTGGCAATGTGGCAACATTTGTGTTAGAATATGATCCACCCGCTGGATTTTGTCCGGTTACAAAAAAACCAAACGCATCATTATAACTCGAGTTAACAAACTCGGGATATTCCTCGGATCCAAACACAAAACGAATTTGTAAGGAGGAACAAGCAGGTACAATATCAAATTCAAGTATACAACAGTCATAAATAGCAAGTGGTTCAAGAGTATTTAACTGAGGGTCATTACAGCACACTGTAGTAAAAGGAGGAGTATTATCGATGCATGTTTGATTACTAAAATTCGGGGAGTAATTTTGAATTCCAGCAGCTTGACTAATATTTGCTATGTTTCCTGTCGAAAGGAGAATGCCTGTATTTAAGTTAATACAGGTTGAAGTTCCGTTTGTAAATGTTCCGTATGCATTGGTTGGACAGTTGATCGTAGGATTCAATACAGTAATACCATTTCCTACGAGTGAAGTTACGATGTTCAAGGCAGTTCCGCCTTGGTTAGAGATTACTAATTGACTGTAACCAATTGATACTAAAAAAGTAAAGGCTAACCCTAATATTATTTTTTTCATTTATTCAAAGTAAATTGGATAAGTTGTTGACGATAATTTTAAGATAAAGTTGCATAATCACTTTTAAGGAAGAAGCAGAATGATTGTTTATTCATCGAAGAGGGATGTTTTTCCTCTAATTGAGGAGGGACTAAGGAAGGTGATTATTTTTCGGAAATTATAAATGGACAAAGGGAGGTGAGAAAATGCTTTAAGTCAAACAAACCAAAACCGGTCACCCCTCTTGATCTCCCCTCGATGGGAGAAATGGTCAACCTCCTCAATTTCCCGGCACTATCGTTTGGTCTTCAAAAGCGATGCTTTTTCTTCTCGAGGGAGGAAGTTGGATTTGTTTCCCTCCTCGAGGAGGGACTAAGGGAGGTGATTATTTACCGAAATTTACAAATGGAATAAAGATGAACCTAACTGTTTTCTTTATCTTGTCTCAGGCAAAAAATAGCATAATCAATTCTTTCTTTAACCATCCCAATATTTTGTAGCACTTCGCCTTCATAATACCTTATAAAAACATACCCTAAACTTTCTAATTTTTGTTGACGATAAAAATCGTACTCCGCTTTATTGAAATGTGATGAGCCATCAATTTCTATGATTAATCCAATTTCAGGGGCGAAAAAATCAACGATAAAATTATCAATAGGCCTTTGTCTTAAAAATCGTTCACCTGTTTGTTTTCTTGAAAGTACAGATTTCCAAAGGTGTTTTTCAGCTTTCGAAACCGTTTCCGTTCGTAATTCTCTCGCAAATTCTTTAAGGTTTTTGTTGTAATGATTGTTTGAATACATAACATTAAGATACGGAATTTTATTTTGGTGTACAAGAAATTAGGTCACCCTCCTCAATTTCCCGGCACTATCGTTTGGTCTTCAAAAGCAATGCTTTTTCTTCTCAAGGTAGGAAGCTTGCATTGTTTCCCTCCTTGAGAAGTGACTAAGGGAGGTGAGAAAATGCTTTAAGTCAAACAAACCAAAACCGGTCACCCCTCTTGATCTCCCCTCGAGGGGAGAAATGGTCACCCTCCTCAATCCTCAATTTTCCTTAACTAATTTTCGATCTTCAAAAGCGATACTTTTTTTCTCAATGGAGGAAGCTTTGATTCCTACTATTAGTTGTGAAGCATCCGATGGAAATCTCTGCCTACCGCTTAGCTAAGGAAAAATTTTTCCCTCAAACCCGAATATCTGAGGTTATAAAAGGAAATCGAAGAATTACAGCAGATACGGCATTGCGTTTTTCTAAATTTTTTGGAACAAGTGCTAAGTTTTGGCTGGGTCTACAAGATGATTATGACCTGGAGGAAGAAAAAAACCGAAAGGAATCGGAGTTAGATAACATTAAACCAATAGATGGTAGGGCTGCATAATTACGAAAAATAGTAGAAGGCAATCTACACTATCCTTCCAAACACTCCATCGCTTTCTCCACCATCAATTTAGATCCGGTGTAATACGGCACGCGTTGGTGTAAGCGCTCAGGTTTTATTTCCAAAATACGTTGGCGTCCCGTAGTGGCCAATCCACCTGCTTGTTCGGCAATGAAAGCCAAGGGGTTGCACTCATACAACAAACGCAATTTCCCTTCAGGAGCACTCAAGACATCCGGGTAAATGTAAATTCCGCCCTTGATGAGGTTTCGGTGAAAATCAGCTACCAAAGACCCAATATATCTACCTGAATAAGGCATTCCGGTTTGGTTTTCGCGACTTTGGCAGTAATTGATATAGGTACGCAATCCTTCCTCGCACTCAAAAATATTTCCTTCGTTCATCGCATACAAGCGACCGTTTTCCGGCATTTTCATGTTCGGATGCGATAAACAATATTCGCCAATGGACGGATCCAAGGTAAAGCCATTCACGCCATTTCCGGTGGTATAAACCAACATGGTGGAAGAACCATATAATACATATCCGGCTACAATTTGTTGAGTACCTGGCTGCAACATGTCTTCCAGCGTAGCCTCGGTTCCAACTGGCGATACACGACGATAAATGGAGAAAATAGTACCAATAGAAACATTCACGTCTATGTTACTCGAACCATCTAGCGGATCAAAAAGAACCACGTATTTTCCGTTTTTCGCCGATTCAGATTGAAATGCCACAAAATCATCGTTTTCTTCGGATGCAATTCCGCACACTTCACCTCCTTGCTCAAACGCCCGAATGAACGCTTCATCTGCCACAACATCCAATTTTTGCTGTTCCTCGCCTTGCACGTTCACCTCTCCTTGTGCGCCCAAGATATGATCCACCAATCCAGCTTGACGCACATCGCGACTCACAATTTTTGAAGCAATGACAATGTCGTTCAATATGCGAGAAAGTTCACCAGTTGCATAGGGAAAATCCGCTTGATTTTGAAGAATAAATTCGGTGAGGGTAGTAATTCGTGACATCTGGATAAATTTTGAAATGTAAATATCTAAAAAAATATGAAATATCAGGCTATATGCTTCAACGCTTCTGCCATTGCAGCTGGTACTGGAATGGTTTTTCCTTCCTCCGCGTTGAAACAAACTAAAACTGATCTTCCTTTGGTGTAAACTTCTTCGTTGATTCTTATTTCGTACAATAAAGAGATGCTTTTTTCGCCTATTTTCTCCAAGGTCATGTGTATCTGAGGCACATCGTTTAAAAGAATGGGTTTTACATAATCAATTTCATTTCGAACCAATAAAACACCTTCCTTGCGCCAGTCCCAATTGGCACCTACCAATTCTTTGAAGTAATGCACGCGTGTCATTTCAAAATAACTGAGGTAAACGGAATTATTTACATGCCCCATTACATCTAAATCGGCAAAACGTACTTGAATGGTTGCAGGAGAAATCATTTGGTGTCTAATTTTTCAAATTCGGAATTATTGCTGATGTACTCGGGTACTATTGCTTTCATTTTCCGAACAATATGGTCATTTTGCTGGTTTTCAAATAATTGAATTAATTCTTCAATCACGCGTAATTGCTTTTCGTCGTTTTCTTTGGTTTTGGCAATTAAAATCTGTGGATTGTGGGTTGGTATGGTGTTTTCTTCCGATGCCAACAATTCTTCGTATAATTTTTCGCCCGGGCGCAATCCAGTTACTTTGATTTCTATGTCTTTACCGATTTCTAGACCGGATAATTGAATCATTTTTTTAGCGAGATCCAAGATTTTAACCGATTTTCCCATATCAAAAACGAAGATTTCTCCGCCATTGCCCATTGATCCTGCTTCTAAAACTAACTGACAAGCTTCCGGAATGGTCATGAAAAACCGAGTTATGCGTTCATCAGTGATTGTTAACGGCCCACCTTGTTCAATTTGCTTTTGAAAGAGTGGAATCACCGAACCATTGGATCCCAGCACGTTCCCAAATCGTGTTGTAACAAATTTTGTTTTCTCTAATTGATTTTTAGTTTGCGCATAGATTTCGGCAACTCGCTTGGAAGCCCCCATTACGTTGGTAGGGTTTACAGCTTTATCTGTGGAGATCATGACAAATTTATGTACGCCAAATTCCAGGGATAAATCCACCAAGTTTTTGGTTCCTTTCACATTGGTAAGCACAGCCTCAGAAGGGTTATTCTCCATCAAGGGAACGTGTTTGTATGCCGCTGCATGAAATACATATTCCGGCTGGTAGAAATCAAACACCCGTTTCAATCGATCGTAATTTCGGATATCACCAATTACAATTTCAAATGGAAAAACAGTGCCTTTTGCGTGTAAATCTTGTTGTAAATCATACAAAGCAGACTCGGCCTGATCTAATAGGATAATATTTTTAGGTTCGTAGTTTCCGATTTGTCGTACCAAACCACTGCCAATAGACCCGGCTGCACCGGTCACTAATATTACTTTTCCTTTTAATTCTGCTGATATTTTAGCTTGGTCTAATTGAATAGGCTTTCTACCGAGTAAGTCCTCGATGTTAATTTTGGAAAGTTGTTTGGAAGAAAATTCGCCATTAATCCAACTTCGCGGTCGTGGCACTTTTTGAACTTCAATGCCTAAACTCAAGCATTTTTCTACCACGCGGTTAATGTTTTCTGTATCTGGATTTTGAATGGCAATAATCAATGTTTTTATTTCAAATTCGCGTGCCAATTCTTCCAGTTTTTCGGGCGAATAGATGCGCGTACCTTCCAAACGGGTATTGTGCAATTTCTTGTTGTCGTCCAGAAACCCAATAATTTTTTGATTGATTAATCGGTCTTTGGAAATGGTACGTTTGGTGATAAGTCCTGAAACCCCAGCGCCATAGACAACAACATTCACCTTTGCAGATTTGTCTTTGGTAGCTTCCAAATAAATTAATTTCACAACAAATCGACTACCAATGGTGAAAGCGAAACTTACTAAAAATTCCATGATTAATATGGAAGTTGGAAATAAATAAACGCCATCCATGAATTCTGCCCGAACAATACTTGCTATCGTAAAAATCAACGTGGTGGTGGCTATCGCAAGGAAAATTCTTCTTAAATCTTCTGTAGAAGTATAACGAACCAATCCTTTTTGAATTCGGAACAATTGAAAAACAAGAAATTTAACAAGGATGTAAAATAAAATAGACTTAGACAAGACGTTCCATTCCTCTTGTATTTGGCTATATTCTGCCTTTAAATCAAATCGAATCAAATAGGCAAAAGCGAGCGCAGAAATGTTGAGCAACAAATCTAATAGTACAATTACCCATCTTGGGGTATGCTTGCGCAAACTAATCATAGGCAAATGTAACGAATAATAGTAAACACTTTTTCTAAGAAACGTTAACGAAATTTAAACCCTTTAATTCAAGAATTAGCGCTTCGTTCCAATTAAGAACATGGCTGGTTTTTTGGCAATATCCACCGCTCTTTGTTTCCATTCACCCACCGAAAGAGTTTTCACATAAGCTCCGTGAAGCGTTAGGTTGTATGCAATGCATAAAGGAGTAGCATCCGATAGTTCATTGACCATGTCTTCCAGTACGTGCATATTTCTGAAAGGTGTGTCCATAAAAATGTGGGTTTTTCCATTGCGAAAAGCATCTGCTTCCATGTCTTTCAGTTTTTTGATGCGATCACGTCTTTCTCGGGGCAAATACCCATGAAAAGTAAATTGTTGCCCAGAAAATCCACTTGCCATTAAAGCGAGTAGGATAGAGGATGGTCCAACTAAGGGAACAATTTCCATATTCATATCATGTGCTAACGAAACTATCTCCGCTCCCGGATCGGCAACTGCCGGACAACCCGCTTCGGAAATCACGCCACAATTTTCACCTCGTTTGGACAAATCCAATAGAATTAAAGGCAATTTCTCCTTGATGGATTTTCCCATAATATGAAACGTACAATCATCGATTGGAAATTCACGGTCCATTTTTCGTAATAGACGACGAGCGGAGCGAATTTCTTCTACAAAAAACGTGCGAAGTGAGATGGCAATGGCAGAAACATCTGCTGGAATTATATCCGACAGTGATTCACCACCAAGGGTATTGGGAATTAAATAAACGTTAGCTCTTTTCATAGTTTTTTGAGTGTTTCAATAAATGTATCGGTTGCTTCGTCTAGCAGATTAAAAACGAATTCAAATGCTGCTTGGTCGCCATAGTATGGATCTGGTACTTCTGATAGTTCTGGGTAATTAACCTGTTCCAAAAATAGTTTCACTTTCGCTCGTTGCGTTTCATTTTTTGCGAGAGATTGCATGTTCAGTTGATTTTCTTTGTCCATTGCAAAAACATAATCAAAAGTTTCCAAATCGCTTGCTTGAAATTTTCGCGCGCGTAAATCGCTAATATCCACACCTTGATTTGCGGCGGTGTCAATCATGCGTTGATCTGGTTTTGATCCAATGTGATAACCCGCTGTCCCCGCTGAATCTGTTTCAACTGCTAGGTTCAATTGGCGCACTTTGTGACGCAGCAATCCTTCTGCCATTGGTGAACGACAAATGTTACCTAAACAAACCATCAACACTTTTACCGCCATTACAATAAGCCTTTTTCAAGCAATAAATGGGCAATTTGAACGGCATTTGTTGCAGCCCCTTTTCTCAGATTGTCAGCTACAATCCAAAGATTCAATGTGTTGGCTTGACTTTCATCTCGGCGGATGCGTCCCACAAAAACATCGTCTTTTCCTTGGGCGTATTTTGGCATGGGGTAAACATAACTAGATGGATCATCTTGAACAGTAATTCCGGGAGTGTTTTCTAGCATTTGTTTCACCTCCGTCAGATCAAAATCTTGATTGAATTCAATGTTTACCGCTTCTGAATGTCCGCCAACAACTGGAACCCGAACTGCTGTTGCTGTAACGTTAATCTTCGAATCCAGAATTTTTTTGGTTTCGTTGGTCAACTTCATTTCTTCCTTCGTATATCCATTTTCCAAGAAAACATCGCATTGCGGAATACAATTTTTATCAATCGGATACTTGTAGGCCATATCTCCATCTATTCCGGCGCGTTCATTTTCCATTTGTTCCACTGCTTTCACCCCTGTTCCAGTAATGGACTGATAAGTGGAAACAATGGCTCTTTTGATACCGTATTTATGATGCAACGGCGCCATTACGAGTACTAATTGAATCGTACTACAATTCGGATTCGCAATAATTTTATCCGTTACAGTTAACTCATTTCCGTTGATTTCAGGAACCACTAATTTTTTGGTTGGATCCATTCTCCAAGCCGATGAATTGTCAATTACTGTTGTTCCCACTTCGGCAAACTTTGGTGCCCATTCCAAGGAGGTATCGCCACCAGCAGAAAAAATGGCAACATCCGGTTTCATTTCCACAGCCGTTTGTAAACCAACAACAGTAAATGAATTTCCGTTATACTCAATGGTTTTACCTACCGATTTCTCGGAAGCAACCGGGATTAATTCCGTAATTGGAAATTTTTGTTCTTTTAATACTTCCAGCATGACATTCCCAACCATACCTGTAGCTCCAACAACTGCAACTCTCATAATTATTAAAAATGAATTTGATTTGCAAAATTAATACAAACCGCTACATAAGAGATTTAAAAAATCAGAAAGTTTTAGGGTAAGATTGATTAAAACGTTTTAGTGTCATTTATACTTTATTTCACCTCCAATTTCACCACGCATTTATTTTCAATTCCAAATGATGCTTCGTTTGTATAATTTACATCAAGCAATGCATATTCACGATTCATGTAATTAAATGTTGATGGATAATTGGAATGGTTTAATCCTATTATAAATTCTTCGTTGTTATTGATTTTTAGCTTGATTGCCACACGGCCTGCCCAAATACATTCCACATTGGGCGGACATCTTGATTCTTCAACAAGCTGAATGAACTTAACGTTTATCGAGGACCCATTTGCCGAAACAACAGCAGATTGATTGATTTTAAGTTCAAATGGCACATTAGGCCCAACCTTTTTTTTGGTACATCCTGTGAGGAGAAAGAACACAATGAGTGAGAATGAAAGGTATTTATACATAGTATATTTAACGTAAGATTTTCGGAAAGAGTATAAATAATTGGATAAAGATTTTTTCATTTTTTATGTAAAAACAACAAGGAATCTATGATGCTTTGTTCAGTTACTACAAATGCCTCAAATGTCTTTGTTGGGTTAGACTGTATTACATCTATAAATGGGTTTCCTTCAAAAACTCCAGTAAATAGGTCAATATGATTTCCTTTTATAGCACTTCCAGTATCTCCTGCAAAGAAGTAACCATCATGAATCACTTTTTGGCCATTAGGCAATGTGATTGGCTTGTCTTTCACTTTTGGGATAAAAATAACCGTTCCATAAGGAATCATGGCTTTGTCAACCGCAATTGTCCGATAAGGCACAAGTTTATAGTTCAGTACTCCATCACCAAATCCTTTTGATATCTTCCAAAGGGCTTTTCCAAAATTTTCAACCGTTAATGTACTTTTTGCATATTTGTCACAAGCCCTGCAGTTTACAAAAGTATGTTGACCTGTTTTTTCGAAATTAATGACAGTAATATTTCCTGTTGAATCTTCAATATAAGCCGTTCCTTCTACTGCTGCTGCACAAAAATCACAGGTGTCTGCATAGAGCCCTGTTTTTTTTCCATCGGACAGAACGATTGGGATTTTACCGCTTGATTGAAATTTATGTATGTAATATTGAGTAGACCATAACGACATTTTTGAAAGTTTAGCTAACTCCGATGGCTCAGTTAAATTGAAATCGGATTGTGAACCTTGGGAAAAGAGCTTTGAACAGCTTATTGCCAAAAGAAGTGTTAGTAATAGTCGGTTTTTCAAATTCTTTTGGTATTTCATTTAGACTACTAGTGCACAATGAATTTCTGTATTGAATTTCCAGAGTGAATAAAATAAACTCCAGTTTTTAAATCAGACACACTTATTTGGGTTTCTTTATCCGATAGGTCAAAAGATTTAATTGCTCTTCCGCTTGCGTCTAAAATTTTACAATTAACAATAGAATTTGGCTTATTTTCAAGTAAAACAGTAATCAATTCATCTGCCGGATTAGGAAACAATGTAATTTGATTTTCTCTATTTTCATTCAACCCACCTTGACATGACAAGGCATTGATGTATTCCCAAATTTGGTCGTTCAACAGAAACGGAACTAGGTCGTTACCGGGAGCATCTCCCATACGAATCCATACTAAATCTTGGCTTGGCACTACATTTATAAATTGACCATTGGCACCTAACGCCATAAATGTTTCCGCTGGTGCATTTGGCATAAGTGTTCCTGGAATTACAGTTTGAAATCCCGGCGCCATGAAGTTTTGTTTGCCATTTAGCCACGTTAAATATCCATAGGCCTTGTTGAGCGATTGAGAAGTATTAACCATGTTTTGAAAATAAGTAGTGTCTGTCATGATTGGAGTTCCATTCCAAGTCCCCTTGTTTTCCAGGAGTAACCCAAATCGAGCCATGGATCGTGCATTACTGACAAATATATTGTTGTATCCTGAGGCAAAAAAACCACCGGAAATTCCTGTTACACCTAATTTTGACGTTGTGTAGCCATTCAAACTTTGTCCGGTTGCTCCTTCAATAACACCATCCAATAAGGTATAAGGAGCATTGTGATAGGCCCATCTTGTTCCAGGTTCTGCCAAATATTCCAAACAAGTATCTAAGGTGCAAAAAGGATCCGATACCCCATCATTCAAGCCACTTGTCATAGTTAGTTGATTCCAAATGGTAATATTTCCTTCTTGTTCCGGAGTGCAAGCAGTCCATCCTGCGCCTAAATACTGTGAAGTTGAGTCACTTAAATTCAATAATCCATCTTGCTGTGCTAGGCCAACCATGAAACCGGTGAGTGTTTTTCCGGCTGAGGCCCAATACCAATTACTCGTAGCTGTTTGACCATTGAAGTATTGCTCCAAAACGATTTTACCATTTTTTAAAAGTATAAAAGCCTTGGTGTTTTGGTTGTCCAAAAATTGGTACAAACTATCAATATTCGGTTGACACCAACCCAATGCACTTGGAGCGGTTGTTTCCCAATTAGAACTAGTGTTGGGTGGAAAATAGGACTGGCAAACTGCTCCTTTACTCATCAATATCAACCCAAGAAAGATTGAAATGTTAAGAATTTTGTTCATAAAGAGGTATTTATATTTATTCAAAGTTAAATCTTTACCATGATTTCAGCCAGGTGCCAAAATTTGATGTGAATTTATAGTTTTAACCGTATATTTGAAATTCAAATGCAAAAAATTATAACCTTCTTATTATTATCTCTACTATGGTGGGGAAATTTTAATGCTCAAGTTATAGATGATTTCAACGATGGAGATTTCACGAATAATCCAATTTGGTCAGGAACAACGGGTGATTTTATTGTTAATGGCACTCAGCAATTACAGTTAACAAGTTTAGTTGCGGGAGCTTCCTATTTAACTACTCCTCATAATCTAACTTCACTTGATAATAAAGAATGGCGTATTTTTATCAAATATAATTTTGACCCGTCATCTAGTAATTACGGCAGAGTTTTTTTAACAAGCACTGTATCAGATTTATCCCAAGGAAATGATTTTGGATATTTTTTACAATTTGGAGAAGCAGGAACTAATGATGGAATTAAATTATATAAATCAGAAAGCGCAATTGAAACACTAATTTGTTCAGGACCACTTGGGCAAATAGCAAATAGTTTTCAATTATCCATTCGAGTTAAGCGCAATGCATTGGGTGATTGGAGTATTTATGGTGATTTTTCTGGGGGTCAAAATTATTCATTGATTGCAACCGGAAATGATCCAACGAATTATATTGGTGGTTATTTTGGATTATCTGCAGTATACACCATAAGCAATGCCAACAAATTTTATTACGATAACATCTATATTGGAAACGAAATTGTGGATGTTCAACCACCAACTTTGGACACAGCCATTGCGATATCTGCCACGCAAGTAGATGCCTATTTCAATGAAGCCTTGGATCCCGTGAGTGCTCAAATTGCTGGTAATTATATTTTTAATCCAACAATTGGAGCGTCTTTGGCAGTTATTGATGGTGTTAATCCATCCATTGTGCATTTAACTACAACAACTCCTTTGATTAACGGAACAATGTATAATCTAATCGCGAACAACATATCAGATGTTTCTAGCAACTTAAATCCTTCAACATTTACGACTTTTCAATACCTTGTTGCAGACTCAGTACTTACAGGAGATGTGATTATTAATGAGTTTTTTCCGGATCCAACGCCGTTAATTGGATTACCCGAAGTAGAATTTGTGGAAGTATACAATAAAAGCAACAAGATTTTTAATTTGACTGGTTGGAAAATTGGCGATGCTTCCTCAGACGGAACAATAACTGAAGGATGGTTGCTACCTGGTGAATATAAGGTGTTAACGGCAACAGCAAGTATTCCTTTGTTTACAAACACAACGGCGTTAGGAGTGACAAGTTTCCCAAGCTTAAACAATGCAGGAGATGATGTGGTATTGAAAGACACCTATGGTCAAATCATTGACAAGTTGACCTATACTGATGACTGGTACCGAGATGATATTAAACAAGATGGTGGATATTCTTTGGAATTAATCAACCCGAATGATCCTTGCTCAGATGCCGATAATTGGATTGCTTCCAATTGGATTTTAGGAGGAACTCCGGGTTACGTTAATTCTGTTTGGGACTTAACACCTGATACGGGTGTTCCGGAGGTAATTCTTGCTTTGGCACTTGCTCCCAATTTTCTAGAATTGCATTTCAATGAAGGTATGGATTCAGCATCACTAACCAATTCTGCGTTATCATTTAATCCAAATTTGACCATTCAAAATAAATTTGTGCTAGGAGCGCATCCAAATTTAATGACCATTCAATTCAATGAAAACTTGCAAGGATCTCAACTTTATTCATTCACTATTCAATCGATTGCTGATTGTTGGTTGAATCAAGCAGATGGAAGTGGCACCTTTATTTTACCTGAAATCCCGCAGCCGGGAGATGTAGTGATTAATGAAATTCTACAAAATCCGTTGACAGGTGGTCAAGATTGGATTGAGTTGTACAATAATTCCTCCAAGGTCGTAAATTTAAAAGACTGGCAATTGGCTAATTTTGATAACGACACGATTGATAATTTTAAAACAATACCAACAAATTATATCCTCCAACCCAATGATTATGTCGTGATTGGGAAAGATTCATCCTTTGTAAAACAAAATTATCCATTTGCGCTTCCAGGGAAATTTTTGTATTCCGAATTACCAAGCTACAACAACGATTCAGGTACGGTGTATTTATTGTACAATTCCGAAATAATCGACAAAGTGTCGTATTTAGATACTTGGCATTTTGATTTGTTAGATGATACAGATGGTGTTTCTCTTGAGCGCATTGATCCATCTGGTGAATCGAGTGGTGAATTCAATTGGCATTCAGCCGCTGAAGACGTTGGTTTTGCCACTCCGGGAAGAATTAATTCACAATATCGTCCAGTTGTGTCAAACGGTGAAATTTCGTTAACGACAGATATTTTTTCCCCAGATAATGATGGGTACGAAGATGTATTGCAGATTTCTTACGAGCTTGCGAGTGCTGGAATGCTTGGAAAAGCTCAAATTTTTGACGATCGAGGTCGATTAGTTAGAACCATTTTCACGAATGAATTATTGGGAACATCCGGTACATTTAGTTGGGATGGTCTGACTGACAACCAAGTAAAGGCAAGTATTGGAGTATATGTGCTTGTTGTGGAAGTCTTTTCAACAGATGGGGGTGTATTTTTTATAAAACAAAAAGCATTTACACTTGCCGGTAAATTGTAATTTTGGAAAAAAGTACATTATGAAGAAGATTCTATTCCTTGGGATGTTGCTGATTTCAGCATTTTCCTTTTCTCAATCATATAAAATAGCCGTAGGATTAAAGGGTGGATATCCATCTTTAGGCGGGTTAAATGCAAAAAAAATGCTAACTAGAAGCACTGCTGCTGAATTTTCAATTGGAGGATATGGAGGAGGATTGTATTTGTCTGGGCTATTTGAAATCCAAAAACCACTTCCTGAACCGAACGGATTGGATTGGTATCTTGGGGCGGGACCAACCGTTGGATTTGGCTCAAATTCTTTACTTGTAACTGCAAATGGAGTAATCGGAATTGATTATACCTTTGAAGATTTCCCGCTTAATTTAGCACTCGATTCAGGTCCAGTTATTCAATTAGTTGGTGGAAATTCCTTCTTTACGTGGGGAGGTGGATTTGCCATTCGCTATGCGTTAAAGTAAAAAAGTGTATTATCCTGGAGCATCCGGCTGGATTGAAAAGTACTGCGATTTAATCGAAAAAAAGGAGATTGATATTTTTAATCGACCAACGGAATCAGTTGATTTAATTTCGTTAAGTAGAAGCACTGGTTTATTGTTTGGTATTCCACTTGAACAATTGTTTTTTCCAGCATCCAAAACGCAAAATTGGACAAATCACGACCGCTTGAAATCTGTTTTTTTTGAAACGTTAGTATGGGTGCACTTAAAACACACTAAGAATAGTTGGAACAAGAATCAATTTATTGAGGATTTAGCAAACTACTATTCATCGGTTAAGCCAAAAAATTCATTCGATTTTCTTTCTTTTTTTAAAAAAGAATCTGCCATTCACTCCATAGAGTTGGTAATTGATGAACGGTTTGAGTTAGATAAACGATTGATAGAAACACGTATCTGGTTAAATACCCTCAGTAATGCTTTTGTTTTTCTCGATGTAATTTTGTTCCAAGAATTTCTTCAAACAAAAAAGGTTCGTCCCTTTCAAGTATTGACAGAAAAAGCCATGAAAAGTTTTATTGGCGCTGCTCATTCAGATACCGAATTGAGTGAATCTGAGGAGAAATTGTTTGCGTATTTTTTAGCTAGTGCACGTCTAGATGATGAAACATATGAAAAGTTAGAATATTTATTCAAAAACCCAATTTATAACCCAGACCTAGAATTTATCGTAATTGAGTCAGTAGAATTCAAGCTTTACATCATGTATTTTTGTGCTTTTATTATTTCTTGTAACCGGGAAATACAGGAGGGAGAACGTTCTTTTTTGGTTCGATTAGCCCATCAAATTTCCCTTTCTGAAGATGAGGTAGATCTAGCACTAACGTTTAACACGGCATTCATTTTAGATCATGCAAAAGAAATTCCATTTATAGGAAGTTCTTCCGTCGATATTTTATTTACAAATTTATCCAAACGTTGGGGTAAAATCCTACTGCGCAATAAGGATAAGTTAGTTTTGGAAATTCAACAAAGCAAGGAGTTAATGATATTATTGGGAAAATCAACCAAACGAGAGTTAAACAAAGAGGAAAAAGAACAAGTGAAAATGCAATTGATGGATATTATGAAATCAATGCCTTCGCTAGCTATTTTTTTAATTCCTGGTGGAAGTTTATTGCTACCGATTTTCTTGAAAATCATACCGAGTTTAATGCCGTCTGCTTTTCGAGATAATGAAGTTTGAAAACTGGTTCAAAAGGTTGAAATGTTGTTGATAATTCCACACGAAAGACCTTTGTTTTTCTTGACTTCCCGCATGTTGTTTCTTATTTTTGTAGGTATTCATTTTTTAACAAAAAGAAAGCAAAAGTTATGAGCGAAGAGGAAATAGATAGAAGTAATTATTCAGCAGATAATATTCAGGTATTAGAGGGCTTGGAAGCAGTTCGGAAACGTCCTGCAATGTATATTGGGGATACTGGGGTGAAGGGGTTGCATCATCTTGTATATGAGGTGGTTGACAACTCTATTGATGAGGCGCTTGCCGGTCATTGTGATACAATTAATGTGAGTATCAATGAGGATAACTCTGTAACAGTTAAAGATAATGGTCGTGGAATTCCAACTGCGATGCATACAAAAGAAAAAAAATCGGCATTGGAGGTGGTGATGACTGTTTTACACGCTGGAGGTAAGTTTGATAAAGATACATACAAGGTTTCCGGTGGTTTGCATGGGGTTGGTGTGTCTTGTGTTAATGCGCTTTCAATCGCGTTGAAAGTTACTGTTCGAAGAGAAGGAAAAATATTTCAACAAGAATATAGTATTGGTAAGCCATTGTATGATGTTAAAGTAGTTGGAGAATCAAATGAAACGGGTACTGAAGTAACATTCAAACCGGATGGATCTATCTTTGAATTTACAGAATACAATTTTGACACTTTGGCAGCGCGTATGCGTGAGTTGGCATTCCTGAATAAAGGAATTACTATTACACTTACTGATTTGCGCGTTCAGGATGAGAATGAAGATTCGCCAACAACAACCTATCATTCAGAGGGAGGATTGAGAGAATTTGCTCAATATTTGGATCGAAACAGAGAAGCGCTTATTTCAGATGTAATTTATTTTGAAGGCGAAAGAGAGAATGTCCCGGTGGAAGTTGCATTGACATATAATACTTCATATACTGAAAATATTCAAGCATATGTAAATAACATCAATACACACGAAGGTGGAACCCATTTATCCGGTTTTCGTCGTGGATTAACTAGTACGCTGAAAAAGTATGCTACAGATTCAGGTATTTTGGCGAGAGAAAAAATTGAAATTGATGGTGATGATTTCCGGGAGGGATTAACAGCTGTGGTTTCAGTTAAAGTACAAGAGCCACAATTTGAGGGGCAAACAAAAACGAAATTAGGTAATAGAGAAGTTACAGCACCGGTTAGTCAGGCAGTTTCCGAAATGTTGTCGGCTTATTTGGAAGAACATCCGGCTGAAGCTAAATTAATCGTTGAGAAAGTGATTTTGGCAGCTCGTGCGCGTCATGCTGCTCGTAAGGCACGTGAGATGGTGCAACGTAAAAACGTGCTCACTGGTTCTGGTTTACCGGGTAAATTAGCCGATTGTTCTGAAAAAGATCCTGCAGCATGTGAAATCTACTTCGTCGAGGGAGATTCCGCGGGTGGAACGGCAAAACAAGGTCGTGATCGCCATTTTCAAGCAATTATGCCACTTCGAGGAAAAATCTTAAACGTGGAAAAAGCCATGCAACATAAGATTTTTGAAAACGAAGAGATTAAAAATATTTATACGGCTCTTGGAGTTCGAATTGGAACTGAAGAAGATTCTAAAGCACTCAATCTGGAGAAACTAAGATATCATAAAATAATCATCATGTGTGATGCCGATGTCGATGGCTCACATATTGAGACGTTAATTTTAACATTCCTCTTCCGATTCATGAAGGAATTGATTGAAAATGGATACATCTATATTGCAACTCCACCGCTTTATCAAGTAAAGAAAGGAACAAAATCCAATTATGCTTGGAATGAAGACATGCGTGATCGTTTGATACAGGAACTAAAAGGAGGAGGAAATGAATCTTCTGTGAATGTTCAGCGATATAAAGGTTTAGGAGAAATGAATGCAGAACAATTATGGGATACTACCATGAATCCTGAAAATAGAACACTCCGTCAAGTAACCATTGAAAATGCCGCTGAATGCGATCAAGTCTTTTCTATGTTAATGGGGGATGATGTTCCACCACGTAGAGAGTTTATCGAGAAAAATGCGAAATACGCAAAAATTGACGCTTAACAGGTTTCATAAATAATTGATTAGCCCATTAGAAATTCTAGTGGGCTTTTTTATTTTTTAGCTGCCAAATACGGGAATAAAATTCAATGATTACAATTAGCGCATTAAGTGGAAAAAACTACTATATGTTTTATTGGTGTCTTTAATTTTAAGTAAATAAAAATAAACGCCATCTGTTAAACCATCTCCCGACCAATTATTGAGATATGGACTTGCTTGAAAAACTAAATTACCCCAGCGATTAAAAATTGTCAATTCTGTTTCATTGTATGTATCCACATAATCAAAATAAAGCACATCATTTGAATTATCACCATTGGGTGTTATAATATTTAAGTTTTCTATTTCTGCAGGGATTATTATCAATTGCTGACATAGTGTATCTGAACAACCAAAGATGTCACTCACGGATAAACAAGTAGTATAGTTTCCTGGAATAGTAATTATGGATGAGTATGCTGTATCATTGCTGATTAAAGAATTGTCAAGTGTCCAATTAGTTGATGCTACAGGCCCAAGAGAGGCTGATGAAGTACTGATTAATGAAAAAGGGGTCTCTACAATGGAAGGATTAGGAGAGATTGAATAGTTTGCTATTGGATTAGGGATTATATAAACATTGTGTTCCAATGTGTCTGATATACAGCCATTTATTGTGGCATAAGAATAATAGCTATACATTGTAATGCTGTCATTTATTGATGATAAAATTTGATTAATAGTTCCCTGTCCGCTTATTCCATTTCCATAATAATTTATAATTCCTCCGGGCAAACATGAACTCAAGTTTATCGCTAATTCTGCGCCTTCACAAAGAGTAGAATCATAGATTGCAATGGGAAGCGCAGCGGGTATAATGGGCTTTGTTTCAAAAGTAATATTTTGTATTTGCGTTCCACAAGCATCAAAAATAACAGGTGGCGGAACAGGTAATTCGGTATAATTTGAATCACAATAAATAGGACAATTAGGATTAATAAGCGTAAATACATTGTTTTTGTTTCCAGTACTACAACCCGTATTTGTACCTGCCACCACAGTGTCTTGAGACCATGGATGCGTGAAAGTATATGGTGGGACTCCATATCGCGCATATCCTGTGGCAGTAAATTCGCAACTATTGGAACAAATAGGGGTTTGAGACACATACCATTCATTTCCATAAGTCTCTGGTGTTTTACCATACATAATAACTTTAAATGGATACTGTGTAAATTGATCATAGCGGACATAAGATACATTACAGCCACTACCAAGAGCATTTCGTCCTAAATGAAATCGAACGTAGATTGAAGTGTCAGTGCATCTTTTGGAAAAACAACAGCTTAATGGACTCAATAAGTTAAAACTATCCAAATAAGCTGTTCCCGGGGTACTAGCAGCTGCTCCGGTGATTGTGAAATATTGTGAGCTAGCACAATCTGTACTGAAATTCATCGATCCTATTCCCATAGTTGCAGGGGTAAATGGATCTGCATAAAAACTACTTGACACATAAAGACCGGTTAAAGTAACGCTTGCAGGAATTGTTACCAACAAACTATCTTTATTGTAGGTCGGCATAAAACAGGAAGGCATATTTCCATTATTCCAAAGACTTGGAATTCCTGCAATGGTTGGATCAATAATTATTGGAAAACTTCGATTATTGTGTAACCAATCACTATCAATTACGAGTTCTAAATAATGAGACCCCTCCTTAAAATGGATATTATATTTTCCCTTTAGAACATCGAAATTTTGATCAAAACAAAGAATTTGTCCAAAAAAACCAACATCATCTTTTCCATCAGAAATCCGAACCTCGTCATTTTCTTTATATAATTTCCATAATGGCGGGAGATCAATTTTTTCAAGAATTTTTAATTCTCCATTGGGCAATGTATTTGAATTCTCAATGATATAATTTACCTTAAATCCACCTTCAATAAATGAAATAGACTTAGTTATTCCTTCTGTTAATTTGATTGTTTTCTTTTCTGCTGATATCGATTTTATAGGATTGTGCTCTATTTCACTATCATTTATGGATTCGGTTGAAATGGTAATTTTTTCATTTTCAGTAAAATAAAGATAAAGGTTGCCGTTTACTTGTAATTTTGTTCGAATAGGCTGCTGCATTGCCGACCAAGAACCATCAACATCTTCCTTAGGAATAGAAATGATTGGCTCGAGGCTACCATCTTTCTCGAAACATATGGGTTTTACCGAATATTCATTTTTTATATCTCCTTTAGTCGTTTTGTATGATCGTGAAAAAATGGTTCTTTGAGTTTTATCTTCAATAAAATTTAAAAAGTTGATTTTCTCGTCTGTAGATGAAGTAGAGAAAGGTATTTTTCTGAATTCTTCTTGATAAAAATTTGGTTTTTGTGCGATAAAAACTGTCCGAATACCTACACTGAAAATGATGAAAATAGCAATTTTATACATTTTAATTAATTGAATGTCACGAATATAAAGAATAATTAGGAATATTTTAAGATTCTATTCAATCTAATGGATAGTTATTTATCTTGGGTGAATAATAAATTCCGGCGGGCTTTTTTTAGTCAATTTTAATTCCAGTATAGTCTGTTCCATCTCCACCACCAAGACCGCCACTGTAGGTTGAGAAATAAATGCTATCGTTTATAAATTGAATTTCTCTGTGATCATGAACGTATCCTTCTTTGTAATGATTTCCCCTCCAAACCGAATCCACAAGGAATTGGTTACCAAGTAACGTAATGTAATCGCCCTCGCGCTTCACTTCGATAGTATCATTGTAGGTGGTGTCATACTGCAACCCACCCGTCCAGGAATAATGGTGAACAGAACAATAATATTTTTCAGTAAGTTTTTTCGGTTGTTTCTTTTCGCAAGCAGATAACAGTTTAAGCGCTAATACTGCAAAAAGAATAATATTGATGATTGGTTTCATTGTCTCGCGTATTTGAATACGTAAACAAGGTATTGCTTTTTATTAATAACACTAGTAACAGGATGAAATTAGAACAAATTTTATAAGTAAAGATACGTCACTTGAAATGAATAAATCACCTCACCTCCAAACTGTGCCCCTTCATTCCTGTTGTCACATCAATATCAATGCGACCTAAATAGAGTCCTGCATAACCCACTTGGTTAATCAATACCTGTTGGCCAATTTTGTTTTTTTTAAGGGTTGCTTTCTCCAAAAAAGTATGCGTATGGCCACCTAGAATTAAGTCAATGTTGGAAGTTTGCTCAGCCAATTTCACATCCGAAATTTTAGACCCGTCCGCATATTCATACCCTAAATGTGACAAACAAATAATCACGTCACAGCCTTTCTTTTTTAATTCGCCGCCTATTTTATTTGCGGTTAAAATGGGATCTAAATAAGTGGTTTTGCCATATTTATCCAATGGTACAAGACCTGTCAATTCAACTCCAATTCCAAAAACCCCAATTTTTATCCCTCCTTTCTGAAAGATTTTGAAAGGCTGTGTTTGGTCTTTAAGGAGTGTTTTTGAAAAGTCATAATTTGAACAAAGAAATGGAAAGTTGGCGTGTTGTTTCGCATGTTTAAAACCTTCCAACCCAATATCAAAATCATGATTGCCCATGGTTGCCGCATCATATCCCAATTCACTCATCAGTTTCATTTCCAACACTCCATTGAATAAATTAAAATAGGGAGTTCCTTGAAAAATATCGCCACTATCCAACAGCAATACATGTTCTTCTTCTTGTCTTATTTGCTGAATGAGGGCATGTCTTTTTGCAATTCCGCCCATTCCTGGAAATTTGGAATGATTATCTGGAAATGGATCAATATTGGAGTGCGTATCGTTGGTATGCAGAATGGTGATTTTCTTTGAATTTTTTAAAAATAACGATTGACTAAAACTGGGAGCACTCAATGCAATGGCGCCGGCGCCAAGGGAAAAATTTCGAACAAACTTTCTTCTATTCATGGTTAAACCTATTTAAACACACGTATTTCATTGGTAGAAATTAACGTTGATTGTTGAATGGCATGTTCAATTAATACATCACGCATCAATTTACCGGTTTCATTGATTATTTTTCCTTTTTTGAAAAAATCCATTTTATCGCCACCATTCGCTAAATAATCGGAGGTGATAATTATGAAGTGAGTAGTGCCTTCTGGAATCCAGTTTAATTGCATTTTTCCATTTTGAATCGTACAATTTGAAATTGGTTCGCCCCCAGTTTTAGTTATGAAAGCACCTATTTCAGTCAGTGATTCTATGGGCATTTCAACCCAAACAAGTGTATTGTCGAATGGCATTAATTTATAGAAATCACCAATCGTTAAATTGCCTTTACCTAAACTAGAACGAATGCCGCCTGTATTGAATAAGCAAATGATGGGAGTATTCGTTTTTATTGTTTGGGTTTGTTGAATAAAAATGGCATCAGCGACCCAATTCATGAGGTTTGAGGAGGGCCTTTCCACTAGAAAATCCGTTTCAGAATAGGCGATAATTTTACCCATAGCACGATTCATAGAATCACGATACGGTTTAATGATACTGTCTGTCGTTTTGTTACTTACGACGGAATTTCCCAGCGCTATTCTACTGGGGTACACCTGTAAATGAGAAGAGCAAGCCAATAGGCTTGCTCCAATACATAGTGTAAGAAAAAACTTAATCATTATTCAATGATGAAAGATTGCTGAACAGTTCCGTATGCTGTACCAACAGCAAGTATATACATTCCTGATTTAAACTGATTAGCAGTTAATTCTAGTACAGGTAAGTCAATAGCATTACTTTCTGCAATAACTCTTCCTTGTGCATCTACAACTTGGTATGATGTTATATTTAAACCATTCACTTGTGCATACACTTTATTGTTAGCCGGCACTGGGAACACAGAGAAATTACTCTCTAATTTTTCGTATAAACCTACTTGACACGCATCATACGTCATATTCGAAAAATTAACATGACAAACAAAATCTGTTGAATCAATGTATGGATTTCTATTGTTTTGAAGTGAAAAAATAAATTCATTACGTGCAATTTCATAATTGTCTGGTAAATCAGCATAATGCCATTCTTTTAAAATTGCTTGGTTCTGATTACTTGGGATTTGCCAGTTGTTACCTGCTTGTCCGTTATAACATGTAGCCATATAAAAGATGGAGCGAGCTGCATTTCCGCGTTGCTCTTCTCTTGGTGTAAAGCACAACTGATTTGAACCGTTATAGCCAACTGCACAATCTAAATAGGAGAAAACAGTATTTCCAGTAATTAAGTCCATTGGTAAATTACTTCGTGGAGTATTTGCATTTTGAAGATTAGTTGGATATAAATTGTGTTGGTCATTATATTCCTTTTGTTCTGGATTGTCCGCAGGGAAAGTTGGCATCCAAGAATGAGAATATGTATGCTCTCGTGAATATCCTGTAGCAGTCCAATCGAATGGATCATTGAAAACCTTGCGTTCTCCCGAATAAACACAAAGAACATAAGATTGACCAGCTGTTGTATCTCTAATTTCAAACTGATTCATCATCGTTGTTTTGTAGTTGAAGTACGAAACGAAATTGTGTGGATTAATCAATGCAGACAGGTCACTTAAAAAACTGGTTGAATTAGGGTTAATACCTGAATAATAGTTACCAATTTGTTGCCCTTGAGTAGTTACATTACCTGTAGCGGGAGATGATGTTTTGTAATTTTGAAAACCATCCGAACCGTTAAAAGCATAAACAGCAAAATATAAGTTTTGATTGGCGATTACGTGACGAGGAGTAAAGCTCATTCCGCTACCCACATAAGCCACTTTTGCATCACCAACAACATCTCCTCTCATATAGGTTGTTCCGTCTGTTGGAACTCCGGTAACTGCAGAACCTGTCTTCCACAAGACAACATATTTTTCCGCATTTACTCCCGCATTGTATTGCCCACCAAGCGTATAAGCTTTAATTAACGGAAATGTTAAATTTGTTGGATTGGATGTTGGTTCGGTAGCTAAATTATCTGTTCCTACTGCTGATAATGTTATAACATATGGATTTTCGTCGCTATCATCATTAGCAATGCTTAGTGTGGCTGTACGTGTACCAGTTCCTGTTGGGGCAAAATTTAAAGTGAAAGTTTGATTACCCAATGCGGCAACTGTTCCTGTCGTAAAAGTAGTATTGAAATCACTTGCATTTGTTCCAGAAATAGTTGTACCTGAAATAGTTAAAGTTTGTGATCCTGTATTTTGAATAGTTACAGTTGTTGACAAAACATTTCCGATAATATAAGTAGTGTTGTTGAGTACATTTAAACCACCCATTTTGATATTGATTTCTCTCGCTGGAGCTATGTATGGAAAGATATCATTTAAATCTCTAGGAACTAATTGATAGTTAGCATTAAATTGTCCTACAAGTCCCACAATGGAAACCGGACCTGTTGGTATAGCTGTTCCATCAATGTTAGTAGACCCATTAATTCGGACATCTAAGGTTGTAGTACCATCTGTGATTTGAACCGTGCTATTTCCTGTGGCAAAATTTCCAGTTTGAACAAAAGTAACGTTGTCTAAACGTACTAATTGAGCTTCAAGAACCTCATTGATAATTGACATTGGAACTAATTGTGGTGTTGGAACTCCAACTGCTCCGTGGTTGATAAAACTACTTGTTGGAGATATTTCCAATAAACCACTGAAGTCAAATAAAACACCAGTTGCAGTAATTGAATCTCCACGTTGAACAGAACTTAAATTGCTCCCGAATGCCGGAATAGCCGCCGTACCATCCTGTAGATAACGAATATTACCCAATTCAGAACCATTGGCAGATACACCACGAACAGTAACGGTTTGTCCAATACCCATATTTCGGGCATCAGCAATCGTTTGAGAACTGGCAAATAAAGATGATAGTGCTAAAACACCAGTAAAAATAATTTTTTTCATACTTGAAATTAAAATTGAAGACCTATGGAAACATTAAATCTAAACCCTTGACCAAACATAACTGTTGCAGACTGCGCATCAAAAGTATCATAAATATCATTCCTGTTATTCGTTGCATCAGAAATAAATACCGAATTCAGTAAATTAGTAATTGAACCGTTTAAAAGTAAGGCTGAATTTTTAAACTCGAATTTATAACCACCAAATAAATTCAATAAGTAATAAGACGGCATTACCCAAGATTCTCTTCCGCCATTAGTTCCTTGAAGTGAAAACGGATCAAAATTGGCGTAATATCTATCAAAAAACTGCCCCTGTAATCTAAAATACATATTTTTTATAGGTTCATATCTGATTGCAGCAGAAAAGGCGGTTTGGGCAGCATCTCCTACATGAACCCCTTTTGCGTCAAAACTAAATTCAAGTGAATCATATTGCGGAATAAATATGGTCTTTGATGAATTCCAGAACCAATCTCCATACGAGAACATGATTTCAGTTGAAAGCTTCTTGGTTACTTTGTAAGCAATATCAATTTCTCCACCTAAATGAACTGCGTCCATACCGTTGATGTTAATGCGAATTTCTTCATCGGGATCGTTAGGATTAGGAACTGCAACACCGAAAGGAAAAGGTTTGTTTTTCCAATTCGTTGCATAGGCATTAAAATTCACGCCGAAAATTTTATTAGCATAATTATATCCCCCTTCAGCCGCAAGAATTTGCTCGTTTACTATCTCCCCAAAAAAAGTATTTGTATTGTTGTCTATTACATTTGAAAACTGTGGTGTTCTATTTAAAAACCCAAGGTTCATATAGACATTAGATAGTTTATTTACTTTGTAACTAATCCCACTTTTAAAGGTGAAACCTGGTAAAAATTTCCAATCCGTACTCACGTATTTTAATCCTGGAGAATTTGTAGTATATAACTGACCGTTGTAGTTAATTGAATCATTTGCTCCAACTTGTATAACCGTATCTCCTAAGTCTAGCGTGCGTTTTTGAAAATAATCAATGCCTTTATACCCGTTAACAATTCCAGATAGATTAATAAAATAAGACCATTTTTCTCCTGAATATTCAACTTGACCAAAAGCCCCAGTCCATTGCACTAAACCAGAACGATCAGCATTAAATGGATTTTTTGCAATTTTATCTCCCACTTGCTTCATCGGACTTGCGGCATTTTTATCAGCATCATTAATGAAATAATCTCCACCTAATAAATCTTCAATGCGTTGGTAATGACGTCCTTCATAGTACCTTATATCAAGGCCACCAGAAACTTCCAAGTTTTTTGAAATGTTATAGTTAAACTGTCCAAGGTACCCCACCCAAAAATGATTGTTGATACTGGAAAGTAATACTTGACTTGATTTTATTTGGGTTGGATGGTAATAAGTATCTACATTTGGAGTGCCAAATACTGAACTTATTTGATTATATTGTGTTACTAAATCCCAATCAATTAATCCACTGGAATCTCGGAGTAATGCAGAATTAAATATACTAGTTCCGCCTCCTCTTCCAATAGACATATAGGCCAAATTGGAAATGGATAATTTATCATTTACCTTCCAAAAGTCTTTCAACGTTACTTGAGGCTTTGAATAAAAATTTTTTCTTTCGCTTAAAATTTCTTGTTCGCCATCTTCATTTGTTCGATATCCCCAATGTTGGTTAAATCGAATTCCTCTATCATAAAATGCAACATTTGTATCAATTGGAGCCCCAAGCTCTCGTGCTTTCGCTTCACTAAAATATTGAATAGCTTGGTTAAATGAACGTTGACCGTGCCATTGCGGTGCAGCAAACGCAGATAATGTAATCAAATGATTTTTTATTTTTTTAGATAGTTTTCCGTAACCGAAAAAACCTTGACTTGGCGTTCCAAAAACCCAGCCATCAGATTGTTTATAAGATCCTGATACTGTTAATCCCCATCCGCTTTTGGTCATTCCCGTATTGTAAGAAAACGTGGTTCTTAACATGTTACCGGTAGAATATTCTTGTTTCAACATTCCCCCTTTCTTGTTTCCTATTCCTTGAGTTAAGATATTAATAGTTCCACCAATGGAAGGCATGGCAATTTTAGTCGCTCCCAAACCTCGTTGCACTTGCATTTGAGATGTTATTGCATCTAAACCAAACCAATTGGACCAATATACCGAACCAGTTTCCATATCGTTTACAGGAACACCGTCTATCATAACACCAACATTACGTTGATCAAAACCACGCACATTGATTCGCGCATCTCCATCTCCTCCACCTTGTTGAGTAGCATAAACTCCAGCGGTACCATTTAATAACATCGGTAAATCACGGGAGCCCAGTTCTTCAATAATTTTCTGAGTTGGAATGCGGGTAACAGCAATCGGCACATTATCTTTAACCATATTACCAATCACCTCTATTTCTGCAAATTCAACACTCCCGCCTAATTCTAAATTTCGTTCAATAATTGCCTTGTTAACACTCAGCTTGACTTTCACCGTGTCATAGGTTGACATAGAAATCACCATGACGTAATCACCAAAGGGAACGTTTGTAAGTTCATACACCCCATCTGAATTGGAAAAACCGCGGTATTTATTTTGAATATTTATTTTAGCACCAACAATAGGTTGATCAGATGAATTATCACTAATTTTCCCTTTAATTGTGCTTGTTTGTTGCGCAAAAAATACCGTTGGCAGAATCACAAGTAAGCCAAGAAGTAGTTTCATAAGTTGATTAAAAAAGTAGGTTACTGGATGCTAATCTTTTTTGTGGACGTTGCTCCATTTTGAGAAACAACTTGAACAAAATAAACTCCTTTCACAGCAGGTAGTTCAATTGTGTACAATCCATTTAGCATGGCATCTTTTCCCCAAATTTGTTGACCTAAACTGTTTAAAATACTTACATTATTATTATTTTCTTGTAAGTTGATAGCAATTGTTCCAGTGGAAGGATTAGGATAAACATCAAAAGAAACTAAGTCAATTTCATTCACAGATACTGGATTACAAGCACAATCATGATTTCCTAAAGAATTCCAATTACCATCTAAAATAGGATTTCCACTTGTCCCGAACAACGTATCTCCATTTGCATCTAAACGAACGATTACAGCCGGAATTGAATCCCATTCTAACAACGGATCAAAGAAAGAAACTTGTGTAGTAACACCTTTTTTAATTGCCGATTTTCGCAACATAGAGTGTTCTTTTGTAATAAGCACTCCTAAACCTGTACTATAAGGGAATGATGTTGACCATGCTCCATCATTTCCAGCAGAGGATCCTGTTGCGTTTGCTGGGTTTTCACCAATTTTCGCAAAAATATCAATTACCATAAAATTAGGAACATTTGTAGCATTGATCAAAGTAGTTGCGTTTGCTGGTAGCGTACCTTTTGCTAGCATTATAGCATCGTTACCATTCCAATAAAATGCATTACTTGTATTATAAACTGGACTATAAAAACCATCACCTTTTACTTCAAGTGAATCCCAAATTGGGGCTTCTTGACCAGTTCCATTTGGATCTCTTTTGTCTAACACGGCAACATATACATCATATGCCCCTACAGTTCCGCTCAATTGCACAGCATTAGCGACTGTTGCAGTGGTTGCTCCATTTGAGTAACGCGCCACAAAATATTGGCTCAAATCAATCGGTGCTGATGTTGGATTATAAATCTCTAACGCTTTGTTATTCGACCAACCTTCAACATATTCTGAAATAAAAATTTTGGCACAGTCTTGCGAAAATGAAAACCCAGCCGCAAAAGTAAAAATAGCAAGTAATGATTTTTTCATAAAAGATAGATTAAAAAGCGATTAATTAGACAAATATCAATATAAATGATCAATAATAAAACGGTTGACTTATTCAGAAATCCATTTTTTACTGTTTCTTTGAAATGGTTTCGGCAAAATAATGTGCTTCAAGGATATCATTTCAAATTTTCAGGTCAAATTTACATATTTTTTGGTTCAATTCTATTAGAAAATTGTTAACATAATATTGCGATTATTTGAAATTATCTGTTCATAAAACAAAACATTGTGTATCTTCAAGCCTCAAATAAAAAATCATGAAGTATTTTATTACTGTACTGTGCCTATTTCTTTTTGCACAATTAGTTGATTCTCAAGAATTAAATGTCGAAAAAATCTGGAAAAACTATGAGTTTCGCTCAAAAGGAATTGATGGTTTTCGATCCATGAATGATGGAGAACATTTTACCCAGGTCATTGATAATTCTTTGTTTAAATTTAAAATTAATGATCCTGAGGATCAAGGGAAATTGTTAGTTGGTAAGGATAAATTACTTATAGAAGGCAAAGAATTAGCTTTTGATGATTACTTTTTTAATGAGGATGAAACAAAGATTTTGTTTACGACACAGACAGAACCAATTTACAGAAGAAGTTTTTCAGCGGTTTACTACCTTTTTGATCTACAAACAAATAGTTTAACTACGCTAGATGCTGATCATCAACCTCAAACTTTGGCAGAGTATTCTCCCGATGGTAAAATGGTTTCATTCATTCATAAAAATGATTTATTTGTTAAAAATCTTCAGACTGGTAAAGTCAGTAAATTAACCAAAGGAGGTAAAAAGAATAAAGTCATTTACGGAACAACGGATTGGGTGTATGAAGAAGAGTTTGCAATAACAAAAGCCTACGAATGGTCTACTGACAGTAAAATGATTGCCTATTTGCGTTTTGATGAACAAGAGGTAAAAGAATTTAATTTAGCCTATTACAACGGGCTTTATCCAACTCAGTATAAATATAAGTATCCAAAGGCTGGTGAGGATAATTCAAAAGTAACGGCGCATGTTGTTCATGTCAAAAATGCTAAAATCGTTGATTTGAACCTGGGGGAGTACGAATATATCCCAAGGTTAAGTTGGTCCAAATCGGCGAATCATTTAGTTTTACAAACCCTAAACAGGCATCAAAATCAGTTGAAATATCACTTGGTAGATTTTACAAACAAAGGGAAACATACTGTTTTCTTTGAAGAAAAATCGGATACTTATGTCGATGTGGACAATAACTTGCTGATTTTAAAAGATGGAAAATCGATTCTTCGAACGAGTGAGTCTAATGGATTTAATCATATTTATCAACTTGGATTTGATGGATCATCTAAACAAATTACCAAAGGAAATTGGGATGTTATCGAGTTTTTGGGAATAGATGGAGGGAATAAAAATATTTATTATTCAGCGGCAGAAAAATCGGCCATGGTAAAGTCAATTTTTAAGATTCAAGTCGATGGTACATCCAAACAACTGATCAGTCCTGAAATTGGCTATTCAGAAGCTGAGTTTACGAATGGAATGAACTACTTTGTTTTAACTCACTCAACAGCTAATACTCCACCAATTTATAGCCTCAGAAAAAATGACGGAACTTTGTTAAAAGTGCTGGAAGACAATAAAGAATTGGCTGAAAAAATGGCAGGATATAATTTGGCAACGAGAGAGTTTATTACATTCAACTCAAACGGCACGGAATTAAATGGATGGATGATTAAACCACAAAATTTTGATTCATCTAAAAAACACCCTGTATATATGACAGTATATGGAGGACCAGGTCATAATGAAGTAATTGATTCTTGGGATGGTATGGATTATATGTATTATCAATTGTTGGCACAAAAGGGATATATTGTGGTGAGTGTTGATCCGCGTGGCACCATGTATCGTGGAGCAAAATTTAAAAAATCCACTTATTTACAATTGGGGAAATTAGAAATTGAAGACGTAATCAATTCGGCTAAGGAATTACAAAAAATGAATTTTGTTGATGCTAACCGTATCGGTATAATGGGATGGAGCTATGGTGGTTTCATGGCCTCATTGGCAATCACCAAAGGAGCAGATGTATTTAAGATGGCCATTGCAGTTGCTCCCGTTACGAATTGGAGATATTATGATAATATTTATACGGAACGCTTCATGCGAACCCCGAAAGAAAATGAAACGGGTTACGATGACAATTCACCTATTAATCATGTTAAAAACATGAAGGGAAAGTATTTTCTAATTCATGGATCAACAGATGACAATGTCCACTATCAAAATGCTATGGAAATGATAAATGCATTGGTAAAAGCGAATAAACAATTTGATATGTTTATTTACCCGAATCGAAATCATGGGATTTATGGAGGCAATACACGAAATCATTTATTCAACATGATGTTTGAATACACCTTAAAAAACCTATAACTCTTTTTCAACAAAAAAAAAGGCTGTCTCTAAGAAACAGCCTTTTTTATGGTTTTAATCTTGAAATTACTTTTCAATAAACTCTTCGTAGGAAACAACTTTTTCTTTTAACGTTGCTTCCGTTTTGCACAGGGCAATAATTTTTTCTTCTGCAAGTCGACTGATAATTGCATCTGTTTGACTTTTATCTTGTAAAAACTTCATGGCATTTTGAGACAATTCATTTTCATCAATCTCAAAAACACCGTAGTTTGCGTAATTTGTTCGTAGTAATTGTTTGGTGAAATTTATTAGTTCCAATTGATCAATAACGATTTCGTGTTTTTCAAAAAGATTACGCTCAATCAATTGCCATTTTAACATGTTCCGGTAACTATCGTATTCGGATTCAATTTGTTCGTCCGTTACTGGCTTATCGTTTACTTGCTTGATCCATCTTTTCAAAAAGGCATCAGGAAAGTCTGCTTTAACTTCTTGCATCAAATTATCTTGAATGGTTCGGTAAAGTTTTTTATCCGAATCTTGGTCAAACATTCCTTGTAAATCAGACTTAATGCGAGCGGTAAAATCTTCTTCTGTTTTCACGCTGCCATCTGCATATAATTTAGAAAACAATTCTTCATTTAATTCCGCCAATTCCATACACTTAATTTCATTAATTGTGTAAGAGAATAAATTTCCAATGTTTCCTAAATCTTCTTCTTTAACCCCTAGCATTGCTGCTTTATCTTTAGGGCCTTTGGAAACATCATCCGGACTCAATTCAACGGTTTCACCGATTTTTTTACCAACAAAAAGTGCGCGAACATCGGCTGAATCTAAAAATTCTAACGAGACAGAAGATGTGTGATCAATTCCGCCTTCCTTCACCGATTTATCCTCATTTAGTTCAAGAAAACGACCTAAAATCAAGTCCTTTTCACTAACAATTTCTGCACTGATTAATTTCCCATATCTTCTTCGAATATCTTCAGCTTGTTTAGAAATTAAAGATGCATTTACGTCCACCTTCTGGTATTCGAAGGAATTGCTTTTGGACAACGACACATCGATTTTAGGAGGAAATCCAATTTCATAACTAAATTCAAAATCGGAAGGATTGTTGAAATCTCCGCTGAATCCATTTTCATCTAAGGGAATTGGATTACCCATTAAATTTAATTTTTCCTCAACAATGTATTTGTTTACGGCATCTGTAACCATTTTTGATACTTCATCAAACACTACGGATTTTCCATATTGTTTTTGAATAAATGACATGGGCGCATTTCCAATTCTAAATCCTGGAATGTTTGCCGTTTTACGATACTTGTTAAGTGTTTCAGAGACTTTAGATTTGTAATCTTCTGGGCTTACTTTAATTTTTATCAATGCATTCAACGCATCAATGTCCTCACGAATAACGTTCATTTTTAAAACATTAAGTTATTAAACAAAAAATGGCCTCTAGATGAGACCATTACAGTGCGGATGGAGGGACTCGAACCCGCATACCTCTCGGCACTAGATCCTAAGTCTAGCGTGTCTACCAATTTCACCACATCCGCAATTATACCAAGTTCAAAAGTTGCTTTTAACTTTTCCATCGATTAGTAAGTTGACTAATTTAAGGGTTGCAAAGGTAGGGATATTTTAAAAACTCACAAAATTTTATGCATACTTTTTTCAATGAGCAAAGTTGTGTTCAAAAAAGAAATAAAAAATAACGGGTGTTCGATTGATTTTTATGAACTTTACACCATTAAATCTCGATAAATGATAGTTTCCATTCAAGAATTAATTGATGCAAAGCTTAGTGGCACTCCCAGTTTCACCTACATCTATGTTCAATTAGCCGCTCAAGCTGCAGCTATCTTGATTGCCGGTTTTGTCCTTTGGAGAATTAATTCATACCTCAACAACAAACGCATAGGAAATAGAAGAAGGAACAACTTTTTCGAAACAAATTACTCAAAAAATTGGAGAAAATGATACAAGAAGAAAAGAAAGCAATTATTATTGGTGCTGGTTTAGTTGGCTCTTTGTGGGCGGTTTACCTCGCAAAAGAAGGATATAAAGTTACGATATACGAACGAAGAACAGACATTCGAAAAACAGTTATCTCAGCCGGAAAATCAATCAATCTTGCTTTGTCAAATAGGGGTTGGAAAGCTTTGGATAAAGTGGGTGTTGGCGATGAGATAAGAAAATTTGCTATTCCGATGTACGGTCGTATGATGCATGATTTAGAAGGCAATTTAACTTATCAACAATATGGATCGAATGATCAGGCAATTTATTCTGTTTCTCGTGGGTTAGTGAATGCGCGAATGATGGATATGGCAGAGCAAAAAGGTAATGCAACTATCTTCTTTCAACACGAGTGCCGCAAGGTTGATTTGGAAAAGGGAATTGTTTATTTAACGAACAATCAAACAAATGAAGAATTTGAAGATCAAGCTGATTTGGTTTTTGCTATTGATGGTGCTTTTTCTGCTGTGCGTTATAATTCCATGCAGAAATTGGATCGATTTAATTTTAGTCAGAATTTTATTGCAGATGGATACCGAGAAATTCTTTTGCCTGCCAATGAAGATGGAAGTTCTAAAATGGATACAAGTGCCTTGCATATTTGGCCTCGAGGTCGCTTTATGATGATAGCATTAGCTAATAATGACAATTCCTTTACTTGTACCTTATTCATGCCGCACAGCGACCATAAATATGCCTTCGATAAGCTGATTACCAAAGAAAATGTTAATGATTTTTTCCAAGAGGTTTTTCCTGATTTTTATGAGATGCTCCCTTCTATTTCTGAGGAATGGGAAAAGCACAAATTGGCCTCTCTTGCAATTGTACGTTGTTATCCTTGGTCAGCAGGTAAGGTTGTTTTAATGGGAGATGCTGCTCATGCAACAGTTCCATTTTATGGACAAGGAATGAATGCAGGATTTGAAGATTGCACCGTTTTATCTGAATTAATTGAAAAACACGGAGGTAATTGGGAAGCTATTCTTGAAGAATACAACAGAGAAAGAAAACCTGACGGTGATGCTTTACAGGATTTATCGTTAGGAAATTATTTTGAGATGCGCGATTTTGTTGCTGATCCAATGTTTTTATTGAGAAAGAAAATTGAAGCCAAATTCAGTACGTTGTACCCAGATAAATGGATGCCGTTGTACTCACAAGTTACCTTCAGTTCAATTCGTTATAGTGTAGCGCTTAAGCAAGGGGAGGTGCAAAAAGGTATCATGGATCAAATCATGGAACAGTCGGACATAGTTGAGAATTGGGATTCTCCAGAAGTAATGGATCAAATATTAAGTCTATGCGTGTAGTAGTAAGCTTGTTGTTTTTTATCGGGATTGTACATTCAACCTTTTCACAACGAGTTTTTAAAAAAGGAGAAGTGAATGAAAAAAGTTTACGCAAGGAGGCTAAGCTGGATAAAATGGTCATGAATTATGGTATCCAATTCAATTTTGGACCAACTTATATGATGACTGGAAAAACAAAATCATATGATATAACCGATAACAGCGGAGCTCGGGGTGTTTATAGTTTGGATCCTGCCGGCAGATTAGGATTTAATGCAGAATTTGGTTATACCTATTTTCCACTTTGGAAGGGCATTGGAATACCGGCGTTAAAAAAATCCAGGATTTTAGACTACATCGAAGGAGGTTTGGGGTTCAAACAATTGGCGGGCAAAGAAGAAACACACATTGACATGAAAAATTCGACGGGTCAAATAACGAATTCTGAAGATGGAATTGGAAAATTTAGAAACAATTTTGTTTACCTCAGAACTTCCTTTCATTCGATTGTATTTGTTGGGAAAGCAAAAATTGATAAATCCCGAAAGTACTACATTGATAATGCCCTTGGTTTCAATGTAGACTTTAACCTTATTCAGGGTAATAAAACTTATGAGGACCCGGGTTTATCGTATACTCCAGTTATGAAATTCCACAATCCTCTTGTTGCCCAAATGAATTATTCACTAGGTTTTGGTATTCGTTTGGATCGCGCTTGGATGTTTATTCCAACAATCAATTTACCGATTATTGGGTTTTACCAATGGAACGGATTCAATGCGCGCATGAATTGGTTCTCGAGTCAATATTGGCCAATTCAATTAAGCTTTAAATTCATGAAGCTTCGCGAAAAGACGCGCAGTTCATGCAAGGGCGCAAGATTAAATGATATTGATAAACAAATGTTGCGGGAACTACAAAAAAATAATTAGTTAAATTTTCTTTTTTATTACAATGATTTTAAAATTTTCTCTTGCTACTATTGAAAGTTTATCTACCTTTGCACGAATTTTTGGAAGTCGTCAGATGAAATTTGTCCGTATGAGCATGATCAAGTTATTAGCATTCACATTATTAGTAGTTTTTTCTACATCCCTTTCTTTTGCTTCAGGAGACAATTCTACTGAAAAGGAATTTAATGTTGGGGAAATGATTATGCATCACATTAAAGATGCTCATGAATGGCATTTGTGGGGCCCAGAACATGGAGGAACTTCTATTTATTTACCTGTAATTTTAATGGATGAAGGAATGAAAGTATTTTCATCCAAGAATCTATATCATGGGGAATTAGCTACAGCCATCGATCACAAAACACATCAAGGGGTAACTTATTATAAAGGAAGCGGAAGTGCAGAAGGATATGGAATGTTCCACGAGAAAATCTATAAATTAAACAATGGTGAATTGTCTTTTGAAGACGGACACGTGCATGGGAATACTAAAGTGTTTGATTTTTCAATAACTAAAAATGTACTTTCCTTGTTTTTTGGAGCTGCCATAATCCTGGCAATGATGCTTACAGTTGCCGGATATTACAAGAAAAATGGTGCCGTTGCTCCAAAAGGGTTAGCTAAATTCATGGAACCAATTATTGTAATGGTCCGTGATGATATTGCAAAAGCAAACATTGATAAGCACAAATACCATAAATACGTTCCTTATTTAACAACAATTTTCTTCTTTATTTGGCTGAATAATATGTTAGGTTTGGTTCCAATTTTGCCAGGTGGAGCAAATTTAACGGGTAATATTACCGTAACGTTATTCTTAGCAATTTGCACCTTATTGGTTACAGTATTTTCGGCAAATAAAAACTATTGGTCACATATTTTCGCAACTCCCGGAGTGCCTAAATTATTGCTTCCAATTATGATTCCGATAGAAATTGTCGGGATTTTCACAAAGCCTTTCGCCTTAATGATTCGTTTATTTGCCAATATTACTGCTGGTCACATCATTGTTTTGGCATTGATCTCGATTATTTTTATAAATAAAAATGCAGCTTGGGGGTTATTATCTGTACCCATGGCATTGTTTATTTCGGTTTTGGAGTTGTTAGTTGCGTTCCTTCAAGCATATTTATTTGCTATGTTGTCCTCCTTGTTTATTGGAGCAGCAGTTGAAGAGGCGCATCATTAATTTGTAATTTTTTAATCTATATAGTATGTACGGAAGTATAGCAGCAATTGGAGCAGGTTTAGCAGTTTTAGGAGCAGGAATTGGCATTGGTCAAATCGGTGGAAAAGCTGTTGAGGGTATCGCAAGAAATCCTGAAGCTTCAGGAAAAATTCAAACAGCAATGATCATCGCAGCAGCGTTAATCGAAGGTGTTGCGCTTTTCGGAGTGGTAGTTGGTCTACTAGGAGGAGCGAAGTAATTAATTTTCAATCCCTAACGGTTGGTTAGGGATTGATTTTTTAACCTTGTAAAAAAGAAAAAAATGGATTTAATATTACCAGATTTAGGTTTATTGTTTTGGACAGGTATTGTTTTTTGCACCCTGTTATTCATCCTAACAAAATTTGCGTGGAAACCGATTTTAGGTGCTGTCAACGCACGTGAACAAAAAATTTCTGAAGCATTAGAGTTAGCTGAAAAAACCAAAGCAGAAATGAAGGCGTTACAGTCTGAAAATGAAAATTTGTTAAAAGAAGCAAGAGCTCAAAGAGATTCGATGTTGAAAGATGCTAAAAACGCAGCTGATAAATTGATTGAAGAATCGAAAGATAAAGCAAAATTAGAAGCAGATAAAATTGTTGTTGCTGCCAAAGAAGCAATTAAAAACGAGAAATTGCAGGCAATGAGCGAATTAAAAACGCATGTTGCTGGATTGTCATTGGAAATTGCAGAAAAAATCATTCGTGGTGAATTATCTTCTGATGATAAGCAGAAAGCGTTAGCTGAAAAAATGGCTGATGATATCAATATGAATTAATCAATCATGAAGAGTACTAAATCAGCAATTCGATATTCAAAAGCGCTCCTTGAGTTAGCTATTGAGCAAAACAAAGTTGATCTTGTTTTAAGTGATATGGATTTCTTCTATACTACAAGTAGTGAGAACAAAGATTTATTAGTTTTCTTAAAATCGCCAATTATTCGATCTGATAAAAAATTGACTGTGCTTCAGGCTTTATTTAGTCATTTTGATATATTGACATCATCGTTCATGCAATTGATTACCAAAAATAGAAGAGAAGCCTTGTTAACGGAAATCGCAGCTTCTTTTATAAAACTGGTAAAAGACCATAAAGGAATTGTTCCGGTTACTTTAATTTCAGCATCTGCTCTTACTAAAGAAAGTAAAGATAAAATACTTTCTAAAATTAAAGTTTCTGGACAAATTGAACTTACTGAAGTAATTGATGCCAATCTTATTGGTGGATTTGTTGTCCGAATTGGGGATATTCAAATTGATGCTTCTGTAAATAACCAATTGAAAAAATTAAAATTAGACTTGATTACAAACAATTAATAGACAAAAATATAAATCATGGCAGATATTAAACCAGCAGAAGTTTCTGCAATCTTACGTGAGCAATTATCAGGCTTTAGAAGTGAAGCTGAATTGCAAGAAGTGGGTACCGTATTACAAATTGGTGATGGTATCGCTCGAGTTTATGGATTAACTGGAGTACAGTACGGTGAACTTGTAGAATTTGATGGAGGAATTCGAGGAATAGCCTTGAATTTGGAAGAAGATAACGTTGGAGTTGTTGTACTCGGGCGTGCTTCTGAAGTGAAAGAAGGTGATACCGTTAAACGTTTGGGAAGAATTGCTTCTGTTCACGTTGGTGAAGGAATGGTTGGTCGTGTTGTAGATACATTGGGACAGCCAATAGATGGTAAAGGTGTGATTACTGGTGAGTTGTTCGAAATGCCAATTGAGAGAAAAGCTCCAGGTGTTATCTTTCGTCAACCGGTAAACGAACCACTTCAAACAGGTATCAAAGCAATTGATGCAATGATTCCAGTTGGTCGTGGACAACGAGAATTAATTATTGGTGACCGTCAAACGGGTAAAACAACCGTTGCAATCGATACAATTATAAACCAAAAAGAATTCTACGATAGAGGAGAAACTGTTTTCTGTATATATGTGGCAATTGGCCAAAAAGGTTCAACTGTTGCAGGAATCGTGAAAAAATTTGAAGATGCAGGTGCAATGGCATATACTGTTGTTGTTGCTGCAAATGCTTCTGATCCTGCTCCAATGCAATTTTATGCTCCAATGACGGGTGCTGCAATTGGTGAGTTTTTCCGTGATTCAGGTAAACCGGCTTTAATTGTTTATGATGATTTGACTAAGCAAGCAGCAGCATACCGCGAGGTTTCTCTTTTATTGCGTCGCCCTCCAGGTCGTGAAGCGTATCCAGGTGATGTATTTTACTTACACTCTCGTTTATTGGAAAGAGCAGCAAAAGTTATTGCAGATGATGCAATTGCAAGTCAGATGAATGATCTACCAGAATCACTGAAAGGACTTGTAAAAGGTGGAGGTTCGTTAACAGCCCTGCCAATTATTGAAACACAAGCAGGTGACGTTTCGGCATATATTCCAACTAATGTAATTTCGATTACAGATGGTCAGATTTTCCTTGAGTCAGATTTATTTAACGCAGGAATTCGTCCAGCCATTAACGTAGGTATTTCGGTTTCTCGTGTAGGTGGATCTGCACAAATTAAATCAATGAAGAAAGTTGCTGGGACATTAAAGTTAGATCAGGCACAATACCGTGAGTTAGAGGCATTCTCTAAATTTGGTTCTGATTTAGATGCGGCAACGAAATCTGTATTGGATAAAGGTGCTCGTAATGTGGAGATATTGAAACAACGTGAAGGTGATCCTTATCCAGTTGAAAAACAAATTGCAATTATTTATTGTGGTACAAAAGGATTATTGCAACGGGTTCCAATTAATAAAATCAAAGAATTTGAAAAAGAATATTTGACAGTGCTTGAGTCTCAGCATGCGCAAGTGTTGGCTGATTTGAAAGCAGGTAAATATACGGATGAAATAACCGATGTTTTAGGTCGAGTTGCTAAAGAAATAGCTGATAGATATTAATTAGATTTTAAGAACTTAGTTACATGCCTAGCTTAAAAGAAATACGAAATCGAATAACATCTGTTGGTTCAACTATGCAGATTACCTCGGCTATGAAAATGGTTTCAGCAGCTAAATTGAAGCGCGCACAAGATGCAATTGTTCAAATGCGCCCATACTCAGTGAAGCTGCAGGAAATTCTTGGAAACTTAAGTGCTACATTGGATTTGTCAGAAAATGCATATTCTGAGGTTCGAACAGAAGGGAAAACGTTGATAATTGGAATAACCTCAAATAGAGGTCTATGTGGAGGATTTAATAATTACGCAATTAAACGGGTAAATGCATTAGTGCTTCAACATCCAGACGCAAAAGTTCTTTGTTTAGGTAAAAAAATCAAAGATGTAACTAAAAAAACACCGCATTATTATATCAATGATGTTATAGAGCCTATCGAGGATATTTTTGCTAATTTGTCATTTGAAACAATTTCAGTTATTGCTGGAGATGTAATGAATCGATTTGTAAATAAAGAATTCGATAAGGTACTTATAGTGTATAACCGTTTTGTTAATGCAGCAACACAGGTGGTTCAAACGGAGCAATTGTTACCGATTGTTCCAACAGTTTCTGCAAGTTCACCCACAGGTGATTACATTTTTGAACCTTCAAAAACAGAGATTGTTGAGGATTTAATACCTAAAACATTAAAAATTCAATTATTCAAAGCAGTTTTAGATTCATATGCTGCTGAACATGGCGCCCGTATGACAGCTATGCACAAGGCGACAGATAATGCAAATGAACTACAAAAAGCACTTAAATTAAGTTATAATAAGGCACGTCAAGCAGCTATTACCAATGAAATCTTAGAAATTGTTGGAGGAGCTGAAGCATTGAATGCATAAATTACTTATATTGCATCTATTATGGAGACAACAATCAAAGTTTTAATAGTAGATGATCACAAATTAATCAGTGAAGCTTGGACTTCTTTATTGAAGGATGCCCCTAACATCTGGGTGGTAGGCACTGCTGATAATGCGGAAGATGCATTTTCGATGACTCACGCACACAAGCCGGATATTGTACTAATGGATATAAATCTTGGTGCCGGTAGTGGATTTGATGCAACGACGAAAATTAATGACAGCATGCCAAAAACACGCGTTATTGGTTTGTCTTTGCACGATGATATATCTTATGTTAAGAAATTCCTTTCAATTGGTGCTAAAGGATACCTTACAAAAAACACCTCCAAAACTGAATTAATAGAGGCTATTCATAGTGTTTATAATGGTACTATTTTCATAGGTTCCGACATAAAAGATCGCTATTTTACATCTTTATTGAATGTTGATTCCACTGAATCAAAAAAGGAGCTAACCATGAAGGAAATTGAAATTGTTAAATTAATTTCCCAGGGATTAACTTCCAAAGAAATAGCGGATAAATTGTTTATCTCACACCGCACGGTTGAAACCCATCGCCATAATATCCTTAAAAAATTAGATATGCCAAATGCAGCTCAATTAAGCAGCTGGGCAAAGGATAAGGGATACGTCTAGTAAAGAAAGTTTTCAACAGATTTAATAATCAGTTTCTTTATTCGTTATATTTAATACCTAAACTAATTAACGATGTTCGAATTAACAAAAAAGATTTTACGTAGTGTGTCTTTTGATGCAAAATTGTTTCGCAAGGAACTAATCAAATCGTTGAATTGGATTCGTGATATTGAAGAATTGAAGAAGTTTAAGGAGTGGTGTTTTATTGAATTTGGTTCTGTTTATCCTACAGTTTTGAAAGAAGTTTTTATTGGCCTCCCAACAAGAAAATAAGTGAAATGTATTTTTCATATTATTTTTCTTTTTAGTGTATCTATTTCATGGACCCAAGTTCGATTCTCTGAATTAGAAGAGGCTGATTTTCTTTTAGACCCCCTTGATGGAGAATTATTTCAAAATGATATTACACAAATTAGAAAAACAATAATTGCCGCTCATCCTGACCCTTTTATTTATAGAACCAAAGGCGCTTGGGATTCTAGTTATGTCGATTTATTGCGTTATTTTAAAAAACCAAGGACACTTTTTGATTTTGTTTCTAAAACGGCCTCTTGGCTCGGGGAATTGAAAGATTCTCACGTTGGAATGGATCTAGATCAAATACTCGATCTCTATAAATATGACAATTCTTGGTTAATTTTCAAAACGGCTCGGTTGGATGGAAAATTTTATGCTGCTTCTGAAGCTGATCTTCAATTTATCCCATTTGCAAATGAGATTTTGGAGATTAATTCCATGAAAATGGATAGTTTGTTTAACCTAGCTATGATTTTTTCATTGGAGGAGGGTGCTTCTTTTGAAGCGCGACAAAAATATGCTGTAACCTTAATGGGTCCACTTTTGAATTTAATAAATACATTTGATACGGAAGGTGAAAAAGTTCTTGTTAAACATTGCAATCAACTCGGTGACACACTTTATTCATTTGTTAAAACATATACCTCCAAAGAGCGAAAAAAGGAGGAGTGGAAAACTTACCAAAAAACAATGGATATCGAATTCACTATGGACTCAATTAATAATTTTGGGGTCTTAAAAATACATACCTTTTTGCCTCGCTCAAAGCGTGGATTTGAACAAAAAATTGATGCGTTTTTTGATTCAGTAGCTAATTGTAATATTTCCAATGTTCTACTTGATATTCGATGGAATCGAGGAGGATATTTTGAACAAGTGGAGTATTTGTTTAATTATATTGATACAGCGAAAAATACCCGAACTAAAACCTATATTTCAAAAAGAAGTGAACACGATAATTTTTCAAATTTAACGTGGTTATCAAAACTGTTTTATGTCACTTATTTCAAAACACAAAAATCAACAGATAAAGCTCGGAATAACTATTCTTTTTTCAAACTACCGATGGGTGCATTGGATACCATAATTGAGTCTAATGAATTTGATGAGCCAATTCGGAAAAACAAATATCGTGGAGCTTGTTTTTTAGCCATGAACGGAGTTTCTATTTCTGCCAGTGTAGATTTTGCATCCTGGTTTAAGGAAACCAAAAGAGGTTTAATATTAGGGGAACAGTGTATGGGGCCATTAACTGGAACGTGTGGAAACCCAGTATTGTTTGAATTAAAAAATACGCGAATTTCTGTTGCAACATCTACTATGCGAAGTTATACTCATCCCGGACTGCAAGTTGCATCTGATCCAATTTATCCTGACGTTCCAATAAAATATTCAGTTTTAGATTTTAGAAGAAAAAATGACCCTATTGTTGAGTATGTTAAAAACTTAAAATAATACGGATGAAACACTTTTTATTTGTTTGTATTTTCTGCCTAAACGCTTCTTTTTTATTTAATCAAGTGACTTGTGATTCAATCGGAAATTTGATTATTTACTCCAATTATGACGGCGGAATTCTGACTATTAACATGGATCAGAACATACCAAATTTAAAAGTAGGAATTTGTACATATGAACCTGTTCAAGTAAGTTTTACTGGAGCTTTTGTTGGTAATATCACTCAAGTTGTTTATGCTGGATTCAATTCAACTCAAAATAACAATAATTGTGGACAAGGGAATTTTGTCACTTCAATTTCGGGAGTTCCAACTGGAATTGTTTCAATTCTTACAAATCCACAAGTTGGATATACTCCAGTACATGGTAATGGTTCTGGTCCATGGGGAGGTGGAATGATTGGAGTTTCTGGTCAATGCGATACTTTAACTAATGCAGGGGGCGGTAATACACCTGATGAAGTAGTTTATTATTTTCAGCAAGCCACAGGAGGACAATTGTTGTTTCATAAAACTCAGTATGATTGTTGGTTAAATGAAACAGTGAGTATTTCTGACAGGGGGAATTGTTGTATTACACCACTAGGTCCATCAATAGGGTGTAATTTGAATGCCTCTGTTGCCGTTCAACCAAACTCTGTTTGTCAACCGTGTAACTACAATGGACCTTCGATTCTAATTAATGAAATTAATATTTTTCCAATTAATGGAGATGGATCTATTTTTGGCCTATCTCCAACGGGAGCAGGAATGGGAGAATGGATCGAATTATTTAATCCAAATTGGTGTGATTCAGTCGATATTTCGGGTTATATATTAGGTAGTTATAATTCAACCTTTTCTACTAATCCAGCGACATCTAATGGAATGGGATTTGTTCTTCCCCCTGGAACAATTGTCCCTCCTCTCGGTTTTGTTATGGTTCGTGGTCAAAATGCACCACCGCCACCAGTGGGAACTATAGATGTGGTGGTGAACAATGGATCAAATCAAGCATGCATTCAAGGAGGAATTAACACGAGTAGAATATGGTTTCAGAATTCCGGGGCATGGTTTGCTTTTTATGATTCGCAAGGTGTTCCTCAAGATGCTATTCGTTGGTCAAATGTAACGGTTGGTGATTTAAATCAAAGTCCATGTATTCCAATTAATAGCAATTTACCGGTTGGAACAATTACTCTGCCAACATTTAACCAGATATCAGCATTGGGACTTACTGCTACATTGGGCGCTTCAGCCCAAGGGTTGACCTACCAACGATTACCAGATGGCGGTGCATGGTCAACAACTTTAGCTCCTGAAACAACTTCTTACGGTTCTTGTAATGACCTCGCAAATTGTGCAGTGTTTAGTGGTGTCGCACAGTGCAATGGTACAGGTACAGTGAATGTAAATTCTGGTCAGGCACCTTTTAATTATCAATGGAACGATCCATTATTACAGAATACTCAAACTGCGACAAACCTATGTGAAGGAACATATGAGGTCGTGGTGACAGATGCCAATAATTGCCAAGAAACATACACTGTAAATGTTATAACAAATCCTTTTAATCTTTCAACTATAGTTCAGAATCCGGGCTGCCAACAATCAAATGGTTCAATAACAATAGATCCTTTTGATCCAAATTATTCCTATACTTGGTTGCCAAATGTTTCTACCTCAAATTCTGCCAGTAATTTACCG
>JBILYP010000001.1:0-259115 GCA_044377675.1 Crocinitomicaceae bacterium
CATTACTTTCTTACCTCTGATTTCTAGGATACTTTTTTTGATTTGTTCTATTTCCATCGTTCTATTTTTACATGAATATACGAAAAAACAATCAAAATAAAGATTAGAAAATAATCAAAAATAGTTAATCGTGTTCTTATTCATTCAATTAAACTATTTTCGTAAAAAATTAAATAATGAAAAGATTCCTACTTGTTTTTGGTGTGTTTTATATTTTCTCATGCTCCGATCAAAAGGAAATCAATTCAACTTCAAATGAAGCGGAACAGTTGGATTTTGATAAAATAGAATACCATTTTCATGATAAATCTGTTTCTCCTGATTATCAAAGAAATTTCAGGTGGGTCATTACCAAAGATAGCATTCAGTTTATTGTTGATTCCTACAATAAGATTCTTCAAGATACAATTATTAAAACACCTCCAAATAAATGGGAGCAATGTAAAGCTGATTTTTTTACTCGTGGAATAAAGAATAAAAAGCCAGAAAGTGAAACTTCCTTAACGGGAGGAACCGGCGTTTCAATCCGAACTTTCCTTGGAACAAAAGAAACATTTTCTGGCTACGTTTATGAAAAGTCCTATGGAGATATGAAAGGCGATATTGACCAGTTTTTACTAACTATTCAACGAGGAATTGACTCGGATTTTTATCAGATTAGGTAAACACCAGTTTTTATTTATTCTTTCCAAATTTCTAGAAATCGGTTTTGGAATTTTCTGATTCCCTTTTGAATTATGTTGCTCCACCGGCAGCTGCCATTGATGTATTTCGGTAATTAATACCATAAATTATGGCGAACAACAACATTTTGTCATTTTCTAATTTGTCAAATTCAGTAGTGGTCGTAATGTCATAATCGTAACGAAGTTTTTTCCACTGAAAATCAGATTTTATCTCAACTAATTCAGTTTTATCTGAGTCTAATAGAGTGAATTTATTACTAAAAAAACCAGTGTTTTTAAGGAGATAATTACTTACATTGTTTTCAAATTGAGTTTGAATTTTTATGCCTTTCCAACCCATTTTTAGCTCTAACAATTTTTTATCATTATTAAACAGCTCAATTTTTTGATTCCAAATCCCTTTTGATTTAAATTTGTTTTCGGTGTTATCAATGAGGTTTATGTCTGCATTTAGCGAACCCCATTTTAAGTAAACTAATTCACCGAGAACATTGTTATCTTCTGTTAGCCTGAAATTTCGTCTGTTAGAGATCGCTTTGTATTTTTTCATTATATTAACTGTTCATCTTGAAAATTGTTGATAAAGCTTTTCAGCTGCTTCAAAGGCACTCATTTGTTGAGTTAAGACAGCTTCTTTAATGGTGTTTACACTCCCTTCAAAACCTTTTTGGGAATAGAATCCTGATAAAATAAGTTCATTGAGCGTTTCTTTCATCCAATCGATGTCTTGTACGTGCCTATTTTTTTCAATCCAGCCATTGGAGGTGTTGTGTCTGAAAAATTCATCCGATATTTTCCATGCTTCGTCTAAATTACTTCCGGTCAATGAACTGCAAATTTCTGTTCGTGGAATCCATTCATTTTCCTTAGGTGGAAATAAATGCAAGGCGTTTGCATAACTTGACTTGGCTAATTTTGCCATTTTCACGTTTTCCCCATCAGCTTTGGTAATCAACAGCGCATCGGCCAATTCCATGATTCCGCGTTTGATTCCTTGCAATTCATCACCTGCTCCGGCTAGCATCAATAATAAGAAAAAATCTACCATGGAATGAACCATCGTTTCAGATTGACCAACACCAACCGTTTCAATAAGAATTACATCAAATCCTGCCGCCTCACATAAATAAATGCTTTCGCGGGTGGCTCGTGCAACTCCTCCCAATGTACTTCCTGCCGCCGATGGTCGAATATATGCATTGGGTTCTTGCACTAAAGTATGCATCCTAGTTTTATCGCCTAAAATACTTCCTCCGGTTGTGGCGGATGATGGATCAATTGTCAATACAGCCAATTTGTATCCTTGTTCCAAAATTACCTTCCCAAGTGCTTCAATAAAGGTACTTTTTCCAACTCCGGGAACACCTGTTATACCAATTCGTCGGGATTTTCCGGCAAAAGGAAGGCATTTCCGGATTAATTCATTCGCCAATGGTTTGTCACTTTCTAACTGGCTTTCAATCAGCGTTATTCCTGCACTCAATGCAAAACGATCGTGATTTTGAATTCCTTCGAAAAGATATTCAGCTGATCGAGAAGCTTTTAGCTCCCTCCGTTTGCGTAACCATTCTTCTTTGTGTTCTTGATCCATTTATATCAATTGGATTAGCGCTTGAATGGCTTGTTGGATATTTGTTCGAATTTCCACGATCGATGCATCCATCATGTAACAGGGAGCAGAAACAATTTTGAGTTTTTCATCTAAAGCTATTTCGCGAATAGTCTTCATTTCGACCTGAACCCCCGTTTGAGAAAGTCCACTTGAAAATGCGTTAATTTCATAAGGTGATTTTTCCTTATCAGTACCCAAAGTCATGGTGGCTTGTAAATCTGATTGATTCAACGCAAGACCAACTATTACCGGACTCACACACAAAGCAGCAATTGGTTTTTTATCGGAAATACATTGTTGTATCAATTCTTTGATTTCTGGAAGAATGGAGCCATTTGGACCTTCAAAGGCCCATGTCGTAAAGTTTTTTGCGCTTCCAAATCCACCGGGTATGACTAAAGCATCTATTTGGGTGTTATCGAACGTGGAAATGTCATGAACCGCTCCCCGAGCAATACGTGCTGCTTCCACAAGCATATTTCGGGATTCAGGCATTTCTTCGCCAGTCAAATGATTTACAACGTGGTGTTGATTTTTATTTACGGATAAACAAATAGCTTCAGCTCCTAATTCTTCGATTGCTAATAAAGCGAAAACAGTTTCTTGAATTTCTGCGCCATCATAGACTCCACAACCAGAAAGTAAAACTCCAATTTTCATAATGATCTATTGAAAGGTATAGATAAGTTGTTCTTTCCATCCGTTCAGGTTTAGCTTAATTACGCTACCTGATTCTTGTTTGTATGCGAGGTTGGCTAGGTTAAATCGGAGTGTTTCTTCTATCTTCTTCTTGCATGCGTCACCATTTGATTTATGGACTAACTCAATAGATCGGATAGGGGGTAAGGATTTGGATATATTGGGACTTCCAACTAATTCAAATTGATGATTTTCGCAACCTCCTGAATAACTTACTGTAACAACTAATGCGTTTTCGCTAATTTCCGCCCGTTCGATAACAAAAGGGTCAGAAATAGCTGGTTTTCCGATTTGAGCAACTAATAGTTCAGAAGTCGGTTGGTTGGTGTTGGGTGATTGTTCCATTCTTGTTGTTCGTTTTGTGGTTGCACATGCCACCAAAACCAAAAGGCAAGTACAAGTGATAAATAGTGTTTTCATAACAATGATTTTCATCTGATAAACAAATATGAGACCAAGTTACTAAAAAGAGCTAACTAAACAAATTCAGCCAATTCCAACCAACGATCTGATTTTTGTTCCAATTCTGACACCACTTTGGCCAACTGATTCCCGATTTCCATAATTTGTTGGTTATTTGATGAACCATCAGAAAGTTCAAGAGTTAACCGCTCTTTTGCAGATTCCAATTGCTCAATTTCATTGGGTAAATTCTCGTATTCTTGTTTTTCCTTGAAACTAAGTTTGCGTTTTTCTACCGGTTTTTCGACAAAGGCAGGTTGCTCTTTTATCACAACTTCTTTCGGTGGATTATTTTTAAGCTCACGAGCCTCCAATTTTTGATTTTTTCGATAATCCGTATAATTTCCAATGATATCTTTGATCTCTCCATCTCCTTCAAACACGAATAAATGATCAACCATTTTATCCATAAAATAGCGGTCGTGTGATACCACAATCAAACACCCTTCAAATAGTTGAAGATAATCTTCCAGTACACTCATTACAAAAATGTCTAGGTCATTGGTTGGCTCATCCAGAATCAAGAAATTTGGATTACTCATCAAAACTGTTAACAATTTTAATCTGCGTTTTTCTCCTCCACTTAGTTTATGAACGTATTGATAATGAGCATCTCGAGAAAATAAAAAACGTTCCAATAGTTGAGCTGCGGATAACTGTTTTCCTTTTTCTAATGGAATAAATTCTGCAATATCTTTGATGACTTCAATCACGCGCTTGTTTGGGTCAACTTGAATCAATTCCTGGCTGTAATAGCCAAAAACAATGGTTTCACCAACAACAACTTTTCCTTTATCTAACGACTCTTTCCCTTGAATTAAATTTAAAAAGGTAGTTTTACCAGCACCGTTTTGTCCAACAATGCCAACACGTTCTTTACGTTTAAAATGGTAGGAAAAATCATTCAAAATTTTGGTCTCACCAAAAGATTTGCCCATATGATGTAGCTCAAGAATTTTAGTTCCCAAACGTTCCATTTTGATAGGGATTTCAATTTCATCTTTATCAATTCGCTGGTGTGCTGTTTTCTTTATATCGTCAAAGGCATCCACCCGTGATTTCGATTTTGTACTTCTCGCCTTGGGTTGTCTCCGTATCCAGTCCAATTCTTTCCGAAAGGTATTTCGTGCTTTATCAATTGTAGATTGTAATTGCTCCTCTCTTTCCGCTTTTTTCTCCAAATAATAGGAGAAATTTCCTTTGTATTGATACAGTGTTTCTTCTGATAATTCAAAAATAGTATCGCAAACCACCTCCAGGAAATAACGGTCGTGTGTAACCATCAAAAGTGTTGATTTTGAGGTGGAAAGGTAGGATTCCAACCATTCAATCATATCCAAATCCAAGTGATTGGTAGGTTCATCCAAAATCATGAAATCAGCCTCGGAAAGTAAGGTCTTGGCCAATGCAACGCGCTTTTTTTGTCCGCCCGAAAGGCTGCTTATTAAACGTCTAGAATCAGTTAATTTTAAAACTGACAAAATTTGATTAACACGTACTTCGTAATCCCAAGCGTTCAATTCGGTTAATTCTTCGTAACATTCATTCAACTTATCTTGATCGTTGTCAATTAACGCTTCGTTGTATTTTTTTAATGCTTTTAGTTCAGGTAAATCATGGTCGAAAATAGATTCTAAAATCGTTTGCGATTCATCCATGTTTTCGGTTTGTTCCATGAAGGCTACTCGAATATCATTCCGATACACCACACGTCCTGAATCAATTTGCTCTAAGTCCATCAAACAACGTAATAATGTTGTTTTACCACTTCCGTTTTTAGCCACAATCGCTACTTTTTGTCCTTGGTCAATTCCAAAGGTTAAATCAGCAAATAACAAACGATCAGCAAAGGATTTGGTCAGGTTTTCAACGGAAAGATAGTTCATGTAAATAAATTGGATTAATCCTTATTGGATGGCGAAGTTAGTTTTTTCTTTTGGAGTAGGGGGAACTGTGATTGACTATCTTAGTCGATTCAAAGAATCCAATAGTTTTTTATCGCGTTTGATAGCTATTTGCCCTAAAAATGCAAAAGGAAAACCGAGTACCAAGAAAATAAATCCTAACCCTAATTCACGGGTTGTTTCAATGCTTTTGGAGGGAGAATAACCGATAGAAGCAAAAACAATGAAGGCAATTAAAATCAACAAGTACAAAAAGAAAATTGAACGTGCCAATTGAAACTGACGATTGAGATTTTTATACGACATAATCACCACAAATTGAAGGAGAATCAATCCTATTACGGATAAATAGAGCGGTACTGATTTTGTTTGAACCGGTGTCAATTTGGAATCAGTAAAATGTTGTGTTATTCCATGAACATTGAATGAATAATAACTATCCGTTGTAACAAATCGCAGTAAATCCATTCCGGAAAGTAAAATACCCAAGAAAAACATTGAAATGATGTAATATACGGTCTGAATGCGTTGAATCATATTATCTTTTTTACAAATGTACGGACTTATTTCGAAGATAGAAATCCAAAATAACTAATGCTGCCATTGCTTCAACGATGGGAACAGCACGTGGAACAACGCATGCGTCATGTCGACCTTTTCCTTCAATTTCTAACGTGTTTCCTTGTTGATCGATTGTTTGTTGATTTTGCATAATCGTCGCAACCGGTTTGAATGCTACGCGAAATGAAATAGGCATTCCATTGGATATTCCTCCTTGTATTCCGCCCGAATGATTGGTTTTTGTTGAACCATCTGGATTAAATAAATCATTGTGATCAGATCCATTCATTGAAATTGAACTGAATCCACTGCCAATTTCAAATCCTTTAACAGCGTTGATGGATAACATCGCTTTTCCAAGCTCTGCGTGCAATTTATCAAATACAGGCTCGCCCAATCCACTAGGAACTCCTTCCATAATACATCGTATGGCTCCTCCAATCGTGTCTCCGTTTTTTCGTGTTTCAAGGATTAAATTAGCCATTTCTGTCGCTGTTTTTTCATCCGGACAACGCACCGCATTCGATTCAATGAATGATGTATCAAAAAAAGTATCTTTCCCGAATCGAATCGCTCCAATTTGATCTACATAGGTAGAAAACCGAATTCCAATTGACGCTAAAAATTGTTTGGCGATTGCTCCTGCAACTACTCTAGAAGCTGTTTCGCGCGCGCTACTTCTTCCACCTCCGCGATAATCGCGAGTACCGTATTTTTGTTGGTAAGTAAAGTCGGCGTGAGAAGGACGAAATGCATCTTTGAGGTGTGCGTAATCAGTGGATTTTTGGTTTTCATTCTGAATCATAAAACCAATAGGAGAACCAGTCGTTTTTCCCTCAAAAATCCCTGATAGTAACTGAACTTGATCCGATTCTTTTCGTTGCGTAACCAAATTTGATTGTCCCGGTTTTCTGCGGTCCAATTCGCGTTGAATTAGTTCTAAATCTAACGCAAAATTGGCGGGGACCCCATCAATTACCCCTCCAATAGCTTCTCCATGAGATTCGCCAAAGGTAGTTAGAATAAAGATTTTTCCAAATGAGTTTCCAGACATGTTGCAAAGGTAAGGATTGTTGGGGCAAAAGTAAAGGATCAGAGAATGTGTTTTTGAATTATCTTAAATTCATTCTGATTCAAGCGCAATATGCACTGTACTAGGTTTATGGCATGAGTACCGTTACTTAATTTTAGCATTCTGTTTTGAATGCGTTTTACATAACTATTTGTTGCATAATGTGAAAAATCTATTTTTAACCTTCATTCCTTCAGATTTTTAATTATTTTTACATCACAATTTAAATACTTTTATGGGTAACTATTCAATTAAAGATTATGCTGTAGTGGGCATTATATTGCTTTTCTGGGTTTTATTATTTATAATTAAGCATTTTCATTATAAAAATTTAAAACCAATTAATGGAGAATACATTTTCAATCAACCATCTTGGATGGAGTATTTATCAATTTTTACCAATATTGTTTGGGTTCTTATTTTTGGATTTGGCGCCTATTATTCCATAATTAATGAAAATGGTATATTATCACATTTAATGATGATAGGTTTAACGATGTTTGGTATGTACTCTGTTTTTAAAGAAATTCGTGATCGACATGATGAAATTCGGTTAGAGAAAAATCAAATTGTTGTATCTAAAAAGAAAATTGAGCAGAAATTTGAACTTTCAACTGTTGAGTCAGTTAATTTAATCATTAAGAAATCCTATCGTGGGATAGCCGGAATGAAACTTAAATTAAAATTAAGGAACATTGAGGAATTCACAGAAATAGAAATTGACAATCTACAAGAATATAATGAGAAATTAAAAAGTGTTTTACCCGAATATTTGTCCAATCATGATATAAAGGTTGAATTTACATTTGATTAAAACATAATCTTAATTCAACTAATTACCTTTGATGAAATAGGTTCCAATTACATCCTCCAAAACTAATTCTTGCCAAATGGTTTCTGTTTTTAAAAATGCTGATTGAACTTGTGATTTGATTCGTTTGTCTTTTTCTCCAATACCCACACGATGCCAAGTGCTTCAAATTCTGAGGTGATAGCTGAAAAGTAAGGACTCAACGAAAAACTGGGATTTGTTTTAAATATTGAAAAATCTAAATCTACCAGAAATAATTTAACCACATAAAGTCTATTGAATCATTAATCGTCAGAAGGATTTTTTTAATTTAATTTTCTTGCTTGCAAGGTTGCAAAGATTTTCCTCCTCGATAAATACGTGGCAATTTTACATCATTAACGATTAAAAATTTATGCCATGAACAAAAAAACAATTTATCAGATGATTGTAGATCAAAGTGGATCTATGACAGGTTCGGAATCTCAAGTAATTGAGGGTTTTAACGGACAATTAAAATCAATTCAAACTATTCAAAAAGAATTCCCCAATCAGGAATTGGTGATGGGCCTGCGTTTTTTTAACTCAGAAGTTGACCGAAATACAATTCCCTTCAATAATGTCAACACTATTACTGCTTTGAATCGAGAGCTTTATCGACCTGATGGTGGTACGGCATTACTTGATGCAATAGGAAAGTCAATTTATGACATCAAAACACAATTTGGTCATGAGATAGAAGAAAATCAAGCTTCTGTAGTTTTAATTATTATTACAGACGGGTATGAAAATGCTTCACGGTTTTATACCTATGGAGATATTCAACGAATGGTCAAAGAACATGAAGCAACTGAAAAATGGAATTTCACCTTTATGGGTGCAGATCTAGATGCTATGTCAGTTTCACAAAACATGGGATTCAATAAGGATAGTTATCTTTCCTTTAGTAAAGAAAAATATGCTGAGGTAAATAATTCCTATTTTGATGCTGCGGCACGTGATTATGCGGAGAAAAAGAGTAGTGGAACTTCCAGTAAAGGATTTTTTTCTATCTTTAATAAAAAAGATTTACGTTAATGAGAGTTCATCTTGTACGATCAAAGGAATATTCAGCGCATTCGTTCCAATCAGTTTTGCATTTATTGAACCAATTCAGAGGGCCAGTAGAATTTCTGGCCTCTGAATCATTATCAGAAATTAATAATGCCATAGAGGTCGAAATTGCCGATAAGGAAACTTTCGAGAAAAAAGATATTCCACCTCCTCATTTTTTTGAAGCTAATTATAGTCGTGAAATGCCTAAATTATCTATACAATTCCCACATAAAACGCAACAAGCATCATGGGGCCATTTGTTTGAAAAATGTGCTGAGTATCGAAGTATAAATGGAATTCCTCAAAACGAACTTGTCATTTTATTGACTGATATCGGAAATGAATTTAATTGGTTTGGAAGTATTGATTCCGATATGAGAAGCGTATTTATTCATACTTCGGATTGGCAGTATTATTTTCATGGATTACACGAGCGTTTCCCAATAGCGTATGAAATTGTTAGTTGGATATTTCGAATCATTATGTTTGATAATCGATTGGAGATAAAAACCTCCATGCATAGTGAGTCGAGAGGTTGTTTGATGGACTTTTGTGAGGATAAAAAGCAAATAGTTTTTAAAATGCGGACGGCTGATTTCTGTTCTGATTGTTTTCAAATTTTAGAAAAAACATCTGTAGATCAGCGTATTATTCATCAATTATTAGATGGGCTTGAAGGAATTCGAAAGAACTTTTTGAGTGTTGAGCGATCTAATTATTTAAATAGTCCAAGAAAAATAAAAATTAAAGGATTTACACATACGATTATAATCCCGGATTTTGGAGATATAGAAATTCCATTGAATCCAAAGCAAAAGGCCCTATATCTCTTTTTTCTTAAACATTCAGAAGGGGTGCGCATTGTTGATTTGATTGACCATCGTAAGGAGATTTCAATCTACTATCATCGATTTTCAACCTTTGGCACCTTGGAGGAAATTGAAAAATCTTTAGATATCCTCTTAGATCCAACAAACAATAATATTAATGAAGTACTTTCTAAAATAAAAAGTACATTCGTTAAAGTACTAGGCCAACGATTAGCAGAACATTATGTGATTTCAGGAAATAGAGGTGAAAAGTATAAAATTAAATTAAGTCCCGATTTAATTGACTTTGAATCGTCTATTTAATTGGTTCGAGTATTATTTCTACCCTTCGATTTTCGCTTCTGTTTTGAGAGTTTGAGTTTGGAACTTTTGGCGAATCTTCTCCTTTCCAATCGGTAGTATTGACTTCAATTCCTTGTTTTTTTAACCAATTTTCAACGGATTTAACACGATTTTCTGAAAGTTGTTTATTGTAAGTTTCGTCTCCTATATTATCCGTATGACCAATTAATTGAATCTTTACCTTTCCCACTTTCGCTTGATTTGCTACAAGAGATAGTACCTCTCTTGACTCTTCCGTCAAATTGAATTTATCAAATTCAAAAGTTAGGGAAAAAGATTTAGGTTTTTCAATAGTAAAATAGGGGGTTGATTCTATATCATCATCCATAAAATCAACCTTATTTTCTCTTTTAACACCCTCCTTTTTTACTTGAGCAATCATTTTCTCATTCGTTGTGTTTTCCTCTTGTGAAGGTTTGATATCCTGCTCTAATTGAGTTAAATCTGCATAATAAATATCTAAATTTCTTATTAAAAATGCCGCGTTTCCATTTTTTGTAATGGCAAATCCCATGTCGTCCTGGTTGGTATTAAATGGCTGACCAATATTTATTATGGGACCTATTTTGCCATTTTCAAAAGTTGTTTTCAAAAGATCCATTCCTCCAAAACCACCATATCCATTTGATGCAAAATAGACTGTTTTATTGTCTGCTGCTATGAATGCCGATCGTTCATTCCCGATAGTTGACACTGGAAAAATCTTTGGAAAAGACCAAACTTCATTTTCTTTAATGCTAAAATAAAGGTCCATATTTCCATTATACTCCGATCCGCAAGCTACAATAAATAAATTCCCATTTGGTGATATTGACATTCCGTCTGTTGCATATCCAAAATTGGCTTCACTTTGCGCTTTAAAAAATTGATTTATTCCTCCACCTAATCCCTTTTTGGATTTCCATTCACCATCTTCCAATTCAACTTGATAATAAGGGCCACCATCTCTTCTCCAAGAAACTGACCAACTTTGAAAATACATGGCAGTTCCATCAGCAGAAAGTGATGGTTCGTCTTCATTTCTATCAGAGTTTATTTCTTTACCCGCTTTTTTAGGTTTTGACCAAGATCCATTTTCATTTTTAATAGAACAAAATAGTTCAGAGTTATAATCTTTATAGGTATTATTAACATTTCGAAACTCACGCGTGCTCATGAAATAAAGTGCTTTTCCATCAGGTGAGACACTAATATTACATTCTCTTTCTTTTGAATTCAATTTCGTGAGTTCTGTAAATACAACCTCAGAATTATGATGAAGTGTAGAAATATTTTGTGCCCAATTGAATTTTCCAAAAACTAAAAAAACTCCGATCAAAATTTTCTTATCCATATTCTAAGTTTTACATTAAATGGTAAAACACAATTTCGTACCGCGGTTACAAATAATACAATTTATGAATTTTCAGCAAATGTATTTGGCAACTATTTTATTTTTTCTTCTTAACTTAAAATATGAATACTACAAAAGATGAAATTCGAGTATTAAATTCACTGAATTATCTTTTAATCAAACGAATCGAATAATCTTTTATTTTTCGCCTTTTTTTCTGATTATCTATTAATTCAAATTTTAGTTAAAAAACAAATTGTTACAAATCGAAGTAACATTTAATCAGTATATTCGTCTCAAATAAAATACTCTAAAATATGAAAAATACAATTCTTTCTATGGCGTTTCTTTTTTTGGCTAATTCATTGTTTAGTCAATCGATTGAAGAAATCATTACTAAATACCATACTGCCATTGGTGGTGATAAATGGGCATCGGTAAAAAACATGTTGATGACAGCCAACGTTGATGCAGGTGGGATGATGATTCCGGTTGAGGTGGTGATGATGTCAGATGGTAGAATGTATACTAAAATTAATTTCCAAGGACAAGAAATTATCCAAGGTGCTTTTGATGGTGAAACAGTTTGGAGCACCAATTTTATGACTCAAAAAGCGGAAAAAGCAGAGTCTGATGATACGGAAAACACAAAACGAGGAGCAAAAAGTTTTCCTAATGCGCTTTTAACTTATAAATCTCAAGGATATACCCCAACGTTATTGGGAGATGAGACAATTGATGGAGTGAAGTGTTTTAAAATCAAACTAGATAAAAAAACCATGTTGTCTGAAGGAAAAGAAGTACCAAGTGTTGAGTATTTTTATATTGATGCCGAAAACTTTGTACCAATTTTAACGGAAACGGAAATTCCAACGGGCGAAATGAAAGGTAAGATTGCTCAAACAAAATACAGCGATTATCAAGAGGTTGATGGGGTAATGATTGCTTTTTCGCAAGCAAGCGGTATTAAAGATGGAATGTCACAAAATATTACCTTCGACAAGGTTTTGATAAATACAACGGTTGACGAAAAAACGTTTACGTTTCCAAGTAACTAATTCATTTAATTTTTTCTAATTATGGTTAAGCAAATAATTGTTTGTTTCGGTGTTGCTATGGCTTTTGGTGTACAAGGGCAAAATGAAAAACCCTTAATTGCATCTGAATTTTTTGGCGATCTAAAAGCGCGCCATATTGGCCCGGCACTGATGAGTGGACGAGTTTCAGATGTTGAAATGCATCCTACAAATCCACAAATTGTATATATTGGTTCTGCCGGTGGTGGAGTGTGGAAATCAATTGATGGTGGGGTGAATTTCACCTCAATTTTTGATAAATATTGCCAATCAATTGGTGTAGTTACTGTTGATCCATCTGATCCCGATAATACCGTTTGGGTTGGTACTGGTGAGGTATGGACACGGAATAGTGTATCAATGGGAGATGGTATCTACAAAACTACCGATGGTGGGAAGAATTGGTCCAAAATGGGCTTGGAAAAATCAGACCGAATTTCTTCCATTCAAGTGGATCCTAAAAATTCCAATATTGTATATGTTGGAGTATTAGGGGCACTTTGGGGAGATAGCCAAGAAAGAGGAGTTTATAAAACGACAGATGGCGGTAAAACGTGGTCGAAGATATTCTACGTCAATGAAAAAACAGGTTGTTCCGAATTGATTATGGATCCGTCAAATCCACAAATAGTATATGCTTCTTTCTGGGAATTTCGTCGAACAGCTTACTCATTTAATTCCGGAGGTTTAACAAGCGCGTTATATAAAAGTACAGACGGCGGAGCTTCTTGGAATAAAATTCACACTGGTTTTCCATCTGGTAAATTAGGTCGAATTGCCGTAACTATTGCTCCATCTAACCCTCAAATTGTGTATGCAGTAATTGAATCTGAAAAAGCGGAGCAAAAAGGCTTATACCGTTCAGACGATGGTGGTCAAAATTGGAAATTTCTCAATGGTGACTTTGGTTTAACTGTCAGACCCTTCTATTTTTCACGCATTACAGTTGATCCTAAAAATCCGGATATTATAACGAAAGCTGGGCTCAGTGGTTCAATTAGTCGCGATGGCGGAAAAACCTTCAAAAGTATGGGTTCTATGCACTCTGACATCCATGATATTGCATTCGATCCAACTAATTCAGATAAAATCTTTGTTGCCACTGACGGGGGACTTTATCGTAGTTTGAACAAAGGAACATCCATGGAAATAATTGAGAATTTACCACTGAGTCAGTTTTATCATGTTAGTGCCGATGATAGAGAACCTTATTTCGTTTATGGCGGTCTACAAGATAATAACTCTTGGTTTGGTCCGTCTGCAAGCCCGGGAGGAATTGAAGCCCGCGATTGGGAATTAGTGGGGCAAGGAGATGGATTTAGGGTGTACCCGCATCCAACAAAACCTCATATTGTTTATTCTGAAATGCAAGGTGCTGAAGCCGTTTGGAGATTTGATACAAAAGATCAACAATTAAAAGTAATCAAACCTTATCCGGTGTCTGGAGATCCAAAATTGAGATTCAATTGGAATGCAGCTATGACAACAAGTAAGCATAATCCGGATCGATTATTAATTGGGAGTCAATTTTTGCATGTATCAAATGATATGGGGAATTCCTGGACAAAAATTTCTCCAGATCTTACGACTAACGATAAAACCAAACAAAATCAAGTTGAATCGGGTGGATTATCCGCGGATAATTCTGGCGCAGAAAATCATTGTACCATTTTTACCATTGCTGAATCTCCTTTGAACGAAAAAGTGATTTGGGTAGGTACCGATGATGGTAATGTTCAGGTGACTCAAGATGGCGGAAAAACCTGGTCAAATGTTACATTGAATGTAAAAGGCTTGCCTGCCAATACGTGGTGCTATCATATTGAGACTAGCGTATTTGGCGAAGGTATTGCTTATGCTGTTTTTGACGGGCACACTAAAAATGATTACAGTGCCTATGTATACAAAACAACTGATTTTGGTAAAACCTGGAATTCAATTACCACCAAAGAAATCTCGACATTTGCTCGAAATATTCAGGAAGACTATAAAAATCCGAATTTACTTTTCCTTGGAACCGAACTTGGGTTGTACATTACTTTAGACGGTGGGATTTCTTGGTCGAAATTTGAAAATAATGTTCCTAGTGCCGCTATTCATTACATGGAAATGCATCCGAAAACAAATGATTTAATCATTGCTACACACGGGCGAGGAATCATTATTTTGGATGATGTTACTCCTCTTCAGGCATTGAATTCAGAGATAACAACTAAAACACTGCATTTCTTTGATTCTAAGCCTTATACTATGAGCGAGAAAAGTTCTTTTGGCGGAACAAGTTCAGAAGTTCAATTTGTAGGTGATAATCCTAAAACAGATGCGCAAATTAAATATGTGCTTCCTAAACGTCATACTTTCGGGAAAATGTCCATGGAAATTTTAGATTTGGATGGAAACTTAATTACAACGCTTCAAGCAGGTAAACAAAAGGGAATCAATACAGTGGAATGGGGCTTTAATCGTCAAGCTCCTAAAGTAGCTAAAGGTAAAACGATTGCCGGATCTGCTATGTTTGCACCGCGGGTAAAAGCTGGAAAGTACAAAGTACGGATTACTAAAGGAAACGATGTATTTGAGAAAGAAATCGAAGTGCAATATGACCCAAAATCTCCGTTTACCTTAGACGAGCGAACGGCACAACAAAAGGTAACACAAGAGTTATTTGATTTTACTCAAAAATTGGCTTATTTAGTATATCAAATCGACTCTTGGGATGCGACAATTGATCAATTCAACGCAAAGAATTCTGCCCCGAATAAATCGGTTCAAGCATTGAATAAGGAACTGGATGAATTACGTGATAAATTGGTGGTAACCAAAGGGGATAATTATGTGGGCGCTGGAGAACCAAAATTACGTGAAAAATTGGGTGATATCTACAGTTCCGTTGGTTCTTATTTTGGAGCCCCATCCGTTACTCAATTGGATAATATTCAAATGTTGACCCTGCAATTTGAAGAGGCTACCAAGCAATTTGACAAAATTAAATCAGGTTCTATGAAAGCTTTTGAAAAAGAATTAAGTAAAAATACAACTGTTCAAGCGCCAAAAATTTGTTCCTTCGAAGAATTCCTCAAAATGGATAAATAATGCGACATGAAAAAATTACTGATTACAACCGGAGGCGGTGACTGTCCTGGATTAAATGCAGTAATTAGAGCTATTGTTAAATCCGCCTATTCCGATGGGAATTGGGAGGTTTATGGAAGTATGGATGGATTTGAAGGAGTATTGAATGATCCTCCAAACCTGATTGAATTGTCCCTTGAAAAGGTGGCTGGAATTCATGTGAAAGGTGGTACCATTTTGCATACTTCAAATACAAAAAACCCATTAAATTATCCCATCAAGCAGGTTGATGGAAAGTGGCAATACGAAGATATATCTGATTTATTAGTTCAAAAGTTAAAAGGTTTTGGATTTGATGGAGTAATCAATATCGGCGGCGATGGGTCTCAGCGAATTTCAGATGTTCTTTCAAAAAAAGGAATTCCGGTAATTGGTGTTCCAAAAACAATTGACAACGATTTATTGGGAACAGACTATACATTTGGATTTCAAACTGCCGTTCAAACTGCCACTGAAAGCTTAGATAAATTGGTTACAACAGCTGATAGTCATCATCGCGTAATGGTTATGGAGGTGATGGGTCGTGAAGCTGGTTGGATCGCTTTGCACACAGCAATGGCAAGTGGAGCTGAGGTTTGCTTGATACCAGAAATCCCATACTCCATTGATAAAATTGTGACACGAATACAAGCACGATATGCTGTCGGTAAAGGTTTTGCTACAATAGTTATTGCCGAAGGTGCAAAGCCAATAAATGGGACTGTAGTTTCATCATTGGGATCCCTGCATTCAGAACATGTTCGATTAGGCGGAGTAGCATTTACACTTGCCCAGCAATTGAAAGAACATGGATGCACGGCCGAAATCCGTGAAACAGTATTGGGCCACGTTCAACGAGGTGGAACTCCAATTGCCTTTGATCGTTATTTGGCCACTTTGTTCGGTGTCAACGCGTTTGAACTTGTTCAATCTTCAGATTTTGGGAAAATGGTAGCGATTCGAGGAAATAAAATCGTTTCAATACCATTTCAGGAGGTTACAAATTCAACTAAAAAAATAGAGGTAGATGGGTTTGAAATTCTCGCCGCAAAAGCAATTGGAATATCATTTGGCGTATAAATCAATAACGCGTTATAGCTGCAAATCCGTTGTGTTTTTTTAAAGATCCATCCGGAACAAATACAATCTCTCCACCATGATTCATGTTGGCTTCAATGATTTCATCGTAAATGTCATCAACCACATTTTCACTTTGTCTTTGGTCATCACCTACAAGAAATAAATTGTTTTCCTTAATTTGTGCGGATTGAAATAAACTTTCTTCCAGAAAAAGAGTTTGAATTTGTCCACTCGGTATCGCTTCCCAAATTTCGTTTAAATCTGAGATGTAATTCCCCTTGGATATTGCTTCTTCTAATTCATCTAATCGTTTATTCTCTTTTTCAATTATGTATTTTTTGACCACTTTCCATGCTTCTTTTGCGATCACCTGACCTTTTTCACTCAAATGATTTCCTTTGATGAAAACAGGAAAAATGAGATGTTCATTGTCGGCAATTTTTTTAAATTCATGATAATTGGAGGCTTCACTGCATATCAAAAGGGGTAGAGGATGGATGTAGTGTATGGCGTTAAATTCTTTATCGACTTGATTAAAAAATTCCGATAATCGATTGGACTCAATTTGAGCATTTTTCTTTTCAGCCTTCGATGTTGGAAATAAATGCGAATTGATTATCGGAAAAGGATTTCCAATCTCTTGTACCACTTTATCGTTCATTGCCTCGATTAATCGAACTTGCTGCTCACTCAAAACCAAAATAAAATAATTCGTCTCTTGATGCATTGCGCGAATTAAATCCCGGGTGGCAAAGGTTTTGTCGATAACAACCCGATTTCCAACTGATATAGGAAGCCTGGTATAAGTGCAAATTGATTCATTTACAAAAAGCAATAAACTTTCTTGGTTGTATGTATGATCAATGGAATAAGAGAGTTTTTCGAGCTTTTCGATTAAATGCTTCGATTTCTCTTTGTCATCCAACTTTTGTAACCGCATTTTTGCCTGATTAACCAAGTTCTTCAACGCTAAAGGGTCTTGTAGCTTATCTGGTTTGGTGCGATGTGTATTTAAGATAATGGTAATGCAGGTATCAGAAATAACATCTTTAACAAGTTTGAGTATGTGGTTCATGGTATTGGATTTTGTATTACCACGAATTACGGTTTTTACAGTAAATTGGCTGTTATCAATTACCTCGTAAAACTTGCATAAAAGACACTTTTTCAAATATGTAAGAGTGAGCTTGATTCTTTTCTTAACTGCTAATTAGTTGAAAATGAAATCAGAAACGTACAATTATCCAATCGATTTTTCTAATAATTGGCCAAACCAAAAACAATCTTCAAATGAATTATAGAGTGGGGCAGGGGCAATGCGAATAACATTGGGTTCGCGCCAATCAGCTACAACTCCTTCCTCGCTCAATTTATCAAACAAGGCTTTTCCTTGTCCATGAACGAGTATGGATAATTGTGCTCCTCGTTGTGATATATCTTTTGGGGTAATGATTTCGAAGGTACAACGTTCTTTGTTGCGCTCGGAAACATCATTTATTACAAATTCTAAAAATCCAGTAAGTAAATTTCTCTTTTGTCCAATGCGATCCATTCCTGCTTCATGGAATAATTCAAGAGACGCCAAATGTGCTGCCATTCCCAAAACGGGTGCATTGCTCAATTGCCAGCCCTCAGCTCCTTCCATAGGAGAAAAACCAGGTTCCATTTTGAAACGCGACTCCTTGTTGTGTCCCCACCAACCGGCGAAACGAGGTAATTCAGGCTTGTTCGCATGACGTTCGTGTACAAACATGCCAGACACACCTCCCGGTGAACTATTCAAGTATTTGTAGCTACACCAAGCCGCAAAATCAACTCCCCAATCGTGTAACTGTAAATTGATGTTTCCTGCCGCATGAGCCAAATCAAAACCAACAATTGCACCAACGGCATGCCCAGCTTTTGTGATTTTTTCCATGTCAAATAATTGACCGGTATAATAATTTACGCCTCCAATCATTACCAAAGCAAGCTCATCACCTAATTCATTAATTTTAGACAAAATATCTTCTTCGCGAATTAAATGTTCTCCTTCTCGCGGTGCAACTTCAACCAAATGATCCATAGATAAACCGTGAAATTTGATTTGAGATTCCAAGGCATATTGATCACTTGGAAATGCTTTTGCTTCGCACAAAATTTTGGTTCGTTTTCCACTGGGTCTAAAAAAAGAAACCATCAATAAATGCAAATTGGTGGTGAGCGAATGAGTGACTACTACTTCAATCGGTTTAGCTCCAACGATCTCGGCTGCGAATTCGGTTAAATTCTCGTGATACGAAAACCAAGGTCGTTTTCCCAAGAAATGCCCTTCAACTCCATACATGGCCCAAGATTCCAATTCTTCATGGATGTATTGTGAAGCTTTTTTTGGCTGAAGCCCCAATGAATTTCCAGTGAAATAACGAATCGGTTTTTCATGAAACGTTGGGAAATGAAAGTGATTCCTGAAATCCTTTAATGGATCGTTGGCATCCATTTGTTGAGCAAAAGCAAGTGAATTATTTATGGGTGTCATTGCGCACAATATATTAGTAACTTTGTTCTTTAAGCAACAAAGATACACATTATGGTCACCAAGAATACAATCAATCGAACTGTTTCAGCAGAACTTTTTGCAAAATCAAAAACCTATTTTCCGGGCGGAGTGAATTCTCCAGTCCGTGCGTTCAAATCTGTTGGCGGTACTCCTCTCTTCATTAAAAAAGGAAACGGAGCCTATATTTGGGACGAGGATGACAATCAATTTATTGATTTTTGCTGCAGTTGGGGGCCATTAATTTTAGGTCATAATAACCCTGAAGTTTTCAATAAAGTTGTCTCTACTATGGCAAATGGAGCAAGTTTTGGTGCGCCAACTCGCTTAGAAAATGAATTAGCTGAACTAATTTTGGGGAGAATTCCTTTCATTGATAAGTTACGTTTCTTAAGTTCAGGAACTGAAGCAGTAATGTCAGCCATTCGCTTGGCTCGAGGGGTTACTGGTAAATCTAAAATTCTAAAGTTTGAAGGGTGTTACCATGGACATGTAGATGCTTTGCTTGTGAAGGCAGGAAGTGGATTGGTAACTTTAGGAAGCTCATCCAGTGCTGGAGTTCCTGAAGCTTTTGCGAATGAAACTTTAGTTTTACCCTTGAACGATAGTACTAGATTGCGCGAAACCTTGGTCAAATACCGAGAAGAATTGGCTTGTGTAATTATCGAACCCATTCCGGCCAATAATGGCTTGTTGCTGCAAGACAAAACATTCCTCACTCATTTAAGAGAATGGTGCACGGAACTAGGGATTCTGTTGATTTTTGATGAGGTAATTTCAGGATTTAGAGTGGCATTTGGTGGTGCCGCCGAGGTATATGGAATCATCCCTGATATCGTAACGTATGGAAAAATTATTGGTGGAGGACTTCCCGTTGGGGCATATGGTGCAAAGAATGAAATCATGTCTTTTGTTTCCCCCGATGGACCGGTTTATCAAGCGGGAACGTTGTCTGGTAATCCAGTTGCTATGTCAGCTGGAATAGCCCAATTAACTGTCTGCAATCAACCCGGATTTTATGAAGATCAGGAAGCACGAACAAAATTGATGGTCGATGCGATAAACGTTCAAGCTAAAACAAAGGAATATAATTTCGAAATTGTTCAAATTGGTTCCATTTTCTGGCTTTCATTTGATGGTAAAAAACGTATTCAAGATGCAGACGCGATTAATCCAGACATGACGAAATTTAATCAATTACATGCTGCTCTATTAAACCGAGGAGTATATTTGGGTCCAAGTGGATATGAGGTTGGCTTTGTTTCTTCTGCTCATACACCCGAAATACTAACTCAGGCCACGAATGTGTTTTGTGAAGCCTTGGATGAAATTTATTCTTAATCAGTTTTATGCAAAACAAAAGTTCAATCCTATTAATTTATACCGGTGGTACAATCGGAATGATCAATGATCCAATAACGGGTGAGTTAAAAAGTTTTGATTTTAAGCACATGTACGATCAAATACCTGAGCTTAATAGATTGCCCATAGAAATTGATTCTATCAGTATTTCAAAACCAATTGATTCTTCCGAAATAACAACCGCTCATTGGATTAATTTGGTCGAAATCCTGGAAGAAAATTACGCTAAATATGATGGATTTGTTATTCTTCATGGTTCAGACACGATGGCCTATACTGCTTCAGCATTGAGTTTTATGATTCAGGGTATTTCCAAGCCCATCATTTTAACTGGGTCTCAATTACCGATTGGTACTATTCGAACAGATGGGAAGGAAAATTTAATTACCGCCATTGAAATTGCTGCTCAGAAAGACGAGCACAATCAATCTATCGTTCAAGAAGTATGTGTGTATTTTGAATATTCGCTTTACCGCGGAAATCGTTCCGCAAAAGTTTCTGCCAATCAATTTGAAGCCTTTCGCTCACCCAATTATCCTCCACTTGCGGTTGCTGGTGTAACAATTGAATATGATTCAAATAGACTTTTTCGCTCACAAACAACATCTCCTACTTTTTGGAAAAAGATGGAAACGAGTGTGGGTCTTATTAAATTGTTTCCAGGAATGCCTTTTGAAGGGTATAAGGCACTATTTGATGTTTCCCTCTTTAAAGCGCTTGTGATTGAGACATTTGGCTCTGGGAATGCCTCAAGCGATCCACTCTTTCAATCATTAATCACCTCTTATATACAATCAGGCGGTCTCATTATTAATGTTAGTCAATGCTCATCTGGTTCTGTGCGACAAGGCAAATATGAAACAAGTTCCTTCTTTCAAAAAGCAGGAGTGATTAGTGGTTTCGATATGACTACTGAAGCGGCGCTTACCAAATCAATGTTTGTTTTGTCTCAAAATCAATCCTTGGACAATTCTAAAAAACTCATGCAGAACAGCTTTTGCGGGGAGATAACCGTATCCTAGCGTAAAAACACGTACAGTAAAGTGAGTAGGCTCTTGTAAAAATGAGTATTATCCATAGACCAGGGTATTCTTTTTCTTTTCATGTTAGCAACTTTGTTCTATTAAACAATGAGCCATGAATAACCTACATCACTTTTCAAAGCAAGTCGAGCGACGAGCCACAAAATTAATTGTCTCACGCAACAAAAATTTCAACCAATTATCGATGTTAGAAAAAGAAACAATAGTCCTTCAAGCAAAAAATAGAGTAGAGGATGTTTCTCTTTTCGTTAATTTGTTTTTCGTGATTTCTACTTCGCTTTTTATATTAAGGTTTTTGATGATATAATATCATTATTTATTTGACTAGTTAAGCTTTAATTTATACACAAATTATTTTTTGTTCAAAATTCTAGTGTTTTTATTTATTTGATTAAAAATTATTTTAATTTTAGTAGAATTCTAATACCTGTTACTTATCTATCGGATATTGATAAGTTTACTAGATTTTTAAGTTTCATAAAAATTAAAAATATGACGAATACTATCTATAAAAATTGCCAAAGTTGCGGAATGCCTTTGAACAAAGATGTGCAAGGTGGTGGAACTGAAAAAGATGGATCTAAAAGTCAAAAATATTGTAGCTTATGCTATTCAAATGGTCAATTTAATGGGGGAGACATTTCCTTGCAAGAGTTTTCTGAAGCCTCTAGAAAAGGAATGATTGCCAGTGGAAAAAGCAAGTTCTTTGCTTGGATTTTTTCTCGCCCTTTCATGCTTGGTCACCTAGAACGATGGAAATCGAAAAAGTTAAAATAAAGCACCTTTTTACTTTATCCCAAATTTACCTCGCTACATTCTCCATTCTCCATTCTCCATTTTCCATTCTTAATTTTCCATTTTCCACTCTTAATTCTAAGCTTCTCTTTTTATTTCCGTAATTTTACATCGTGCAAAACGAAAGACCTTTATCCGACTGGCTCCCATTATCTCTCAAAGAAGCCGAAAAACGCGGCTGGGAAGAATTTGATGTGATTTTAATTTCTGGCGATGCCTACATAGACCATCCTGCGTTTGGTACCGCTGTTATTGGTCGAATCATTGAAGACGAAGGATTGCGCATCGGAATTGTGGCTCAGCCCAATTGGAAAGACGATTTGCGTGACTTTAAAAAAATGGGTAGACCCAAACTATTTTTTGGAGTAACAGCCGGTTGCATGGATTCCATGGTGAATCATTACACGGCTGGCAAGCGATTGCGTTCAACAGATGCATATACACCTGGAGGAGTTTCTGGTTTTCGTCCCGATTATGCAACAACGGTTTATACTAAAATATTAAAAGAACTTTTTCCGGATGTTCCTGTATTAATTGGTGGAATTGAAGCATCGTTGAGACGTGTGACTCACTACGATTATTGGAAAGATCAATTGATGCCCTCCATTCTAGTTGATTCTGGTGCAGATGCTTTGGTGTATGGAATGGGAGATCAGCCTTTGCGTGAATTATTGAATTTACTAAAGAAAGGAATTCCCTTTAATCAAATTAAAACGATACGTCAAATTGCGTTTGTGCAAGACAAGCAGCAGGATTTGCCAAAAAATAAAAATTGGGAAACAGTTGAATTGGCCAGTCATGAAGATTGCTTGCAAGATAAAATAAAATATGCGGCCAATTTCAAAGTGGTTGAAGTGGAGTCTAATAAATGGGATGCAAACCGAATTATTCAACACGTTGGCAATGAGACGTTGGTGATTAACCCACCCTACAAGACGATGACGGAAAAAGAAATCGATCGATCATTTGATTTACCTTATACACGCTTGCCCCATCCAAAACACAAAAAGCGAGGAGTAATTCCAGCTTACGAAATGATTAAGTTCTCCATCAATATGCACCGCGGTTGTTTTGGAGGATGTAGTTTTTGTACTATTTCCGCTCATCAAGGAAAATTCATTGCGTCTCGGAGCGAAAAATCGATTTTGGCAGAGGTAGAGGAAGTGGTTCGGCACCCTGAATTTAAGGGGTACATTTCTGATTTAGGTGGTCCATCCGCCAATATGTATAAAATGAAAGGAAAAGATGAGGCAATCTGTGCTCGTTGTTCCTCGCCAAGTTGTATTCATCCCGTTATTTGCAATAACCTGGATACTTCACATAAACCAATGACTGAACTCTACAAAAAGGTAGACGCAAACCCAAAAGTGAAGAAAGCATTTGTTGGTTCTGGTATTCGCTATGATTTGTTGGTAGATGATTTCAACAAAAACAACGATGACGGTAATCACGACGAATACATTGAACAACTCGTTCAGCATCATATTAGTGGAAGATTGAAAGTGGCTCCAGAACATACCTCAGACGCCACATTGCGTGTAATGCGCAAGCCTTCTTTTTCTTACTTTCATAAATTTAAAGCGAAGTATGATAAAATTTCGGCTAAGCACAAATTAAATCAGCCTTTGGTACCTTATTTTATTTCGTCTCATCCGGGGTGTGAAGAAGAAGACATGGCAAATTTAGCGGCCGAAACCAAAGATATGGGCTTTCAGTTGGAGCAAGTACAAGATTTTACCCCAACGCCCATGACTGTTGCCGAGGTGATTTATTATACAGGAGTACATCCATATACATTGAAGCCAATTAAAACGGCAAAAACGAAAGAAGAAAAGCAAAATCAAAATCGTTTTTTCTTTTGGTACAAGCGTGAAAATCACCAATGGATCAAATCTCGTTTGGACAAAGTAAAGCGCCCAGATTTGGCAGAAAAGCTACTCGGAGACCTTCAAAAGCCAGAAAAAAAGACGCCAACTTGGCTTGAAAACAGACGGAAATCCAGAAAGTAATATAACTTATTGATTAGCAATACGTTAATCATATTTTTTGTAATATAGATGGGGTTATTTTAATCATTTTTTGTAACATAATAAGGGGTGTTTTGCCTTTTTTTTGTCACAAAATAAGGGGTGTTTTAATTAAAAAATGTAACAGAATAAGGGGTGTTTTACTTGTTTTTTGTAACATAGTAAGGGATAAATTATCTATAATTTGTAACAGAATAAGGGATAAATTATCTATAATTTGTAACAGAATAAAGGGTGTTTTAGTTTTTTGTTGTAACAGAATAAGGGTTCTTTTTGTCATATTTTGTCACAAAGTAAAGGGTGTTTTTAGCCTCAACTCTCTTCTATCCTCGTTCCATTCTCTTCCGCCGCAGCGGACTCAACTCTCAATTTTCAACTCTCCACCTTCCACTCTCCACCTTCCGCTCTCATCTCCTTAATTACTTCGCATTTCTTGGATGAAACGATTGTATGGCATCGCGCAAAAAGCGTTGGTCTAAGTGCGTGTAAATTTCTGTGGTGGTAATGGATTCGTGACCTAGCATTTCCTGAATAGCCCTCAAATTGGCTCCTCCCTCAATTAAATGAGTCGCAAATGAATGCCTGAATGTATGAGGGGAAATGTTCTTGTTCAAACCAATCGCTTCTGATAAATCTTTGATAATTGTAAAAATCATAACACGTGTTAGTTTTGCTCCGCGCCGATTTAAAAAAATAACATTCTCATTTCCTGGTTGAACATGTTGTTGTTTTCTGTAAAAATCCACGTAAATTCCCATTTCCTTTTCCACACTTGGACTAACTGGAACCAAGCGCTCTTTATTTCCTTTTCCAATTACACGAATAAATCCTTCTTCAAAAAACAAATCTGAAAAGCGTAAATTGACTAATTCACTCACGCGCAATCCACAGCTGTAGAGTGTTTCTAAAATAGCTCTGTTTCGGTGTCCTTCCTTTTTACTTAAATCAATTGCTGATAGAAGGGCATCGATTTCTTCAATGGTTAAAAAAACAGGGAGTTTTAGGCCAATTTTAGGCAATTCCAATAATTCACTCGGATCATTTGTGATTTCATTTTCTAACAGTAAAAACCCATAAAAATGTTTGATCCCACTGATAATGCGTGCTTGACTGCGTGCGCTCAACCCAAGGTCATACAACACAGCAACAAATTCTTTTAAATCGGTGTAAGATATTTCCTGAATGGTCTTTTTTCTGGGGATAGCAAAGTCTGCCAATTTGAAGACATCGTTTTGGTACGCTAAAATTGAATTTTCAGCTAATCCACGCTCGATTTTCAAGTATGAAACAAAATGCTTAATATAGCGGTTCCAAGCTGACATAAATATGAAAATTGCAATTATTAACGGTCCCAATTTAAATTTATTAGGCAGCCGTGAAACACAAATTTACGGATCTCAAACCTTTGAATCATACCTAGAACAAGTACGTTTGAAACATCCACTTGTGGATTTAGCTTATTTTCAGTCTAATGTAGAGGGAGAAATCATCAATTATTTACAGCAGACTGATGTTGATGGGTTTGTATTAAATGCAGGTGGTTATACCCACACCAGTGTTTCCATCAGAGATTGCATTGCAGCCATAGAAACGCCGGTAGTGGAGGTGCATATTTCCAATATTGCTGCGCGTGAAAGTTTTCGTCACACATCCTTGCTAACTCCTGTTTGTGTGGGCTGTATTATGGGGTTTGGACTTGAAAGTTATGATTTGGCTCTTCATTCGTTTGACTTGTTGAAGCAAGGGTAACGTTCGTATTAAACTTCCTTATTACACAAGTTTTTTCATCACAAAAAAAATGAACTAATTAATAGAAATAATCTCCGCCCGTCGTATCACTTCCCACTTATCGGTCTTCTCTCGCTCATCGAGCCCGTCGAGATGAGCCCGTCGAATCATGTCGAATAATCTCCAGCTCATCGAGCCCGTCGAGATGAGCTTGTCGAGATGAGCGAATCATCAATAAAATAAAAAATCAGTAGCCATAAACCAAATTTTTCCAAATCCATTTAAAACTCTCTCAGTTCATCCTATAAATAGGAGAGGGCCTCACTGCTTCCACAACAAGCTTCCGTCTCCAAAGCTGAGAAAACGATAATGATGTTCCAATGCATGCGAATAGATTTTTTTCCAATCCTCGCCTACAAAAGCATAAATCAAAAGTAATAAGGTTGATTCGGGTTGATGAAAATTGGTGAGTATTGCATCAACCGTTCGGATTGTATATCCTGGAGCAATCAATAGTTGGGTAGGCAAAACAATTCTATCCAACGCTTTCGCTTTCATCCAAGTTGCAAGTGCGCTGTATGAATCCGTTAAAGAAGTATCTTGCTGCAAATCGTAAGCATCCCATTGTGAAATCGCGATTGCATCCAACGAAATATTTGGGTTAGTCGCTGCTTTAACTCCCATCCAGTATAGCGTTTCTAGTGTGCGAAGCGATGTTGTTCCAATACAGACCTTGGTGTGAGTATGTGATAAAAAACGCCAAATAAAATTGAATGATACATCGATAAATTCCGCATGCATTTCATGTTCGCCTAGTGTTTCGCTTTTCACAGGGATAAACGTTCCAGCACCCACATGTAAGGTTACGTAATGCGAATGAATGTTATTGATTCTCATTCGTTCAAGTAACTCATCCGTAAAATGAAGTCCTGCCGTTGGTGCGGCTACTGAACCATCCTTTTTGGCATAAACGGTTTGATAACCTGATGCATCTTTTTTTGTTGCTTCACGCTTAATATAGGGTGGGAGAGGTATCTTTCCGAATAGATGAAGAATTTCAGCAAAGGCAAGCGTAGCATCGTTCCATTCAAAAAAAACAACTGAGGGATTTTTAGAAGTCTCAATTTTTGTAACCTTCAATTCAATGTTTTCGTGAGTCAGTACCAATGAATCATTCTTCCATTTTTTAGCTCCACCAATCAAACATTTCCAATAAACAGAGCCCGTTTGCGACATGGCAGTTAAAATATCTGCGTATCGATAATCCGGTTCCAAACAAAAAACTTCTATTTTTGAGCCAGTGGACTTCTGAAAAATCAATCGAGCTTCAACTACCTTCGTGTCATTGGCAATCAAAAATGTATTTTGGGGCAATTGTTCCGTTAAATCAGAATAGTGATAATCGGATATTTCACTGTTTTTGTAAACCAGTAATTTGCTCGAATCCCTCGGATCAACTGGAAAATAGGCTATCTTTTCATCTGGTAAATCATAACTGAAGTCAATGATTGAAAGGGATTTAATCTTGTCTTTTATCGTATTCATGTTTCCAAAATTAACTCAAATTCTAACATTATCTGCTTCAACCCATCAAAGCTCATCGAGCTTTCATGATGAGCTCGCCGAATCATGTCGAGATGTGCCTGTCGAATCATGTCGAATCATCTTAAATCTTATCGAGCTTGTCGAGATAAGCCCGTCGAGATAAGCGCGTCGAATCATATTAAAGTATCTCGAAAAAAAACAGAAAATTAGTTGGAAACAAATCTTACCCTTCCTTTTGATTACTATTCGTAACCTCCGGTTAGTCGTTTAAGAATCTCCGCTTCATTTGGTAAATATTTTGCGAACTCTTCAGGTAGTTCTTTATGGCGATTAAACGTTGCAACACCCAATGGATCATGATTGTTAGAGAGCATATATTCAACCATCAAACGGTCTTTTTTCCTACACAAAATAATTCCAATTGTCGAATTGTGAGTATTCTCCTTTACCTGATTGTTTATTAGTTCCATGTACCATTTCAATTGACCCAGGTCTTTGGGTTCGAATGCCCTTGCTTTGAGTTCAAAAACAACGTAGCAATTGAGTTTTAGATTGAAAAACAACAAATCAATAAAATATTCTTTCTCGTGAAAATCAACCTTAAACTGCCTGCCGACGAAAGCAAAACTTCCTCCCATTTCCGACAAAAATTTTACAACATTTCCAACTATCGAATTTTCTATTTCCTTTTCACTGATTGGAAGATCTGGATTTATCAACTCAATAGTGTAGTCATCAACAAACTCCCAAGCAACGTCAGCTTTCAATTCTAGTGAAACTGTTGTTTCAAAATTATTCTGAGCAAGGGATTGGTTCTCAAAATGATTTTTCTTGATTTTATCAATCAAATCGGCTTTTGACCACCCCATTTGCTTAGTTTTATGAAGGTAATATTCCTTCTGAATATCATTCTTGCAATTTTCAATTATCAAGCAATTTTGCACCCATCCAATTTCTGCCACCAGTGGTGTCAGTTTTTCATTATCTCTATACACCTCATAAAAACTCTTCATTCTCCAGATATTTCTTGCCGAAAATCCGCGAATGCCTGAAAATTCTGACTAAAGATCCTTAGAAAGTTGCTCTACCACAGATTTTCCCCATTTCTCGCTAAGTACTTTTTCACTTACGGACTTGCCTATTTCCCAATAGAGCATTACTGTTTGCCTGCTTACGGTTTTTAGCATCTCATACCTAGCTTGCTTAATCTTGCCAAGAATTTCCTTAAGGAAAGGCTGATAAACCGTTCTCTCTGTTTCTTTCATAATTTTCTTTAAACAACTAAATGTACAAAATAATTGCTTTCATAAAACAAAACGAACTTCAAGCTTCCCGATCTCCCATATCCCTCAATTTTAATTCCTAATTCTCCATGCCATATAATGAACCCCTCGAATAACTTCCCACTCACCGAGCTTTCATGATGAGCTCGCCGAATCATGTCTCGCTTATCGAGCTTGTCGAGATGAGCCCGTCGAGATAACCCCGTCGAAGTGTTCATTCTCAACCTAACCTCGAGTTTTACTAGGGGTCAACTTTCGTGCTCCACAATTTCGGTTCTTGTGATTTCGATATAATTACTTCTGGAAATAAGTTCTGTAATGACATTTAAATTTTGATCAATTAAACTCAGGAGCTCCTTATTTAATATTTCCCGTTCGAATGATAATCAGTTTTTTAGGTTTTGAACTTAATAAAAAAGATTCTAAAAAGTCACTGTCTTTAGTGATAATAATGCGTTCTTGTAGAATAGCAATTTCAGTTAGATCTTTATCAGATGTAGAATTTTGATTCAACAGATCAAGTGTGTGCAACGAGTCATAATTCCTGTATTTTAATAAATCAGAAAGTGCTTTTGGCAATTGTGCATCAACGATAAATTTCACGACGCGATTCTATGGATACTTTTGACGTGTAAAAGTTTTGAAGCATATTCAATACATGCAAGAAAATCTTCTTTCTCTAAATCAGGATAATCTTCTAGTAATTCTTCCATCGACATTCCTGAAGCAAGCAGCTCGAGTAAATTCTCAATAGGATATCTTAATCCTCTTATTGTCGGCTTTCCATGACAAATTTCCGGATTTATTGTAATTCTCGAAATTCGACTATCCATTTGATTAAATTTAAACGAAGTTAAGAAAAAAATTGTTGCCAGTCAAATTGAAAATACTTTCCTAAAGTAACATCTTGATTTTTTCACTATTGTTCCTTCAATCAGGGATTTAATCTTGTCTTTTATCGTATTCATGTAACCAAAATTAATTCAAATTCTCAGATTATCTGCCTCAACCCATCAAATCAAAGCTCATCGAGCTTGTCGAGATAAGCTTTCATGATGAGCCCGCCGAATCCCTCCGAAATATCCCCCCCTGAAACCATTTCCCTCCAACCAATCCTAAAACACAAAAGAACAACAACGGCCTTGAATTTTGAGATTTTCCAATCGCACTGAGTTTCGTTGTTTTGGAGGAATCCGAAGGATCACCGATAAAAACAGAAACTCAGAAGGTGCAGAAAAGGGTTCGGACAGAATTAAAAATAGAAATAGAATAATAACCCCGAACCCATGAAAATTCGCAGCCTTGATTTTTTGGCTCAACTTTTTGCATCAAGGCAAAAAGTGGAAATTAATGAGCTCAAATTTCAACTTGCACAGAGCCCGTCAAAGCTTATCGAGCTTTCATGATGAGCCCGCCGAATCATGTCGAGATAACCCCATAAACTTGATATTTAAAAAAATAAAAACTATCTTTACTTATACTTTTCAAAATTTAACAGGAAGAAAAATGGCCCAAATAACAGACATATCACAATTAGACTTGAAAAAGCGCTACACGTATGCTGACTATTTAACATGGACTTTTGATGACCGACTTGAACTGATCAAAGGTTGGATTTACAAAATGAGCCCTGCCCCAAAGCGAAAACATCAAAAAGTTTCTTTTCAACTTTTAATGGTATTTGGAAATTATTTTAATTCCAATTGTTGTGAAGTTTACGAAGCCCCATTTGATGTGCGATTGAAAAAAAATAAAGGAAGCGACAGTGAAGTAGATTCAGTAGTTCAACCTGATATCTCCGTTTTTTGCGACTTGACGAAACTCGATGATCGCGGAGCTATCGATGCACCAGATTTAGTAGTTGAGATCACATCCGACAGCACAATGAAAAAGGACTACAACGAAAAATTCAACTTATACGAAGAAAATGGGGTTCAAGAATATTGGATTGTCAATCCAGACTCCAAAAGCCTGGAGATTTTTACTTCAGTAAATAATACCTTTGAATCGGCCGGTGTATTCAACATTCAAGATGGCGCCACGGAAGTAAATTCCATCATGTTTCCTGAGTTAAACGTCAATTTGTTAGAAATCTTCAAGGATTAAATTCACAATTCCCGTTACAATATACTGAGCTTATCAAATCACCTCTCGCTCATCGAGCCTTCATGTGTCGCTCATCGAGCATGTCGAGTTGAGCCCGTCGAATCATATCGAAGTGTCCATTTTCAATTCTATAACGCATTCTTCGTCGTGCTCAGTCAACTTAATTTTCAACTCTTCACTTTCAATTCTCAACTCTTATCAACCGTGATGAACTCAATTACCCATTCAGCTTATCGAGCTTTCATGATGAGCCTTTAAGATGAGCTAGTCGAATCACGCCGAATCATGTCGAGATGAGCCGTCGAAATACCCCCCCTGAAACCATTTCCCTCCAACCAATCCTAAAACACAAAAGAACAACAACGGCCTTCCTGCCTGCCGCAGGCGGGGATTTTTTTAGCTTCGCTGCTGCCTTTGGCGGTAATCAACCTTGAACTTGCACAGAACCCATCAAAGCTTATCGAGCTTGTCGAGATAATCCCGCTGAAATATCCCCCTTGAAACTATTTCCCTCTCCAATACGTAGAACCACGCACTGCGAAAATGAAACTACGTAGAAAGCATTACGTGAAACCATTGAATTTAAGACATAAACTATTAATTATCAATAAAATCGAGAAAAGTCACCGTAAGTTTGACTCAACAAAAGACGCACCAGCCAGTATCAATCAATCATTCTGGTGCATACACATAACATTAAACAGTTGCACATGAAGCAATTGTTAATAAATTATTTTTTATTTGGTTTTTTTTATTAAATTTTTATTAATAATTTAGGCCACTGTTAAAACGTGTATTTTATATTGAATAACAACCAAATAGTAATTGAAACTAACCCAATATTCACTCAACGAATAGAACGGAAAAAGTATCGATTTTATAAGGAAGTTTTAATTTAAGTTAGCTTTAAACTATGGAAACTATGAACAATCCAGCTCAAAAACAAGCATCCTTCTCGAACAGTCGGGAGGGGAATATTTCTTTTTCTAACAAGTCTTTTTTTAACCCGGTCAAGACCGATATACAGGTACTAAAACGATCAACCTACTCTATTTCTCATCAAAATTCTAATCCTATGGAAAAAAATTACCATTCAAACTCAATTGAAAAAACTAGCCCGGCTCGCCTTGGGCACATTTTCAAATCATTAATGCTCACCCTTGCAATTTTCGTTGCGGGGATAGGGAGTTCTTGGGGGCAAATCACAACTACGACCTATACCTTTGCAGCGAACTCAACGGGATGGACAGGTAATTTTGCGCGATCAACAGTTACTAACGCAACCATGTGTGGAAACTCAGGGATGCGCAAAAATCTTTATTCTGGGGTGACAACAGGTAACCTTGTTTCTCCATTGCTGGTAGGTACAAACAATCAAGGTGTGATAACCTTGTCGTACAAATACAAAGCTGCTAATTATAGTTCACCTTATGGTGCCGCAAACCCTTGGGGTTCATTTAATGTTCAAGTTGGTAATTCTGCAACAGGACCATGGACAACAATAGCAACAGTATCACAACAAACACAAACAGGTACTTGTATTACTCAGACTCATACATTTACTCCTCCTGCTGGTAATCTTTATATTAAGTGGGATTGTTTTTGGACTGCAGGTGACTATTATCTGAGTTTCGATGATGTAAGTGTTTCACAAGCTGCTGCGGTAGCTTGCTCTGGCACACCAGCCCCAGGAAATACAATTTCATCTTCAGCGACTGTTGCTTCTGGTGGTACAGTGAATTTATCTTTGCAAACTGCAACCTCTGGTACAGGAGTAACCTATCAATGGCAAAGTTCGGCAACATTAGGTGGAACATATGCGAATGTTACAGGCGGCACTGGTGCAACAACCGCTTCCTACACAACGGCAGCATTAACAACTGCTACGTGGTTTAGATGTCGGGTTACATGTGGGGCAAACACAGGTGTTTCAAACCCGGTGGGGGTTACGCTTTCATATTGTACGGCTTCCGGAACATCAGGCTACACCATTAACAGCGTTGTCACTACAAGCGGAATAACAAATATTTCAAATTCTACTGGTGCTAATGCTGGATATGGTAATTTTACTGTTCAATCGGCTAGCAATTATATTGGTACGGCTACTAATTTTACGGTTACTCATTCTGCAACAACTGGTGGTGCAGGGGTTGGTGTTTGGATCGATTGGAATAATGACTTAGATTTTGCTGATGCCAATGAGCAAATTGCAATAACAACTGGATGGAATTACAGTCCATTCACAGGGGTGATTAATATTCCTGCTGGTTCAACAGCTGGCAATCGCAGGATGAGAATTGTTTTAAATTATGATGCAATAAGTCCAATTTCTTGCCCGGTTGGTATAACAGGTGAAACGGAAGATTATACTTTTAATGTAGCTGCTCTTGTAGCTTGCTCAGGCACTCCAGCGCCAGGAAATACAATATCCTCTGCTGCAAGTGTTACTCCTGGTGGTACAGTAAATCTATCTTTGCAAACTGCAACCTCTGGTACTGGTGTTACCTACCAATGGCAATCCGCACCAACTTCAACGGGTACATGGACTAATATAGGCACATCATCAGCCACACAAACTTCCCCTGCAATTACTGCTAATATTTGGTTTAGATGTAGTGTTGCATGTGGTGCAAATATAGGCAACTCTACTCCGGTACAAGTGGTGCTTTCTGCATGTGTTCCTACAATGACTTATGGTTGTAATGATGGGGATGTTATTGCTCGTGTAATTTTAAATACGTTGGATAATAATAGTGGTACGGGTTGTCCAAGTGGGGTTGCTGGTTATTCAAACTACACAACAAATCCAGCCCTAACGACTTCACTTCTACCCAGTTCATCATACAATTGCGTCGTTTATGCTGGTCAATGGCCTGCCAACTATGCGGCTTGGATTGATTATAATGATAATCTTGTTTTTGAAGCTTCTGAAAGAATTGGTTATACACTCTCCACTGTAGCTGGTTCTGGATCTGCGGGAGTCCTAGGTTCTTCTGCTTCCTTTGCTGTAACTTTAGCTTGTAATCCCCCTGCTGGTCAACATATATTAAGAATACGTGAGGTTTACAATCAAACAAATGGTTCAACAATAACGGCTTGTGGTAATAATGAAGGTTTAGGTTATGGTGAAATTGAAGATTACAAAATAACGATTGCTGCAGCGCCAGCATGTCCATCACCAGGGCTTATGACATTGGTAACACCAGCTACAACCTCCGCTGTATTGACGTGGGCAACAAATTGTGCTTCTACGACATCTTATGATTTCCAATATGGCCCAACAGGATTTACTATAGGCACAGGAACAACGTTAACCAATCAAACAGTTTCAATTTCAGCTCCAAACGCGAGTTACACAGTTTCAGGTTTGACCAATAATACAAATTATGACGTCTACTATCGTGCTAATTGTGGTTCCGGCGTCACAAGTGCTTGGTCACTAGTAAGCACATTTACAACACTATGTGCTCCATCAGGCAATGAAACTGCATATGGAAATGGTAGTTGGATCGGATATGTTTATAATTCAGCATCAGCTGGTGTATTCACAACTTACAAAGGATATGTAACCGAAGCAGAAACATTCAATACCACTCATACTACAACGCCAAATGGTACTACAATAGTAACTTGTCCTGCAAATAGTGATCTTTTTGCTATTCGCTACAAAATGACGAAAAACTTCACAGCTGGTAATTATACGTTTCAAATCGGTGGAGATGATGGTGTACGTTTGAGTATTGATGGTGGTGTAACGTGGTTAATTGATGGTTGGGTCAATCAGGGATATACGACGTACAACTCTGCAACAGTTTCTTTAAGCGGAAATGTTAACTTGGTTTTTGAATATTATGAAAATGTAGGCGGTGGTCAATCATCATTTGCTTATTTTTCAGCGCCTGTGATTGCTTCTGTACCATCTAATTCATGTGTAGGTAGTACGATAACAATCTCTGGTTCAAATTTTACGGCAATTACAGGAGTTACAATCAACGGTGTAGCCGCTACTTCTTATAATGTTGTAAATAGTTCTACAATTACAGCAGTGGTGCCAAACACCTCAGATGGTGTTGTGACTGTAAATAGTAGTTACGGTTCATCAAGCAGTTCTGCTATTACAATATATCCATTGTTATCCGCTCCTTCAGCATCTATTTCTGGTCCTTCAACAATTAATGTAGGTGGTACAGCAATTCTAACATCTTCTGCTGGGGCTAATACTTCGTGGTATACCGTTGCAACGGGAGGCTCATCAGTTGGTTCAGGTGATAATTGGCAAACACCTATTCAATGTACTTCAGGTTCTTCTATTTATTATGCAGAGGATAATAATGGTACTTGTCCAAGTGCTTCACGAACTTCAGTATCCATAACAGTTCGTCCAATGCTTGCTTCCAACCCTTCCAATGGATTAATATGTTCAGCAGGTGGATCAGTAACATTGAGCGCTCAATTAACAGGCGCTGGTTCTTCAATTACTTGGTCACCAAATACAAATTTATCTACAACTTCTGGTGCATCAACAGTTGCCAGCCCAACGGCTACAACCGTTTATACAATGAGTGCTACCGTAGCTGGTTGTGGTTCTGTTTCTGCAACGCAAGCAGTTGGGGTTATTGATGCTGTAGCATTTACACCAACATCAACACCTGCATCAGTATGTGCGGGTAATCCGGCAGCATTGGCTTCCAATTTGGCAAGTTCAGGGTTTACTTATGCTACAACAACTTTCGGAATGGCATCACCATCTTCTCCAACTAATCTAGCTTCAGCAGGAGTTGCAAGTGTTGCTTTAACCTCTGGAAATTTAGATGATGGAGGTTGGCAAAACATTCCGATTGGGTTCTCTTATAACTTCTTCGGAAATAATTATACAACTCTGAATGTTGGAACTAATGGTGTGTTACTATTTGGAGCATACAATGCGACCTCATTAGGTGATTACAGCTATGCGACCGCTTTCCCTACAGCAACAGAACCTACTAATGTTATAGCCGCAGGAGCTAATGATTTTAATGCTACATCAGGAACAATAAGATATTGGATACAAGGGATTGCACCTACTAGAACTTTCGTTGTAGAATGGAATGCCATACCAGGATATGTTAGTGGGACGACAACCTCACAAATCAAACTATTTGAAACTACAGGTAACGTAGAAATTCATATTTCTAATAATAACACCGTAGGGTTTGGTAATATAACAAATAAAGTAGTTGGTCTTCAAAATGCAGACGCATCTGTTGGTGCAACTGCTTACTCAAATACCCCAACAATAACAAACCAAGCATGGAAATTCATTCCAGGCGCTAACTATACGTTCCAGTGGGCAACTGCCGGTGCAAACATTGGTGGTGCTACGGCAACAACTTATACAACCCCAACATTATCTACACCGGGTACTGTAACTTACAGTGTTGCAGCTACTAATCCAAATACACAGTGTACAACTACACAATCGGTGAATATTGCAGTAAATGCTTTGCCATCTGCACCAAACTCATCAGGTGATGTAACTGCTTGTAGTACTTTAGGAAATCAAACCTTAGCCGTAACAACGGGTGCTGGAGAAACAGCAGATTGGTTTGCTGCTTCAACTGGTGGTACTGTGTTGGCATCTGGTGATAATGTATTATCGTATTCTACAGCTACAGCCGCTACTTACTATGCAGCTGCTCAAAACACAACAACGGGTTGTTCAAGTGCTTCAAGAACGGGTGTTACGTTAAATGTGAACACCTCACCTGCGGCACCAACGGTAACAACTCCGGTTTCGTATTGTCAAGGAGCACCGGCAACTACATTAACTGCAACACCAACAGGTTCTAATACTTTAAATTGGTATTCTGCAGCACCAAGTTATCCGGCGGTTACAGGTGCAACTGCTTTGGGTAGTGCGCCAACGCCTTCAACATCAACTGCAGGAACTACAAACTATTATGTTTCTCAATCCTCTAGTGCTAACAGTTGTGAAAGTCAATTGGCATTGGTTGCGGTAAATGTAAATGCCATACCAAGTGCGCCAGTTGCTAGTAATCCAGCTGCTTATTGTCAATCGGCTTCTGCTTCGGCTTTAACAGCTACTGCTACTGCTGGTAACACACTATATTGGTACACAGTTCCAACGGGAGGTACGGGTTCGGCAACGGCACCAACTCCTTCAACGGCAACTGCTGGTACAACAGATTATTATGTAGCTGATAGAACGGATGCAAGTGGTTGCGAGGGTTCAAGAACTACCGTAACAGTTACAGTTAATCCATCGATTACTGCTTCAGTATCTAATTCAGCATCTTCAACATCTGCTTGTGGTGGTGGAGCAATTACATTCACTGCTACACCAACAAATGGTGGAACTCCAGCGTACCAATGGTATTTGAATGGCGCTGTGGTAGCTGGTGAAACAAATCCTACTTATACTTTAGCAACACCAAATAATGCGGATGCAATCTATGTAGAAATGACTCCATCTGCTCAAACGTGTTTGGCAAGTAGTGCTGCAACAGCTAGTAACACGGTAACGCTAACAAGTTCTGCTGCAACGCCAACGGTATCCATTCAAAGTTCAGCTTCAACTGCATTTTGTCCAGGTACTTCTGTTACGTTTAGTGTGAATGCATCCGCTAACATGGGTGCAAGTCCAACGTATCAGTGGAATTTGAACGGTACACCAATTTCAGGTGAAACAAGTGCTACTTTGGTTAATACAACGTTAGCAAACAACGATCAAGTTACATTAACAATGACATCAAGCTTAGGCGGTGCCTGTTTGACTCAATCTGATGCAACAAGTTCTGCAATCACGTCTACTGTAAATAGTTCAACTGCAATTTCAACACAACCTGCTGCAACAGCTGCTTGTTTGGGAGGGTCAACGAGCTTTACAGTAAGTGCAACTGGAACAGGAACATTGACTTACCAATGGAAGAAAACTGGTTCCAATGTAACTGGGAATGCTTCTGCAACTACTTCAACGTTAACATTATCAGGTATTGCTGCAGGAGACGCTGCAAACTACACGGTGGATGTAACAGGAACTTGTGGTACAGTAACGTCAAGTGCAGCTGCATTAACTATAAACTCAGCAACAGCGATTTCGGCTCAACCAAGTGCTGTTACACAATGTGCTGGAACAACTGCAAACTTCTCGGTTACTGGGTCTGGTCAAGGAACGTTAACGTACCAATGGAGAAAAGATGGTTCAGCATTGTCAGGTGAAACAAATTCAACTCTAGCAGTTACTAATATCGCTACTTTAAATGCGGGTCAATATTCAGTGATTGTATCTGGTGGTTGTGGAAACGTAACTTCATCCAATGCTTTACTAACCGTTAATTCTGGTACATCTATTTCAACACAGCCTGTGGCTTCTACGCTATGTGCAGGCAATACAGTGAACTTCTCTGTAACGGCTTCTGGTACTGGAGCTCTTTCATACCAATGGAAGCAAGATGGAACAAATGTTGGAACTAACAGTGCCACATTATCAATTGCGAATACACAAGCAGCAAATGCAGGTACGTATACGGTTGATGTAACGGGAACATGTGGAGCATTAACATCGAATAATGCTTTGTTAACAGTAAATCCATTGACAACGATTACAACTCAACCGGTTGCCACTTCAGGATGTCAGGGTCAAAACACTACATTCACTGTTGTTGCTGCAGGAACAGGTGTATTGTCTTATCAATGGAAATTTGGAGGGGTTAATATATCAGGAGCAACGAGTACAAGTTATAACATTGCTAGTACTTCATCAGCAAATGATGGGTCTTACTTAGTAGCTGTTACTGGTGGTTGTGGAACTGCAGTTAATTCTAATACAGTTGCATTGAATGTGTATTTATCTCCGTCTATCGCTTCATCAATTACAACACCAGATTTTACATCAACTGCAATGTGTGGTACAAACCAAGTAGCAATCACAGCGGCTTCAATTGGAAATGATTCTCAAGGAGAATGGACTGTTGTTGGCTCAAGTTTGATTGGTGTTGATTTCCCATCAAGTACAACAATCACTGCCACGGCTGCGAATTCAGCAATGGGTGGTGCTATTAAAAAATTGGTTTGGGAAGTATCAAAAGAAACAAACGGTAACTTCTGCTACAGCAGAGATACTATAAGTATTGATTTCAAACAGCCGGTCATCACACCAATTGCAGGAGTTGTTGCAACAGGAGATTTACTTTGGGGTGGATTAACCAACACAACTTGGGGAACAGCTTCAAACTGGTATCAATTGCAAGCTGATGGGACAGGAAGTGCTTGGGTTAAATTAGCATCTGGTCAACCATCTAGCCAAAACAAAACATATACTTTGGCCAATTCAGTTGCTGGGGCTTGTATAAGTGCATCAAATGCACCGGCATTGGCAACTGCAGGATCAACTTCTAGTGTATATATTGGATCAGGAGCAAACATGAATCTGAATGCTGGAAATTTAACAATCGAAGGTAATTTAGTGAACAATGGCACAATTACTCCAGGAACTGGAACTGTAACGTTCAGCGGCACAAGTGCACAAACGATTTCTGGAACTGGTGCTCTAGCAAACTTTAATAACTTAGTGGTAAATAAGGCTTCAGGGACATTAACGTTGTCTCAACCAACAATAGTAACGGGAACCTTAACAATGACGCAAGGTGATATCGTTTCAGATGCTACCAACATTCTTGAAATCGGTTCAAGTGCATCTTCTGTTGGATCAGTAAGTTGGGCTGGAGGTACAGTTAGAGGGCCAATGAAACGTTGGTTTGCAACTGCAGCAAATAGTACTCCAGAAAGTGGTGTCTTCCCAGTGGGAGTTCAATCAGGAGCAAAAGCAGGAACTAACCGTTATGCACAAGTAAACTTTACCCAATCACCAAGTGAAGGTGGTTATGTAGTTGCTGAGTATAAAATAGGAACACCTTCAACAGGATATACTGGTTTGCCACTAACGTATAGCTCAAATCAATACATCCAAAACTATGAAGAAGAAGGGTATTGGGACATTACGCCATACGATGCATCTGGTTCAGCTTATGCAGCGTTGAATACTGCTCCATATACATTGAAATTGCGTATGAACAATCCAAGTACACTTCAACCTGGTTTCCCTCCAAGTGGTTCTAATGGTAGCGCAATCGCTGATATCAGTAAGCTACGTATCATTACCTCTAAAGGGCCTAGCCACAACACATGGATTTTGGCTGGAACACAAGGTTCAGGTCATGTAGTGTTAGGAACAGGAGATTACTTACTAGAAGAAACGGGTGTTACAGGATTTAGCTTCTTCAATGGAGGAGGGAATGATAACAATCCACTACCAGTAGAGTTATTAAACTTCAACGGAACGTGTGAGGAAGGAATGGTGAACTTGGTTTGGCAAACAGCTTCTGAGTTCAATAGTTCACATTTCGATATAGAGAAATCTACGGATGGTGAAACATGGAGAGTGTTGGCAACAATACCTTCTGCAGGAATATCCAATGAATTGTTGACGTACCAAACACTAGATAACAACGGAACCTTTGGTGCAAACTACTACCGTTTACGTCAAGTGGATATCGATGGCAAAGAGAAATTGTATGATCCAATCAATGTGAGTTGTGTTGAAACTACAGCAGGTTACTTTACAAGTTATCCAAACCCATCCGGAAATGAGTTCCAAGTGGTTGTGAACAACAAAGAAATTCTAGGAGCATGTACACTAAACATTGTGGACGCTCAAGGAAAAGTAATTGACCAACGCTCCATTGAAGTGAAAGATGGAATCAATATGTTTGTGATCAGTGAAACACTGAATCCAGGCATCTACTTCCTGAACATTACCAACGGAACGAAAACCACGCAAGTGATTAAACATGCAGTGAAATAGAACGGATAATTTTTTAATCCAAGTATATGTAAACGACCAAGGAAACTTGGTCGTTTTTTTTGTTTATTATTTTCATTTATAGTTTTTCATGAAATTCAAGTAATACCGACGATGACACATTATGTCATATTAAAATCAAAAGAATGTCATGTCGGCATTATACCATAAAGAATTTTGTATGCGAGAAATTTTATGGTAATTGGTATAAGTATAGTTAGGGTAGTTTCAAATGGATATGAAATTAGGAATTTGCGAAGATTTTTTTTGTCTGAAAACCGAACTAAATTAGCCGCTTTTCGAGTTGTTAACAACTGATTATATCCCTTAAAGAAGTCTGGTTTATTAATCAATATGCATTCATTTATTTTAAAATTAACTAGTTGATTAATATATGTTTATATGTTTTTTGAGTTGTTAAATATGTTTAGCGCATAAACTTTTTTTCCACATAAATGTTTTTATGACACTAAGTATTTGTTAACAAACTGTTTTTTTTGTAATTATGCACTATAATTTTGCAAAAATTCACTCAACATATTACACAACATGGAAAAATTCTACCTACGGTATTTCCTAACTAACTCAACAACCTTAGGTGTAAACAATAATTTTTCACCCAAAAATATAAGTTCTGCTATGAAAAATTTGAATCGATTGCTATTGATGCCATTGATGGTGTTGATGGTTTTGTTTGGGAGTGGGAGTGTTTGGGGGCAGAGCGCCGGATTTAATAATACATTTATAGTTCTATCATTGAATGGAGGGGCCAATACCTATTACGATCTTAATGCAACTACTGCTAGCACCGACTTTAATGGAGCCAATTTGGGCTCCTTTGCTGCAGGCACTAATAATTTGGTTTTTAAAGGTGCCGAACACAATATTTATAAATGTGGAGGTGCCGACCTTACCAGTACTAGAGTATATTACCGTATTTATTTAACAAGCGCAGGTGCTTCAGGTAGCTTCACATCAAACAATATTACCTACACTTCCGGTTTCAATAACGGATGTGGTGGTCAAGACCAAAAATGGGACAAGCTAGATTATTCTACCAACTTGCTTTCAGGACTTGCTCCTGGTAATTATTCTATACAAGTTTATTCTGATGCTTCTACAACATTGGGCGACAGGTTTGCTTCAAACGGGGGATTAAATTACACTGCTTCATTTACCGTTTCTGGCAATTACTATTCAAAATCTACAGGAAATCTTGAGTTAACTTCAAGCTGGGTAACCAATACTGATGGAACTGGAAATGCGCCTGCAAACTTTACAACCGCAGGAAATACGTTCAATATTCGAAACAACGCAACACCAACTATCGGAGCCAATTGGACAGTATCAGGTGCGGGGTCAAAAATCATTGTGGGTGATGGAACTAATGCGTGTAATTTTACAGTGCCTTCGACATTTGTAGTTACATCACCAGCGTCAGATGTCAGTAATAATGGTACCATAACGAGAACATCGTCCGGAGTTCAATCTTGGGGAACGTTGAATGTGCTTGCCGGTGGAACCTATGACCACAACTATGTAACTGGCTCATTACCAACTGCAACATGGGCAGCCACTTCATCTTTGCTTATAAGTGCTGATTTGCAATCAAATAATTTTGCCGGTGTAAATTTTGGTAATGTTACCTTTCGTAATGCTGCAGGTACAACTATGTTTACGAGTGTTTCTGCTGATCAATCAGCCACGATAGCTGGGAATTTGAATTTACAGGGAACCGGAGCAATAAATATGTCAAATCAAGCAGCTTTTAATTCAACATTAACTGTAAATGGTAATGTAAATATTTCTGGTAATTCTACTTTCAGAATTGAAAATCAAGGAGCAGCATCTGGAACCAATACTAAAAAACTTTTGGTTTTAGGAAACTACGATCAGTCAAATGGTACAATGGATTTGGCGACAAATACAAGTACAACAATGACGAACCGCCAATGTATTCTTGAAGTCCGGGGTAATTTTACCCATACTGGTGGCACATTGACTGAAAATGCATCAGGAGCTTCTACAGTTATGTTTACCCGTGTCTTATTGTCCAAAACAACAGGCACCCAAACCCTCGAAAGCACAGGACAGACAGGTAGTATTAATTTTAACGTAGCCGGTTCAAATGCTCAATGTGTTGTTTCAGCTGGTAAAACGTTTGTTTTAGGTTCAGGTGGAATGACAGTTGCTGCTGGAACAGCTACACCTGATCTTCTTGCTGACGGAACATTACGAAGTGCTTCAACGATTTCAACAACAGGAACTGTTAATTTCAGTTCTACTGGAACATACGAGCATAATACAGGATCTGGTGGATTGGTTCCCACAGCTTTATGGAATGCAACTTCAACATGTAAAATTATTTCTTCTGGTGCAACAATTCCAACTCAAATTAATCAAAACTTTGGCAATTTTGAATGGGCAAATTCAACACAAACAGGGAATCATCAAATGTCTGCAGCAATGACATCCATACAAGGAAATTTTACAATTTCAAACACTGGAACGGGTACTTTAAGGTATAATGCAATTTCTCCAGCCAATCCTTCTTTTTCAATAGGCGGTAATTTCATCATATCAGGTGGTACTCTAGATATTTCAAGTGGAACGTCAACCCCAACCTTGAATATTTCTGGTAATTTTACTCAATCTGGAGGAACGTTAACTGAAACTGGAACAGGCAATGGTAAAATTTCTTTGGTCAAATCCTCAGGTAATCAAAGCCTTAGTCAATCAGCGGGAACGATTGCGAATACAATTAATTGGAACATTGGAAACGGCACAACTACCAACACTGTTCAATTGGTAAGCAATGTCAATTTAGGATCTGGAACAGGAACTTTTACTGTTTTAGGTAACGCCACGTTCGATGCAGGAACCTATGTATTAAGTGGTAGTGCGGCGTCAACCATTAACTCAGGAGGCACACTTATTACGGCCAATTCAAGTGGAGTAAATGGTTCAATTACGTTGTCGGGTACACGAACCTACAATGCGGCTGCCAATTACGCCTTTAATGGATCATCGGCTCAAGTAACTGGAGCAGCCGTTACGTCTGCAAATAATTTGACGTTAAACAATAGTGCAGGACTAACGCTCAGTGCGGGCACCTCAGTTACAGGAACTCTTACTTTAACCAACGGAAAATTAACGATTGGTGCATCAGACCTTACCTTGGGAGCGGCAGCTTCAGTTAGTGGGGCATCATCAACGAAATATATTGTTACCAATAGTACTGGTCAACTGAAAAAAGCATCTTTAACCACAGCATTTACATTCCCAGTTGGAAATTCTGCTTATAATCCCATTTCGATTACCAATTCTGGGACTTCTGATACTTATGGAATCATTGTTACGGATGGTGCTGTGGCTGACGCTACCATTTCAGGAGAGTGCGTAAATCGACGTTGGTACATTACGGAAGGAACCAGCGGTGGTGGAAATGTGACTGCAGCACCACAATATAATACAGGCGAAACGGGCGCTTCTTACACAACTGGTTCTCAAGTATATCTTGGTTTGTACGTTCCAACAACTTGGACAAAAACAGCAGCAACAGTAACGGGTTCCAATCCATTCACAGCTTCTGCATCTGGTTTCAACCAATCATTGACGAGTAATTCTTTTATCGCTATTGGTAACGAAGGAATTTACATCGCAGCGCCAACAGTCACTGAAACAGTCGCAGCATCTTCAATCACAAATACAACGGCATCATCAGGAGGACAAACCTTATCAGGAACAAATATTACTTCAAAAGGAGTAGTATGGAATACTTCTACTGCACCAACAGTTGCACTTTCAACAAAAACGGATGATGGAACAGGAAGCTCTGATTTCACATCATCAATTACATCCTTAAGTCCTGAAACTTTGTATTACATCCGCGCTTATGTTACGAACGCCGCGGGAACAGGTTATGGAGATGAGAAAACGTTTAGAACCCTTTCAAACCCAGCTACTGCGCAAGCAACGAGTTTAAGTGCTACCGCCAACTCTTCGAGCAATATCGACCTCACATGGAACGCAGCTACTTTTCCATCATCTGGTGCAACCAACAAAGGATATGTGCTTTTGAGAGCAACATCATCCAATACACCTTCATTAGGAAATTCAAATGGCGCAGCTCCAACAGCTGGGGCAAATACCACGATTGTTTCAAGTGTTATTGCTGAAAATGCCACATCAATTTCAAACTCTGGACTTGCGGGCTCAACCCAATATAATTATTTACTTATCCCTTATACATGGGATGGTACTAATGCAACTACCTATAACTATTTAACAACCTCTGCTCCTACAGCAAATGCCACTACTCAGTCAGGATCAACTCCACCTGTTCTAACCACTAATGCAGAAAGTTCTGTTTTATCAACTACCGCTACATTCAATGGAGAAATTACATCAGATGGTGGAGCAAGCGTTACTGCAAGAGGTTTTGTTTATAGTACTTCTGATGCAACTCCAACTATTGGTGAAGGAGGAGTAACTGATCAATCTTCGGGTTCTGGTACAGGCACTTTCAACTCAAATGTATCTTCGTTGTCAGCAAACACAACATACTATTACCAAGCCTACGCAACAAACACTTCAGGTACCAGCTATGGAGGAGTTATTTCATTTACAACGTTAAAAGCAGAACCGAGCACTCAAGCTACTTCATTAGTTTTTAGTTCGATAACAACATCATCTTTCAATTCTGCGTTTACTGCTGCATCGGGTAGTCCGGATGGTTATCTTGTTATCAGAAGTACATCAGCCAGTTTATCTGCTGATCCAGTTGATGGAACAACTTACACAGCAGGAAATAGTCTTGGAGGTGGAACAGTTGTAAGTGTTGGAAGTACAATCTCAGGAATTTCCAATAGCAGCCAATCTGCAGGAACTACTTATTACACCTTTGTCTTTGCATACAATAATAGTGGTTCAAATATAGATTATTTGATTACTTCTCCTTTAAGTTCAAGTACTATTACGTTAACAGATGCTCCAGCAACTCCTACTTTTAGTAATATTACAACCAATGGATTAACAGTAGATTGGACAGCAACATCGGGGGCAAGTACTTACCGTTTGGATGTTTCCACGGTTTCAAATTTTGCTAGTTACGTGAGTGGTTATCAAGATTTAACCGTTAACACGAATTCGCAAGCAGTTACAGGATTAGCTGCCAATACTTTATATTATGTGAGAGTTAGAGCCGTAAATGCTTCAGGAACATCGGCAAATTCAACTTCCACCAATTCGGCAACCTTACCCAACTCACCAACGGTTGGTACAGCAAGTTCAATTACTGCAACTGGACTTACCGCAAATTGGACGGCTCCAAGCTCACAAGGGGCGGTAACTTTCACGTATACAATTGAATTATCTACAGCTAACGATTTCTCAACCATTACCTCAACAGTTTCAAGTATTGCATTAGGAACTACAACAAATGCATTTTCAAGCTTATCGGAGGGGACAACGTATTATTACCGAATTAAAGCAGTGAATAGCGCCGGAAGCAGCGCGTGGAGTTCAGTGAGTGTTGGGGCAACGACGTTGACAACATCTATTTCATTAACTGATTTAGGAACAGCAGTTACACAGGATTTTAACTCACTCGTATCATCAGGTACTTCTTCAGTTTTACCTTCTGGTTGGTATTTGTCAGAATCTGGATCAAATGCAAATATTACTTATACGGCAGGAACTGGAAGTGGAAATTCGGGTGATTCTTACAGTTTTGGCTCTTCTTCAGATCGAGCCCTGGGAGGCCTAAGATCAGGAAGTTTAATTCCTGCATACGGAGCGAAATTTACAAATAATACTGGGGCAACCATCAATAATTTATTTGTGTCGTATAAGGGAGAGACATGGAGAGTTGGAGCGGCAAATCGCATTGAACGAATAGACTTTCAATATAGTTTAAATGCCACTGCCTTAAGTAATGGGACATGGACAGACTTTAATGCATTGGATTATTCAAATCCTGGACAGGCGACAGGAAGTGGTAGTGTTCAACATAGTTCGACCATTTCGGATGTAATAACAACACTTTCAATCGCAAATGGCGCCAGCTTTATGATTCGTTGGACAGATTATGATCCTTCTGGAGCAAATGACGGAATGGGAATTGACGATTTCTCCATCAAACCATGCGGAACCGTTTCAGCACCAACAGCAAGTGATCAAGCATTTTGTTCAGCTACATCTCCGACAGTTGCGAGTTTAACTGCAACGGGAACTGCCCTACAATGGTATAGCGCTTCAACAGGTGGAACTGCATTGAGCACTTCAACTGCACTTACCAATAGTACAACCTACTACGCCACTCAAACTGTTGGAGGATGCGAAAGTGTTTCTCGAGCAGCAGTCATAGCTACAGTGAATATAAATCCAAGTGTCCCAACTGGAAGTGCAAACCAAACGCTTTGTACGGGATCAACTGTGGCTGAGTTAAGTGCTACGGGCACTTCCATACAATGGTATTCGGGTTCAACAGGAGGTTCTGCCTTGGCAACAAATACCGCATTGGTTAATAGTTCAACTTATTATGCTTCACAGACTACAAATAGTTGTGAAAGTACAACCCGTTTTGCCGCAACTGCAGCAATTGTATCATCTGGTTCGTGGATTGGTGGTGCTTCTACTGATTGGTCTGACGCTGCCAACTGGTGTGGAGGTGTTCCAACTTCCTCAACTAGTGTAACAATACCTTCAGGAACCTCAAATTCAGCTGTCATTTCTTCAAATGTTAGTTTAAACTCCTTAACGATAAATTCAGGCGCTACGATTTCTACATCTAATGCACCAACTATTACAATTGCTAACAATGGTTCATTCACCAATAACGGAACTTTCACGGCAGGAACTTCTAAAGTTTCATTTGCAGGTAACGGAACTGTTTCCGGAACCGTTTCATTTAACAATATAGACATTGCAGGAGGAGTAAATTTTGGTTCTGCTTCAACTATTAACGGAACGCTTTCTATTAATTCTGGTGGTTATATTAACACCAATGCTCCAATCTATGGAATAGGTTCAACGTTAAAATATAATTCAGGAGGGGCTCAAGCATATGGACGTTCTTTGGAGTGGTCGGCAACAAGTGGTCAAGGAGCACCTTATTCTGTGCAAGTTTCAAATAGCACAACGTTGAATTATCCGAATACTGCAAATAGTGGTGCAAATGCATTTTCAACGAATTTAAGTTTAGCTGGAGATCTAACTCTTGACAATGGTTCCGCTCTTTATATGGATTGGGGAGGAAATAACAATAAATCAGGAAGATTGGATGTTGCTGGGAATGTACTTTTGAATGGTAATTTATCACTTGGAAATGCGAGTGGAGGAGATATCAAAGTTGGTGGAAATTGGACACGTAACTCAGGTAGTACATTTACACCCAATGCAAGAGCAGTATTCTTTACAGGAAATGGATCTTCAATAATTACAGGAAATGGTGGTGAAACGTTTCCATACTTGGTCAACGATAAATCGAGTGGTTCGATTCAATTAGGTAGTAACGTAACATTAACTTCTCCCAGCGGAGGAAATGCTCTTTCTCATAAATCCACTGCCATACTTGATTTGAATGGATTTGACATTACTTTTTCGGGTCCTTCTACAACTACGATTCTTGCAAATGGAGCTTCAAGTTTAATTGGAGTCGGAAATATGATTATAACGAACAATTTAAAAACACTTACGCAAAGTTCAGGATCTTGGAGCTTTGGTTCTAGCGTTGTTTTGAGATTAGAAAATGGTCTGAATTTCGGAAATAATGTTTCAACAATAAATGGTACGTTAGAGCTTAACTCAGGTGGTTTTGTTTCCAATTTCGCACCTAACTACGCTTCTGGATCAATACTCAAATACAACTCTGGAACAACCTATGGTCGCAATGTAGAATGGTATAGTGATTTTAGTTCGGGAACTGGGGTTCCAGCAAACGTACTCGTATCAAGCGGTACAACTTTGAATTTAGGCGCAAATAATAATGCTGGATTTGAAAGTACAATTACAGGTAACTTAACCCTTGACGGTACATTGTCTTTGGCAGCAAGTTCACAAAATGCGCCATTAAATGTTTCTGGAAATGTTGTTTTCAACGGTGGCGGATTGACCTTGAGTACTTCTGCGGGTGGAGACATTAAAGTAGGTGGAAATTGGTCTGGAACAGGAACATTTACTCCTAATTCTCGTGCTGTATTTTTCAATGGTACCGGAAATCAATCAATTTCTAGAAATGATAATTTCCCTTATCTTTTCATAAATAAAGCATCCGGAATATTAACGTTTGCAGGATCAATTACCTTGAATAATAAGTTGACATACTCTAATGGTACAATGTCATTTTCAGGAGGTAGTATTGATGCCTCTGGAGCTTCTGCTGAGGTTGAGTTTGCAAATAGCGGTGCCTATACTTTACCTACGGGATTATTTTCAGGAAACGTAAATAAATTAACCCTTAATGGATCCGGCGGAATCACTTTATCTGAAAATGTAACTGTCTCGAATAGCTTAAAATTAACAAGTGGAGTAATCACATTAGGTTCAAGAAATCTGACCTTAACTGGATCTCTCGATGCAACGGATAATGGTGGGACAACAACCTATATCAATACAAGCGGTTCAGGCGCATTTATTCGATCAATTTCAACTACTGGCGTAGATTATAAATTTCCGGTTGGTTTGAGCAGCTATGCTCCAATTTCGGTCAATTTTACGGGAGGCACGGTAGCATCAAGTTCACTAGCTTCTAGAGCAGTAAATGGCATTCATCCAAATGCAACGGATGGTGCATACATAAGAACAAACTTATACTGGGAAATGAACCAAACTGGAATGACAAATCCTCAATACAATATATCATTTACATATCCTGGAACAACTAATGGAGTGGGTAGCGCAGAAACCGAAGATAATTTACTACCCGCAAAATGGAGTGCCTCAACAGGTTGGTTATCATCGGGAAGCTGCTCTATTTGTACGTCAGGTTCAATACTTGGTACTTCAACAATAAATACTGCTTCAAAAACCATTACGTGGAATGGCGTAACAGGATTTAGTGATTTTGGTGGATTTGGTCAAGGGAATGGTTCCCCACTCCCAGTTGAACTACTTTCCTTCAACGGAACATGCAACGAAGGAATGGTTGATTTACTATGGCAAACAGCTTCTGAATTCAACAGTTCTCATTTCGATGTGGAGAAATCTACGGATGGTGAAACATGGAGAGTAATGGCAACAGTACCTTCTGCTGGAACTTCAAATGAGTTATTGACTTACCAAGCAATGGATAACAGCGGAACGAATGGTTCAAACTACTATCGTTTACGCCAAGTGGATATAGATGGCAAGGAGAAATTGTATGACCCAATCAACGTAAGTTGTGTTGAAACTACAGTAGGCTACTTTACCAGTTATCCAAACCCATCTGGAAATGACTTTCAAGTGATTGTGAACAACAAAGAAATTCTAGGCGCATGTACACTAAACATTGTGGATGCTCAAGGAAAAGTAATTGACCAACGAAAAATTGAAGTGAAAGATGGAATAAACATGTTTGTGATCAGTGAAACACTGAACCCAGGCATCTACTTCCTAAACATCACCAATGGCACGAAAACTACGCAAGTGATTAAGCATGCGGTGAAGTAATCAAAAACTTTCTATAAAACGAACGGATGGGGAAACCTGGCCGTTTTTTATTAACCTCAACACCAAGCATTTCTCGCTCATCGAGCTTGTCCGCTCATCGAGCTCAGTCGAGATGAGCTTGCCAAGAAATAGCGAAGAGGTCTTATAAAATCATTGTTCAAACCATCCTCAACCTACGCACTGAGTCCATAGAAGTGCTCAACCTCACATCACTTTTCAAAATCTTTCCTTTTGGAGTATTTTTCCAAGTTGTAAGACCCATATTTTCTTTTTGTTGGTCAGCTCGATTATAGATAATTTCAGCTGCCGTTTGCCCGGTAATAGCAAAATGAAGTTTATTTTGAACCATTTTGTAAAATAATTTTGCTTCCTCTGAATCTTTTTGGTAGTCAGCGCTACATTGCTGAAAGACATCTCCTAATTTCTGATTAACCCTTCGTTCACTGGCGCGAATTTCTCGAATTCTTTCAAGTAATTCTTCGAAATAATCTTTCCCGAATGCTTTTCCATTTTTAAGCATTTCATCATTTAAGACAAAACCTTTTATGATTAATTCTTTAAGTGAATGCGTTGCCCAAATACGAAATTGTGTCGCCTGTTTGGAATTCACTCGATAACCCACAGCTATGATTGCATCGAGGTTATAGAATTTTGTTTTGTAGTTTTTACCATCATTTGCAGTTACCGAGAAAACCTCGACAACTGAGTTTTCAGTTAATTCATGGTCATTAAAAATGTTTTTAAGATGCAATGATATGTTGTCAGTGCTACAGCCAAACAACTGTGCCATTGCTTTTTGCGTAAGCCAAAAATTTTCATTGTGATACGTAACGTTGATAGTTACTTTCGTGTTTTCGTTGCTGTATAATACTAGATTACTTTCCATTTACTGTTTTAGAAGTTTAACTAATTAAATATATAAAATAATTTTGGATATTACATGGATTATTTTCATCATGGAAGAGCAGTTTTACTTATGATTTTATTACGATATAGTCCACCCCAAGCACATCTCGCTCATCGAGCCTGTCGAGATGAGCCTTCATGATGAGCCTGTCGAATCATGTCGAGATGCGCCTTGTCGAGGGGGGGATAAAACCAAAACTTCTTTCATTTATAATGATTAATTTCTTTCATTATTAATGAAAGTTATTAATCCTTGTAGATAACGCAGAAATAAGATGCTTACCCAAAAAAAAAACTTCTCGAGATTAGAGAATATAGCAAATAACGTATAAATTGATCTTTATCTGGCAGAATTTTTACTGATGTTCAGTTATTCTTTGAAGGTCCAAAATCGAAATCCAAAAAAAGTCTATGCACTTGATAATGGAATAGCAAGTACTATTTCATTGAGTTTTTCGGAAGACAATGGACGAAAACTTAAGAACCTAGTTTATCAACACTTAAGAAGGAAAAGCCACGAACTTTACTATTTTAAAGGCAAAAAAGAATGTGATTTCGTCATACGACAGAAAAATCAAGTCATACAACTCATTCAAGTCTGCTATGAACTAAAAACGGACAACAAGGATCGCGAATTTATTGGTTTAGCAGAAGCAATGAATTTTTTCGAATTAAAAGAAGGGATCATTATCACCTTCGATCAGCAAGATGAATTTTCAGTTGATGGAAAAATCGTGAAAGTGATTCCCGCTTATCTATTTCTGTTTCAATCTTCATAATCTGAGTTCGGTTATTCAAACGTTGTCAAAACACGCTATATTCAGATTTACTGACCGAAGGAAATAATCGACATTAAAAAGTACTTTTTTTCATGGAATTTCGAAATTATTACCTATTTTCACTTAGAATAATCGGCATACATTTTGTTAAGATTCAATCAACTATTAAAAAATGAAACAATTTTTCTTTTTTGCGTTATTTACACTTTGTTTTACGCAAGCTACTATTGCTCAACGGACATTTGATACCCGTTTCGCTTCCATTCAAAATGAATTAACGGCTTGGGATCCAGTTAGAGGCCACTGGTTAGCGTCTAGTTTATTGAATATTTCTGATAATCAACCTGTCGTTGATAGAGCATTTCCTGAAGACTTTACTCCCTTTGAAATTGCTAAGTTAATGCCAAATGACCTGCGTTTGCGGGTTGTAGATTCCATTAAAAAAAATGCAAGTGCACATCCAACTGAAGCTAATCGTTGGAATGCAATGAATTCAATTGTTGGAAGAGTAGGGTGCTCCTATATTTCTGGACGCACCTATGGAGATCCACATCTCACTTCTTTTGACCGAGCTAATTATTCGTTTCAAACCGTTGGTGAATTCGTTTTGGTAAAATCAATCAATTCCAATTTAGAAATTCAATGCAGACAGCAACCTCAAGGCGATAATTTTTCACTGAATACTGCCGTTGCAATGAATGTAGCTGGCGATAGAGTGGGTATTTATGCAGAAAACAAACCTGATTTTGACCCTTCACCGCTGCGGTTAAATGGATCATCTATTCAATTGAGCGGCAGAACTTACTATTTACCTCACGGTGGAAACATCAGACTAACTGGTCGAAATTATGTAGTTACCTATCCAACAGGTGAGGTGGTTAATGTGGAAATGAGGCAATCTGGCTCCATGAGTTTTTTGAATGTTACGGTTCAGGTTTTTGATTGTGACCGTTCAAATTTTATCGGTTTACTTGGCAATGCGAATAATAATCCAGATGATGACTTTTCAAATAATTCAAATCGATCCAATCATTTAGTGTACTCCAATGTATTTGGTAATTCAAACGTTAGTCAATATGCAGAGAAGGAATACCTAGCTTTCCTAGCAGGTAATTTCGCTGAAGAATGGAGAGTAAACCAGAACACTACTTTATTTGATTATTCAATGGGTCAAAGTACATTAACTTTCACCGATCGCAGTTTTCCTCGCGTCCATTATACGGTAGATGACCTAACTCCGAACCAACTATCGAATGCTCGCCGTAACTGTGAAGACCGAGGTATTTTAGCATCGGATATGCGCGGATGCATTTACGATCAAGGTTTCCTAAATATTGCGCCAAACCCGGTTCCTTCAAATCCAGACTTCATGCAGGATGTAAGTTTTAAACCAGTAATACGTCCAGCATTAAATACAAACCAACACGAATTTGCTGAAGGAAAAACTCCAACAGGTAATGCTTTGCCCATTCAACAAGGGCCTAGCTCAAGTGACTCTGGAAAAGGAATTGGAGAAAAGGAAATGCCCAAGGAGATAAATAAGGAACCGATTGAAAAACCAGAACGTTCCAATGGTGTTTTTCAGAATGAGCGCGAAAGACCACAATCCAACCCGAGTTATTCTGAACCAAGTCGTTCCAATAATAAACCAACTTATTCTGCTCCGAAAAACCCACCAACTCCTAAGGTAAGTTCACCCAATCCTGTTTCTACACCATCCATAAAAGGAATAAAAGGTAAAAATTAATTGTTTCTCTAGGAACATCTTGTAAATTGAATTACTTTTAAGTTAGGATTTTAATTTTAGAGATATGTTTGTTCAGAAAGTGCTTACTTCGTTTTTATTTTCCGTAGTGTTAATTTTTTCTGTGTTCGGTCAAAAATCGTACTTTTTTCAGAAACAACTTACGGATAATCCGGAAGGTATTTTTCCTGTTTGTATTAAGAACACGCCAGAAAACTTGGCCTTTATTAGGAAAGAAAAATATTCGATTAAGCAAATGACTTCCAATTGGATATTCTTTAATGCTTCGGCTAAATGGCTGGATGATCAAGTAAAAAACAAGACAATTTCTGATTTTTATTTCGAATTTGCTCCCCCAAGTATCTTGGCAGACACAGCAATCGTTCGACACAAGATAAATTTGGTGCATCAAGGGTTGGGCCTAGATACATCCTACACCGGAAAAGGAGTGGTTGTTGGTATCGTGGATCAGGGAATAGATTTTAATCATCCTGATTTTAAATCTTCCAACGGAAAAACGCGCGTACTTCGCTATTGGGATCATACGGTAAATGCGATTTCTCCACCACAACCTTATGGATACGGAACGGTGTGGGACAGTACGGCAATAAATAATGGAACTTGCACCAGTCTCGAAACTATTTCAGCACATGGCACATCCGTTTCGGGAATGGCCGTTGGAAATGCCCGCGCAAATTCAAAGAACAAAGGTGCTGCACCGGAGGCTGATATTATTGTTGTGGAAACAGATTTTAATCTTCCCAATTGGACTTTATCCATTGCGGATGCCTGTGATTATATTTTCAAGGTTGCTGATTCACTCGGAAAACCAGCGGTAATCAATTTATCCCTAGGTGCATATCTGGGCAGTCATGATGGAAGAGATCCTGCGTCAGAGTACATTGATTCCCTTTTGGATGCTTCGCCAGGACGAATTGTTGTTTGTGCAGCTGGAAATTCTGGAAACAGAGGGAAATACCACGTTACAGGAATTGTGGATCAAGATACTTCTTTTGTTTGGTGTAAAAACAATCCAGGAAACACATACATCGGAACAAATAAAATTTTGTTTGATTTATGGACTGATACTTCCGAAACGAATTTTTCATTTGCCTACGGTGCAGATTTACCAGCTCCCAGTTATGGTTTGCGCGGAAGAACAACCTTTCAAAGCCTAACAGCAAATATGGAACAATTACCGTTATATGACACCATTTATAATGCCGCAGGTAATCGCATCGCCTGCATCGAAACATATCGGGAATTTGTTGGCCCTAATTTCCACATGCAGACCTTGTTTACTCAAATTGACTCCCTCAATTACTTGTTTCGATTTGAAACAGTTGGAAATGGGAAATACGATATTTGGGGCGGTGCATGGCAACAATTGAGTGATTTTGAAACGGTAGTTCCTGCCGTCGCTGCTTGGCCTACTATTGCTAATTATCACATGCCTGATTCTCTTCAGACCATTGTTTCATCATGGAATTGTTCTGAAAAAGTTATTTCCGTTGGAAACATTACCAATAGAAATTCCTATATCGATAAAAATAATGTTACGCAAACCGCAACTTCAAATCCAATTGGACAATTGTCGCCAACAAGTAGCAAAGGTCCGAACCGGCTAGGGGCAATGAAACCAGATGTTGCAGCCAGTGGAGATATTTCCTTTGGTTCGGGTCCGTTATGGTATTTATCAAATCCGGCAAATAATTCAAATATTGATCAAGGTGGTTTCCATATAAAAAATGGCGGTACCTCCATGGCTTCTCCCGTTGTTGCTGGGTCTGCTGCATTGTACCTACAAAAATGTAAAGGTCTTACTTATCAAGATTTTAAATCCGATTTACAACTGGCTTCTTTGGCAGATGCGCAAACGGGAATTACACCTAATTTTGGGTATGGATACGGGAAATTGAATACACATGCATTGATTTTGTTAAAACATCAGCTAGTAACCATTCAAGGTCCATCTGGTATATGTATTGGAACAAGTGTAAATCTATCCTATTCTTCAACGATGGTTCCGACAATCATTAATTGGTCAAATGGATCAACAACCAATTCGATTTCTACCTCCAGTAGCGGAAATTTTTCTGTTTCATTGTTGGATGCTCAGGGCTGCAGAACCAAATCACCGGTGAAGAATGTACAGTTGTATCAATTACCTTTTGTAGACGCAGGACCCAATCATATTTTGTGTCCAAATGAACCATTTACCTTAACTGGAAGTGGAACAGCAAGCACATATTCTTGGTCAAATAACATTCAAAACAATACCTCATTTATTCCGGAGCTATCAGGTTTTTATTACCTCACGGGAATAGACCTTAACGGCTGTTCAAACATGGATTCTACTTTCTTGGATTTCTATACGCTCATGCCGGTTGATTATACGGAAGGGGTGACTGAAATTGGATTGGATGAACTTGCCTTTAATGTTTCTCCAGGAATCCCTGGTGGCGGAACTTATTCTGGAACGGGCATCATTGGCACTTCGTTTCACCCGGGTTTAGCAGGGGAGGGGACACATGCCATTATTTATTCAGTGCAAAACACGAATGGATGTTTTTCGACTGATACCTCCTATATTACCGTTTTCAATTCGGGAAGTTTAGTGGATCAAAATCAATCTTACGTGCTTTATCCCAATCCAACTCAATCTAATCTAACAATAGTGTCTGCATTAGATTTGAAAAATGGCCATATTTATAGTACTGAAGGTAAGCAGATTGTGAGTGTTGACCTATCGGTTGATCGAACATTGGATGTTCAAATGCTTCAACCAGGTGTATATTACCTTGTACTAGAATCTGAAATTGGAACCAGTGAAATAAAATTCATTAAAGTCAATTAATCGATGCGTAATTTATTAATCACAAGTGTACTATTCTTTACTTATACTGCTATAGCACAAGATATTCGCTTAAAAAATAATCAAGGTGGATTGATGAGCCTTGGCATTCGATCAACAATTAGTGCGTTTAATGATAGCGAAACCAATAATTTCGGAAAAGGAGTAGGTGGTCAATTCCGTATTCAATTATCGGATAGAATCAATACAGATTGGTTTTTTGATTACCTCACGAGTGATATTGGATCAGTTGCTAACCGAACAGACTACCACATTGGATGGAGTGTACTTTTTTATCCCTATTTAAAAGAAAATCAGTTGTTTAAACCATACATTTTGGCGGGTCATTGTTTTGATTATTCCTATATGGTGGATAATGTAGATAAGAATAATTTTGCTGAAAGATGGAGTTCGGCTGTGCAAGCAGGAATTGGAACCCATGTCAATATCACCAAAAGAATCGATTTATCCTTAACGAGTCAATATATGATTCATTTAGGCGGTCATATCCATCCAATAATAAACCAAAATAGTGTTTCTTTCCAAAATGAAACCGGAGTAAGTTTGGAAGGGCATTTACTCATTACCGTAGGACTTAATTATAAATTAATTGATTTATGGTAAAATTTTTCATCCCCTTGGTGGTAATGCAACTATCTTTTGCTTTTAGTCAAGAATTGCCTGGATTGGATCCAAATAAAAAAACAACTCCGATACATGCAAGTTATTTTCGTCCGGGTTTAGTTAAAGCTTCAGCAACTATTTCTCCAGGGAGAATGATACAGAATGATGCAAACACGATAAATCTTTCTGGCTTTTTGGAATACATTTTGGATGAAAATTACAGTGTGCGCGGAGATGTAATTCAATTTCTTGATGCGAATTTTGGTTCTAATTCAATGATTACACCCAATTTTCAAAACAGACTGTATGTGGGCGTCTTTAGGCATTTTGGTAAAGGGAATTTGAGATGGTACAATGGAATACAAGCTGGCACAACAGTTACCAATTACGCTGATAATTTCTTACTAGAAAGAAAGACCTACGTTGCTCCATCGTTTGGATTGAAAACAGGTATTGCTTATTATGTATGGGATTATTTTCATTTTTTCGCCGATATAAGTTATGTAAATTCAACATTGAGAGGTGCAAGTTTTGGCTCCCAACACATGGATGAACTATTTTTTTCGGCTGGATTAGGTTTTCAAATTCAAACAAGAAAACAAGTAAAAAAATATAGAACTACTGGAACTCCATCGTTTTAAGAAATGAGCGCTGAATTCTCACATAAAAATGTAAGTTACTTCTACGATGCATTGGAGTTTAAACAACTGCTTTTTTTGGAAGAAAACTTCAACCTTATTCGGGAAGAATTAATACAACTGATTTCCTCTAATAGCGAGCAAGAATGGTTAAGAACATTTCCTGACTATGTTAAAGCGGAAACCGATAAAGCATGGAAAGTATTTTCTTTTTTGTTTTTCTCCATGAAAAATCCGGTTCATCGAACACTTTGTCCAAATACAACCAGACTCATAGATCAAATTCCAGAATTAATTTCATGTGACTTTTCCTATATGGAACCCCTTACACATATTCTTCCGCACAAAGGATATTCACGCATGGTGTTGAGGTGTCATTTACCACTAATCGTTCCAGAGGAAAATAAATGTGCTATCAGAGTTGGTAATGAAACTCGTCATTGGGAAGAAGGCAAACTACTTATTTTTGATGATTCATTTGAGCATGAAGCTTGGAATCAAAGCAATGAACGTCGCGTTGTGTTGATGTTTGATATTCCAAACCCGCTATGGGGATATTCAGCAGAAGAAATTTCAGGATATAAAATCCGGAACCTAGATGATCCTTTTCTCCTTTCTATAGCGAATAAAGAAGAATGGGTTAATGCTTTTGAAAAGCGGGAATTGCCCAAGGTGATTTTTTCGTAGCTAAAAAATTATTGATCTCCGGAAGATTATTCTTGGATATATCCCCTTTCCAAACCAAATCAGATTTTTCTTCACAAAAAATATGGGCCGCTTGATTTAATTTAAGTCCCTTCGTTAGGTAATCCTTTCGCGAAAGTTCGAACAGAAAACTATCTTGCTTTTCATCTTCATCAACAATTTTGTAGCCTAATAATTTATTGTATTGAATGGCGCGTTCATTCTCTTTTCGAATGCGAATGCGGGATATATCGATGGTTTCAAGTCCGTAAAAAACAAAATTCAACAAACACAAAGAGGCATAAACAGCAGCAAACGAAGATTCGAATTCTGGTTCCCCAATAAAAATTCCCCCTTCGCCAAATCCGAAATTCGGGTCATAATTTTTGGCATTAATCAATCCAACTTTTTTACCTTCAAATTCTATGATAAAATAATAGTTAAAGGCATTATCAATTTGATGAAACCAGGCCAACTGCTCTTTCTTCGTTATTTTTTTTGAAATCAGCATATGCGAATTCACGAATTTTGAGTTTCTCCAGTTTCGAACTAATTCAATATCTTCAAGTGTTAATCGAGTTAACCTAACTTCATATTGTTCTAAGACTAGCATTCTTTTTCAGAAATATAGTACAGAGGTTCATTATTTTGATTACGCAATATCTTGCGGACATACTGAGAAAGAATTCCCAAACTAAAGATGATTAATCCGGTTGAAAATAAGACACTTACAATTAATGATGCGTATCCCACCTCGGTTATTTTATCAATGAATTTTCGATACATGAAAAATAATCCAATTAATAAGTTCGTGCTACTCATGATAAACCCAAGGTACGTCACTAATTTGAGCGGAAAATCAGAGGAATACATGATTAAATGACTTGTTTTTTGGAATAAATCGAAAGTGGAATAGCGCGAAACGGAACGTTGATTTTCATTTTTCTCAACCGGTACAAACTCAACTTCATGGGTATACCAAAGTAAAAATTCATCAATAAAAACAAAATTGGAATGCTGCTGGGAAATCGTTCGAGCCAATTGGCCATCAATTAAACGAAAACTACTTCCTCTCCCTTTATTTTTTCCTTCAATTTTGGAAAGTTTCTTGTAGGATTTCGTCAGAAACATTCTAATCAAGGGTTGTTTAGTATGGAATTCCCCATAAATAACTTTGGCCGAAGAGTGTTTTTTTAGTTCAATTAACTTGGAGAATTCATTTGGTAATATATTTAAATCATCATCCATCGTTAAAATAGATTCACCGCAACTTTCATGTATTCCACACAAGGTAGCGGCATGCTGGCCCACATTTTTGGATAAACGAATAATTTTTATTTCGGGATGAGTTTGCTTTAATTCCTTGAGTCGTGCCCACGTTAAATCCATGCTATAATCATCCACAAGAATTATTTCGCTCGATTGATCTTGGAAATAATTAACCACAGAATCGACAAGAATTTCAATTCCATCCTGATTGTTGTAAACAGGTATGACTATGCTATATGTTATCTTGTGGTTCACTGATTTATAGAATTCAATGATACAGATTATTCGGGAAGAATATTCATTTTTTCGGCAAAATGGTAACAATAATCTCTTAAATCTTCTGAAATCAGATGTTCACCGGTGGCCTTTTCGAACGTGTCTGCCATGGTTAACAAGGATTGATGGAAAAACTGTTTCATTTCTTCAATGGTCATTTCATTTGTCCATAAATCAATTTTCATGGTGTTTTTTTCTGCCGGATCCCAAATGGAAAGTAAAAAAGCACTAGCTGGTTGGTTGTCCACTTTACCATCTTGAGCCGTCCATTTCATATCAATAGGTAAATTATTTTCGTTTACTTCAACTTGAATTTTTATTTCTGATTTCTTAGACATACGTGTATTTTTAATCGATTTTATAGGCTTGCATAATTTCAGCAAAAGGAACTTTTAGTAGTTGATCTACTGTTAAATCTGTATGAGAGTCCATGTATTTCTGAACCATTTTCCATCCGATAAATTGACCTAATCTATCCGGACTTTCTTTGGGTAATCCTGCTGATTGAGGAGCTTCATTAAAATAGCCTAGTTTAATCATTTCGTCACTCTTAAACAGAAGTTTTTGATCCACAAAATAGTTCCATATTTTTTTTTCATTTTCTTCCGCCCACTTAAATTTTTCTGCAGAATAGCGGCAGATAATTGCTTTTTCCACTAGAGGCATTGCTGCTTCAATACAATATAATAGTTTGCCCCAACTAATCATGTCCTCAGCAAATTTACTATTTGTAGGAGCTTGAATGTGTGCGTATACCCATTGAAAAACGATGTCTCGAACCATGAATTTTCGTTCCATTCCTTGTTTCATGTATTCATATACATTTTGTGCTGGCAGCTTTTTCACCACTTTGTTTCCATATCCTAAATACCATTCTAGCCCCACGCCGATATCATCGTTGGTTGAAATTGCATTGTAACTAAAAAGCGCATTGAAAAAAACGATATTGTTTGGTTGTTTTGCTTTTGGGAAATGATACTTTAGGTGTTTAAAAGCATCATGAATTTGATTTTTTTCTGGACTTAAGTCCGAAAAGGATTTTTTCAATTCAACTTCAACTTCTTTAATATACGGGTCGCTATAAAATTGATTTAACTGATTGATGAAAGTTGTATCAACTCGCGTATTTATTTTCAATCCTTTTTCAAAGGTGAATCGATATAACTCATTAAAAGATTTTAGAAATGTTTTATTCAGCTTTTGTCGTTCTTGGTCTGTGCTTGTACGGTAAATTGAATCAACATGAACAAAGCGCACATTAGATTTTATGGTTGAAACATCCACATCCAAGGGGTTATTTCCGCAAGAAGCAACAAAAAACAATAAAACAAAAAGCGAAAATATCAGGCGTAAATGAATCATTTTTATAACTTTGCTTTCAAAGTTAACATTTCATTTGCTAACTAATAATTTTAACCTCATGAAAAAAACACGATTATTATTAAGCTTGGCTATTTTCCCAAGTATATTCTCATTTGCTCAAACGGATGTTTGTCAGAAAAAAATTGATAGTTTATCCAATCGAATCAACTATTTAGAAAGCAATGCGAATAATTCGTTTAATGAAAAATTAGTTCAAGCCGGATTAACAACAAATTTAGGAATGAATTTTATTGTACCTGGTCAAACCAAATTAATTGATGAAAACGGGATTGGTTCTTGTTTTAGCATTGGATTAGCAATTAATAAAACATTCAAAAATTCACCAACTATTGGAATTGCGACGGGGATAGAATTTGACTTTGAAACAAACCGATACAAAACGGTTGATAGTGTTTATTACGATTATGTCGGTTCAAAAATTACGAGCCAAGCAAATGCACCCGATTCAAAAGGGACTTTTTCCTTACAAGAACGCAATCAAAAATCAATCTACGTCTCTATTCCTTTGATGATGTTGTTTAGAACTTCCATGATTGGAGATTTTCGTTATTTCGGAAAATTCGGTATTCGAAATTCGTTTTTAATTAAAAATACGGTTAATGACTATGGAATAGACGTAACTAATCCGTCTCAGCAAATTGCAAATGTTGAAAACAACAGTTTTACTACTCCTGGTGATATGTTCTTCTATAAAGGTTCAATTGGTTTATCTGCTGGAGCTGAATGGAAATTTATTAGTACAACCTCATTAGTTGCTGAAGTAGGATATTTTTACGGAATTACGCCATTGCACCTTGAGCGGAAAGAAGCCAATCAAACGATGTATACGGTAGATGCTGGAACAAGAACTTACTTCTCGAACAAGGCAAATCAAAATCAGTTGCTTTTCAAGATTTCTATTCTTTTCTAAGCAAAAACACGTTGGACTATTCTACTATTAAGCGCCATATTGCTAATTGGCTAACTAATTATTGTGATCAAGCGGGCTCAAAAGGTTTTGTAATTGGAATTTCCGGCGGAATAGATTCTGCTGTTACCTCAACCTTGTGTGCTTTGACGCATCGGAAAGTTGTATTAGTGAATATGCCTATACGACAATCGGAAAATGAATACAATCGCGCAATTGAACATATCAAAGATCTGCAAGTGAAATTTCCGAATGTATTGGCTCATGAAGTACAATTATCAGGTGTTTTCTCCGAATTTGAATCTGTTTTACCACAAGAAACAGCTTTAAACCAACTTGCTATGGCTAATACGCGTGCACGAATACGCATGACAACCTTGTATGCAGTTGCGCAAAGTGAAAATTGTTTAGTAGTTGGAACTGGAAATAAAATTGAAGATTTCGGAATAGGATTTTTTACAAAATACGGTGATGGGGGAGTAGATCTGAGCCCTATTGCAGATTTAATGAAATCGCAGGTTTATTCACTTGGAAAAGAACTTGGGGTTGTTTCTTCCATTCAACATGCTGCACCCACTGATGGTTTGTGGGGAGATAATCGAACGGACGAAGATCAAATTGGAGCTACCTATGCAGAATTGGAATGGGCAATGGAATTCAACGGTGAAATTGCAGCATTGAACGACCGCCAGAAAATGGTAATTGAGTTATATCATCGATTAAATAGAATCAACAAACACAAAATGGTTCCAATTCCAGTTTGTATAATTCCTGATGAACTGAAAGTTATTTAATCAATCGCTGACGATTCATTTCATACAAAACCATACCAACAGAAACACTTACGTTTAGTGACGCAACTCCTCCAATCATTGGTATTTTCAACTGCTCATCGCACATTTTAATCAGATCATTACTAATCCCATCTTCTTCCGAACCAAAGATAAAGGCTGTAGAATCGGATAATTTACCAAAAGGTAATTCCTTATTCGATTTTTCAGTACAAGCCACCAACTTTACGCCAGATTGTTGAATATAGAATAACGCTTCTTTTAATTGATCAACCTTGCAAACAGGTAAAAAATTGAGCGCTCCAGCTGATGTTTTAACGGCGTCAGCGGTAACAAGAGCCGAACCCTTGGATGGAATAACAAGCGCGTCAACACCTTGGCATGCTGCTGTTCTTGCAATTGCACCCAAATTCCTGACATCCGTTATTCTATCTAGAAAAAGCAAGGTTAACTGCTCCTTTTTTTCTAATTTGGCATCAACTAAACTATAAAAATCGTGGTACTCAATGGGTGAAACGAAAGCAATAACACCTTGGTGATTTGCTAAAGTCATTCGATCCAACTTTTGAACCGGGACAAATTGTAATTGGTAATCTTTCCCTGATAAAGCCTCTTTTAATTCAATAAAAAGATCTTTGTTCATCCCTTTTTGAATCAAAATTTTATTTATTTCTCTTTCTGATTTAATGGCTTCAACCACAGAACGAATTCCATAAATGATATTCTCTTTTTCTTTAAAACTTTGCTCGCGGTTGCGATATTGATTTTCTACCATGTTATTTCCCATTCAATCTTTACGTTTTCGCCTAATGTTTTTGCTACAGGACAACTTTTTCCTGCTTGAATTACTTTGTGTACTGTTTTTTCATCCCAATTGTTACCGCTTAAATCAACTTTAAGAATAATAGTTTCAATTCGTCTTGGATTGGATGCCATTATTTTGGTAACATCTATTTGTGCTTGGTCAAAATTAATACTATGTTCTTGACAGTAAATCCCCATAATTGTCAAGGCACAAGAACCCATTGCTGTTGCAACTAAATCTGTGGGAGAAAAGTATTCTCCTTTCCCTTTATTATCGATGGGTGCATCAGTGGTTATTTCATTCCCTGAGGCGAGGTGCTCGCAAGTTGTTCTCAACTTACCTTGATATACTATTTTAGCTGTCATCTTTTTCCTCTATCTCTTAATTCCTGTAATGACCTAACCAACATCTCCATAATTTGTTGTGGCTGTAGGACCTCCGCATTTCTTACCGTAACGCCATTTACCGTATATTGAAAGCTGCGCAATTTATCAAAATCTCGTACAGAAACATTTTTGGTGTAGACTCTCTTTTTTTCTGAATTAAAAGCTGTAATCTGAATAAATACCAATGGTCGATAGCGACTTGTTCCAAGTAAAGGATTTACCAAATTAACGCCAGAGGCAATCGAATAACTAACTCGGACCTGCACATAATAATCTTTGTCGAAATTATGAATTGCTTGTTTTTTAGAACTCACCGGCATGCCCCTTACAACATTTCCACCATCGAATGTTCTTATATCACGGCCTTTTCGGTTTTTCCGAAATACACATTCTGAGTTAGCATTCAATTCAGCAGATACAGTACGCGAAATTGCGGCTTTGATAGTATCAATATTGGCATCTGAAAGCCTTATTCGATTTAAACCTCCTTGTTGATTAATGTTTCCGCCTGTGGTTACTTGAACGGGGTTTACCAACCTTCTGTCTACAAAAAACCGAATGCTATAAATACCCGCACTACTTTGGGCGAATGATTGAAAAATCAGTAAACACTGAACAACCAAAAATAAAAAGTACCTTTTAATCATTTCCAACTAATAATGTTCAAAAATACGCAATTTGAGCTAATTATTTTGTTTTTCTTGGCAAGGCATACGCCAATTTGAATAGTGTTTATTTAGAATCATTCTAAAATACCACTTTTAAGGTATTGTCACACCCTTTTCAAATCATCAAATTTGCAGTATGAAAAACAAAACAATAAAAATAGTCTTACTTCTCTCAGTAGCTATTCAATTTGAATGTTTGAGTCAAATTTCTCCTGCTGACTCCATCATAAAATTGAATGAATTTAAAATATTGGGTAGACAAAAAGATTTGGAACGATTACCAGTATTGGAAGGGACACGCATTAATGCCGGAAAAAAAAATGAAGTTATCAATTTGAATGCGTTAAATGCTGATTTATCATCAAACAACTACCGCCAAATTATGGCCAAAGTCCCTGGAGTTTCGATCTGGGAAAGTGATGGTTCCGGAATTCAGACATCTATTTCAACCCGTGGACTTAGTCCAAACAGATCATGGGAATTTAATGTAAGGCAAAACGGGTATGATATTTCCTCCGAAGCTTTTGGTTATCCGGAGGCCTATTATACGCCACCAACAGAAGCTTTGGATAAGATTGAAGTGATTAGAGGTGCGGCATCGTTACAATATGGAACACAGTTTGGCGGTTTATTAAATTACATAACAAAAAAATGCTTGGGTGATAAACCTTTCCAATTTGAAACTCAACAAACCATAGGAAGCTATGGGCTTTACAATACCTTCAATGCATTGGGAGGAAAAATAAAGAAGTTCTCTTATTATGGCTTTCTTCATCATCGCAGTGCTGAAGGCTGGAGAAAAAACAGTTCCTATTCAACGACGACGGGACATATAATTCTAAGTTATTCGTTCTCTAAAAAATTGAATGCCTCAATAGAATATACCCACATGGATTATGTAAGTCAACAAGCCGGAGGTTTAACAGATTCCATGTTTCGCGAAAACGCGCAACAATCTATCCGTGCGCGAAATTGGTTCAGTACACCTTGGAATTCAACGGCGCTGTCAATTGATTATCAACCAACAGTAAATTCAAAAATAAACATCAAAGTATTTCACACCTTTTCACAACGAAATAGCATTGGTTATTTAAAAGATATCAACCTTCCTGATTCATTTAACGGAAATGGATTCAGTAATCGGCAAATTGATAGAGATTGGTACAATAACCTTGGATTGGAAGCTCGAATGCTGAAACAATACAAATTATTCGGTAAAAAATCTGCTTTATCGGTAGGATTGAGAGCTTATTCAGGAAAAACACTTCGTAAGCAAGGGGCTATTGGATCTATAGGAAGTGATTTTGATTTAGCTATTGCTCTTCAGCAGACTAGTTCTAACGGGATTTACGATTTTAAAAGAGAGTTAGATTTAAATACCTTGAACACGGCTGTATTTGTGGAAAATTTATTTCAACTGAGTAAACGATTGAGCATCACTCCAGGAATGCGCGTTGAATACATTAAAACAGGAGCGGAAGGAACAATTGACAAACCTGAAATAGGAGATAAAATCGATGTTACCAATCAAATTCGGACGATAATCCTTGGAGGAGTCGGCCTTGAATTCATCACAACAGAAAAATCAAATATCTATGCAAACATAAGTCAAGCATTCCGTCCAGTTACTTACTCTGAGCTTGTGCCATCAGCCACAACAGATTCTGTTGATCAAAATTTAAAAGATGCTAAGGGTTACAACCTTGATTTCGGATATCGCGGAACAGTTAAAAATTACTTAACTTTTGATATTGGTGCATTTTATCTTTATTACAACAACAGAATCGGAACCATAAACACGAATGGTAAAAATTTAAAAACGAATATAGGAGCCTCAGTAAGCCGTGGAATTGAATCTTTTATAGAACTTGATCTACTGCGATTATTAACAACTAAAGAAAAGTATGGTCAATTTAAAATTTTTGCCAATGTTGCTTTCATAGATGCACGATATACCCGATGGGATGATCCAGCTGCATTAGCTGATACTTCAAAAGATTTCCGCGGAAATTACGTGGAAAATGCACCGAGGACCATAAATCGATTTGGGTTTACGTATAAATATAGCGGATTTTCTCTAACAGCACAACTAAATAAAGTTGGATCAATTTATACCGATGCATTGAATACGGAACTACCAAACGCAAAAGCAACGATTGGAAAAATTAACGGTTATCAGGTTATTGACTTGTCGATATCCTATGCCATTAACGAACAATTTACCATTAAAAGCGGGGTTAATAATTTAACGAATGAACGATATGCAACCCGCAGATCCGGTGGGTTTCCTGGTCCAGGTATTTTGCCAGGTAACGGAAGAACTGGATACATTTCAATAGCCGCTAAATTTTAAATAATCTGGATTATCTTTATTAATTACTCGATTTAATCCATCGGTTTAAATCTATTTTGTATATTCGGGTTAGTGAAAGCAAGTTCCGTTTTATTGCGCTTAATTTTGTTGGTCTTATTGGGATTTCCTAATGTGGTTTTCACGCAGCAGCGGTCGGAGATTGAGATTAAAAATAACATAGATAAAGCGGTAACTAATTCTGAAAAATTTGAATATCAGATTGAGTTAGGTAAATATTATTTAACAACAAACTTTCCAAAAGCAAAGGTGATTCTAGATCAGCTCAAGCAAAACAAGTCATATAACTCTTCCAGTTTTTCGTTCAAACGCGTTCTTTTTGAATTGCAATATTTTTATGCCATCAAAGATTTTGTAGCTTTTAAGCAATTAATTGAGCAAACACAAGGCAAACTTAGTGGAGGAATCCCGATTAAAGATAAAATTGAATGGTTGTCCTTTTATGGAATTTCAAAACAACTCCAATTAGATTATTCGGGTGCTTTAGCAGTGCATATTGAAGCATTGAAGGCTAATCAAAAACTCCGGAACTATGTTCTTTCTGCCGACTTAAATAGAATGATTTCATGGGATTTTACCAATTTGAATAAAAAAGACAGCGCCCTATATTATTCAAATCGTAGTATTGTTTTTGCTCGAAAAACAAATTCAACATCAACAATTCTTGCCGAATGTATAAATACTCAGGCTTTGATCTATAAATATTTCAATCAAATTGAAATTGGGATTGCAAAAAATATGTTAGCTATTGAAATCATAGAAAACACAGCTGATTACGAAAAATTAAGTCGATACAATCGCGAAATTGGGTTGTCTCAATTGGATATTAAAAATTGGGAAGAAGCAGAAGCATATTTCAAAAAATCGTTATTCTATGCAGAAAAATTACAGGATCAATCGCAAATCGGATTAGCTTTAATTCATTTGGCTGCCGTCGAATTGGGAAAAAAAAGATTGGCTCAAGCAAAAGTATTCGCCTTTCAAGCGGAATCTGCTATTGGCAAAACACAAAACATAGAAGCGATTGGAGATGTTGACAATTTTATAGGAATATTATATAGTCAGTTAAAAGATTATAAACAAGCCGCCATTCGTTTAAATAAAGCGCTAGTGAATTACGAAAGTATTGGAAATCGAAATAAAATAGCTACAGTTTACCATTACGTGGGAAAAGTACTCATGGAACAGGGGAAATTCATTGAGGCAGAATCATTTCTAAATCGATCCATAAATATGCGGAAGGAAATGAAGCAAATAAGTGCGATACACGAAAATTATAAGGTGATGTCGGATTTGTTTCTTCGGAAAGGAAATATTCAAGATGCTTATGGTTATTTGAATTTTTACATTCAATATTTAGACAGTAATAATTTACTTCAATCGGCTAGAAGTATTGCAGAAATTAACGAAACCTTCAAAACACAAGATCAACTTCGAACAATCAATTTACAGAGTGATTCGATCAGAAATGCAAGAGAAAAACAGGAATTAACGAATTCTAAATTGGAAAACACACAGTTAAGAAATACCTATCAGCTGATCATCATTGTTTTTATTCTCTTTGTTGTGGTTGCTGGAGGTTTAATTCTTAAAAATTATTGGAATAGAAATAAATTAGTGCAGTTGCAAAAAGAATCTGAAATGTCTCAGACATTGCTCCGGTCCCAAATGAATCCCCATTTTATTTTCAATGCAATGTCGGTTATTCAAAGCTATATTTATGATAATGAACCCGAAAAATCGTCTAAGTTCCTTGTAAATTTTTCTCGATTGATGCGATTGATACTTGAAAATTCATCCAAAGAATTCATCTCCTTGAAAACTGAAATCGAAATACTACAAAAATACCTAACAACCCAAAAATTACGATTTGAAGATCGTTTTACATTTGAAATTTTGGTAGATCCAAACTTAACCGAAACAGACACCTTAATTCCACCGATGATTACCCAGCCATTCATTGAGAACTCAATTGAACATGGGCAGTTGCATACAATTGAAAATGGGTTTATTAGTATCCATTTCTCCCGCGAAAATGAAATGTTGCATGTGGAAATTATTGATAATGGGATTGGACGAAAAATGGCCAGCAAGAATAAAAAAAGTAGCGAACACCATAGTATGGCAATGAAAATCACCGAAGAGCGAATAGAAATTTTAAATAAAAAATACACAAGTACAGGTTTTATTGATATTACAGACTTTAATAAGGAAAAAGAAAGTGGAACCGTTGTTAATATCAAAATTCCTCTTAAATTTAGAAACCAAAACTCTTGATTATGAATAAAGTACTTGTTATTGATGACGAAAATAAAACAAGAGAGTTTATCGCCAAACTTATACGTTCATTTGGTCTTGATCTTGTGGTTATCGCTCAAGGCGAAAATGTGGAGACAGCTTTAGCAGCCATTGAGGAGCATCAACCGGATATCGTGCTATTAGATATTCAGATGCCCGATGGAACAGGTTTTGATGTATTGCAAAGAACACTAACTAAAAATTTCGAGGTTATTTTTATTACTGCGCACCAGGAATTTGCAATAAAAGCAATAAAATTTAGTGCGTTAGATTACATTCTAAAACCAGTTGACCCAGAGGAATTGAGAGATGCCATTGAACATGCAATAAAAGCTGTTTCTGAAAAAAAAGACATACAACAATTTGATACCCTACAACATAATTTAGTTCCTCATCAAAAAAAGAAATTGGTACTAAAAACGCAAGAAAGTGTATTTGTTGTGGAACTTGATGAGATTATTCGATGTGAGGCTGACAAAAATTACACCTTCTTCTTTCTTACTAGCGGTAAAAAGATCTTAGTTTCTAGAACATTAAAAGATTTTGAAACACTACTTGCGGGTAGTCATTTCTTTCGCATTCAACAGTCCCATTTAGTTAATATTAATTTTGTTGATCGGTATGACAAAACCGAAGGTGGCTCAGTTATAATGAAAGATGGCGCTGCAGTTCCACTTTCTCCAGCTAAAAAAGATTTATTCTTTAAACTCCTAGAAAATCTTTAATTTCTGTAACAAAAAGATTTTTTCAAGTTTTATTTACTTACTACTATTTTACCTTTCTGTTTTTCAATAGGTTACATTGTTTAATGCTAATTAATTTCATTTAATTAGCAAACTGTAATAATATTTCAGAAGCAGTACTTTATTTTGTATAGTATTTGTACATTTAATTTTTTCGTTATTATGAATTTTAACAAGCTGCAGTTTTTAATTAAACTGATTGAAAATAGAGGAACGGGAACACCAAAAGAACTCTCGAGAAAATTGAATTTGTCTGAAAGAATGATTTACCAGTATATTTATATGCTTAAGCATGAATTTAATGCGCCCATAGCATATAGTCGTAGCTACAAATCGTATTATTTTACAGAAAATGGTAGCCTAGATTTACATTGGAAAAAAGAAAAATAATCGACTTAATTTAACCAATCGAATTGATTTTATCGATTACGAGGTAAATCAATAAAAAAAGTATTAATGCATAAACAACGATTTTTACAAGATACCATTTACTGGCCTTAGGAGGAATTTTATCCTTGAAGTTAAATTCGTACATCGTGTAAAATTACTTTTTTTTGTATTATTTCCGGAATCAAATCCACTTCAAATTCAAATTCAATTAACTTTGTAACTAATATTATTCTTTCTATGAAATATATTCTCGTTACTGGTGGAGCAGGTTATATAGGTACACATACGGTTGTTGAGTTAATAAACAATGGTTATACACCTATAATTGCCGATGATTTTAGAAATTCTAGTCACTTGGCAATCCAAGGAGTGGAGAATATTACCAAACAAAAATTAATTGTAAAAAATATAGATTTAACCAGTTTTGAGGAGGTTCAGTCTATTTTTTCAAGTTATACTTTTCATGGAATTATCCATTTTGCTGCATACAAAGCTGTGGGTGAATCGGTGGCATTTCCTCTGAAATATTACACCAATAATCTAATAAGCTTGACAAATATTTTGTCTTGTATGCTTGAATTCAAGGTCAATAACTTGGTGTTTTCCTCTTCTTGCACGGTATATGGAGAACCAATAGGAATCAAGGAGGTATCAGAGAATTCTGATAAAGCAAAACCAAGTTCTCCTTATGGAAACACCAAATTAATTTCCGAAAACATCATCGAAGATACTGCAAAGGCTAACCCATGGTTGAAATCGATATGTTTGCGTTACTTTAATCCAGTTGGGGCGCATCCCTCCGCTGAAATAGGCGAGTTTCCAATTGGAAAACCCAATAATCTACTGCCTTTTGTAACACAAACAGCTATCGGAATCCACGATAAACTTACTGTTTTTGGAAGTGATTATCCAACTGCAGATGGAAGTTGTGTACGTGATTTTATCCATGTAGTTGATTTAGCAAAAGCCCATGTGCAGGCAATTGATTTTTTAAATACGAAACAGAATGGATTCAATGAAGCCATCAATATCGGAACAGGCCAAGGAACCTCCGTTTTAGAAATAATAGATACGTTCGAAAAAGTCAGTAACCAAAAACTGAATTGGGAGTTTGGGCCACGCAGAGATGGTGATGTTATTGAAATTTATGCAAATGCTTCAAAAGCCAAAGAATTATTGAATTGGGAAGCAAAACACACATTAGAGGATGCTGTTTTGAGCGCCTGGAATTGGGAAATTAACCTGAAAAAAAAACAGTCTTGAGAATTGTACTATTTCTTATTTTTCTTCCACTTACTTCATGGGGGCAAAGAGAATATGATACAAAAATTGAATCTCAAAGTCGACCTGGAATTTTATGGTTTGTAACCTGGAAGCCTTCTAATAAGCCACAACCTCGAAAGTATGACCGGTTCATTTTTGATATTCACTATAATGATTTTCAATCGCCGAATGATTATTCTTCATCTACCCCTCGATCAGTTGGTTTCACAACAAATTGTTACTCTGAAGTATCTTTAAATGAAAAGAATACCATTGCTGTTGGATATGGACTTGGGCTTTCGGTGAACAAAACTGTTTTGAACCAAAATATGATTCAATCACCATCCAATATCATTAATTGTTTTCCCAAAAGTAGTACGGATGCATACCTGAGAAATAGTCTAATGGGAACAAACATCAATCTTCCTATAGAATTGAGGTTCAGAACAAAAGGGTGGAAACACACCAAATTTCATTTAGGAGGTAGGTTGGGGTACCAATTATCGTTAAAAGAAAAGTATGCTTTTGCAGATGTTTCCAGAAATCATAAAATATCACTCAAAAATGCGGCTGAAGATTTTACGTATTCATTTCATGCTCGGTTAGGAATCCGTAATTATGCGCTATACGTTTCTTATCAATTAAATTCCATTTTCCAACATCCCGAAAGTCCTCAAATAAAATGGCTTCAACTCGGACTTAGTTTTTCTCTGTTCTAATGAAATTCATTGACACACACGCTCATTACTATGCACTAGAATTTAAGGAAGATTTACTAGAAGGAATTCAACGCTCAAAAGAAAATAATATATCCAAAGTACTTTTACCCAATATTGATATTGAAAGTATCGACCCAATGTTTCAGCTCTGCTTGGAGTATCCGGAGACATTTTTTCCCATGTTAGGTCTTCATCCTGGATATATAAAAGAAGATTGGGAGCAACAACTCAACAGTGTTTATTCCAAACTACAAAACAATGAAGTAATAGCAATTGGCGAAATTGGAATGGACTTGTATTGGGATAAAACGTTCATTGAAGAACAAAAAAAAGCATTTATAGTACAAATTGAATGGGCAATTGAATTCAACTTACCCATAGTAATTCATGCCCGAGATAGCTTTCAAGAAATATTTGATATTTTAGATGAAAAGAACTGTGATCAACTTACAGGTGTTTTTCATTGCTTTACCGGTACCGAAAAAGAGGTGCAAAAGATTCAATCATATGGTGGTTTTTATTTTGGAATTGGAGGTGTTGTCACCTATAAAAATTCTCATTTACCACCTGTTGTAAAATCTATTCCGTTGGATCAGATTCTCTTGGAAACTGATTCGCCGTATCTTCCTCCAGTTCCTTATAGAGGGAAACGAAACGAGCCAAGTTACTTGATTCATGTAGCTGAGAAATTAGCAGGTATTTATGAATTAGGGTTAGATGAAATTGCCAAGCAAACAACTGAAAACACGTATCGTTTGTTCAAAAAATTAAACTAATTTTTTCTTAAATAATTTACGTTTTATGTAAATGGTTAAAACCATTGAAAGCGACATTAATCGACAAAAAAGTAAAATTCAGATTTTGCAATGCCACCCAGATTGACCATTTTCTACTAACTGATTTCCTCCATATAGTTTAAGTCCTTTCCGAAGGTCTCTTTGAGGCGAGAAATACTATATAGAGCCAGTGTTATGAATAGGATTCCTACAACCGCTGCCGCTACGCCATCCGTTAAATTTGCTGAAGCTAATAATCCAAATAGCATAACCACAAGATTGACAGAGCCCCGAACAAAATTGGGAATCGTATTTGCTGCTGTTGATCGGATATTGGTGCCAAATTGCTCGGCTGCAATGGTAACAAAAATGGCCCAGTAACCTGTTCCTGTACCTAATAAAAAACACATTAAATAATAGGTGTTCAGGTCAATTCCCTTTGAGAAAAATAAAAAGATAGCCGTTAAAATTAGCGTAAATAGAAGGTATAGATAAACCACGCGTTTTCTGCTGCGTAACAATTGGCTGAGAATCCCCGATATTAAATCACCAAAAGATAATCCAATATAAGCATACATAACAGCTGTACCATTCACTACTCCTTGAACACCCAACAATGGCCCAAAATTATCTTTGGAATTCATTATGAGTAAACCAATGATGTACCAAATAGGGATTCCAATTAAAATACAATGCATGTACTTGATAAAGTTTGTTCTATTGCCAAAAATCAACCGTAAATCGCCTTTTTTTATTCCGCTTTCGTGTTTAATTGATTGAAAAAAATGAGATTCTATTGTTCCTACGCGCATGAGTAGAAGCACCAACCCCATTAAACCACCCACGATATAAGCTACTTGCCAATTGGCATAAACCTGTCCAGTAATTTCGGTTAATACACTTCCAATTGCCTTTCCTTTAGCGCCCACCAATGAAGCCACAACAGCTCCCAAAGCACCAAAAACAACGATAACCATTGTGCCGTATCCGCGTTTTTCTTTGGACATCATTTCTGAAACCAAAGTAATACCAGCACCTAATTCACCAGCCAGTCCAATTCCCGCAATTACACGCACCAATGCGTATGTTGTGACATCAGAAACAAAAGCATTGGCGAGATTAGCTAAAGAATAGAGTAGGATGGAGCCGAATAACACTTTCAATCTTCCTTTTTTATCTCCTAAAATACCCCATAACAAACCTCCAACTAACATCCCGAGCATTTGCATGTTGAATAAGAATTTACCCGTATTTGCTTTAGCCAAGGAATCTGCTCCGACCATGATTTGATCGAGACTTTCAGATTTTACTACCCCAAAAAGAACAAGATCATAAATGTCTACAAAATAGCCCAATGCAGCAACAACAATGATTAAGGCAATTTGCTTTGTTGAATTTGTTTTCATTGAACGAATATAACTAAAAATTCAGCATATTATTCAAAGGAATCATGCGTTTTCCCCTTTGAAAAGTGTAAGGTATTTTTAATTGTTGTACCTTCGATTCTAGAATGAACACACCAAAACTCTGGTTTAGTCTGTATGATTTTTCCTTCAATTACAAAGGGGAGGAACCTGATTTTATCGAAGGAGAATTTGACTGGGCTATAGATTTTCAAAAAAATTGGATATTGATTCGAGATGAATTGGTTGAATATTTGAAAGAACATCAACCTGAAGCGTATTTTAATACCAGTATGGTTGATAGTAGAAATAGTTGGAAAACATTTTCTTTAAAATGGTGGGATATTGAATTCAAAAGTCGCTATATCTACTTTCCTAGAACCATGGAAATTGTTAAGAAATATCCTGAAATTCTATCTGTTTCCTTCAATCAGCTCGAAGCATCAGGTAAAATCCTCCCTCATTGTGGGGACACAAATGCTATTTTCCGTTGCCATCTGGGTATAGAAATTCCTGGGATTTTACCAAATATCGGTTTTAGAGTTCGGAATCAATTCAAATCATGGAAGGAAGGAGAATGGTTAATTTTTATGGATGCCTATAATCATGAAGCATTTAATGATTCTGATAAAAAGAGAATAATCATGGTTTTAGATGTACTAAGACCTGAGTTTAAATCTAATAAAAGAAAAGTTATTTCAATTGTACTTACCTCTTTGTTCTTGCAAAAACGCGCTGAAAAATTTAAATTTATCTATAATCTTCCACAATGGATAATAAGATTGATCTCAATACCATTGCGCCCATTAGCCTATGTAGCTGTGAAAATTGTAAACTTTTTTAAGGTATATTAAACTACTGTTTTTTTTCTTCTCCATTTCTTAATGAGCAATTTCAAGGAAAGAGGAATGTGCAAATAACCAAGTAATAAATAACGTCGATAACATTTCGCTAGAAATCTGAAATAAATAACCTTTATTGAAAAATGATTAAAGTACTTTTTGTTATATTGATAGCTAAAACGATCTAAATTATCGCCACAAATATGTTCAATTTGTTCTAGAACAATAGGATTTATACTATTTATATATTGACCGATTTTATCAGAATTCGGTTTTTGGGATAAGCCGCTATGAAAATTCTTTAAACGCAATAAAAAGTCAGGATCAATTTCATTTTTCTTTTTTTCTAAAAACGATTCATATACTCCGTCTGTTTGCAACATTCTAGGATCAAAGTTAAGTCTGAAAAAACGACAAATTTCTTTCAATGTATTTTCTGGATTTGCCATAAATAGTTCATACTTAATAACTAAAAATGAATGTCCGTTTAATTTACTGCAATTTGAATACGTGTCATTCCAGAGAGCTGCAAGAAAAAAAGGATTTTGATTCCAATTCAATTTTCTGTTTTTCTTAGACACAATATTATCTCGAACATCCCGCGTTAAAACAACGCATTTGGCATTAGGAAAAATGTGATATAACAAATCTAAATGAAAAAAATACTTGATTTGTTTGTCGATTATTATTGCTATTTGGTCTTTATCTTTTGTATCAAGAAAATGTAGGTAGGTTAATTTAATAATCCTTTCAAAATTTAATATTTCCTTTTTAATCAGTAAGTTGGATAAAAATACATCTCTTTTACTGAAATAGAGATCGGTATTTTTATCTGCAATAAGATAAAATGAATCTACGTATTCTATTATATCGATTTCATTCCACGAATTTTTTTTGCGATATTTTTTCCAAAAATAGATTGCAAAAGGCTCTTCACTCGGAGAGAGAATTTCTGAATGAAGATTCAGCATCAGACTCAACAACGAGCTCCCCGTTCGTTCAGTACAAAGTATAAAGTTAACAGGTAAATTATCTAAATATTCTGCATTCACATTCAACATATTTTGTAAAAATCGTATAATTTCAATTAATTGATTAAAAAGTCAGCTACTAATTCAAGAATTTTTTATACATCATTTTTAATCGCTTAATTTTAATCGAGCTCGGTATAAAATAAATTATTTTGTCTTTAAGTATATGCCATTTTGCTAGCGTATAATGGGGTAAATACCTGATTACAAGCCAATAGTATGCGTTTAGTTTTAACGTGGAATTATAATGAAATAACTTTCCATATTTGTTACAAATACTCTCAATTAATTCAAGGTCTTTTTGTGCTAATTTTTCTTTCCATTTACCAACAGATGAATTTGTTATAGGTTTTCCTAAATTCGAAAAATGTTTATTAATAAATTCATTCATATCAGATTTTTTAACCTCGAGATTTGTAAATTCAGATTGATTAAATTCAAACATTTCATTTTCAAAAGGGACACTTAAAAACGTGCAGATTTTTTTTATTTCAGTTATTGGTGATTTAGCCAAGTCTTCATAATGTATCAAAATTGAATTTTTTAAATCTTTCTTTTTTGCTAATTCTTTTAAATAAAATCTATTACGAAAAGCATTATATACTGGGTGGTCTGTTTTATTATGAGGTTTTTCCATTCTACTGAGAACATTATCTCTGTAGTCCCTAACTAGTATAATAAATTTAGCATTTGGATCGATATTTTTTAATTCGTTAGTATAAAAAGTGTATTGAGGATTTTTATCTACATAGATTTTTTTTGAACCAAGAGAATTAATTATTTTAAATTGTGCAAATATACTTTCACAATATTCAATGTAATTGGAATAATCAACATTATGCAACTGTTCAACTTTTAAATCGATTATAGATTTAGGTCTGATATTTTGAATTAAGTTAAGGTAAGTTATTGTTTTTTTTTCAAGAGATTCTGTTTTACCATGAATCCCTTTGTATTCATGTGCAAAAAATAAAATTAGAGGTATTTCAGGAATTGCTTTAATTTGCGAATGATTATTCAAAACAGCAGTTAAAAGTGTGCTACCAGATCTTCCTAGTCCGATAATGTATACCATAAAATTGATCTAATTGGGTTTTGTTAATTTAGTTCTGATTCAACCTGCTTCATTGCTTTTTTGGTAAAGGAATTTCACCAGATTTTATTCGTTGAACGTAGTTTTTTAAGTTTTTTAATTCCCTTTCCAACACCTGAATTCGCTCAATATCAGCAGCCGATTTTTCCTTTTTTAAGGATAGGTCTGCTTTTTCACGGCTCAGTTCCATTAGTCCTTTTTTGAAATTCTCTTTGGCTTTTTCTTGTTCTCCAACAGAAAAATATGCATTCGCCATTTGAACATATTGTGGTCCGAAATAACCTTTTGGATAAGCCTTCATGAACTTTTGCTGAACATCAATTAACATTGGATAATCCTCTAACAATAATGCAAATTGATTGACTGAATTATAGAACGATTCAAGTTTTGGTTTTAATTTATATGTTTTGTTGAAGTAAATTTTGGCAGAATCTAAATACATTTTTTTTAAGGTAAATACGTCATTACCAAGTTGTATATCGGTGAAAGAGTAAGCTGTTTTTAACTCATTTAAAATCTGTATTCTAAATGAATTCAGGATATTTAGGTTGGGTTTAGACTTGGTTTGAAAAGCACGATTTAATTCTGTATTGATAGCTTGAGAAAAATTAAGTCCTTGTAATTTACTGTCAATAGATTCTAGGTTTACACTTAACTCCGTTAGATTTGCAAGTGTAGCTTGATTAAATGAAATTTGGAGTAGTTTGTTGGCTGAAACTTGAAATTGATTGATAACTGTCAATGTTCGATACAATTTTTGTTTCCTAACATATGAATCAATCGTGGGGTTCGTAATTTTGGGTTCTAGGGATGAAGGAAATAATTTTAGTAAAGAATGATAAGACTCTGCTATTTTAGCATACGAATTGGCAACATTTAGCATTCCCTCGTAGTATTTTGGATTGACAGAAACCGATTTTTTTAAAGGTGAAATTGCTTCTACATAATCGTATTTAAATGAGTAATTCAGCACTCCAATATTGTTCAAACTCGATTCATATTTAGGATATACAGCAAGTGATCGTTTATAATATAGAATGGAAGAGTCTACTTTTTGCATCATTTCCTGGAAAGTTCCATTTCCATTTTGTTGAATTGAATATACTGCTTCTTGGTATTCCGTTCCTAACAAAGAATTCACTTTTGCTGAGGATCTCATGTTTTCAGAATCAGCTAAATACAAGGACATTTTAGAATTCCAATCCTTGTTGCGTTGAATGGTGAAAATAAAAAATGGAACAGCGATAATCGCAATAGGTAATGTGAGTTTTTTATTCCATGAATTTTCAGTGATCTCCATGGAATAGAATTTAAATGCGACCCAAACAGCTACGATACACAATCCAAATGAAGCGCTGAAAGCAAATCGTTCTCCTACAATCCCTACCATTGGATTCAATAAATTAGCAGTGCCACCAATTGCGAATAAAAAAAACAGGATTCCAAATGAAAGAAGTGATTTTTTGAAAAACCCTCTAAAAGCCAAGTATAATCCAACCAATAAAATGATGAATCCTAAAATAAATTCCCAATCCGTAAATCCGACCAGTGGAATAGAGTTATAGCCGTAGTAAAAGTTTAATGGATAAGGGAAAACAAATTTTTGAATATAAAACAAGTTGGAGTAAAAATACATGGGTATGCGTTCTATAAAACCGAGTTCGAATAATGGATTTTCTATGTAACTAAAAAACCGGATTTTATCTTTTTCCAACAAACCGGATTTTATCAATTTCATGAAAAGCTGTGCGTTGAATAACACGAAGAAAGTAAGTGCTAATTTTTTCCATTTTAAATCTCTGAAAAACCAAATCATAAGTGGAATAATTACTACAAATGGTAGATTTGATTTTTTCGATAGAAGAGATGTGATAAAGAAAACAGCAACATAAATCAGGTAGTACCATTTTTTATCGTCAAGTGACTTAATTAGATATATTGCTGAAAGTACAGCGAAGATTAAACTGAGTATTTCATCTCTATTTTTTAAATTATTTACTACTTCTGAATGCAAGGGGTGAATTAGAAAAAGACAGACAATTATCCCTGAAAACAAGGATGCTTGGTATTTAAATAATACTTGAAGTAGCTGAAAAAGTAATATCCCACAAATGGCGTATAAAGCAATATTGATAAAATGTGAAAAATGAGGACGATTGGGAGATGCTCCAAAAATGGACTTTTCAATTGCGTACGAAAGAGTTACAATCGGCCTATATTCGTAATTCTGCTTTCCGTCTATCGCATAGTTACTGGTGAAAATTGATTTGATTCCTTTGATTCCTTTTTCTACGTTTTGATGCTCTTTTCTATCCGTTGTTGTTACCAACTCATCATCCAACGAATAGCCATTGGAAATGGAATTACCATAAAACAGGAAACAGATTACTCCAAACAGGATATACCAAGTTTTTGGTTTGATATGCAGACTGGCTTGTAATGTTGTAATTTCTTTTTTTGCCATTGAGGATGGTTTCGTTTCGAATTTAAGGAAAACATTTGAAAAGCAATCTAATTCAGAGCTCGCAATCAAAAAAAAAGAGCCTCATTGAAGCTCTTTTTATAATGAATTCTTAGGTTTAGTCACGTCCTCCCAAAATACGAAGTAGTGATAAAAATAGGTTGATGAATAGAATATACAACTGTAAACCTCCAATTAACGATAACTTATTTCTTTCTTCAGCTGTCAAATCTGGTGATTGCGCAACGGCTTTCAATTGTTGCATTTGATACGCTGTTAAACCAGTAAATACAAACACACCCAAAACAGAAATGATAAAACCAAAGCTATCACTCTTCATAAACATATTTACAATTCCAGCGATAAACATTCCAATAAAAACCATGTACAATAAACTTCCAAACTTGGTTAAATCTGTTTTAGTGGTGTAACCCAAAATAGCCATTCCGGCAAATGCTCCAGCAGTAACAAAGAAGGTCATTGCAATAGCACTAATTTCATAAATTAAAAAGATAGTGGAAAGACTCAGTCCCATTAATCCTGCATATGCAACAAAAAGAAGAATTAAGAAATTCATTGATAATTTGTTATAAGCCATTTGAATCAGTAATCCCAAGCCAACAGGTGCAAAAACGACCACAAAAAACAGTCCAGAAAGTCCACCAGACTCACTTACGAAATATTGACCAACAAATTCCTTGTTTCCGGCCATATATGCAATTAGGCCTGAAATAGCTAAGGCACCAAACATATAGGAGTAAACATTTCTGAAAAATGTGCGCGTCGCTTCTTGTGTGTACGACTCTTGATTTAAATAATTACTCATAACTAATAATTTTTTGTTTGTACTAAGTTAATAAATTCTTTTCTTGTTGCATCGTTACTTAAAAATAATCCAGTAAAAGCGCTCGTTGTTGTTTTGGAATTTTGTTTTTGTACACCACGCATTTGCATACACATGTGCGCGCACTCAATTACCACAGCAACACCTTTTGGGTTGAGAGTACGTTGGACACAATCTCGAATTTCAATGGTTAGCCTTTCTTGAACTTGAAGTCTCCTTGAATAGGCATCCACAACACGGGGAATTTTACTTAATCCAACGATTTTACCGTCTGGGATATATGCGATATGGGCTTTGCCAAAAAACGGTAACATGTGGTGTTCGCACATGGAGTAAACTTCGATATCTTTTACGATAACCATTTCTGAATATTCTTCATTAAAAATGGCTTGATTCATTATGTCATCTGGATTTATTTGATTGCCACTTGTTAAAAACTGCATTGCTTTAGCAACGCGTTCTGGGGTTTTTACCAATCCTTCTCGTGAGATGTCTTCACCTAAATTATTGAGGACTTGTTCGTAAAGTTCCGTTAAAATAATTTTGTTTTTTTCGTTTTTGTTTGCTTCTATCATGTGTTAATATGGTTCATTACCTCCGTAATATTCTACGAAATTGTTCTCGGTCTCAATTAATTTTATTTTTGCTAAGTCACCCCCTGCTTTCTGAATAGGGTTTTTAAGTATATTCCAGATTTCTATCACTAAGTTTTCTGTGGAGGCGAGTATTCCTTTCATGAAGGGAACATCCAAATTTAGGTTTTTGTGATCTAATGGTTCAATCACCAGATCTTTAATGATGCTACTTAAATCTTTCAAGTTGATGATAAATCCGGTGTCTGGATTAGGTAACCCTTTAACAGTAACAAATAGCGTGAAATTATGACCATGCCAATTTCTGTTACTGCATCTACCAAAAACTTCTTCGTTTTTTTCCAACGTCCAATCTTCTCTCCACAACTTGTGTGCGGCATTAAAAGTCTCTCTTCGTGTAATATAACAAGTACTCACAATTAATCATTTATAAATTCACAATCCATTGTCCCGTCTGAGTTTACTTTTGTTAATCTCACTTTTTTAAATTGATTAGCTAAATCAGCGTCAAATGGGATTCTAATTTTTACATAGTTTTCAGTAAATCCATACATCCAACCTTCATCCTGTTCACTTTCCAAAAGAGCATTACGAATGTTTCCACTATTTTGTTCATAAAACAAGCGTTTTTTTCGATCAGACAAGAGATGTAATATCTTACTTCGTTCTCTCCGAACATCCATCGGAACAGGTTCTGCCATTTTTACGGCGGATGTATTAGCACGCTCGGAATAGGTGAAGACATGCAAATAGGAAATATCAATTTCTTTTAAAAAGTTGACAGTCTCCATAAATTCTTCCTCTGTTTCACCTGGGAATCCTACAATTACGTCTACGCCAATACAACACGTTGGTTCGATTTCTTTAATCTTTTTAACTCGTTCTAAATATAATTCTCGGAGGTATTTTCGTCGCATTGCTTTTAACAAAACATTACTTCCTGATTGTAATGGTATATGAAAATGTGGAACAAATCGATTTGAATTGATTAAACAAAAATCTATGATTTCATTGGTTAGCAAATTGGGCTCAATCGATGAAATCCGAAATCTATCAATCCCTTCAACTTGATCTAATTCCTGAATTAACATGAAGAAATTCTCATCGTTTCCTTGACCGAAATCACCAATATTAACACCTGTCAATACTACTTCTCTAATTTCTGTTTGTGCAATTTTTTTGGCTTCCTCAACCGTTTCTGAAATAGTTGCATTTCTGCTTTTTCCCCGAGCTAATGGAATGGTACAAAAGGTACAAAAATAATCACACCCATCTTGTACTTTTAGAAAAGATCGTGTGCGATCTCCATAAGAGAATGCCGGAACAAATTCGGTAGTCTTCTTGATTGAATCAAATTGTACAATGGTTTTTCCCGATTTATCCTCCAGTTTTTCAATATATTCTAACACGTTGAATTTTTCGTTAGCTCCTAAAACCAAGTCAACTCCTGGAATTTTCCCGATTTCTTCGGGTTTTAATTGGGCATAGCAACCAACAATAGCTATTAATCCATCTGGATTGATTTTTAATGCTCTACGAACCAGTTGCTTACATTTTTTATCCGCGTTTTCAGTCACTGAACACGTGTTGATAATGAAAATATCGGGATTTTCATCAAAATCTACTTTTGCGTATCCTCCTTCTTCGAAAAGTCTAGAAAGAGTTGAAGTTTCAGAGAAATTCAACTTGCAACCCAAAGTATAAAATGCAACTTTTTTATATTGATTCATTCGAGTGCAAAGGTAATTCTATTTCGGTAAAAAGTGGATTTGATTCTAATAAACCATATGTCTTTCCTTCTTTTCAGCGAAAATATCGGAAATAGTTATTAAGATCCCTGTTTCTTCCACATTGCCAAATTCAGGATTGACGGCAGTTCCAAATGTTTTCATTGTAGGAGACAAATGCATATAGATATTCACAAGAGGTGGAATAAATTCACCAAACTCCCGTACATATGTATTTAATATCTTCATTCCTTCTTTAAAATCCAATCCGTTCAATTGTTGATCAAATTTATCTTTATCGTAGTGTTGAATTAGTGGATTGAAGGGTTTTATTAAGTGTTCTCTATCCGGAAAATAATGATGCATAAAATGCAATAAGAAATCCCTGCACTCGATGTTATAGGTTGGATACATGGTTACTTTTCCAAAAAAGAACTTAATATCCGGATTCATAATAGTAATAGCTCCTAAACCGTCCCAAATATTATCCAACGCAAAAAGCCCTTTTTTAGGATTGGTCGTTGCCTGAAAGTTTGGTTGAATCCAACTTCTTCCAAGTTCGATAGTATACGGCAAATAATCTCTAGTGAAATGAGTACTAAACTCAAAATAATGACTGGTTGAAAGATGTATTTTGCCTAATTTATCTATCGCTTTATCGCAACGAATAAAACGGTATCCTCCGATTATTTCCTCATCTTCTGGCGACCATAGAATTAATTGTTCATAGCAATAGTCATTCGTATCGTATTCATCAAGATCTACCGATTGACCTGTCCCGCCTCCGGATTGACGAAAGGTTACTTCACGTAATCGCCCTATTTCCTGCAGAACATTTGGGGAATTATGCTGATTGACAACATAGATTTCATTCCCGCCTTTTCTGGTTGTGCGAACAAATCGATCAGCATTTAATTCGCTTTTTAATATTTCTTTATCAATCGCGTCAATAATTGGTTTCATAGCAAATTTAATTGGGAATAGCATAAAGTACGTGCCTTATTTCTTCTGTCACTTCCTTATCTGTTTTTTCCGGATGAAATGTTTTCAAATCAATACAATCTCTCACGCTAAATCGAATAGTCTTATTTTTTTGTTTGTACATTTCATTGGCCAAATAAAGCATTTCGATATTTGATTTCACACCCACTTTTTGTCTAAGTTCAGATAAACGGTAGAAAAAATTACTCAAACCGCCATCGATGTAAATTGGAACTATTTTCCGATCATATTTTCTACCCAGAGTAACAAAAGTTTTTTTCCATTCAAGGTCCATTACACGACCTTCCTTCCTTCTACTAACTTTACCAGCAGGAAAAATACAAACGGTTTCATCAGACTCAAAAAGTAATTCTATTTTATTTCTAGTTTGACCGTCGTTTTTACCGAATTTATTTACGCCAAGGAAAAGCCCACCCATATTTTTGAGATTTAATAATAAATCATTTACGATGAATTTATAATCTTGGCGGTGCTCAGCAAGAGAGGACACCAGTGCAATCGCATCTAGTCCACCTAATGGATGATTCATTACTAGAACAATGCGTTCATCCGTAGGGATTTTATCAATTCCATCAACAATAACTTTGATATTAAAATCATCCATAATGGCATGACAAAATTCGATATCAAATTTGTCTTTGTTTTGAATTAAAAACTCATTGATTTCATCTTGATGGAGAATGCGTTCTAAATAACGAACAACAAAGCCTGGAAGCCACTTTAATAAACGTGGATTTTTACTTTTTATCAGTTTTCTAATATCAATAAACTTATCTTCTTTCACTCTGCTAATTTACTTTCAATAAATTCAAAATTAATTATTCATTTTTTATTTTATGCACATTTACTCGGTAGATAAGTTGATTTGCAATCCATCGTAAGCGGCAAACACACCATCTGGGAGCATTTTTTCAATTTCTTTGTGCGCACCAAATACATGTGAAATATGCGTCAAATAAGCTTTTTTTGGTTGGATTTCGGAGATAAAGGCTAAGGCATCGTCCAAATTAAAATGAGAATGATGGCTTTCCAATCGCAATGCATTGATAATTAGGATTTCAGTTCCCTTTACCTTTTCAATTTCAACTGCTGAAATCTTCTTTGCATCCGTGATGTATGTAAAATTGTTTATTCGGAATCCAAATACGGGCATTTTCGAATGCATTACCTGAATAGGTGTTGCTGAAATGTTGGGGAAAGGTTGAAATATGTTTTTGTCAATTGTATGAATAGTAACTTCGGGAGCTCCTGGATATTTTGTTTCTGCAAAGATATATTGGTATTCTCTTCTTAGAGCCTCTTCCACTTGCGCAGAGCAGAAGATAGGAATTTCAGCACGCTGCATGTAATTGAATGGCCTAATATCATCCAAGCCCGCTGTATGATCCTTGTGTTCATGTGTGAAAAATATCGCATCCAACTGCATTACTTTATGGGTAAGCATTTGACTTCTAAAATCTGGTCCAGTATCGATAACAATCGTTTTTCCATCGATTTCGATTAAGATAGAGCTTCTCAATCGTTTGTCCCGTTCATCATTACTCGAACAAACCTTACAAGAACAACCAATAATAGGGACGCCTTGCGAGGTTCCAGAACCTAAAACAGTTATTTTCATTCTATTTCCTTTAGTTTAAAAATGGAAAAAAATAAATTTAGCCACGCTGCAATCAGTAACGTTCCACCCAGAGGGGTCATTGGAATAAAAATCATTTTTGGCAAGTGCGTTAAATCAGATAGGGTAAGAAAATAAATGGAACCTGAAAAAAATAGAATACCCGTCAATCCTAGAAGATAAAACCAATTCGTTGTTTTTTTTAATTTCGAAAAACTAAGTCCAACGATTAGAAATCCTAATCCTTGATACATTTGGTATTTAACCCCTGTTTCAAAACTGATTAATTTATCTGAACTAACGATTGATTTTAATCCATGAGCACCAAAAGCACCAAGTAGTATTGAAATAACTATTAATAGAATACCGGTTAAAACAATTTTGCGATTCAATTTTTTTCGTTTTCAAGGTTTAATGTATGTTCCAATACTTCGCGCCAACCTTTCCAATGGCCATATTGTCCAATTGTAGAATTGTGCCATATAAATGAGAAATGCCCACCATATTCCTTCACTTCAGCATATAGAAGATTGATTTTCTCCTTTGCTTCGTCGACAGATAATTTTAAATACTCATTCAATGTCCCATCCATATAGGCAAAGGGATGAATAACAAACGAAGTCATTTCATTCTTGGATAAATCAAACCACCGAAAAGGCCTTGCGGTTCCTGCTCGAAAACCAATTGTTTCAGCATAACCCATCGTATAGTCCTTTTTGAATCCCATAGAATGTAAAATTTGATAGGTAAAAGGGATATTTACTTTTAAAAAATGTTGCCGAGAATGCTCAACAGTATGATTCACAATTGATTCTATTCTATCTTTCTCGTTTAAAAGGAAAAACTCATAGGAATTTGATTTATAACTGGGATGAAGACCAATAGTCGAAAATTTATCCATATCTTGAATAATACGTCGATGCTTATTACTTCGATGAGATACATTTTTATCATACTTCGAGTAATCACCGAGTAACCAGAAAATATTTACTAAAAAACCCCGTTCTGTAATGCTCTTGATGTAATCAAATGTATCGTATGGATCTGTCCGTTTTCCGATTAAAACTCGTTGTCGTTCAATTAATCGGTCTTTTTTTCCTGTTAATAAATCCTTTAATGTTGACAACCATGTTCTCACCGGACTTTTGAGTTTATAGGCAAATGTTTCATCAATATCAAATGTTGGATTCATTACCAGTGGTATTTGCTTTGGTAGGCCAATTTCAATTCTATTTCTAAGTAGGTATCTAATTAGAGCTTCAGACCAACGGTCACAAACTACTTTTTCTAACCAGTTAAATCGATGAAGAACACTGTTTTTCGCTTCGAAACGCCCATGCTGATCTACATACATAGATTTATATTCTTCCATCCGCGAAAGCACATAAAAAATACTGGCGATAGGATCTACTTTATTGTTAAAACTCAAACACTCTTCTCCTTCAAAAATACCTTTATCAATACCATAAACACCGATATTTTCGTCAAATAAAAGGGTCGAAGGTTGAATATATAATGTGTGTTCAATATCAATATTCGAATAATTAAATTTTGGTAATGATGACGTTTCAAGAAAATGTTTATCATTTGTAAGTCGATATTCTATTCTACGTTCCTTGAAAATAAAATCAAAGGTATACAGTAGTCGCTCAGAAATTTCTTCAACGTAGATTAGAATCATGAAAGGTGTTCTAGTATTTTATTTGCTATGAATTCAGCTGCTTTTCCATCGCCATAAAGACTTGGATATGTGAAATCATCACGGTTTAATAATCGAAGTCCGCCTTCAATAATCTTTAAATAATCGGCCCCAACCAATTCGGCATTTCCATTTTCAACAATTTCAATCCATTCGGTTTGAGGGCGAAGTATTAGACAGGGTTTTTTGAAAAAATAGGCTTCTTTTTGCAATCCTCCGCTATCTGTAATAATTAATCGGGCATTTTTTTCCAAAGCGATAATATCCAAGAAACCTGCTGGATCAATAATTAGAATAATTTCATTACTGGTAACCTGAGCATATAAATCTGGGCTAAGCGTAGCCTTTAATTTTGACTTTGTTCTAGGATGAAGCGGTAATACAACCTTTAGATTGGATTGACTGGCAACAGTTAATAGTCCCTTAAATATGTTTTCCAAATTTTCAGCAATGTCTGTGTTAGAATCGCGGTGAATGGTTGACAAAATATATTGATTGGCCTCAACTCCAATATCAGATAGGATTGTTGATTTTTGTGCACTAACCTCAGAAAAAAACAATGAATTGTCGTACATAACATCACCGCACATGTAAACTGCTGGATTATCGATGTCTACTTTATTCTGAGGTGTTAGGTTAAATCCTTCCGTCGCTAAATTGGTTAATCCTGTTTGAGTTGGAGTGAAAAGTAAGGTTGACATATGGTCACAACAAATACGATTGATTTCCTCCGGCATCGATTTATTAAAACTTCTTAAGCCAGCTTCAACATGAATAACGGGAATGTGAATTTTTGTTGCTGCCAAAGCTCCTGCAATCGTTGAATTTGTATCACCATAAACCAAAACAGCATCCGGTTTTTCCGCTAAAAAAATACTTTCTAATCCCTCGATCATTTTTCCGGTCTGAGCGCCATGAGATCCGCTTCCAACAGATAAGTTGTAATTGGGTTGAGGAATACCCATTTCATTGAAAAACACATTAGACATGTTTTCATCGTAATGTTGTCCGGTGTGAACCAAAATCTCTTCAATTTGATCTTGAAAATGATTTTTTACGGCCCTACTAAACGCACTTGCCTTTATAATTTGCGGTCGCGCTCCGATTATTGTGATAATTTTTTTCCTCATTCAATTGATTTTCTACAGTAATCTTTCATCTGCAAAGCTAAAATAGAAATTATCAGCGAGTATGATGTGATCTAAAACACTAATATCAATACATTTCCCAAATTCTTTAAGGTTTTTTGTCAAAATTTTATCTGATTCACTGGGTTGAATATTTCCGCTCGGGTGATTATGGATTAATATAATTGCTGTTGCATTGCGTAGAAGGGCTTCTTTAAAAATGATTCTTCCATCGGCCACCGTTCCGGTGATCCCTCCTTTTGAAATACAAATTCGTTCAATGATGCGATTTGAATTATTCAGCAAAATAATGTGAAATTCTTCGTGTGTCAATCCGATAAAATGCGACTTTACATATTCAAATGCATCTCTCGATTTAGAAAACTTTACAGGTTTTTCTTCATTACTCTTGCATCGATCACTTAGCTCTAATGCGGATAATATGGAAATTGCTTTGGCTAAGCCAATTCCGCGAGTTTGAACCAATTGCTGTAAATCTAACTTTCTAATTGTGTCCAATGAATGATTAAAGTTCGATAGGAGCGTTTGAGCAATTTGCAGGGCTGAATAATTTTTTGTCCCATTACCGATTATTATCGCTAATAATTCTGCATCAGAAAGTGATTTTCTACCATTTGCACTGAATTTTTCGCGCGGCCGGTCCTGAACTGACCATTTATTAATAGGAAGTGACATAGGTTTAATTTCATATTGAAAATACGAATTATTTTTGGAATATGGGATTGTTACCTCCCTTTTTTATAGCTTTGAAAAAATAATAATAATGAGAGCAAAAATTACAACAAACAAGGGCGAGATGATCGCAGAATTATACGAAAAAGAAACTCCAATTACTGTGGAGAATTTTGCAAAATTGGCAAATCAAGGATTTTATAATGGATTGAAATGGCACCGTGTTTTACCAGATTTTGTTATTCAAGGTGGTTGTCCAAATTCTAGAGATGGCGCATCTGGTATGCCTGGAACTGGTGGCCCTGGTTATTCTATCCAATGTGAGACTAATGGTGAAAAACAACATCATGAAAAAGGGGTTCTTTCAATGGCGCATGCAGGAAGAAATACAGGTGGATCTCAGTTTTTTGTATGTCACTCCAGAACGAATACAGCGCATTTAGACGGCGGTCACACTTGTTTTGGTATTGTGGTTGAAGGTTTGGATGTGATTGATTCGATCAGTCAAGGTGACAGTATTGATTCTATTGAAATCATTGATTAAAGAAAGTGCTTTTGTACATATAGGCTTCCTTTGGGGAGCCTTTTTTATGTTCATTTTTTCCGAATTGCTACCTGAACAATGTTTTAATCAGGGTATAAAAAATCGCATAAAAAACGAATATACTCAGGATCAATGAACCAATATTCGTGAATCCTTTTTTCCGATTGTATAAATAACTAATAACCCCGAGTAGTATGGCGGGAACAATTGCACCAATCAATGGGTTACTCCAATTCATTTTAATAATAAGTATGACTGGATAAGTAGTTCGTTACATAATCTGAAACGCCTTCCTCCAAGGTATGGAAAGACTTTGTATAACCTGCTTCAATGAGTTTCGTCATATCAGCCTGCGTGAAGTATTGGTATTTATCGCGTATGTCTTCAGGGGTATCTCTAAATGATATTTTTGGTTCAAGATCAAGTGCCTTAAAAGTATTGGAGGCTAAGTCTAAAAATGTGCGCGCTTTTCCAGATCCTAAATTATAAATCCCCGATTTGGGCGATTGTTCCTTTAAGAATAAGCAAACATTGATTAAGTCCTTCACATAGATGAAATCGCGTAGTTGTTCACCATCCTTGAAATTGGGATTGTGTGATCGAAACAACGTCATACTTCCTTTTTCTTGAATTTGGTTGAATGTATGAAAAATCACACTTGCCATTCGTCCTTTGTGATATTCATTTGGACCATAAACGTTGAAAAACTTCAGTCCTGCCCAAAAAGGTGGTGATTGTGGTTGATTTAACACCCATTTATCAAAATTATTTTTAGAATCACCATAGGGATTTAAAGGAACCAATTTAGGAATAATTTCATGATTGTCAGAATACCCAAACTCTCCCAAACCATAGGTTGCAGCCGAACTCGCATAAACTAAAGGCACCTGGTTGTTCACGCAATAATCCCAGATTTTTTTTGAATAATCTTCATTCAATTCATTAAAAATTTCCTTGTTGAATTCCGTGGTATCTGTGCGTGCTCCAATATGGAACACAAATTCAATAGAAGGTTTGTTTTTCGCTAACCAATCGAAAAGTAAGGTCCGTTCTATTTGTTGTGAGAATTGTTTCCCAATTAAGTTTTTATTTTTTTCTGGAAATGAAAAGTCGTCAACCACTAGTAAATCAGTAAATCCAGCTTCATTTAATCGGCCAACTAGACAACTGCCAATAAAACCTGCTGCACCTGTTACAATAATCACAACTACTAATTTTTAGAATAGACCATTGATTTCGGCATCGATGGAGTTAATGATTTTACCTAAATCTTCTTGATTTTCAGGGAAGCGATTATTATCAATATCGATTATCAATAATTTTCCTTTATCATAGGTTGAAATCCAAGCTTCATAGCGCTCATTCAATCGTTTCAAGTAATCCAATCGAATACTTTCTTCATAATCTCTTCCTCTTCTATTTATTTGTTCTACTAACGTTGGAATGCTTGCACGCAAGTAGATTAATAAATCGGGTGGATTTACAAATGAATCCATTAAATTGAATAGGGAAAAATAATTTTCAAAATCACGCGTAGTCATTAGACCCATTGAATGTAAATTGGGTGCGAAAATAAATGCATCTTCGTAGATTGTTCTATCCTGAATAACGGTTTTTTTGTTTTCGTTAATTTCTTGAATTTGCGTAAAACGACTGTTTAAATAATAAATCTGAAGATTAAAAGACCAGCGTTGCATTTCTTCATAGAAGTCATTCAAATAAGGGTTTTGGTCAACATCTTCAAAATGAGCCTCCCAGCCATAATGTTTTGATAATAACATTGTTAGAGTTGTTTTTCCAGCCCCAATATTCCCAGCTATCGCGATATGCATACGTTCAAAATTTTGAACTGTAAAGTTATTTATTTAATTCTCGCAGTGGGTAAAAAATTCCTATTTTTTTTCAACGATTTCAAAAATATGAATGATGTTGTTTTCTTGAAAGTAATATTGATTGTTGATTACCTGAAAATCGATCACATCTGGCAATGGTATTTTGTTGAAAATATGTGAACTGTTCTCCCGTTCTTCTTTAATTAAATAAGTAGAATCAATACTCCAAAAAGCATTGTCCGACGAACAAATACTATGAGTTTCAGTTTTTTGTTGATCAATCAAAGAACCATAAAGATCAAAAACAGTGAGTTTCTTAGAGTTATCCAATAGATACAGTTTCGAATCAAATTCAATCATTTCAATCAATTGTTCTATCTCTATCAATCCTTTTGTGTTGCGTATTTCTTGTATTATCTTCCCTTTTTGATTTAGATCAATCAGTAAAATTCTTGAATTTATTTGGTCGAAGACCCACAATTTATCTCCTCGTCCAGATCGTGCAATATGCGACGCGTATTCGATTTCGTAATCACTTAAGTCTATGCAGGCATCAACGAGTGTTAGCGTATTATCTACAAAACAGATTCGTTGTTGCATTTCCGAGAACAAAAGAATCTTGAGTGGTGTTACAGGTATAATCTGCTGAATTTCCCCCAAAGATTTGTCACTGATTTTATACAGAATAGTTCCGTCAGTATTGTATTTTATCAATGTGGATTGATTTGCTACAAATAATTGATTAAATGCATCAACATTCCAGCAGGAGACAGATTCGGTTGAAACAGTTCTCATTTCTTTCCACTCGTTTGTTGTAATTTGCCCAAAAAACGATGAGGAAATCAGTAATACACATATCAAAATAAGCTGTTTCATACAATAAAAGTACTTTCAAGCAATAGTTGATCCAAAATCACTCGGTTGTTAGCTAATCTAGGTATTTTATTTTGACCACCCAATTTCCCTTGTTTTTTAAGCCAATTGTCGAATGTGCCCGATTTAACAAAATGAATAATCGGTGAATCAAGCACGAGGTTTTTATATCTTTTGGCGTGGTAATCTGAATTAATTTCACGTAATTTAGTATCCAATGAATTAGTAAAATTCGCTTTGCTTTCGGGGAGGTGAGTAAATTCAATTATCCATTCATGCGCACCACTTTGATTACTATTCATGTAGACAGGACCAGCAGTAAAGTCTCTCATTATTGCATCATTTTGGGAACAAGCAAAAGCCATTGCATTTTCAGCATTCTCAACAATTAATTCTTCTCCAAAAGTATTGATAAAGGACTTTGTTCTTCCTGTAATTTTAAACCGAAAAGGTAGGAGGGAAGTGAATTTTATCGTGTCACCTACAATGTAACGCCACAGTCCACCATTAGTTGATATGACTAACGCATAATTTACGCCAATTTCTACTTCTTTTAATGATAAAACATGGGTTGATTCTGTTCCGTTGAATGATGTCATTGGAATAAATTCATAAAAAATCCCATAGTCCAACATTAATAGTAGTTCAGTGGAAAAAGGTTGGTCTTGAATACCAAAAAAACCTTCTGAAGCATTGTATGTCTCAACATAATGCATATTTGGATCTGGAATAAGCTTTTTGAAGTGGTCTCGGTATGGTTCGAAATTTACTCCTCCATGCATGAATAATTCTAAATTTGGCCAAACTTCTTTGAGGTTATTCTTGCCGGTTATTTTCAGGATTCGTTCGGCCAAAACCATCGTCCAGCTTGGGACACCGGCCAATATCAATACATCTTCATGGATAGTCGATTGCGCCATTTTTTCAATCTTTTCCTCCCATTCACTCATTAATGCAATCTCCTTGGAAGGAGTTCTTCTAATTTCCGCCCACCAGGGAAGGTTATTTACGATGATTGCTGATAAATCTCCAAAATAGGAATCTGCAGATAATGGATTAATTTGGGCACTTCCACCTATAATTAAGTGTTTTCCATTATATAATTTGCATCCAGGAAAATTGGAGTAGTATAACGCTAATAAGTCTTTTCCTCCTTTATAATGGCATTCTTCCAGAGATTCTTTTGTTACTGGAATGAATTTGCTCCGTGCTGAGGTTGTTCCTGAGGACTTTGCAAACCATTTGGTATCTGTTGGCCAAAGTATATTTTGCTCTCCCTCCATCAACCGATCTACATTTTTTTTTATTCCCTCATATTCTTGCAAGGGAACAAATTCTTTAAATGTTTCGTAATTTTTTACTCGAAAGAAATTATTTTGAAACCCAAATTCAGTATAAATTGCTGTTGAAATGAGTTTTGTGAAAACTTCGTTTTGAACCTCTAGAGGATATTTTTTGAATAAATCAATTTGATGTATTCGCTTTTTGATTAGCCACGAAAATAAGGTGTTAAATGGCATAGCGAATAGGTGTTAGCCGCTTAAATTATTAAATCAACACCTGTTTATCCCCAGATAAGGATTGAAACAAGTATCCCTAACAAAACAATGGTGTAAATAATCCCAACTGCCGCGGTTGACTCGTCGAAAAAAGTTTCTTTCTTGGATGACATAATCGTTTTTTTTTCAAAGTTAAAAAATCAGCTCAGAATAACAATACAATCTGTAATATTTTGATTTTTTTTATGGAATTAAAACTTATCTTGCATCAAAGTCTAAAATGAATTTCTTTGCTTAGTTTTTTTTCAAAAAAGGAGTGGCGCTTAAAATCTGACGATGAGCTGATTGTGATTTTTAAAAAGTCGCAGAAATCAGTTTGTATTGATGTGTTTTATGAAAGGTATGCCCATCTTTTATTATCTATTGCAATGAAATACTTGAAGAATAGAGAAGATGCCGAAGATGTGGTAATGGAATTATTTCACAAATTGGGTGATAAAATACAAAAACATGAAATACAAAATTTTAAATCTTGGTTGCACACAACTATTCGAAATGAATGTCTAATGCTTTTAAGGAAAAATAAAAATGTTGATGGAAACTTTGATTTAGCAGAATTACCAGAAATAGCCCAACCCATTATTTCTACTGAGGATAAAGAAAGAAATTATCAAATTTTGGAAGGAATTCTCGGGCAATTAAAGCCGGATCAAAAAAAATCAATTGAATTATTTTTCTTAGAAGGAAAATCCTATTTGGAAATTGCCGATTGTTTACAATTATCCTTGTTGCAAGTAAAAAGTGCCATCCAAAATGGAAAGCGAATGTTAAAAATATCCCTTGAAAGACAAGGTATTAATATATCAAATATATGAAATTGAATCGTCTAAATAGTAAACGATTACTCGAAACTCAAGATGCTGATTTGCGCAATTCGCTGTTGATTCAAGCTGAATTTGATGAGTTAAATAAAGAAGCATTAGACGGATTTGTACACTCAGATATAACTTGGTCTGATGTTCAGAGTATGGATAAAAGATATGCTTCACAAAAAAAGTTGTGGGGGAAAAGGAAATGGTTATTCCGTGGTTTATCAATGCTTTTTATTTGTCTCATTACGGGAGGTTATTTTTTGTTGAACGAGAATACTCAAAATAAGAAAGCTGAAATAGAAATAACAGAAGTAAATACCACAGCAAAAACAACGAATCCAATACCCAACAATTCCAACAACAATCAAAATGATGATGAATTAAGTTCAGTAATCAAGAACACAACCAATAATCAGTTGGCATCATCAATATTTTCAAATACAACACCAACTATGGGCTCTAGTTCTTTAGGAGATAATCCATATTTTATTGATTCTTCCAGTGGTCCGATGAAAACCTTGCAAACGAAACTAGTAGGTTCAACAAATAAGTTGAAAAATGCAGGACAAATGGGGCAGGAGGTATTTATTCAAACATTGAAAACAGTTGATTACCGGGTATATCGAAAAGATAATACGGTAATTGTGGATGCCAATAGTTTGCTAAATGGAGTTTCAGCAAATCAATCGAATAAATCTTCTTCAACTGAAAATACAGAAAGAAAAGAGATAGCGTATTTTATTTTTCTCTCTGAAACGATGAGTTATTTTACCAAAGGAATGTTCGAACTTGCCTCAGAGAATTTTAAACTAATTTTAGAAGCTTATCCGGATGATGTAAATGCGCAATTTTATAGCGGACTATGTGCTTTAGAGAAAAAAGATTTTAGAAAATCAATTCCTTTATTTGAAAGTGTCCGAGTGCATAATTTCACCAATTTTAGGGAGGAAGCAGAATGGAAGTTGCTGAATGCCTTTATTTTAAACAAGGATTTGGTTAAAGCAAAAAGTTTAAGGGATGAAATTGTGCAAAAAAATGGTTTCTATGCGGGTCAGGCTAAATCAATTAGTTTTTAACGAGATTAGGAAATGCTAGGTTAAGAATATCTTCTTTGGATGCATTAACTCTTAATTCAATTCGTTTGTCCTTTTCTGAAACGATTAAAAAAGGCAATTTATTTTCGAGACAAATTTCTATATCGTGACAAGAAAGCAAGATGCACTTTTGCTGTACTTGCGCAATTCCCTGAAGTTTTTCTATCAAATTTCGTTTGTTGGAATAATCTAAAAAAGCAGTTGGTTCATCCATCAAAATGTATGGTGTTTCCTGTGCAAGTGCTCGCGCTATTTGAAGTAGTTGGCGCTCACCATCGCTCATTTGTGTTGTGAATTTATCGGATAAATAAGAGATATTTAAAATTCCTAAAGATTTAGCTATTTGTATTTTATCTATTTCACTGAGTCTACCTAAGGCATTCGTGTAGGGAGTTCGACCGATTGCCACATATTCGAATCCCGTTAAATAGGAGATGCCCATAAATTTGGTCTCTACGAATGCAATTTTTTTGGCTCTTTCCACATTGGTCATTGCATGTATTGATTTTTCATCAAGTAGAATATCACCATTTATTGTGGGAATAGCTCCAATTATAGATTGTAATAAAGTCGTTTTTACTGATCCATTTTTCCCAACTAAGGCATATAAATTCCCTAATTCGAGCGATAGATTTACGCTCAGTAAAGGGGTTTTGTAACCAACGTCTATGGAATTAAGTGAAATCAAATTAATTTTTTTAATACGATATATACAACAAACGGTGCACCAATAAGAGAAGTGAAGGCATTAATTGGTAAAACAAAGTAAGGTTCCACTAATTGGATGATGGTATCACACGTTAACATAAATATACCTCCAATGAGTAGATTGCCTAAAAGTAAGTATTTATGGTTTTGCGTTTGAAAGATCATTCGCGTTAAATTGGGAATAGCTAGACCAACAAAAGCAATGGGGCCGCAAAAAGCAGTAATAGTTCCTGTTAAAAGTGCTGTAATGGCTATAACCCATATACGAAAAGAACGAATGTGGATACCTAATGATTTAGCAGATGTTTCTCCAAGCACCATGGCATTTAAGGGTTTTGAAAGTAAAAGGGACCCTAAAAAACCAATGAAACAACCTGTAATAATCAGCGGTAATTGATTTAGAGTAGTTTGCTGCAAGCTACCAAATGACCAAAATGTAAAGCTTTTTAGTTGCTCAGCTGCACTCATGGATTCTAATGTTGTAATAATGGCACCCACAAAACTGGAAATCATCAGTCCAATCAATAATAGAGAGATGTGTGATCGAATATAAAACGAAAAAATCAAAATGATAGAACCAAATAACAAAGCACCAACTAAAGCACCTGATATTAAACCAAAATCAGTAGCGAAAAATGGAATTCCGGTTAATAGAGTTAATGCAACAATCAATGAAGCACCAGAATTAATTCCTAAAACATAGGGCCCAGCAAGTGGATTATTAAACAAGGTTTGCATGAGCATACCTGAAATTGCAAGTGAACTTCCTGAAAGTATTGCCATTGTCATTCGTGGAATCCGGAATTCAAAAAAAATGATGTGGTTTGTGTTAGTAGCATCATAAGTATTAAATGCAGAAACGATGTCTGAAAAATTTAGTGGGATTTGTCCAGACAATACGTGTACTATCATCATTAATGGCAATAGAATCAATAGTGCCAATAACCAAAAGCGATATGATAGTTTTTTAGTCAAGAGAATGGTAAAAGTATAAATTTGATTTTTTTGATGTGCTGGGATGAAAAATAGTGATGAGGTCGGACAGAACCCATTCGGGATGAATAGCACTCAATTCCCAATATTTATTGGAGTCTTTGGTATAGCAAAACACTTTTTTCTCCCTAAATGGTACTAGAAAGCTAGCTTTGGGATTGCTCATTTTTACCAATTCATAGGAAGGTGATCCCGGATTAATCCAAAAATCTGCTTTTTTCGCGTCTACGAGAATTTTTTCTTGACTGTAAGCCAAGCTGCCCGTGCCTTTTGTATTTTTATAAATGTAATTTGCTCCTGCATCTTTAAATAATTGAGCCATGTAGCTTTCTCCAGCCGGAGCATACCAAAAATCACCCATCTTCGATCCTGATAACACTACAGGAAATTTTGAAAGTCCTTGAACGGATTTTTTTAGTCTATTGTATTCTTCTTGCACGATTTTCAAGTGTTTTTTTGCAGCTTGCTCTGTTCCTGTTAAATACCCAAACAACATAAGCCATTCAGCTTTTCCCAGTGGGTTAGATTCTTTCCAATCAAAATTGGGAATTGTAACAACGCCTAATTTCTGCAATTCTTTGTTTTTTGAAAATTCAGCCGAAAATCCACTGTAAATGATTGCCGTTGGTTTGATTGAAATAATTTTCTCCAGTGAAGGATTGGATTCATTGCCAAAATCAACAATCGCCTTATCTTCAATTTTCTTTTTGATTTCTTTAGTGTAAATCAAATTGCTTGCACACGTACCTTTTATTGTATTTAATTGATTCAACTGACCAAGCATTGCGATATGTGTTGTAGAAAAAACGATAAAGGAAGGATTGTTTCGTTGAATTTCTATGTAATCGTTAGGAACTTTCCCATTGCTGTTTTTTTTAATGAAAAACTTATATTCTTTATTCTTTCGATCAGGATGTTTAATGTCTATATATATTCCATTTTTTTCATCTCTAATACTTAAAAATCGAGCGTATTTTGTCGTTTTTTTTGTAATCAATGGAACTTGAACTTTTTCAGAGCAGGCTGTAGCGATAAACAGAAATAAAAAGAGGTAAAATACTTTATTCATTCGTGTAACTATGTCTGAAAAATAGATTATCATTGTTTGTAAAAGTAATATTATAAATTTGAGTTGTATGCGTTTTTATCCTTCTTGCTTAATTGTTTTTCTTTTTTTTACCCATACATTTTCGGCACAAGAATCCACTATTAAGGCGGCTTTAGACTATCTGAATCTGGTTCGAGCAAATCCTACGCAGTTCTCAGAAGAAGTGGGTGTATCATTGAAAGGAGTTGAAAAACGACCCGTACTGCAATGGAATGAAACATTAGCGAAAGCAGCGCAAACGAAAGCAGAGGACATGGCAAAAAACAATTATTTCGGTCACGTAGATAAAAAGGGATATGGAATAAACTTTTACATAAACAAGGCTGGATATAAGTTGAATGCTGATTGGTTGAAAAATCCAAAAGAAAATTATTTTGAGTCGATTAGCGCCGGATCAGATTCTCCGCATGCAGGAATTATTGATTTAATTAATGACGATAATGTAAAAGATCACCAAAAAGCTGGACATCGATTGCATTTGTTGGGGATTTCAGATTTTCATACAAAATCACTCGATATAGGAATTGGTTGGGCAACAAACCCGAATTCAACCTATAAAACCTATATGGTGGTGATCATTGCCAGACACGATTGGTAATTAACTTACAATTTCTTTAGCGAGGGCTAAACATTTTTCACCTCTAAAGTTGGGGACATGAAAAGAGAGGTAAGTTATTAAGATCGTTACAATTTCCTTGGTCTGTTTTTTAAATGCTACCCCCTCAATTTCCTGCCCTTCCATGTAGTCACGAATTATGTGTGCTGCATCAGATTGAAGTGTACTAACAATGTTTCTTGGTGAGTTTGTGAAAATTCCTTGCTGTATATCGAAGTAATTGGCATCTTCTTCCTCGATTAATGGACTAATTCCAAGGTGTACAATGTAGCTAAGTAGAAAAGTAGCGGGAAAAAATTGTGGGTTGGAAACTTCGTTTAAATTTTGAATTGACGAATGCAGGAATTGAAACAAGGGCTCATCGGGGATGTCAGTTTTTAAACTTTGGTGTAAAACATCAGCAATGAAAAAAGCAATAACCAATTTGATAGGACTTGCAAAAATTCCGTGCATGGGTTCAATCAGTTGAACTTGATTTAACTTACCTAATTCAGAATCGGGTCTTCGGTAATACGTCAACTCATAAATCCCCAACGGAGATAAGTTTCCCGCTTTTTTCTTTCCGCCCTGAAAAATATATTTCTGAATGCCATGATGTTGCGTGTAAAAAACAGTAATTAAACTCGTTTCACTATAGGAAATGCGATGCAGTAAAATTCCGGAATCTGTTTGTTTCATTGCACGTTATTCATTTTAATGAACACTTCAGATCCTTCTCTTGGCTTGATTGAATTGTAGCATGGTTCAATGTAAACGGAAGAAAATAGAGCGCTAAAAAGTGGTTCATATTCAGCGATGGATCCGCCAAATGGAGGGCCGCCCTCAAATTCCCGATTAAACAAAACACCAATTAGCTTCCCGGTTGGATTTAATAGCTTAGCGATCTTATCCACGTATTCCTTTCTCTGATTGGGATTGATGGCGCAAAATAAAGTTTGTTCGATAATTAAGTCATATTTTCCGGCATGTGTAAAAAAGTCTTCACAATGCAAATTGGCGGTAGGAAAATCTTTAATTTTTTCAGCAAATTGATGCAGTGCTTCTGGCGCAAAATCCAGGATATGTAGATTCGTGAAACCTGATTTCCAGAGGTATTCTGCTTCATGCGCATGGCCACAACCCGGAATCAGTATCGAAATGGATTTGTTGGTTATTTGATCTATGTATTCTTTGATGGGAGGAGTTATTTGGCCACAATCCCAACCTATTTGATTTTTCAAGTATCGCTTACTCCAATACGATTGTTTTTCTACCGGATTCATTGAAAAGTTGTTGTATTTTACCGCACAAATACCCACTCATTTTCGGTGGATTGATTGGCACTAAATTCATAGTTATCTATTGAATATAGCTTGAGTTCCTCAATAGTTGCTAGTTCATTTTCGATGAGGTATCGACTCATTCTGCCTCGCGCATGTTTCGCGAAAATCATGACGGTAGAAAACTTTCCGTTTTTGAATTCTTTAAAAATTGGAGTGATTACCGGATTGTTGATCTTCTTGAAATCTATCGCTTTACTGTATTCTGCTGAAGCCAGATTTACAACAATTTCGTTCTTCGTTAGTTCTTTGATCAATTGTTTCGTTAGCTTTTCTTTCCAAAAGGCATATAGGTTTTTCTCTTTCGTGGAAACGGGTAAAGAGGTCCCCATTTCCAATCGATAGGGGAAAATTAAATCAGCTGGTTTTAGAATTCCATACAGTCCGGATAATATACGCAATCGGTCTTGTGCAATTTTTTTAGTTTCGTCCGATAATGCTAAGTAATTCAATCCTTTGTATGCTTCTCCCGTGAAAATGGAGGCCGCCGGAAACCAATAATCTTCTTCGAGCGACCAGCGTTGATATCTCGCGAAATTTAATTGTGCTAACTCCGTGGAAATACCCATTAATTGAGTCAATGATTTGGGCTTTAATTTCTTAAGTTTTTTCACCAATTTTTCAGATTCTTTAATAAATAAAGGCATTTCTGAAAACAACTCAGGTTGTACCCCCTCTGTTTGGATTGATTTTGCGGGTGAAAGTAAAATTTTCATAGGACTTTCTTTATCAGTTTATTCGGTTGGTTCAACGTGTTTTTTGCTTCCTGCGTAAATTTCAAATTTTCGAAAACTACATTCAAGGTCTCCATTAAATACTTTTTGACGAACAGATGTTTTTAGTCCAATTGATTTTAATGCATCATCGTTGGAAGAAATAATCCAACAAACTGAATTGGTCATGGAGTGTTTTAACCAATTACCGATTGCCTCATACAACTCGTTAATTCGATCGCCCATGCGTTCCCCGTAGGGTGGATTGGTGATAATAAATACAGGTTCATCATTTGATTTTACATCTGTGAAGTTCATACCATTAATTTCCACAGCACGGGAGAAGGCAAAATTACGAATGTTTCTTCGGGCTTTTAAAATCATGGTGTCATTGATGTCTGAACCTATTATTTTGCAAGGTAATTCACGTATTTTGTAATCAACGGCATCGTATATGGAATTCCATAATTCAGAATCATAATTCAATAAATTCTTGAATGCATAATATTGACGTTCAATATTGGAAGGTATTCCGCTAGCAAGTAAAGCTGCTTCAGCAACTAATGTTCCGGAGCCACAAAAAGGATCTAGGAAAGTTGTTTTTCTATCCCATCCAGACATTCTAATCAGACAGGCTGCTACAACTTCATTCATGGGAGCTAAACCCGTTTCTTTCCGATATTCTCGTTGAAACAAGGGCGCGCCGCTCGTGTTAATGGAAATTGTTGCTTGATTTTCCTTTACATATAAATCGATTAATACGTCAGGTCTGGAAATTTCAACATTTGGTCTTTCTTCGTATTTTTCTCGAAATGAATCCGTTATAGCATCTTTTACTAGGAGTAAAGGGTATTTTGTATTACTAAATAAACTAGAAAAAACAGCTCCCTTAACCGCAAAGGATTTTTTAATATCAAACCACTCCGTCCAACGTATTTCCATAGCTTTTTTGTAAATGTCCTTTTCATCTTTTATCATGAATTTGGAAATTTCAATTAAAACGGAAATCGCACAACGGCTATGTAGGTTCAGGAAATAAACATCTTTCCACGTCCCTTTTAGCTGAACGGCTCTATTTAAAATAGTACACTCAGAATAACCAAGTTCATTTAATTCATCGGCAAGCGTTTGTTCAAATCCGAAAAATGTTTTTAACGTAATGGTGTGTTGTGATTTTGTTAATTTTTCATTCATTTGATTCGGGTTGATGGTAGTCTGATGCCAATGACTTATTTTTGTCTACAAAGGAACAAATTTGAAGCGAATTAACCGTTACTTTTTCATTTTAATTATCCAAATTGTTACACTGGTTCAATTGAACGCTCAGCAACGCGTTGGATTAGTTCTGAGTGGAGGAGGTGCAGCTGGTTTGGCACATATTGGCGTAATGAAAGCGCTGGAAGAAAATGGAATTCCCATTGACTTTATTACTGGTACTTCAGCAGGTGCATTAACAGGAGCCATGTATGCTTCAGGTTTTTCTCCTAAGGAAATTGAGGCTTTCGTTCTTTCAGATGAATTTCAGCAAATGACATCTGGCGAATTGGATGCTTCAAAAAGATTTTTATTTCGGGAAGTTGATCAGCACGCCGGAACGGTTTCTTTCTCCTTTTCAAAAGATAGTTTATTGCGTCGTTCTATACCATTGAATTTAGTGAAATCAGCTTTGTTAGATTTTACAATGATGCGGCTTATGGGCACTACAAGTTCAGCCTATGAAAAAGATTTCAATCAGCTTTTTGTGCCATTTCGCTGCGTTGCATCCGATGTAGTGAATAAAAAAAGTACCGTTTTTTCCAAAGGCAATTTGAACGAATGTGTCCGCGCATCCATGACCTATCCGTTATACGTGAACCCAATTCGCATCAATGGAACTCTTTATTTTGATGGCGGACTTTATAATAATTTTCCGGCCAATGTAATGTACACCGATTTTCATCCAGACTTTATAATTGGAAGTAATGTTTCTGGAAATGTTAGCGCACCGGACGAACAAGATTTCTTTGGTGTACTTCAAAATATGTTGGTCAGTTCTTCAAACTTCAACTTACCCTGTGCTGATGGAATTATCATTGAACCAAAATCGGAGATAAGCACCTTTGATTTCCAATTAGCAAAAAAAGCAATTGATGAAGGATATCGTAAAACGATTTTGCAAATGGATTCTATTCTTCTCAAAGTTGAGCGGAGAGTGTCGCAGGAGGAATTAAGCATTAAAAGGAAAGCGTTTAGATCAAGGATTCCGGAATTGATTGTGAGCGAAATTTCGCAAGATGAACAAAAAAGTCGTGGAATTCAATTTGCTAAAAGTTCACTTCGAGGTGCTCGAAAAAACGCAATTTTGGATTCGGAGAAATTAGAAAGAAGATACTTTCAACTCTATTCGACAAGTCAATTAGATTTTATGTTCCCGACACTTTCGTTAAAAAAAGATTCAACGTATAACCTAAAATTATTCCTGCGAAAGGCAAAAGATTTTCAATTGGACTTGGGTGGTCATTTTTCTTCAAGGGCGGTAAATACAGGATATATCGGATTAACGTATAAAATGATTGGAAGTGTAGCATCATCGCTGCATGCAGAATCCTATTTTGGAAAGTTCTATGGCTCTGTTAAAACGGATGTTAATATCGAACTGCCTAGTGTTTTTCCAGTATCAGCTTCTGCCTATTTTGTTATGAATCGATGGGACTATTTTAGGAGTTTTGCTACATTTTTTGAAGATGTACAGCCTTCATTCTTGGTTCAGAATGAAACATATGCAGGTTTTCAATTGAAGCATCCAATTGGTAACAATTCTAAGTCTACATTTAATTTCAGGTATTTTGAATTGGACGATGAATACTATCAGACTCCTAATTTCACGAACAAAGACACGGCTGATTTAACCACCTTTTATGGAAGTTCAATCAGTTGGGAATTCATGCAAAACAGTTTGAATCGAAAACAATTTGCCAGTTCTGGACATCTATTTTATGTGCGTGCAAGATTGGTTGAAGGAAGAGAGAATACAGTTCCCGGAACCACTTCCGCTTTTGAACAAACATTTCGAAAATACCATTCATGGTTCAATGTGAATACAGAATTTCAATCATTTGTTATTTCGAAGAAGTATTTTCATTTAGGGTTACATGCCAAAGGACAATTTAATTCTCAATCGTTGTTTGCTAATTATACCGCGTCTTTGTTATCCTTGCCAGCTTTTTCCATTATTCCTGATCAAGAAACGTATTTTTTGCCAGAGTTTCGTTCGCATCAGCACATGGGAGGTGGAGTGAATCTTGTTTTTAGTGTGCGGAAAAATATTGACTTTAGACTGGATGCATATTATTATCAACCGTTTTTGCAACTACAAAAAAACGATGATGGTACAATTCAATACATTAAACCATTCAAAGGGGAAACGTTCTTTGCATCTTCATCACTAATCTATCATTCTCTTGTGGGCCCAATACGAGCAACACTTAATTATTTCCCAACCCAAAAAAGTCCGTTTGCTTTTCAGTTGAGCTATGGATATGTCTTGTTTAATGAACGTGCCATTCGATAGGCAACGGCTGAACTTTTAAAGCGTATTTTAAATCGGATGAAACTCATTTTTATTTTTCTTTTTTATATTTCTTCAATTACGCTGTTTGGACAAATTCAGATTGTAAAGGATAATCTGGGTTGTGGCTATGGGTTGATGGATGTAAATGGAAAATGGATTGTGCAACCCGATTACACCTTGATAGAACCGCTTGGTCAAAATTATTTTTTAATTTTAAACGAACAGGGGAGGGGTCTTGTAGATAGTAAAGGAAAAGAAATTATTTCTCCAAAATACGACTGGATTTCTCAATTGAATGATTCAGTTTTTTCAATTCGGAAAAATAATTTTTTTGGTGCCTTTCATCTGAGAATGGGTGAAATAATTCCTCCAATTCATTATCAATTGATTTATCAACAACCTTTTTATATTTCCTCGGGTTCACTCGATTCTAAAAATGCAATTTACAATTCAAAGGGTGAGAAAATCACCAAAATAGCCTATGATTATTCTCATATTTCAATTGATCATATTCTTTTATATACCAGAAAAGGAGAGAAGTTTTTCACGACTAGAATTGATTTAGATGGAAATATTCTACAACCTGAAATGGAGGGGTATTACCTGCCTTTCAATGACTATGGATTGGCGTCAATTGGTGATGTTGGTTCTTATTCACGTGTAAATGGAAAAGCGGGAATAATTAATAAGGAAGGAAAAGTCATTACTGAAAGAAAGTATCAAAGCATTCAATATTGCAATGATAAATTCATTTTACTTGACTCTAATTCAACCACCTTTATGGATGCCGACGGGAGTAATTTCAAAGAATGGGAATGTCAGTTTCAGCCAATTATAAGCAATAGTTACACCCATGTGCCTGAATGCTTATTCAATGATTATGCTTGGTTGAGTCGTTGCAAAGATAAAGTAGGACTTTTTAATGGATTAGGGCATCAATTAGCCGAGCCAATTTATGATGCTATTGAGCCTTTTTCGTATTCGCAAAGATCGGAGACTTGTACGTATAAAATGTATCAGCAAGGTAAATGCGGAATCTTGAATATAAACGGAAAGCAAACAATCCCTCCTGATTACGATGAATTAGAAATTCTTGAAATAACTACCCATCAACTTAATGGTTATGAACATCAATTAACGCTATTCGTTGCAAAGAAAGAGGATAAATTTGGATTGATTAATGAATTGAACGAGGTGTTGATTCCTTTTGAATATGATGATTTTAAAAGGAATAACGGATACTATTTTTCTATGAATAATGAGATCACAAAGGTTCAATTCAACGACTCAATTACTATTTCAAAAGGTAAAAAAATAATTAGACTAGATTCCATTGATATTGTCCAATTCAATAATACCCACCTGGATGCTTTTGTTATGAATAATGCCAAGAGGGAGAATGTTGAAATTCAACAAATAGGTGTAATTAAAAAATTGAGATATTACGATAGAAATAGCAATCAGTTCACATATTTAATTTCTACTGACAATAAAAGTAAAACCCGAATTCAGCACATTGAATTATATCAAAATTTAGCAAAAGTTCATACTATTTCAGGTAAGGTAGGGGTGTTGAATTTTAGGACGGGAAAATTCATTCTTGACACACTTTACCGAGATGTTTCATTGCACTATGAAGAATATAATTTGGTTTGGGCAACGAAATCATCAACCAATAACTGGATAGTTTTTGATACCACCGGAGTAAAAAAAACATCCATTCAGTTTGAACAAATACAGTTTTTTAAAGAACCAGTGATTGCAAAAAACAACAATAGGGTAGGAATTGTCAATACAGATTTAAGATGGTTACTGAAACCTAAATTCTTGGGAATTAATCGCATATCTGATAGTTTATATCTCGTTCAAACCACCAGCAAAAAGTTCGGTGTATTTCATCCAAAAAAGGAATGGATTATGGACACCATTTTTACGAATTTCGAATATATTTTCAATCATTATTTAAATAATTGGAAATCAAAATCAAGTATTTCCAAGTTCGGAACTCACCCAGTAAATGATTATTGGCTATTGGCAAATAAGAAGCAAAAATTGCTTTTTGATCAGAAAGGAAATACTTATTTTGATGGAACGTTGGGGTTTGATTCTATACGCTATCATTCAGCTTTCTCAAAAACAGATAGATCTTATGTTTATTTTACGATCAAACTGTCTGAAAATAGTTGGGTGGATCTTTTAAAGATGCCGTATGCAAAAGAGCTCTATCAAAAACTCAATAAACGCTATGAGAAAAACAAACCGTGTCCTTTTTCTATCGCTGAATTGAGCACGGATATTTCATGCACGCCTAATGCTAAGCGAACCAATAATCCTTTCGGTATGTATTCAAGTATTCAGTTTGTTGAGAATAAAAAAATGGGAAAACTTGAAACAATTAAAAAGGAGGACAGCATAGCCTATTATAAAATCCCTATACAAGAAAAATACAGCATCGCCTTCGCCGGAAAAAATTGTGTTTCAGTCTCAATTGATGTTCTTGATCCAAACCCTATTTATTCATCCTATTCTCACGGAGGAATGCCATATCATGATTATCCGAATTCCGCAGATGAGGTAAAGGAAATCCCTGATTCGATTTTTAATTTTTTCTGGAACGGTCAGTCCTTGCAAAAAGTAGTTCGAGAGCAACTATTTCCATCGGATAGTCTACTTGTCGAGTTCTTGAAAATGGCCATTCAAAACCGGCGAGATTTGAATTTAAATTGCAATTCACCTTCCTTTTATTCGGATTTAGTTAAGAATGAGTGTCATATTTCTCCATTTGGAGCCGTGTTTTACGTTGGAAATAGTCGAGGGTGGTTCAATCAACTTTTAATTCCAAAAGAAATAATTTTAAAACAAGAAGGTATTTCGGTACAATTTTCCGAGTTATTTAATTGAAAAAGTGTTAATTTCATAACCTTAAATCAATTACATGAAAATTGTCTTTTCTCTGTTAGTTTTTATTTTAGTACTAAATGTAGGGGCTCAATACCAAGTTGGTCACACCACAATTACGTTTAATGATCCTGCACGAACTGGTGGCTTTGGGTCAGGTGGCGGTTCTGGTCGACAAATACAAACTGAAATTTATTATCCTGCTTCGACAGCCGGGGATAATGTGGCAGTAGCATCAGGTCAATTTCCTGTGATCACCTTCGGACATGGTTTCGCTATGTCTTGGGATGCTTATACGAATATTTGGCAGCATTATGCAGTACGAGGATACATTCTGGCATTTCCGAGAACAGAAGGTGGATTAATACCTGGGCCAAGTCATGGTGATTTTGGAACTGACCTGAAGCAAGTTTCAGATAAAATGTTAGCGTTAAACGCAAATGCTAGCTCTATTTTCAACGGTAAAATCCTTCAGAAGGCAGCCATTATGGGGCATTCCATGGGAGGTGGCGCTTCGTTTCTTGCTGCTGCAAATAATACGAATATTGAAACGGTAATTGGGTTGGCACCTGCAGAAACTAATCCGTCTGTGATCGCAGCATCGCCAAATGTCTCTGTTCCAGCTTTAGTTTTTTCAGGAAGTGCTGATGGAGTAACACCTCCTGCAGATCATCATATTCCAATTTACCAAGGATTGACAAGCACTTGCAAAAGCTTTGTTTCTATAACCGGCGGTGCACATTGTTATTATGCAAATTCGAATTTTAATTGTGATTTTGGCGAAAGTACATCGTCACCCAATATTTCAATCACCCGTGCAGAGCAGCAAACTGCCGTGTATTCTGTTCTCGATCCGTGGTTGGATTTTAAGTTAAAGGGTGTTTGCCAATCCTATGCGGCGTTCTTATTAGCCATTGAATCAACTCCAGGAACAGTCAATGAAACGATTTGTCCGGCATTACCTACGGTAACAATTGTCAATGATCCTAACCAAGGTTCAGGTGTGTATTGTTCATCCTTACAAGGAAATTCGTATCAATGGTACATGGATAATCAACCAATTTTCGGTGAAACTCAACAATGTTACAATATCCCGGTAGATTTAGGCGCGACCTACCAAGTAGAAGTATTTTTTGCGAATGGATGCGTGTTGAGTCAGCCAATTACAATGACCTCAGGACTAAATGAGCTGTTTGATTCAAAAATAACACTATATCCAAATCCTGCAAATCAATTCGTGACTATTGAATCCGTTAAAAGTGAATTCAAATATCAACTAATGGATTTAAATGGAAGGATTATTAGTATGAATAAAACATTTTCAAAAATGCATATGATTGACATTTCAATATTGAGCAAGGGAATTTACCAGGTTGCAATCACGGATGGTATGAATAAAATCACAAAACAATTTATTAAAGAATAAGATGAAAAAATTAATTGTATTATTTGCTTTTACAAGCATCTCATTTCTTGATTTTGCTCAAGATACTACGTGGGTACAGACCTTTACGTTTGATTCAATTACCACGCGTCGGGCAAATTTCGCTTTTCCACAGGAACTGAATACAAAGCGTTTTGAGAAAGTTTTGATGTATTACAAATTGAAGTGTAGTCCACTCACAACATGGGATCAATACAATTGTGGCGAATGGGATTATTTGACCTATACACGAGTATTTGACCATACCGGTATTTATGACTCAGTTCGCAAGGATGGTAATCGTTTTTTGGCGAATTGGAATGCTCCAAATACGATTGATTATACTCCCACGCCTAATGCAATTTTCGATACTTATTTGAAAATAGAGCAGGAACGTACAGCTACTTCACTTACTAGTATTCCATTAAATACAGATAATAGTAATTCGTCTGCATTTTTTAATACTGCGCAAAAAGGTTCTCGCTTTCAGCAGTTAATAACGGCAAGTGAGTTATTGGCGGCCGGAATACAGGCTGGAGACATACAGGGGATGATTCTCGATATTTTGAATAGTGGTTCTAATGGGTCTTTATTAAATCCAAAAATCTCAATAAAATCAACCACAGATGGAGTATTAACTTCTTTCCAATCAACTGGATTCTTGGAAGTGTACAATAGAACGCGGGATTCTGGAAACCCATTAGTGGTTGGCCCAAATGAATTTTTATTCTATCAACCCTTCATTTGGGATGGTACGAGCAATTTAATTATTGAATTCACTTATGCATCTGACGAACCATCAACTGCTGGATTGCTGTTTAATTCCGAAAGTGTTACTGGAAATACCGCGTTATCTTATCCCGATCGTAATGGGTATTTGAACTTTTCTGGTACAAATTACACGATGACTGAAATGTCTGATTTTACCGTGGGGCAAGAATTAACGGTGGAGTTTTGGGCCAAAGGAAATGGAACCGCAGGAACGAATACAACCTTGTTGGAGGCATATGATACGTTAAACAATAGAATTCTAAACATTCACATGCCTTGGAGTGATAATAACGTCTATTTCGATGCTGGTATATCATCTGGTTATGACCGAATCAATAAAACGATGTCGGCTTCTGAAATGGATAATACTTGGAACCATTGGGCGTTTGTGAAAAAACAAAGTACAGGTGAAATGTTTATCTACAAAAATGGGGTGTTGTGGCATTCAGGAACAAACAAGACTAGAAACATTGGTTACATCAGTCGGTTTATTTTAGGTGCAAGTACAGATCAAGGGTTGAAATGGAAAGGAAAAATTGACGAATTCCGTTTCTATAATTCAGCGCTTTCTGCTACAACAATTCAATCAAATTATTTGAATAAAATCAATGCGACTCATCCAAATTGGTCAAATTTATTGGTGTATTATGATTTTGATAACGAAAATTATGCACTAGATAAATCGGCCAATGACTACTTGCTTATGCCTTCAGAACACAATATGATTCGCTTCGATGAATACCCAGTTTGTGGTGTTACTGCTAGTAATGAAAAACCAGTTCTTTCATTCATGCAAGGCACGGTTAATAATGCGGCTACGAATGTTACCGTTACTGAAAAACGATTGAAGCCACAGACTGTAATTTTTGAACAACAAGCGGTAAATCGTCATTTTGAAATTACAAATGCATATGTTGGAACGCTTCAAGGAAATAACATCCAATACGATGAAAATGGTCAAATATTGGCGCAAGTTCCTTTTGTGGCCACGAATCAAGTATTAAACGAACCAATTACTTACTATAATCCGCCCTATGAGATAGTGAAGGATGTTGAAATCGCACGTTATATTACACCCTACGGAATTCAATTTGATTTGGGTCCAAATGGTTTTGCTTGGATTTATGATGTAACGGATTATCAAGATTATTTGAAAAACGTAGTTGATCTGGCAGCTCATAATACACAAGAATTATTGGATTTAAAATTCGCATTTATCGAAGGTATTCCCCCAAGAGATTTGCATAAACGAGAGCCAATTTGGTCTGATTTTAGATCGTATGGATTTGCAAACATGGCCAACGATGTTGATTTACAGGCGAAGAAAATGGCGACTTCGGATACTTCTGAGAATTTCAAAATTAAAACAAGAATGTCAGGCCATGGTCAAGTTGGAAACAATGCTTGTTGCGAATGGGTGCCTAATAATCATCAAATTAAAGTGGATGGAGTTTCACGTTTCAATTGGAACATTTGGCAAACAACTGATTGTGGGGATAATCCAAACATTGGTCAAGGTGGAACATGGCCTTATGCCCGCGAAGGCTGGTGTCCGGGAGATCAAGTAAAGGAGTATGAGTTTGAATTAACCCCATTTGTCACACCTGGTGATAGCGTAGAATTAGATTATGTGATTAATGCCGTTCCAGCGAATGATCCTGGTCAAGCAGGTGGAAATTACATTGCTGCTTATGATTTAATTTCCTATTCTGCTCCAAATTTTCAAAATGATGCAGCTATAAAGGATGTATTGAATCCGAATAATTATGAGTATTACAGTAAGTATAATCCAACTTGTTCAAATCCACGCGTAATTTTAAAAAATACGGGTTCAAATCCATTAACGTCTTGTCGAATAACGTGTTGGGTGACTTTTGAAAATTACATCTATTTGGATTGGACAGGCAATTTGAATTTTTTAGAGGAGCAAATTGTGGAAATTCCAGTTACAGACAACAACTTTTGGTACGATTGGGATAGTTCCAAAACATTTAGGGCTTTTGTCCACAATGTAAATGGTACAAACGGAGATGATGAATACAATCAAAACAGTTTAAAAACAGTTCATTTTGACGCACCTGAGAGAATTGATGGACCTTTCTTCGTTTGGTTAACAACGAATAACAAAGCAAGTGAAAATAATTACCGTTTGCAGGATCATGCAGGAAATATCATTTTTGAACGCACTCAATTAACCAACCAAACACAATACAAAGACACATTTAATCTCGCTCCAGGTTGCTATTCAATTATTATCGAAGACACGGATAGTGATGGATTGTCATTCTGGTATTCTTCACAAGTGGAGGGAGAAACAGCAGGTACGATGCGCTTGAGACAAGTAGGAGGAGGTTACATCGAGTTTTTCCCAGGTGATTTTGGAAGTTATCATCGTTATGATTTTTCTGTAGGATTTACAGTCGACGTTCCGGAAAATGAAATGAAACATGAAATCGCAGTATTCCCAAATCCATCCAATGGACTTACAACCGTTGAAGTCAGTGGTGCGGTAAATAACGATGCAAGCCTAGAGATTCTCGATTTAACAGGTCGATTAATCTACGCAGAAAAAATGAATGCTACTGCTAACTTTGCAGAATCGTTTGTGGATGTTTCAACCTATAAATCAGGAACGTATTTGGTGAAAATTATCACGAATGATCGCGTTTATACGAAGTCGTTGGTGAAACAGTAAATTGGATTTTAATATTCCATACTGAATTCTCTTTCAATCGGTAGTTTAATACCGTTGTCGTAAAATTCTAAGGTGATTGGAGCAATTGGTGCCCATCCAATTAACAATGTTACTAGTGCTCCATTTTTCGCAAAAAAAGAAGACTCAAATTCACAGTCATTGAGAATGATTCCACCTTTATTTTTCTCCACTTTGAATTGGTTAGCATCCAAGTAGACTTTTTTATCTGGATCTGTTTCAAATATGGTATGTGCTTTTATTTCGCAAGTTGGACAGCCGATTAGTGAAATTGCATTTGGTTGATTATAGAAAAATTTAGTTTCATTTCCTGAACTAGAACTTAATGAGACACCGAGTAATTCATAACTGTTTTGTTTCTCTTGGGGTTGTTTCGATTTCTTTGATTTCTGAGAAAAGATCGTCGTAGGAATTACTAGTACAAGGATGAGGATTGTTTTTTTCATGTTATAATTTCTTTTTAAATTATTTTTTACCGACTTTAATCTTCGATAAGGCGTATAGGATAACCACCATCTTTGTAACTCCCCATAAAATGCAAATGATTGGATTGATCAATTAATAAAACACAATTATTTTCATAAGACCACCAAATACCTACCTGATTAAGTTTATCATTTCTTACAGGTGGAGACTTAACACCTCCCGGTAAACAAAACAATCCGCAACTATTTGTTCCATTTCCTGAATGTGTTTTTTTACCGTTTTTACCAGTTCCTTTGCAAACTGGGCAAATCTTTTTATATTCATTACTGGCAACTTTACAATTTTCACAAGATAAATCTTCTTCCCAATTACTCCATCCACTTGTGCTTTTCATTTTTTTTCCTGCGATATTTTCACCTCCTAAATATAAGGCTAGTTTTTTCCATTCTTCTTCACTAGGTACATGCCACCCTTTCGGTGCTAAACCTCTAGGGTCATTTACCGCATGCCAATTGTATAGTTTCCCGTTCTTTTCTCCATTTTTTGGATCATTGTCATAATAACACCAAGCCGGTTGTTTGTTTTCACCAGCTTTTTTCCATTCTTCTGTTGATCTAACCTCGGGAATAGGGTCTCCATTTCGGAAAGTTGAGACGTTTAAATTTTCAGAAGTCCATGTTTGCGTGCCAATTACAACAGATTTTAGATTTGCTGGAGGTCCGGAATTTTTATTATTATCAAAAGCATCTTTTGAAATTGGTTTAATTGTTCCATCTTGTATTTTTTTATTGTGCTCAGTCGCTGCCTCTAGGGCTTGTTTTAAAAGTGGATCATTTTTGGCATCTACTTTTTCTTTCATGCATCGAACAGAAAAACCTCGTTCTTGATAAATCAACTCTAATTTGACACTATCTTTTGATTTCTCTAAAAAACAATAATTAGCACCTTTTTTATTGATTGATTCGGTACTTGTCCACCAAAAAAAATAAAATCCTTCTGAGGAGAAATTTCCAGCTTTTCCTCTCCTTCCACTTGCTAATCCATTGAATCCTTCCTTATTATATCCACCTCCACCATACCATGTATCTGAGCTTTTCATTTTTAATCCAGCTTGGGCAAATCCACCAAGTTGGTTTATAACTAATTTACATTCTTCATCGGATGGAACATACCAACCTTCGGGAGCTAATCCACGAGCATCATTCACTGCATGCCAATTGTACAATTTCCCATATTTCAAGCCATATTGTGGGTCATTGTTGTAATAGCACCAAGCGGGAGTTCCATTATTTCCGGCCTGAACCCATTCCTCATTGGATGTTATCTCTTTAATTGGATCTCCATTTCTAAATCGATCAACATTTAAATTTTCTGCCATCCAAACTTGATTGCCAATTTCAATGGTGTTGTAGGTTTTTCCATCCCTAGTATCTTTCAGGACTCCTTTCACTTGTGCGAAGGCACTAAATATAAAGTAAGTAAAAGCAATGGTAAGTAGAACGCGCATTTTCAATTTTTTATCAAAAATAGGAAAATAATTTAATTTGTTGTTCCATCTCCAACGCTTTCATTTAGATTGAGTTACCGACAAAGAGTTGTTATTTAATCTAATAGTCACTACATTTGATCAAAATTAACGCACAATGAAAGTATTTGTTATTTTAATCTCCGTTTTTCTGGTGAATGTAGTTTTCGCTCAAAATAGGTATCAACAAATTGTTGAAACTGAATACCGAGGAGATACAATGGTGCTAATTTCAACAAAGGAACCAGTAACAGGTATTGTATATCTCGAAAACAAAGACGATGGGTTTTTAATGGAACAGCAGTATGTCAATGGTATAATTAATGGGTATTCATATACTTTGTCAAAGGGTATAAAGGTAGCAGAATATAATTTTAAAAATGGAAAATTCCATGGTGTGTATAGAACCTGGAATGAAAATGGAAATTTAGCAGTTGAGACTAATTCGGTTAATGGTGTTAGCGATGGGGAATTCAAATATTTTTATGAAAATGGAAAATTGAAAATTGAAGGGGTTTATTCAATGGATAAGTTGAATGGGAATTACAATGAATACTACGAAAGTGGTAAAATGAAAAAAACAGAATTTTGGAAAGATGGGTTATTAGAAGGTCCTTGCATTACTCTTTCAGAAAATGCAGTATTTATAAGTAGTCTTTCTTACAAAGCTGGAAAGCGACACGGTAAATGTCAATGGTTCTATGAAAAAAGCGTTTTACCCGGCCAATTGAAATGTGAAGCGAATTATATAGATGGAAATCAACATGGACTCACTTCATGGTGGTACGATAACGGTCAAATTTCAAATAAGGTTAAATACAATAATGGTAAAGAAAATGGAATTTATAAATCTTGGCATCAAAATGGAAAAATAGCAACCATTCAAAAATGGAGGTTAGGTATATCGATGAATAAAAAAAATTGGGATGAAAAAGGTAATATAATTAAAGAAGAGGTTCCACCACCACCGCCAGTAAATCTTATTTATCCTGATTAAAATTGACTTTGGTTTATGCTAAACCTTATCACGTCTGAATCACGCCAACGTTATACGCTTTCTCTGCTTTTTTGTGGCTAGCCATTTGTATTCCCATTGAAATAACCTTGCGTGTTTCTAATGGATCTATGATTGCATCAATCCACAAGCGGCTAGCAGCATAATAAGGTGAGATTTGTTTATCGTATCGATTTTTAATCGTGTCGTATAGTTCCTTTTCGCGTTCTGGAGTAATTACTTCGCCTTTTGCTTTTAAGGTTGCTACCTCTATTTGTAATAATACTTTAGCAGCTGCGGCTCCACCCATTACGGCGATTTCAGCAGTTGGCCAACCCACAATCAATCTTGGGTCATACGCTTTTCCACACATGGCATAATTTCCTGCACCGTATGAATTTCCAATTACAATCGTAAACTTAGGAACTACGGAATTGGCTTGGGCATTCACCATCTTCGCTCCGTCTTTGATAATTCCACCGTGTTCGCTTTTCGAACCAACCATAAATCCGGTTACGTCTTGTAAGAAAACCAAAGGAATGTTTTTTTGATTACAGTTCATGATGAAACGTGCTGCTTTATCGGCAGAATCTGAGTAGATTACACCACCAAATTGCATTTCACCTTTGGCGTTTTTTACCACCTCTCGCTGATTGGCAACAATTCCAACGCTCCATCCATCCACGCGTGCATAGGCACAAATGATTGATTTACCGTAATCTGACTTGTATTCTGTGAATTCTGAATTATCTACTATGCAGCGTATGATGTTTTTCATATCATACTGTTTGTTGCGGTCTGCAGGCAAAATACCGTATAAATTTTTGGGATCTTCTTTTGGTTCAATAGATTCTTTTCGGTCAAAACCTGCATCTTCTGGTTTACCAATTTTATCCATTAAATCACGAATTGTTTTGAGGCATTCTTGATCATTTTCAACATTATAATCGCATACCCCTGAAATTTCAGTATGCGTGGTAGCGCCTCCCAATGTTTCGTTATCAATTGATTCACCAACTGCGGCCTTCACCAAATAGGATCCAGCTAAGAAAATTGTTCCGGTTTTATTTACGATTAGCGATTCATCCGACATGATTGGTAAATAGGCACCACCAGCCACGCAACTCCCCATCACTGCAGCCATTTGAACAATCCCCATGGAACTCATGACTGCATTATTTCTGAATATTCGACCAAAATGTTCTTTATCTGGAAAAATCTCATCTTGTAACGGCAGATATACTCCGGCTGAATCAACTAAATAAATAATCGGAAGTCTATTTTCTATAGCGATTTCTTGAGCACGCAAGTTCTTTTTGCCCGTAATTGGAAACCAAGCTCCTGCTTTAACTGTCGCATCATTGGCAACAACAATACATTGCTTACCAGAGACAAATCCAATAACTATTACCACTCCACCTGATGGACAACCGCCATGTTCTTCGTACATTCCATGACCGACCAATGCTCCGATTTCAATGCGTTCCATATTAGGATCAAGCAATAAGTCTATGCGTTCGCGTGCTGTTAATTTACCTTGCTCGTGCAATTTTTCAATTCTTTTCTTACCGCCCCCTAAAGCAACCGAAGCTAACTCTCTTTCCAATGCACTTATTTTTAAGCGCATTTGATCCTCGTTAAAATTGAATTCTAATTCGTTTTTTGAAATAGCCATTGGTTTTCTTTTGCCGCAAATATACGAAAGGATTGTTGTTTAACTAAATGGATTGAGATTCAAATTGTGTAAATTCTTGTTCAGAACTCAGCTGGTATGAATCCATTAATTGAATGATGTCTTGAATTAAGATCATTTCAGGAAATTGCGTCGCCTGAATTTTTCGTTTGAAAGATTTTGATCCGATGAGCTGTATTTCTTCAAAAGAAGTTTTGGAAATTATTTTATAAAAACTTTTTCCATTGGAAAGCTTTCTAAAAAGTGGAAAATTCAATTCAAATTCAATCATTGTTGATACTAAATTACGTAATTTTGTCACAAATATTTTCTAATGCGTTTCTTTTTTTTCTTTCTGTTCTTTTTAACTAGTTTTTTCTCTATTTCACAAAAAAGAGTAGGTGTTTTTTATGCGGGTTTACGCGTCGATGCGGTAATTATGAATGATTTACTAAGTGTTAATCCTCCTAATGGCGTAACAAATAGATATACCAAGAAAGCTCTTTTTCCTCAATATATTCTTGATTCTCTTCATGCCCAAGTATTGAATTTTGCATCCCTTATTACGAAGGGAAAGGCAGAGTATATTTATAAAATTACGGAAGGTGATACAGTTTTTACTTTTACTGGAGGCGAAATAGAAGGATTTCCTCGGAATTCAAAAAAAGGTGCCTTGCCATCAAATTGTGATGAGTATTTGGATATTAGATTTAACCTTTTGAGTATGGGAGGAAGCGAGATCCGATTACCAAATGGAAAACAATCGAGGCTTAAACCATCGATGAGAGTAACCATCAATCGGTTGGATAAAATGGGTGTGCAACTTAATAAATACGTTTTCAATTTCACTGATTTTCAATGGAAACAGGGGACAAAAAAAACTATTTTTGTAAAAGGTGTAGTTGATAGAAGACAAGCTGTATTGCATCCAGAAGAACTCTATGTTTTGATAATGAAAGGTTTGGATATGACACAAGAAAAAATTCAACCGAATGAGTAAGAAATTGTATGTTCGAATAGGTAGTGATCCTTCCAATGATCGAGTAATTCAGGGAATTGATCCATTTCACTCTGAATTATTCCGAGATACAGAGGGGAACGTATTTATTTCTGACTTAAATACACTATCGGGAACAAGAGTGAACAGTCGAAAATTGGACGATTATGTTCAATTGAATGAAAATGACAAAGTCTATTTAGCAGAAACCATTTTATTTGATTGGAAGAAAATTCTCAATGAAATTGATGCGCCAAGCTTAAAAAAAGATCCTCAACCGGAAAGGGCTCAAAAAGTTGAAACAAATACTCTTGGTACTAAAACAAAATCGGCCCAACGAGATTATCTAGAAATTGCCATCATTTACGGGGCGATTTTATTGATGATTTGGATTATCAGTCTATGGTTTTAGTGTGGATGCCTTAATGGCATATTTTCCTTCTTTTGGATTATAGAAAAATCGAAATTCTTCCTCATTCAATTTTTCCAACACAGGTTCATCTACATTATAGTCTTGTTTTTCGGACGACGAAAGAATATTTGCCTTCATCACGCGAATATCTTTGGGTAAACTAACAGCAGTTGTCTCAAAAACTAAATGTAAAGCCTTTGCGTCTGGTGAACCAAATCCATCAAAAATTTTCCATCCAAAAACTAATTTCGGTTTTTTATTTTGTATCGTGTAAATGTGTTTGAAGCAGCTATTGCGAATACGAAAACTAACAATTACATCAGCGTATGCATCACTCATTACTTTTTCAAATGATATTTTAAGAGGTGAAATAGGAGTGGAGGGGATTTCCATTGGCCCACTCATTGTTCCAGTTGCGCCATCGTAATAAAAAATATAATTGTAGGGTCCCATGTAACCAATTTCAGCTACTTTACCCGGGTTTTTTGATTGCGAGGCTTTTTCAACGGCATAGTTATATCGATTTACAGTCACCACGGCATCTTCAAAATTATCTCCATCTAATTGACTCTTATAAATGGCAAGGTTGTATTTTTCTGCAGCAGAAATTTCTAATTTTGATTCTACATAACGTTTGGCGATTGATTCAACTGGTTCTTTTTTCTCTGTTGAATTTTGCGTGCTTTCAATTTCTACTTCTTCATTGCAGGAAAATAGAATAATTGACGTACTAAAAAGAATGAAAAGGATTTGAATTTTATGTAGCATAGTGCGAAGGTAATTATTTTTCATTTAAGACATTTTACTTTATCTAATCCCTTATTTTTCCTTTTTCTTGAGTAACTTCATATTTTAAAACGAAAAATTATGATGTCCCGATTATTTATTTCGCTATTTTTCTTTATTGCAATTAATAAAGTTGTTTATTCTCAGGCCAGTATGTCAAAAAACACGGAAACTGACATTGCTGAATTAACGACTTATATTCAGAGTAAATTACCTATTCCGAATAAATTCCCTTTGTTGAAATTGTCCGTTTCAGCCGGAAAAACTGTGAATTATATATCATTTGTTTGTCGAGCTAGTTCTTCCAAATATCATCAATTGAATTCGAAGTATTTTACTTCAGGATTCGTTAAAAGTGGATATACTGAAAAAGGTGATTCTTATGGTGTTTTTTCCTTGAGATTGTTGGAGTCACAAATTCCTGAATTGTCTAATCCTATTTTTGCTTCAGTATACGTTGAACTTTCTGGAAAAAATCAACCACTATTAGAAAGAGCAGTTCATGATATACGCGCCGATAGTGTTCAGTTGGGACTTGGATTACCAGAGTCTTACACCGGGAAAGATGTGTATATCGGTGTCACGGATTGGGGGTTTGATTACACCTCTCCCATGTTTTACGATACCGCTATGCAGCAAACACGTATTGTTGCAGCATGGGATCAATTTAAATTGAGTGGTCCTTCACCTGTAGGATTCGGTTATGGAACGGAATATAATACTTCTGCATCACTTTTAGCGGCAGGTAGTGATACAGCTAATATTTATTCGTTTGCCACTCATGGTTCTCACGTAGCTGGAATTGCCGGTGGTGGTGGAGCAGGAACGCTTAATCGGGGTGTTGCTTTTGATTCAAAATTTTTATTTGTGACTTTCTTAGTGGATGTGGCAGCTGTGTTGGATGCGTGGGAGTGGATGTATCAAAAGGCGCAGGCAGATGGAAAGCGATTGGTGGTAAATATGAGTTGGGGCTTGTATCATTTTGGAACGTTGGATGGTACCTCTTTGTTAAGTCAAGCAATCACTGCTTATACGGATTTGGGTGTTGTATTTGCAAATTCAGCAGGTAACAACGGCAATGTTAATTTTCACATTAAAAAAACATTTTCAAATAATGTTCTCAAATCTAAAATCGATTTTTACTCTTATGCTTCAAATGCTAACATGTGGGGACAAAGCATTCATGCATGGGGTGAACCCGGAAATTCTTTTGCCAATGGAATAATTGTTACGAATGCTTCAAATGTCACTTTAGTTGAAAGCCCACTTTACTCAACAGACACAACACATTCTTATATTGATACTTTTTTAGTTGCGGGAGTTGATACAATCTGGTATAATATCTCAGCGGACAGTGCACATTATTTGAATAATCGTCCACAAATGCGATTACGAGTAAAAAATACAGACACTGCGTTAAAAGTTATTTTAAAGTCTACGGCAATTTCTGGAACGGTGCATTATTGGAATGTAACTGAATTAACGACAGATGTAGGGAATTGGGGAATGCCTTTTTCTATTTCGGGTTCAGGAACAGTTGCAGGCGATAATTTGAACGGGGTTAGTGAACCATCTTGTTCTGATGATGTAATAAGTGTTGCAGCTTATGCCTCCCAATATCAAACTTCAGGAATATCAACTGCAGGTGGGGCAATTGCTTCATTTTCAAGTTATGGTCCGCGTTACGATGGAGTAATGAAACCAGATATTACAGCTCCGGGAGTTTCGGTTACCTCCTCCATGTCATCGTTCACTGATGCTGCTTTTACTTCTAGTGGATCTGTAGATTTTAACGGGAGAACCTATCATTTCGCTAAATTGTCGGGGACATCAATGGCATCTCCAATGGTGGCTGGTGTTTCAGCCTTAATTTTGGATGCAAATCCGTATTTAACTGCAAGACAAGTGAAAGAAATCATTATGCAAACAGCACGTCAAGACAATTTTACAGGGGTTATTCCTATTGGAGGTAGCAATCGATGGGGAGCTGGTAAAATTAACGCATATGCCGCTGTTCAATTAGCGCTTATTACAGTAGGGGTAATGGAGGTAAATGAAGCGTTTTCTTGGAGTATTTATCCTAATCCGTCAATGAATGAGATTACACTCTCAGCGTTAAATGAAGCTTATCAATCCATAGAAATCGTTGATTTATCTGGAAATATTATTCGTAAACCAGTGAATAATAACAAGATTATTATTTCAGACCTTCAACCAGGGGCGTATTGGTTAAGATTATCGATAAATGGTAAAATTGAACAGCAAAAATTCATCAAGCTCTAATATGCAAATAAGGAATCTTGATAAAAGTGAACTGGCTATTGTTCAAGATTTAGCACATCGAATTTGGCCAAGTACCTACGGAGAAATATTGTCGACAGAACAAATGTCATACATGCTAAATTGGATGTACAGCATTGAAACACTCGAAGAAAGCTTTGAAAGCAATCATCAATTTTTTGCGATTTTTGAAGGCGATAATGCTGTTGGTTTTATTGATCTTGAATTGAATGCGCCTGAATCGAATGGGATGAAACTGCAAAAAATATATGTGCTACCAGAAAAACAAGGATTAGGGCTTGGGAGGGAATTATTGGATTTTGCATGTGAATACGGCAAGAAAAAAGGAATGTTTTACCTCACGCTACAAGTAAATCGATTTAACAAAGCGGTAAGTTTTTATCGTCATTTAGGATTTAAAATTATTGATGAACAAGATTTTGATATTGGAAATGGGTATTTTATGAATGACTATGTCATGCAATTAGATTTAGGCTAGTTATGCGATCAATTCTACTAATTCAAACGGCTTTTTTGGGAGATGTCATATTAGCGACACCTGTAATTTCTGAATTGAACCGAATTTTTCCTAATGCTCAAATTGATGTTCTGGTCAAAAAAGGGAATGAAATCCTTTTGTGTAATAATCCTTCGATTAGAGAAGTTTTCGTATTGGATAAATCAAAAAATAAACTCTCTGAAATTTGGCGACTCATCCGTAAATTCCGATCAAAGCGATATGATCTTGTTGTTAATGTACATCGTTTTGGTTCGTCAGGATTTATTGCTGGTTTCTCTGGTGGAAAACAAATTGTTGGCTTTGATAAAAATCCATTTGCCTTTCTTTTTTCGAAGCGCTTTAAACATGAAATAGGTAATGGAACCCATGAAGTGACAAGAAATTTAGCCTTGATTCAAGATTTTGGTGCTGAATCAATTTGTCGTCCTTCTTTATTTCCATCAGCCAAAGATGTTCAGAGTGTTGAAGTTTACACTGCTGAAAAATTTGTTTGTTTGGCACCAGCTTCGGTTTGGAAAACAAAACAATTGCCGGAAGAAAAATGGGTGGAGCTAATTCAATCTTTCGCGTCTGACTTAACCATTTACTTGGTAGGTGCCAATTCAGATAATGCCTTATGTCAAGCGATTATTGATAAATCGGGCAGGGTGGAGAGGATTGTAAATTTAGCTGGAAAATTCTCGCTTCTACAAACCGCAGCTTTGTTTTCTAAAAGTCAGCATGTCTATGTAAATGATTCTGGCCCGCTACATATTGCTTCGGCAATGAATGCTCCTGTAACCGCTTTTTTCTGTTCAACCATCCCAGAATTTGGTTTTGGACCCTTGTCTGATCAGTCAGAAATTAAACACGTAGAAAAGTTGGAATGTCGTCCATGCGGGTTACACGGAAAAAAAGAATGTCCGCTTGGTCATTTCAATTGTGGAAAGAATATTGTGATTAGTTAAATTTCTGAATCACCTCATTACAGGAATCCATTATAACGATTGAGTCAATGTGGTAACCCTTAGTGGCGGATTTAATAGAGGCATTCTGAGGGTTAAAAATAATTACTCCACCGAAATAGTGTAAATAAATCCACCTCTTGTCCCTATAATTGCTGTATTATTAATGGCTATAGGTGATGACTCAATTGCCCCTTCCAGTTGAATAAAATCAATCTTTTTTCCCGTTTTGCCTTCGTAAAGAGCAATTTCTCCTGAAACATCTCCAAGAATAAAATACATGTTTCCCTGTGAATCGTACAAATCAACGGGTGATGACCAAGAATAGTTGTCTAACTCAATTGAATATATTTCGCGTCCTGTTTTCTTATTAACTGCTACAATTTCTCCCCCTAATTTTTCTCCGACTCTAGAAAAAATAGTTATCGCAATATCAATTGCTTTTTGCTTACCAACGATACACGTAGATAGAATCCCTCCATTATTCGATAGCGCTCCTTTGTTTTCACCACTGCAATTACGTTGAATACTCCATATTTCTTTACCTGTAAGTCCATCAAGTTTTCTAAAAAAAGAACTTCCCTTTGCTCCTTGTTTATCAACCTCATTTCCGAGGTAGATAAATGGGTTATCATTTTCAATATCAACAACTACGCTTGCATCTGAATCATCCAAATTGTCAAAATACCAAACTGGCTTCATGGTATTTAAATTCAAGCAGAAAACATTTCCATTATTATCAGAAAAATACCCCAAATTTCGAAAGGCACCAAAGCTTGATTCGATTCCTTGATGTGGTTTATTTTGAATAGAATATTTAAATTTAATAGGCTCTTTGGTAAGATTTTTAAGATTATAACGATAGATTATCCCATTTTCGGCAGGCCAAAACAATGTGCTATTTTGTTCATCAATCAAGGGATTGCTATCAAATGCACCCCACAATCGATAGGAAAAATTATCTAATCCAGTTTGAAAATTTAATAATTCCCCACTAAACATATTAAAAAAGTAGCTCCCGAATTTATCGGTATGTTTTATACCTTGACCAACATATAACATTCCATTCAACCTTGGATCAAGCGAAATAGTTCCTTTAATAGGATTTCCTATCGTTAACGGATTTCGTGTCTCAATACCCGTGTTAAAATCAATAAAGTACACTTTGCCACAGAGTGATCCAAAAATTACTTCTTCCAATTCATTCAAATCCGTGTATCCGGAATTTAAATTTTGTTTCCAATTATTACCTTTTTTCCATTTAACATATAAAGGCTGACCAGTCCATCCTGTTCCGCCACCCCAAACTCCAAATTGAGTTTTTGTATTGTCAACATCTGTTTTGAATTTCCATTTAATTTGCAATCTAGTAGGTTTTGTCTTGATTTTACCGATCGATGGTTTAGATCTCTGAGCATTCCCTCTAAAACACAAAATCGACGAATCTTCTCCGTAATTTTCACCAAAATAAACCCTCGATAAATTGCTAATTGAATCAAATGAACAATTTAACTGATAAGAGAAGGCAGAATCTTCCAAATTATCAAGATTAAAATCAGGTAGATTTGCTTTTTTTACTTTTTTTGAAGGATTGATTAACTGAACTTTTGTTTCAGAACCAAAATTTAAATGGTAGAGCCCAAACAATAATAAAAAACTCAAAAAGGAAAATAAAACAATTTTCTTTATCATTAAAATTCCTTATTAATTTAAGGCAAGGATTACGCAAATTTAGTTTTATTTTGTGGATTTAACCCAAATATGTAATAATTGGACTAAAAAAAGTTCAATTATATATTATTAACGTGTTAATATTGTTTCATTAACTCCTTTTTTCTGTTCAACCATCCCTGAATTTGGTTTTGGACCTTTGTCTGATCTATCAGAAATTAAACAAGTAGAAAAGTTGGAATGTCGTCCATGCGGGTTACACGGAAAAAAAGAATGTCCGCTCGGTCATTTTAATTGCGGAAAGCAAATAGTTACTTCAATTTCACCTGAATAGAAACAGGTAAATGATCCGAATATCCCCCTAAATATTTTGTTCCAACGTATGTTCTAAAAGGTTGTTTATTCCCTTTGTATTCTTCAATTAAATATGGGAAAGAATTAATTTTACCTGAATTGGGCATCACTTTCAGTTTGCCTTTTTGAAAACCTTGTGATACCATAATATGATCCAAGACATCCCACTCATTCTTATATTGATGCGTGCCACCAAATTCGCCTGATGCTTTACTAATCATAGGGGTAAGCTTTTCGGAAATTAATTTTGGTGCCTTATCCGAAGGGTGATCATTTAAGTCGCCCATGAAAACAATTTTAGCGTTTGGATTAACTTGCAATACGGAATCAATGAATTTCCTTGCAGATTCCGCGGCTTTGATTCGTTTGGGTTCGCTATCATCCGTTCTTCTACTTGGCCAATGATTTACCATAGCGATTAGCGTATCTTTTTTAGAAACAAATTTACCCCAAACAATGTCTCTTGATTTTGGCTCGGTATCTCCAGGTAATGTAAATCGAATTTTACCTGAACTTATAACCGATAATTTCGACTTGTTGTAAATAAAACCTACGTCAATACCTCGCGCATCTGGGCTTTCATGATGTACGGTTCCGTAATTGGTTAAATTTTTATCTCCATTAATCAAAGCCTTCAATACAGCCTCATTTTCAATTTCGCAAAATCCTACGATCATGGGATAGGATAATTCACCCAATACTTTTCTGATATGCGATAATTTCTCTTCATACCTTTCTTTAGTCCATTGGTTTTTTCCATTTGGTAAAAATTCGGAATCATCGTTAGGGCCATCTTCAACATCAAAGAGGTTCTCGACATTATAAAAAGCAATTGTTTCTGATTTTTTTTGACTGATAGCGCAATTTGTAAATAATACTATAGTTGCAAGAATTAAAATTTTGTTCATGTTATTCGTTTATTTAAGGGTAATTCCAACAGGGCAATGATCAGAACCGTAAATTTCATTTAGGATAAATGCATCGGTAACTTTTCCTGCGTATGATTGGGAAACTAAAAAGTAATCAATTCTCCAGCCAATATTTTTTTCACGGGCGCCTGCTCGATAACTCCACCAGGTATATTTATCAATAGCATCTTTATGAATGTGTCTGAATGTATCTATCAAACCATTGGAGGTGAAAGCATCCATTCCATCTATTTCTTCTTGCATAAAACCAGCTGCTTTATTGTAATTTGCTTTTGGTCTTGCCAAATCTATTGCTTTGTGCGCTACATTAAAATCTCCACAAACAATTACGGGTTTAATTTCCTCTAGGTTTTTCAAATAACTTAAAAAATCTCTATCCCACGTTTGTCGATACCCCAATCTTGCTAATTCACTTCCAGAATTAGGAACATATACATTCACAAGAAAGAAATTATTAAATTCAGCACAGATGGTTCTTCCTTCTTTGTCGTGTTCTTCTATTCCAATGTGATACGTTATATTACTCGGTTTAGTTTTTGTCAAAATAGCGGTTCCAGAATATCCTTTTTTATCGGCTTCATGCGCAAATACATGATAATGATTCAATGTTGCAACCGTTTCTTTTACTTGTTCAACTGTTGCTTTTGTTTCTTGTAAACAAATTATGTCTGCATCGACAACCTGCATATCTGTTAGAAACGATTTTCCAGCAATTGCGCGGATTCCATTTACGTTAAATGAAATGATTTTCATTGTTTTTTTAGTGTAAAATTAGGGTTATTTATCGCAAATCAAACAGATTAACATTACATCAATATTAATTTTCGCAAATCCGAAAAGAAATACCCCCTAATATAGTTCCGTAATGCGCTTGGTTAAATCTATTTGCGATATAGGATAAATCAACTTGAATGTTCTTAGTTAAAAGGTGTGTAAAACCAAAATCGTAGCAAATTTCCGGAGAAGCAGAATGTAGACTCACGTAATTAAAATTTTCTACAAATGCACTCGTTTTTTTTGTGAGTTGGAAATTAAAACAGGTACTTTGATTCAAATAGTGTTGGTTTTCAGTTGCATAGTGAATATATCCTAAATTGTAATTGATAGAAAACCAATTCGTTAGGGTCGACTGAAATAACAACTGAGTCTCCCAAATAAAATTAGCAAGGTTTGGTTTATTCGTAGACGAAAAATTAAAATATGAATTCAGTATAACTGCTGTTTCAGGTCTCCATTTTTTTTCACGGAACACTCTTTGTTTTGCACCTATGGACCCATTTATTGGATTTTGATCCGTGGTTTGGCGCACCAAATTTAAACTCTGAGGAAAGGTAGAAGTAGCAAGGCGCAATTCTGTTGTTTTTAAAATCCTTTTTCTCAGCATTATACTGGGATATAGCAAGTCACTTACCTCACTTTGATCTGAAATTCCTAATCCGCTTTCTAAAAAGTAGGTTTTTTCAGGTACTAAAAAAGGACTATCAGCTACGCCCGGTCGATCAAAAACAACCAAGGTATCTTGACTAATTACACTAAACGAAACTGATAGTATGAATATATAAAGTACTAATTTCATTAAAAAAGAAAAGTCATCTGTACTCCTAGAAGAAAGTGTTTACTTGATCTTTCTCCAGTGATTGGATTTTTATAGTTGTTTTTTAATCCATAATCCAAAATTAATGCTGCCCTGAAAAGATTTCCTCCCGCCACATTTACATCCAATCCAGAGGAAAGTCGGATTGGCACGTCAAACATGTGATAATTAATCTTGTATGAAATAGGCGCATGAAAACCATCATCTACGCTGTACCATTTTCGAACCACTTTTTGATGATACATGGGTACGATTCCAATACCAAACACAAGTCGAGCGTTTTTTAGTATTTCTTTGGTGGGGCGATAATAAAATTGGATTGGAACTTCTAAGGATCGAACATTATGACGCTGTCTTCCCGTAGAGTCTTGATTTCCAACAGAATTGTCATAGTCAGGTGTGATGATTCCAACTCCCCTCATTTGTAATCCTGCTTGAATACTAATCCCCATTTTTTCGGTGAAAAAGTAATTGTAATCGGCATGTAACCCTAAAACAGGCTTCAAAAAAGTGGAATCTTTCCAATCATGAAATCCAACCCACGAATTATTGAAGGAAAAACCATAGAGTTTTTGTTGAAGGAACATGTTTTTGTTTAATTCAAGTTTGGACTGAGTTACCTGCCCAAAACTGAATGTACAAGCAATGATGCATGTAATAAAAAATAATTGTTTCATATTATAAATTTTTTAAGTCCATGCCAACAACGAAATTCATAAGGTTAATAGCCTCATTGAATTTTCGATTTGCTTGAATGTAGTTTAATTTGTTTTCGATATAACTGCGCTGAAAATCAATGTATTCATACAATGAAATGTTTTTACTTTCGTAGTTTATTTTCGCATTTTTTGCAAGCACCTCCATTTGATCGATTAATTCTAAATTGTATGAATTTTTCAACTCTTGCGTTCTCTTAAAGGTTTCCATGGCCATTAAAACCTCATTTTTAACTTCCTCCGTTTTGTATTGTAGTAAAAGTGAACTTTGGTCAATTTGAATTTTCGCTTTGGCTATATTCCCTTGATTTCGATTGAAAACAGGAATATCCATTTCAAAAACCATCCCGACATACGGTCTAACGTGATTCGAACCTTGGTCATGGGGTTGATACCCTAAATTGATGTTGGGAACAATTTCTGATTTCTCTTTCTTTAACGTCGCCTGATAGAGCGAAATATTCTTTTGAGCAATCTTTAAATCCGGTCTTCCGTTCAATGCAGCACCAACTAATTGATCTTCAGATATTTTTGGGTTAATAAGTGAAAGGTCTTTTTTCGCAACGAGTTTTACACCAGAACGGTAATTCATGAGCATTCTCAGCGTAAGTTCCAAGGCTAACAGTTCTTTTTCATTTTCATTAATGTCTGTAAGGATGGTTTGTTTTTCCGCTTTTAATCGGACAAGTTCACTTTCTGAATTGACACCAAGTTCACTTCCTAAGGTATATTGTTCAATTAGCCTGTCATATTGTGAGGCAGACTCAATTAACAAATCGTTCATTTCTTGAAGTTCGATGAATTCATAAAATGCATTACTGTATTCAAGAACTAATCCGCGCATCACATCTGAAAGTGCAAAAAGTGCAATTTCCTTGGCTATTTTCGCTTCTTTAATGGCATTAATTCGTTTACCGGAAACTGAAAATGAGTATTCAATTTGCAGTAATTTTTGGTTGGCAAAATTGAAATAATTATTCTCAGCTAAGCTGTACATTTCGGCATTCCAAACAAAAAGTGGATTGTCCCACAACCGTTTTTGTTGAATTTCAGCTTCTGCTATGTCTAAATTGTAATATTCTGCCATCAAGCGAACATTCTCTTTTAACATTTTTGATTTACCTTCCTCGTAGGTAAAAGATATGGTTTCTGATAATTGCCCAATACTATTTAAGGATAATAATAGAGCAATAAATAAAATTTTAATTTTCATCTGTATTGAGTTTTAAAGCAGTTTGATTCTTATATTTTTTTCTGTACGACCAATAATAAATAACTGGGAATGTCATAAGAGTTAGGATTGTTGCTGTAATGAGACCTCCAATAATAACTATTGCCAAAGGTTTTTGACTTTCTGACCCAATTCCGGTGGAAAGTGCTGCCGGCAATAAACCAATAGCTGCCATTAATGCGGTCATTACAACTGGTCGAATTCTGCTTTTTACACCTTCTTTTATGGCGGTTATTAACTCTATTTTATTTTTTAGATTTTTATTGAATACAGAGATTAGAATAACACCATTCTGAACACAAATTCCAAATAATGCGATAAATCCTACACCAGCTGAAATTCCAAAATTAACTCCTGTAACATGAAGCGCGAAGATTCCACCAATGATTGCAAATGGTACGTTTAATAGAACCAATCCAGCATCTTTCATATTGCCAAATAGGATAAAAAGTAAAATGAAAATACCAACCAGCGACAGAGGCACTACATTTGCCAACGTTTTACTTGCTCTAACTTGGTTCTCAAATTCACCCGTCCAAACTATTGAGTAGCCTTTTGGAAGCTTAATGTTTTTCTCAACATTTTTTTGTGCTTCATTTATTGTACTTCCTAAATCTCGTTCGCGAACAGAAAATTTAACACCAATAAACCGTTTGTTATTGTCGCGGTACACAAATGCAGGACCTGTTACTTGTTTGATTTCAGCAATTTCATTCAATGGAATCACATTACCATTTTCTGTTGGAATCATGAGTTTCAACATTTTTGCTTTGCTGTTTCTAAATTCCATGGGATACCTCACTCGGACATTAAAACGAGATTCTCCTTCATATTTTTCAGTGATAGTTTTACCCCCAATAGCCATCTCAATAAGATCTTGTGCGTTTTTCATGGTCACACCATATACAGCCATTTTTTGTTTATCAAAATGTACTTGCATCTCCGGTTGACCGATATTTCTTAGAATTCCAGCATCCTTAACACCATCAACATTTTTTATGTTGGAAAGAATGAGATTGGATAAACTATCAAGTACTTTTAAGTCTGGGCCAAAAATTTTAACGGCATTGTTCGCATTCATACCCGCTACCGCCTCTGCTACGTTATCAATGATTGGTTGTGAATAGTTAAAATTAATTCCGGGAAATTTCTTCATTTTAACATCCATTTCAGCGATCAAGTTATCAATGGTTAGTCCACTTCGCCATTCATCTTTGGGTTTTAAGTTCACTTGCATTTGAACATAAAAAAATCCACTGGGATCAGTTCCGTCATTTGACCGACCCGTTTGGGACAAAACACCATTAACCTCTGGAAAAGTATTTAGCTCTGATCTTAATTTATTAACCTGGCGTGTTGTTTCCTCCAAGGAGGTACTCATTGGTAATTTTGCCTCAACCCACAAGGCTCCTTCGTTCAAAGTGGGTAGAAATTCTGTCCCTAACCATTTTGATGAAAATAAACTAAGCAGTAAAATAGACAAGGAAATTAATGTTATTTTCAACTGATTTGCAAAAGACCATTCAATTCCTTTTGAAAAAATTGAATTGAAAAATCGAACGATGAAACTATGCTTTTCTTTCACATTTTTTTTCAGTAAAATAGATGAAAGAACAGGCACCAATGTCAAGGTAAAAAGTAATGCCCCAAGAAGTGCAAATCCTAAGGTGTAAGCAAGCGGAGAGAACATTTTTCCTTCCACTTTTTGAAAGGCGAAAATGGGTAATAGTGCGGTAATTATTATTAGTTTCGAGAAAAAGACAGCTTTACCCATTTCAATCCCAGTTTTTCTAATTAAGCCAAGCTTAGATACCTTGTTAAAACGAGCCATACCCAGTTTTTTGGCATGTGCATCAAGTACGACAAAAATACCTTCGACCATGACGACGGCACCATCGATGATAATACCAAAATCAACAGCTCCCAAGGACAAAAGATTGGCGCTCATTCCTTTAAAGTACAAGAGTAAAAAAGCGAATAAAAGTGATAAAGGAATAACAATTGAAACGATAATAGTTGTTCTCCAATCTGCCATAAACAGAAATACAATAACTGTAACAAATACAATTCCTTCAATTAAGTTTTTTGAAACTGTTTTGGTACAATAAGCCATTAAATTATCTCGATCGTAAAATGTGACCATTTCTACATCAGAGGGTAACACATTTTCATTCAATTCTTCGATTTTCTCTTTGACGCGCGCTAATACTTGACTTGGATTTTCTCCTTTTCTCATGACAATAATTCCTTCCACTACATCATCCTCGGAGTCTTTTCCTACTTGACCTACGCGTTGTGAACCCGTAATTTTTACATCAGCAAGATGTTTAATTAAAAGTGGTGTGCCATCAATATTCTTAACGATCGTATTTTCAATGTCCGTAACTTGATTGATCAATCCTAAGCCGCGAACTACAAAAGCTTGATTATTTTCCACAATAACATCGCCCCCTACGTTTAAATTACTTTTTGATACTGCCTCTTGAAGATCGAAGACGTTAATATCATATTTCGCTAATTGAGCAGGGTCAGGCTGTATTTCATAAATTTTTTCTTGTCCACCAAAGGCAACAATATCAGCAACCCCAGGTACAGATCTGAGTTGTTTATCAATCGTCCAATTTTGAATAGTCAACAAGTCTGTAGAATTCCGGTTTTTTCCTTTTAAAACATACCGAAAAATCTCACCTGTTGGCCCATAAGGCGGCTGTACATTCGGATCCACACCTTCTGGTAACTTGACGTTTCGAAGCAGGTTATTGACTTGTTGCCTGGCAAAAAAGTCCTCCACATCATCTTCAAAAATGATTTTGATAATCGACAATCCAAACATGGTAATTGACCGAACATTTGACTTTTTTTGAACAGAGTTCATCGCAACCTCAATGGGAATGGAAACAAATCGTTCAACCTCCTCGGCGCTACGTCCTTTCCAATCGGTAACTATAATTATTTGTGTATTGGTCACATCCGGAAAAGCTTCTAAAGGGGTATTTAAAAAGCTGAAAACACCAGCAATGCACAATAAAATTGTCATTGCAAATACAAGCATCTTATTTTTCAACGAAAAAGTAATGATGCCTTTAATGAATTTATTCATAAAAACATGGAATAAAATTAATAATTGGAATTAGTCATTTAAAGCATCGTAGATATACATCTGCTTTTTGGTAATTACTTTTTCACCAGGAGATAACCCACTTGAAATATAGGCAAATTCATCGGTGCTGGAGTATACTTCAACTTGACGCGTTTCGATATTTGTTTTGGAATGATAAATCATCAAAAAGTATTTATTCTTATCAAAAATAAGTGCTTTCTTGTTTACCGAAACCATTTCTGATTTGGTGCTATAAAGTAATTTACCAGTACAAAACATGTGGGGTTTTAAGTTATACCCTGGGTTTTTTAAATAGACCCTTGCTTTCACAGTTCTTGTTTCTGGATCGATTATGTTTTCGATTCTTTTTACTGTTCCTACGATGGTAGAGTCAGGATTAGATAAAAGTTGTATTTGAATGGATTGTCCTTTTTTCACTTTCGCAATATCTTTTTCATAAATATCGAAGGCAATAAAAACCTCATCTAATCGAGCAACAGAAAATAAATAATCATTGGCATCAGATCGTATTTGCATGTTGGGACCTACCTTTTTCTCAAGAATAAATCCGGCAACTGGTGATTTGATTACGTATTTTCCTCCTTCCGTAATGGAATATACTTTATAGACTTCCTTGAGTCGAGCTAGTTCTGCTTTCGCAATTTCAAGGTCTTTTTTTGCATAGGCTAATTCACGTGCAGAACTAAATTTACTTTTATTTAATTCCATCTGGATTTCATATCCTTTTTTGGCAAGTTCATATTCGTCTTGAGCTGCCAAATATTCTTTTTCAAATTCTCTTGCTTCTCCAGAATTCAACGTGATCAAGGGTTTATCTAAATCAACTAAATCGCCGATTTCGAAATTCACGTCTATCACTTTCCCACCAATCATTGGGTATACATTAACCAAATTGTTTTCGTCAGGAACGACTTTTCCATTTAGCGATAATTCGCCCATTACAGGTCGTATTTCAGACGCTGAATATTCAATTCCTTTGAGCTGATCATCTGTAAATGTGAACTTAACTTTTTTTTCTTCTTGTTTTTCAGATGAACAAGAAACAAACACCAAGGAACAAACTGCTCCTAAAAAAAACATATTATATTTCATGGATTGACTATTTAATAATTACAAGTACTGACTGTAAGGACAGCAGGCTAAATGCGGTAATTATTAAATAGTTTGTAGAGTTGTGCATCATGAAGAGCACAAATAAAGAAGTAAAAATTAGGCTTTTCAACGGTTTCATTGAAAAACACATTAGAATATGATAACGGAATATTAAATATAAAAAATGAGTTGACATTTCTATTTTGAAGAGTGGTGAATTGACGCTTGAAAAAGTGACTTTTTAAATCCGTGTGATCATTTTTCTCGCCACATTTTAAGACCAGATCTTTTCCGAAGAAACCAACAAATGATGAATATGATTCTTTATATGACTCATGAGCATCCGTTGTGGAGGCCTTGGTATTAGTTGAAAATACTAAGGTGAAAAATAAAAGAATTATACTTAGTCTTGTTTTCACGAGGGCAAAGGTAATCGTTTTTTGTGGATAGATTTGCAAAAACGTAAAAAAATACAGTTAAAATTTGAGTTGAATACCCAAGAATCCGAGGGGAAGTAATTGATTTGATTGACCGTTTTTATCAAAATACCCGGCATTTCGGTTATCGTTTAAGATCTTTGTTTCAAAACGAAACAATAGGTTTTCGGAAAGACAATACCTAATTCCAAAACTCAATCCACTGCAGTTAAATCCTGGTTCAAGAGATTCATAAACTTGAATGTTATGCGGGTCTATAAAATGTTCAATCCTCCCATTTATGAATAGTTTTTTATTGAATGTATATTCTGCTGAAAAGTTTAGTTGCCCCCACGGTTTATAATTTGATTGAATTTGTTGCATTCCCACATAACCACAAGCCAATAGTTTAAATTTATTAGCTGTGTATATCCAGCTCATCTCAGTAAAAAAACGATAACCAAATAAAGGATTTATGTTGCTCTTTTCATTGCCGTGATAGGTTGTCCAATTAACGTAATGTTTGTCTTTTGTGTATTCAAATTGTGTCCCTAATGAAGGGGTTTTCTTCTGAAAACCAATGTGTTGCCATCCATTTAGTAGGAATGCTGTAAACTGCAAACTCGTTGATAATTTCTTTTTATAACGTGCACCTAGTAAGTAGTAAGGTACATATTCCGGTGCTAATGCTCGCGTCATAAATGTTTGTTCCCATCCTTTTGCAAATTCATAGGTATATGGAGAAGAAAAAACACCAAAATCTAACCATTCATCTTTTTTTTTGTTTGGTTTAAAACCAACATATCCCTCATAAATCCAGCGTAAATTGTTTTTTTCTCCAGAGTAATTGGCTTTCATGTAACTTCCAAACCCTGGACTAAACTGAAAACGAATTCGATTAGTTGGTTTGTAACTTATTTCGACAAGCGCTAAATTTATAGTGGGTTCACCAAGGACGTTGTTTGAAACATAAAGCGGAATTTGCTTGCTTTCTCGATCGTTGAGCTGCATTCCAAAATAATAATCGATGCCACCATGAATTTGAAGGGATGAATCTAGTTTATGAGATTGGCAATTACCAAATGTCAGGTTGAAAAGAAAAAAAACAAGAAAGAAAAAACGCATGAATTAATTGAGGAAAATACGTTTGACAACTGGATTCAATGATGCATTCATCACAATGAATAATCCTCCTTTAGCAGTAAGATAAAGTTCAAGTTTGGTGTCAGAAGAATTTAATGTTTTGAATGGGATTTTTTCTCCTGACAACGAGTAAATCTCAATAGCATCAGTTGAGAATTTATCTTGAATGAAATTAATTTCAATCAGATTTTCTCCTGTTTGTTTGATGGTAAAATTGTTTTCCTCAAATTCTTGAACTTGAACTGTATTTATTGTGATTAACTGTACCACTGTATCCGAACCGCACGCTCCAGTACCAACTAACTCAACCGGAAAAACACCATTGTAACCAAAAGTATGCGTTGGGCTTTGCTCATTGGAATAAAAATCATCCCCAAAACTCCAACTATACGTGTTTACATAATCTCCTGTTCCTTGAAATTGTATTTCTACCGAATTGGATCCTGTCACATAAGTGAAGTTAACTTGAGTTAAGGAATCATGGTGCTTTAATCGCCAGGTTGAAACGCTGTCCAAAACGGTTAAAGCAGCAATATTTTGCAATGTTGTGGCAGTCAGTTGATCTAAGCCAGCCAAATAGCTTGCCCCAATAGGACTTTTTTTCAGAATAGAACTATAAAACACACAAGCATTTAAATAGGTCCCAGCTACACTTGGATGGGAGCCATCAGCAGAAAACAAATTGATGGAAGGATAGTTGTCAATAGTGTATTTCCACGCGGGCCCAGCAGCAGCAACGCTGGAATGTGAGGAATCTGCAATGCGCAGATATGCGTCTCTCAATCGCTTGTTCATTTTATTGAATGTATTGATAGAATCCCATTGAGGATCTCCAATTTGCCTACCCCAAGTCATGAAATACTGAACCTGGGTACAAGCTGTATTGGCATAAGCGGAATCTGCTAATTGAACAGCATAGGGTAGGGTAGCCGTATTTACTTGACCGTATGGGAAACTAGCTTCTTGACTTTGGCCTTGTAAAATCACGTAATCCCATGGTTGAGCATGTATTTTTTGATAGGTTAGCGGGTCGTTAACATGATTTTGAAACGTATATCCACCGTTTGTTTTAGAATCAACGGTTGTAATATCACCTAAAGATAAAGCTAAGTTTTTAAAGGTATTTGGCAAATCATTCGTATAAATATAGCTATTACCAATAAATAAAACCGAAACACTGTCTTGCCCAATGCTATGGGAAGACATTATAATTAAGGCTAAACTAAGTAATGTTTTCATATCCTTTTTTATTGTAAATTTAACCTACAATTTTAAATATGCGCTATTTCACTCTGATTTTAATTTCTTTTTTTTCCTCATTCGGTTTTTCTCAATTCCAGTTTAATTTCACGGATAGTTTGCCTGTTATGAAAAATGGGCAAGAGCTTAGTTTGCCATGGGCAGGTGGACTAAATTACGCGCAGGTTTCAGATATTGACTTTGATTTTGATGGGGATATGGATTTGCTGGTATTTGACCGTAGTAATGATCAAATTCGTTTATTTGAAAACGCTCAAGAAAATGGCATCCGTTTTTACAAGTTTAATCCGCAAGGTTATTTATTATTTCCGTCTGATATCAGATACCGTGTTCATTGTATTGATTATAACGGTGATGGTAAGAATGATTTGTTTACATACGGAATTGGCGGAGTTAAGGTGTACAAAAACACGGGGAATAGCACAAACGGTTTAACGTGGGAATTAGCTAAAAATCTACTTTATTCTGATAATTGGGGAACTCAATTGAATTTATATGTAAGCTCGGCTGATATACCCGCAATCGTAGATGTAGATATTGACGGCGATATAGATATTTTAACCTATCACATAAGCGGGGAATATTTGCAGTATCACAAAAACCTAAGTCAAGAATTGTATGGGCATTCAGATTCATTGGTGTATCAGCTGAAAAATGAATGCTGGGGTGGATTTCGTGAAGACGTTAATTCAAACACCGTTTTTTTAAATGATCAAACAGCTCCTTGCCAATCAGGAAATGTGCCTAATCCTGAATTGAAACCAATGAATCAAGAAAAAGCACATGCCGGATCAACTGTGTTAGCTTTAGATTATGATGGTTCGGGTGTGAAAGATTTGATTTTGGGTGATGTGGCATATCCATCACTTAATTTATTGTTAAATGGAGGGACTTCTGTTAATTCAAACTCATTAATGGTTTCTGCAGACCCAAATTTTCCTGCGAATTCAACACCTGCATCCATGCAACTTTTTCCAGCGGCATATTGGGTTGATGTAGATTTTGATGGCAACAAAGATTTATTGGTGGCGCCCAACGCTAAAAATGTCTCGGAGAATGAATCAAGCCTATTGAAATATAAAAATTCTTCCAATAATGTCACGCCTAATTTTATTTTTGAATCAAGAGCATTCCTTCAAGAGGATATGATTGAACATGGTACTGGATCGATTCCAGTATTAGTAGATATTGATAATGATGGCCTGCAGGATTTATTTGTCTCCAATTTTTTTGCATACAAACCTGTTTTATCAAAAGAGAGTAGAATTGCTTTTTATAAGAATACCGGAACCGCCAATACTCCTATTTTTACATTTATAGATTCTGATTTCCTTAATTTGTCTCAATCTAATATCGGGCTTAGATTTGTTCCAACATTTGGTGATCTTGACAATGATGGTAAAAAGGATATGATTTTGGGAATGGATAACGGAACAGTTTCTTTTTATAAAAATACATCAATTGGATCAGTTGTAACATTTGCTTCTCCCATTCAAAATTTTACAGATAATTTGGGTCAAATTATAAATATTGGTCAATATGCAAGTCCTCAGTTGTTTGATTTAAACGCAGATGGAAAGCTTGATTTAATCCTCGGAAAGAAAACAGGAGAATTAGTTTATTACCAAAATATAGGTTCAGCAAGCGTACCTATGTTTGAATTGACAAATGGTTTTTTAGGCGGGGTGGATGTTTCTACCTCTTTCTCCCCTGATGGGTTTGCTGTCCCTCACTTTTTTAGACATTCGGACACTACTTATTTGATGACTGGGTCATTGTCAGGTGCGATTTATTTCTACAAAGATATTGACAATCATATTCAGGTAGATTCTACTTTTAATATGGTGTCACCAGATTTTTTGGGTCAAATGAAAAATATCGGAGGATATAGTGCTTGTTTCGTTAACGATGTAGATAATGATAATAAATTAAATTTATTTATAGGACAGGATTTAGGAGGATTATTCCATCTAGAGCATGATAGTTCAAGCTCCATTGGTTTAAATGAATCGACAATAAATAATGAAATTTATGTGTATCCCAATCCAACTGCTGGAATATTTACTCTAGAGTTGAGTTCTTTTACTCAAAATATTCCTGTCCAAGTTTATTCTATTTTAGGAGGAGTGGTTGCAGAATATACGTTAACAGCATCAAAGAATATCCTCGATATAAGTGATTTATCTAACGGATTATATTATATTCATTTTCCGCTAATGGGTAAATCAATAAAAATCAATAAGCAATAAAAAAGCCTCCACATAATGAAGGCTCGAATATTTTAGTAGAAACTAAATTTACTTTGCAGTAACAGTGAATTTCTTTTTCTCTTTGATTCTTGCTGATTTACCAGTTCTTTCTCTAAAGTAGAAGATACGAGCTCTACGAACAGAACCTCTTTTAACAATAGTAATTGCATCAATAAAAGGAGATGTTACAGGGATGATTCTTTCAACTCCGATATTTCCAGACATTTTACGAATTGTAAAAGTTTCAGTTGATCCTGAACCTCTTCGTTGAATAACAACTCCTTGAAATTGCTGAACACGTTCTTTGTTTCCTTCTTTAATTTTATAAGATACAATCACAGTATCTCCAGCGCCAAATTTCGGTAAGTTGTTTGCTTCAACTAATTCGTTTTCAATCTCTTTAATTAAATCCATGACCTTTTTGATTAAATAACCCTCAACTAAGGGGGTGCAATATTACGAATTTTCTACTTAGAAACAAAAAAAAGAAGAATATTTTTTTTGAAAAAGATAAAATTATTAGCTGGCATAATTTTTTCTCTAAATTTAGTTCATTTTAAGTCATTTGCAGATGAAATTTTTTCTTTTTTTAGCGTTTTTATCATTCATTGAGATTTCATTTTCGCAAATCACGAAAGAAAATCAGGAAGAAATTGCATTAGTTGATCCTGATATTCCAGCAGCGTTTCCTGGAGGTGAAGTAGAGCTTCAGAAATTCATTAAAGAAAACCTAAAATATCCGGATACTTGTATCGCATTGGAAGCAAAAGGGCGAGTATTCATGAGATTTGTGGTAGAAACAGATGGAAGCATTACGAATATTGAAGTTGAAAAAAATTTAACAGGATGTGATCAATTTGCAACAGCTTGTATGGAACTTTTAAGTTCGATGCCTAAGTGGGAACCAGGAGGAACCCAGGATACAAAAGAGGGCGACTTTGAACCTATACGCATAACATATAGATTACCCATGCTTTACAATCCCATTAAACCCTAAAAATGGATATAATTAAAACGTCATTTCTAATCTTAACTTTACTTTTTACATTTAATTCCTATTCTCAAAGTACTAATGTGAAAGAAATAGGGATTGGTACAATAATCTTTGATTTTGAACCAGAATTTCCAGGAGGATCTGATAGTTTAAAAAATTTCTTATTAGCAAATACAAAGTATCCAGATACTTGCATTTCATTAAATTCAAAAGGTAAAGTTCTTATGCAATTTTGTGTTGAGCCTGATGGAAGTATCACGAATATTAAAGCTTATAGAAACAACACGGGCTGTGATCAATTTTCGATTGAATGCATTCGGGTTATTAGCTCAATGCCTAGTTGGTTGCCTCCTGAGGAAGACGGTCTAAAGAAGAGGTCAATTGTACGTCTTCCTTTTAATTTTAATTAGGAATAAATGTATTAAATTTACCTTAAGATGCGAAACTGCCTTATATTACTCTTCTCTTTGTTTTTAACCTTTGAATCCATTGCTCAAAAAGCGGAAGATATTACGATTGAAGAAGAAAGTGTTGTCGAATTTCCAGATATTGAACCATCTTTTCCTGGCGGTGAATTGGAACTTCAAAAATTTATTGCAGAGAATTTAAAATTCCCGGAAAATTGTTTAGACAGCAATTTTTATGGACGAATTGAAATAAAATTTATTGTTGAAAAAGATGGAGGTAATTCAAATTTTGAAGTCAATGTGCATCAATTAGGTTGCAACCACTTGGTCGATGAAGCGAAAAGAGTTTTAAGTCTAATGCCCAAATGGATTCCGGGTGAAGTTCAAGGCGAAAAAAAACGAGTAAGAGTCATTCTGCCGTTGAATATTAAACTAAATTAATTTAATAAAATATTAATTAGGAAATAAATAGTATTGAATTAATCTTTTGGAATAACAAAAACCTTGAAGCGTAATTTCTCTCGTTTTCTTTTGGTATTTGTTGCGAAGTAGATTACTCTGTCTTGGTAAAAATATTTTCCGTTCGTATCAAATGTAACATCAATAAAGACACTTTGATTGGGTTGGATGGGCATTGGTGGAAGTTGAACTTGTGTACACGTGCATTCTGCCTCAAAACCATAAATTGTTAAAGGTTCCTCTCCTTTATTTTTAATTGCAAATCGATAGTTTAGTTTTTCTCCCTCTGGTGTTTTTGGAAAACGAACTACTTTTGTGGGTGCATAAAAAACCGCCCTCTGCAAAAATACAGGGGCGGTAATAAATAGTGAAACTGTTAAAATAACTAGCTTCAATTGAAATTAATTGTTGGTTGGAGCACCAGAATTATTTGAAGGCACACCGCTATCTGGAGCAGGCATCACTTCACCTTTAATTCTAACCGTTACAATTCCACCTTCTACATTCACTGCATTTGAGGTAATTGTTACAGATTTATTAATTGCACCTGGACGATTGGTGTCATACTTCACTTTAATTGAAGCTGAAGCTCCTGGTGCAATTGGTTCTTTTGGCCATTCTGGAACTGTACATCCACAAGATCCTTTCGCATTAGAGATCACTAAAGCTTCGTTTCCTTCGTTTGTAAATTCAAATGTACAAGCACCATCACCACCGTATTTTACGGTTCCATAATCATGTACTTCTTTATTGAATTTAATTTTTGCTCCTTTAGAAACTTCTACTTGTGCAGTTGCGTTTAAAGATATAAAGCTACTAGCTAAAATTAATCCGAGTGATAAAAATAAATTTTTCATGTTTTTAAATTAAATTGTTACCTCAAAAATAAACTATTAGTTAGTTAGTGTCAACTATTTTAACACAACATTAACATATTATTTTTTAGTAAAATCAATGGGTTTATCGATTGTTTTTAATCTGATTTTAATTTCCTCTTTTTCTTCTTTACTGGTCAAGCTATCATTTAGTAGCAAATTGTAGTAATAATCAAGCTTTTTGGTGTTTCTATTTTTAATCGCCTGATCGTGCAAATAGATTAGGTTTTGAATGGTCATTGTCCGAAATTTCGATTTTGGATATTTCAATAATAATGTATCGCCATATTGTTCTTGCAGTGCAATGTGCTTTGAGTGCCCAATCGGAAATCCAGTTTCTGTAGCGCAAATAGCAAACAAACATGAATCTGCTTTTGGATCGCTTGGGAATTGCGTGTAGAATTCTGTTAATTTGGAAAAGTAGCTCATGTAGTGAATGTTTTTTGCTTTGTTCGCACTTTTCTTGCTGTAAAGCGAATCTTCAGCAGTTTTTACATCGGTCCATAAATCGATTTTTACGTTTCCTGTTTTAACTTTTTTGTTTGTTTTGACTGGTGTTTTTTCATCAGAGCAACTGTAAAATTGCAGTAATAGGAGGATCAATAATATTTTTTTCATTTTTTTACAGGGAATTTCATTTTATAATCTATTTCAATAATTCCTTTTGATATGTTAAGTAATCTTTTTTGAAGAAGCTTTCTTTTAAGTACGGAAAGGTGATCGGTAAATAACACGCCTTCAATATGATCATATTCATGTTGAATGATTCGAGCAGCATAGCCTGAAAATACTTCTTCTTGAAATTCCCAGTTTTCATTAAAATAACTAATTTTTATTGTTTCTGGACGGTATACATCTTCTCTAATTTTGGGAATAGATAAACATCCCTCATTAAATGCCCACTCATCTCCAGTTTCCTCGATAATTGTAGGGTTTATAAATACTTTTTTAAAGTCTAGAATGCCAATAGCTCTCGGATCTGGTTCTTCTTCCTCGTCATCCGCAAAAGGACTTCCATCAACAATAAACAAACGAATACTTCTTCCGATTTGAGGTGCAGCTAAACCCACTCCTTTAGCCTTGTACATTGTCTCAAACATATTGGTGATCAATAGTTGCAGGTCACTATAGTTTTCATCAATTTCCTCTGCTAATTTCTTTAATACTGGATCACCATAGGCAACGATAGGAAGTATCATATTGTCATATATTTAAATGCAAATTTACAGTTTATTTTTTTTTCTGAATGAAATAGCCATATAAATACCCGTTAACTTTTTTTATTCATAAAATCAGAATAATTTCATGACCTAACTCACTGTTTTTCAATAAAAATGAAGCGGAGCTAAAAAAAAAAGTGATATTTTTTTAACAAGCTATTGTAGATAAGAATAAATATAGTATCTTTGCACCCCCAAAAGTGTGAAAAGAAAAATTATAATTAGATAAAAAGTTTTTATGCCTACAATTCAACAATTAGTTAGGAAAGGAAGAACATCAGTAGTAAAGAAAAGTAAATCTGCTGCTTTGGATTCTTGTCCACAACGCAAAGGAGTATGTGTACGTGTTTACACGACAACTCCGAAAAAACCTAATTCTGCCATGCGTAAGGTAGCAAGGGTACGTTTAACGAATGGTAAAGAGGTGAATGCTTATATCGGTGGCGAAGGTCACAACTTACAAGAGCACTCTTTGGTATTGGTGAGAGGTGGAAGAGTTAAAGACTTACCGGGTGTAAGATATCACATTGTTCGTGGTGCTGAAGATACGGCTGGTGTTCAAGGAAGAACGCAACGAAGATCTAAGTACGGAACAAAAAGACCTAAACAAAAATAATAACATAGTATTTTTCGCAAGATGAGAAGAAGAAAAGCCAAAAAAATAACGATACTTCCAGATCCAAAGTTTAACGATGTGGTTGTAACTAAGTTTGTTAATAATTTAATGTTAGACGGAAAGAAAAGCCTTGCGTTCAAGATTTTTTATGATGCAATCGAAATTGTAGACAAAAAGATTGAAGAGCAAGAAGGTTTAGACGTATGGCGCAAAGCTGTTGAAAATGTTACTCCATCTGTAGAGGTTAGAAGCCGAAGAGTAGGAGGGGCAACTTTTCAAATACCTACTCCAGTAAGAGAGGAAAGAAAAGCTTCATTAGCAATGAAATGGTTAATTGGTTATTCTCGTAAAAGAAACGAAAAAACAATGGCTCAAAAGCTTGCCTCTGAAATAATTGCTGCATCAAAAGAAGAAGGTGCTGCTTTCAAGAAAAAAGAGGATACAACAAGAATGGCAGAAGCAAATAAGGCATTTTCACATTTTAGATTTTAATTAGAAATGGCAAGAGATCTTAAGTATACTAGAAATATTGGTATCGCTGCTCACATCGATGCAGGTAAAACAACTACTACAGAACGTATTTTGTTTTACAGTGGTGTTAGTCACAAAATAGGTGAAGTACATGATGGTGCGGCAACGATGGATTGGATGGAGCAAGAGCAAGAAAGAGGGATTACTATTACCTCTGCTGCAACTACTTTAGACTGGAACTACCGTGGTCAAGTTTATCACATGAACATCATTGATACTCCTGGACACGTTGATTTTACAGTTGAGGTTAACCGTTCATTACGTGTGTTAGATGGTTTAGTTTTCTTGTTTTCAGCCGTTGATGGTGTTGAGCCTCAATCTGAAACAAATTGGCGTTTGGCAAATAATTATAATGTTCCAAGAATCGGTTTTGTTAATAAAATGGATCGTCAAGGAGCTGACTTTTTAATGGTTTGTAAGCAAGTGAAAGAAATGCTTGGGAGTCATGCTTTGCCATTACAGATAAATATTGGAGAAGAAGATAACTTTAAAGGAGTTGTTGATTTGATTAACTTCAAAGGTATTGTTTGGAATGAGGATGATTTTGGAATGACATTTAAGGAAGTGGAAATTCCTGCTGACATAATTGATGATGCTCGTCGTTTGAGAAGTGAATTGCTTGAGGCAGTTGCTGAATTTGACGAGACCCTTATGGAGAAATTTTTCGAGGATGAAAATTCGTTAACTGAAAGAGAAATATTAACAGCTCTAAGGGCAGCTACTATTTCAGGTAAGGTTGTTCCAATGATGTGTGGTTCTTCTTTCAAAAACAAAGGGGTTCAAGCAATGCTTGATATGGTAATGGAAATTTTACCTTCTCCAATGGATATTGAAGGAATTGTAGGTATCAATCCAAAAACAGACGAAGAAGTTACTAGAAAACCTTCTTACGATGAGCCTTTTTCTGGTTTGGCATTTAAAATTGCGACCGATCCTTTTGTTGGAAGACTTTGTTTTGTGCGTGCTTATTCAGGTAAGTTAGTTGCAGGTTCATATGTGTTAAATACAAGATCAGATAACAAAGAGCGTATTTCGAGAATTTTTCAAATGCATGCCAACAAACAAAATCAAATTCCTGAATTAGGAGCTGGTGATATTGGAGCTGTAGTTGGATTTAAGGATATTAAAACTGGGGATACATTGTGTGCGGAGAATGCACCAATTATCTTAGAATCGATGGTGTTTCCGGAGCCTGTTATTGGATTGGCAATTGAACCAAAAACTCAAGCAGATACTGATCGTTTGTCAATCGGTTTATCTAAGCTTTCTGAGGAGGATCCTACTTTCCGTGTAAACACTGACGAAGAAACTGGTCAAACAATAATTAGTGGAATGGGTGAGTTACACCTTGAAATAATTATTGATCGTTTAAAAAGAGAATTTAGAGTCGAAGTAAATCAAGGTGCACCACAAGTTGCTTACCGTGAAAATATCACAGAACGTGTTGATCACAGAGAGGTATTCAAAAAACAATCTGGTGGTAGAGGTAAATTTGCTGACATAGTTGTTAAGATTTCTCCTCAAGATAATGTTGAGAAAGTAGGTCTTGAATTCGTTAATAGTATTAAAGGTGGTAATATTCCAAGAGAATTTATTCCTTCAGTAGAGAAAGGATTCAGAGATTCTATGAAAAATGGAGTTCTTGCTGGTTTCCCAGTAGACGCGATGAAAGTAGAATTAGTTGATGGTTCATTCCACGCAGTCGATTCAGATTCATTGTCTTTTGAACTTTGTGCGAAAATGGCATATAGATCAGCATTAAAGAATTGTCGTCCTGTATTGTTAGAGCCAATAATGAATTTAGAGGTTGTAACTCCGGAAGAAAATATGGGTGATGTAGTAGCTGATTTAAACAGAAGACGAGGAATGATGAAAGGGATGGATGATAGAGCTGGAGCTAAAGTACTGAAAGCTGATGTTCCATTATCAGAAATGTTTGGCTATGTCACTCAATTAAGAACTATTACATCGGGTCGTGCAAATTCTTCAATGGAGTTCTCACATTATGCAGAAGCGCCTAAAAATGTTTCTGAGGATGTAGTATCAAAAGTAAAGGGTAAGGTAACTGCTTAATTTAAAAGAAAATGAGCCAAAAAATAAGAATAAAATTAAAATCGTACGATCATAACTTGGTTGACAAATCTGCAGAGAAAATTGTTAAAACGGTTAAATCTACAGGAGCAGTTGTTAGCGGTCCTATACCGTTACCTACAAATAAAAAAATATTTACAGTGTTGCGTTCTCCACACGTAAACAAAAAAGCTCGTGAGCAATTTGAATTGAGCTCGTACAAGAGATTACTGGATATTTATAGTTCTTCTTCAAAAACAGTTGATGCTTTGATGAAACTAGAATTGCCAAGTGGAGTAGATGTCGAGATAAAAGTTTAATTAATAATAACGTAGAAAATGCCAGGAATAATTGGAAAAAAAGTTGGTATGACTAGTATCTACAGTGCCGAGGGTAAGGCATTACCATGCACGATAATAGAAGCTGGTCCTTGCGTAGTAACGCAGGTTAAAACAACTGAAACAGATGGATACGAAGCTATCCAATTGGGGTTTGGTACTCGAAAAGAGAAAAATACTCCAAAAGCTTTAATGGGTCATTTTAAGAAAGCTAATACCGAACCTAAAATGAAACTTGTTGAGTTTGAAGGATTCAATAATTTAGCTCTCGGTGATTTAGTTGCAGTAAATGTTTTTCAGGAAGGTGAATTCGTTGACGTAACTGGAACATCTAAAGGTAAAGGTTTTCAAGGGGTTGTTCGTAGACATCATTTTGCTGGTGTTGGTCAAGCGACTCACGGTCAGCATAATCGTTTGCGTGCACCGGGTTCAATCGGAGCGTGTTCTTATCCTGCTCGTGTATTTAAAGGTATGCGAATGGCTGGTCAAATGGGAAACAAGCGCGTGAACCAATCAAACTTACAAATCTTGAAAGTGTTAACTGATAGAAACATAATTATTGTGAAAGGTTCTATTCCTGGAGCAAAAGGTTCAACGGTATTAATTAAGAAGTAATGGAAACAAAAATATATAATGCTAAAGGAGAAGTTACTTCGAACAAAGTAACATTATCAGATGATGTTTTTGGAATTACACCGAATGATCATGCTATTTATCTTGATGTACGTTTGCATTTAGCTAACCGTCGTCAAGGAACTCATAAATCAAAAGAACGAAATGAGATTTCTGGTTCAACAAGAAAATTAAAAAAGCAGAAAGGAACTGGTGGCGCTCGAGCTGGTAGTGTTAAGTCTGGAACTCGCGTTGGAGGTGGCCGTATATTCGGACCAAGACCACGTAATTATGAGTTTAAATTGAATACTAAAGTTAGACGTTTGGCAAGAAAATCAGCTTTTTCTTACAAAGTTCAAAATGATGCTTTAATGGTTCTAGAAGATTTGAATTATGATTTACCAAGAACAAAAGAGTTTATTTCATTAGTTTCTTCATTGAAATTGGATAATGAGAAAGTTTTATTGATACTAGGTTCAAAAAATGATCAAGTTTACTTGTCCGCTCGTAACCTTAGTAAGATAAAAGTCGTAACTGTTGATTCTGTAAATACTTTTGACGTTTTAAACGCAAAGAAAGTTGTTCTAGCAGTAAGTTCAATTGAGAAATTAGAAACTATTTTGAATTAGTAGTAAGATATGAAGACAATTATAAGAAAATCAATTATCACTGAAAAAGCGACTTCTCTTACTGAAAAGAGAAACAGTTATACTTTTGAAGTTGAGTTTAAATCAAATAAACTAGAAATTAAGGGTGCTATCGAGAAGTTGTATAATGTTCGTGTTACAGCCGTTCGTACAATGAATTATGGTGGCGGTGTATCATCTGTGAAATTTACCAATAAAGGTATTGTTGAGCAAAAAAGTAAGCAGTGGAAAAAAGCTGTTGTTACTGTTGCAGATGGTCAATTTATCGAATTGTTTAACAATTATTAATTGAGAGATGAGCTTAAAGAAATTTAACCCGATTACTCCTGGTCAACGTCATAAAGTTGTCATGGAATTAACTGATATAACTACTTCAACACCAGAAAAGAGTTTATTAGCTTCTAGAAAAAAGTCAGGTGGTAGAAATAACACTGGTAAAATGACTATGCGCTACATCGGTGGTGGTCACAAACAAAGATATCGTATTGTTGATTTTAAAAGAGACAAGCATGGAATTCCTGCGACAATCAAAACAATTGAATACGATCCAAATAGAACAGCTAATATTGCATTAGTTTTCTATGCTGATGGAGAAAAAAGATATATAATAGCACCAAATGGTTTAAAGGTAGGGGATACAGTTGTTTCTGGACCGGGTTCTGCTCCTAATGTTGGAAATGCTTTGTTGTTGAAAGATGTTCCATTAGGTACTGTTATTCATAACATTGAATTACAGCCAGGAAAAGGTGGGTCTATTGCAAGAGGTGCAGGTACTTATGCTCAACTGAGTGCTCGTGATGGTAAATATGCTATTGTGAAAATGCCTTCTGGAGAGACAAGAATGATTTTAATTACTTGCTTAGCTACAATAGGATCTGTTTCTAATGCTGAACATAACCTAGAGGTTTCTGGGAAAGCGGGTAGAGCTAGATGGCAAGGACGTAGACCTCGTGTACGTGGTGTTGTTATGAATCCAGTTGATCACCCTATGGGAGGTGGTGAAGGAAGAAATTCTGGGGGTCATCCACGTTCAAGAAATGGTGTGCCTGCTAAAGGTTACAAAACAAGAGCTCCCAAGAAGCAATCGAGTAAATTCATTTTAGAGAAAAGAAAATAATAGATAAAGTATGAGTCGTTCCTTAAAAAAACCGCCATTTGTTCATTATAAATTGATGAAAAGAGTAGACGATGCTCAGGCTAATCAAACTAAAAGTGTTATTAAGACATGGTCTAGAGCCTCCACTATAACTCCAGAGTTTGTAGGACTTACATTCGCTGTTCACAATGGGAATAAATTTATCCCTGTTTTTGCAACAGAAAATATGGTTGGCCATAAATTAGGAGAGTTTTCTCCAACAAGAAATTTCAGAGGACACGCTGGAAATAAAAAAGATAAAAAACGATAGAATTTGAACTCATGGGTGCTAGAAAACGTATAAAAGCAGAACAAATCAAGGAAGAAAAGAAGCAAATTTCATTTGCACGCTTAAATAACTCTCCTATTGCTCCGCGTAAAATGAGATTAGTTGCTGATTTAATTAGAGGTTTGGAAGTGAACAAAGCATTGAATATTCTTCAACATAATGCTAAAGATGCTTCAACAAGTCTTGAAAAATTATTAAGATCAGCTTTGGCTAATTGGGAACAAAAAAATGAAGGTAAAAGTATTGAAGAAGAAAAGCTTGTTGTTAAGACAATTCAAGTTGACGGAGGTACTATGCTTAAAAGAATTCAGCCAGCTCCTCAGGGTAGGGCTCATAGAATTAGAAAAAGGTCAAACCATGTCACAATCGTTGTAGATAGTGCAATTTAAGTTATAGAAATGGGACAAAAAACAAATCCGATAGGAAATAGATTAGGTTACATTCATGGATGGGAGTCTAATTGGTATGGTGGAAAAGACTACAAAGATAAAATCGTTGAAGACGATCAAATTCGTAAATACCTTTTCGCTCGTTTGGCTAAAGCAAGTATAGCTAAAATTATAATCGAGAGAACATTGAAATTGATAACTGTAACGATTAACACAGCACGTCCTGGTGTTATTATCGGAAAGGGTGGTCAAGAGGTTGACAAACTGAAAGAAGAGTTAAAGAAAATCACTAAAAAAGAAATTCAAATTAACATTTTTGAAGTTAAGCGTCCTGAATTGGATGCCCGACTAGTTGCGGATGGTGTTGCAAGACAGCTTGAGGCGAGAATCTCTTTTAGAAGAGCTATTAAAATGTCGATTGCATCTACCATGAGAATGGGTGCTGAAGGTATAAAGATTAAAATCTCCGGTCGTTTAAATGGTGCTGAAATGGCACGTTCTGAAATGTACAAAGAAGGAAGAATACCACTTCATACATTTAGAGCTGATATTGATTATGCTCTAGCTGAAGCACATACTACTTATGGTCGTTTAGGGATTAAGGTTTGGATTTGTAAAGGGGAAGTGTATGGAAAAAGAGATTTATCACCTAATGTTGGTGTATCTTCATCAAATACACAAGGCAATTCTTCAGGTATGGGTAAGAAACCGGCTGGAGGATTAAGAAGAAAGAAAAAATAATAGAGAATAGTTAATAAGTAGATCATGTTACAACCAAAACGTTCTAAGTTTAGGAGAGTACAAAAGGGCCGCGTTAAAGGTCTAGCTCACAGAGGTGCAACTATCGCATTTGGTACTTTCGGCTTAAAAACACTTGAGTCAGGATGGATAACTTCAAGACAAATTGAAGCTTCTCGTATCGCAGTAACGCGTTACATGAAGAGAGAGGGTAAAGTTTGGATTAGAATTTTCCCTGATAAACCAGTTACATCGAAACCTGCAGAGGTAAGGATGGGTAAAGGAAAGGGAGCTCCAAGTCATTGGGTTGCTGTTGTTAATCCGGGTAGAATAATGTTTGAGGCTGATGGTGTTTCTTATGAAATAGCAAAAGAAGCTTTGAGGTTGGCTGCTCAAAAGTTACCTGTAAAGTGTAAGTTTGTTGTTAGAAATGATTTTGTTATTCCTATTTAATTTAGATATTATGAAACAAGAGGAAATTGTAAAGATGTCAACTGAAGACTTGACAAGCAAAATGTTATCTACAGGTGAGCAATTAGCGGCTATGAAATTTAATCATAAAATGACACCAATGGAAAATCCATTACGTATCAGAGGTATGAGAAGATTGGTGGCTAGGATGAAGACAGAATTAGCAAGACGATAATCGTTAGAACATAAAAAATAAGTAGCTTAAAATGGAAAAGCGAAATTTAAGAAAAGAAAGAGTAGGCATAGTAACTAGCGATAAAATGGAGAAATCTATCGTTGTAGCTGTTGAAAGAAAGGTGAAACACCCCAAGTACGGAAAGTTTGTTAAGAAAACAACTAAATTCGTAGCGCATGATGAGACTAATGACTGTAATGAGGGAGATACTGTCCGTATTATGGAAACCCGTCCATTGAGTAAATCCAAGAATTGGAGATTAGTAGAAATTGTGGAACGAGCTAAATAATAATTGAACAATGATACAAGTAGAGTCAAGGCTTTCAGTAGCAGATAATTCAGGAGCTAAAGAGGTTTTATGTATTCGTGTTCTTGGTGGAACAAGAAGAAGATATGCTTCTGTTGGTGATAAAATTGTTGTTGCTGTTAAAAGTGCGATGCCGTCCGGAGCTGTTAAAAAAGGAAGTGTAGCCAAAGCAGTAGTAGTTAGAACAACAAAAGAAGTTAGAAGAGCAGATGGTTCTTACATTCGGTTTGATGATAATGCTTGCGTTATTTTAAATCAAGCTGGTGAAATGAGAGGAACTCGTATTTTCGGACCAGTTGCTAGAGAGTTGCGTGAAAACAACTACATGAAAATTGTTTCGTTAGCACCTGAAGTTTTGTAATTCAGTTTAGAAAGAAGTTATGCAAATTAAATTACACATAAAAGTTGGAGATACTGTTAGAGTAATTAGCGGTGAGTCCAAAGGTCAAGAAGGAAAAATCCTTAAAATTGATCGTACGAAATCTAGAGCGATTGTTGAAGCTGTTAATATGGTAAAGAAACATGCTAAACCAAGTGCTTCAGATCCTCAGGGTGGTATAATTGAAAAAGAAGCTGGTCTTCATATTTCAAATTTAATGGTTGTTGTAAATGGCCAAGCCACAAAAGTGGGTAGAAAAATGAATGATAAAGGAAATTTAGTTAGATATTCTAAGAAATCAGGGGAGGTGATAAAATAATATGAGTTACGTACCAAGACTTAAAGAAAAGTATAGTTCAGAGATTATTTCTGGACTTACAGAGAAATTCGGTTACACTACAATTATGCGTGTACCGAAATTGAAAAAAATTGTACTCAGCCAAGGAATCGGTGATGCGGTTGCTGATAAAAAGATGATAGATAATGCATTGGCGGATTTATCGCGTATTGCAGGACAAAAAGCGATTGCTACTTTTTCGAAAAAAGATATCTCTAATTTCAAGCTTCGTAAAGGTATGCCAATAGGTACCAAAGTTACTCTTAGAGGAGAGAGAATGTATGAATTCTTAGATCGTCTTCTTTCTGTAGCTTTACCTAGAACTCGTGACTTTAGAGGTGTGAGTCCAAAAGGATTTGATGGTAGAGGTAATTACAACATGGGAGTAACTGAACATATTATATTTCCTGAAATCGATATCGATAAAGTAAGTAAGATTTTAGGTATGGATATTACTTTTGTTACATCAGCAGATAGCGATGAAGAAGCAAAAGCTTTGTTAGATGCGTTTGGTTTCCCTTTTAAAACGAAATAAGAAATGGCTAAAGAATCAATGAAGGCGCGTGAGCGCAAAAGAGAAAAGCTTGTAGCACGTTATGCTAAAAAGAGAGATGTTTTGACTAAAGTATTAAAGTCAACAGATCCTTCTGAAGAAATTCAAGTTGCTAAATGGGATGCTATGATGGCTTTACAAAAGTTACCTGCAAACTCAGCTAAAATTAGACTTCATAACCGTTGTGGTTTAACTGGTAGACCAAGAGGTTACATGAGGAACTTTGGTATCTCAAGGGTTACTTTTAGAGAAATGGCTTTAGCAGGAAAAATACCGGGTGTTAAAAAAGCAAGCTGGTAATTAGTAAGATTAATAGAATTTAGAATAAAGAAAAATGAACACAGATCCAATTGCAGATTATTTAACTAGAATTCGTAATGCAAGTAGCGCTGGTTTGAAAATAGTTCAAATCCCTGCGTCTAACTTGAAAAAGTCTATGACTGAAATTTTGTTCGATCAAGGTTTCATAGCGAATTATAAAGTTGAAGAAGATGAAAAACAAGGTATAATTAAAATTGCTTTGAAATATAACACTACAACACGTGTTCCTGCCATAACAAGAATTGATCGGATATCACGTCCAGGTCTTCGAAAGTACACAGGATCAGACAATCTACCCCGTGTATTGAATGGTTTGGGTGTTGCTATCATGTCAACTTCTAAAGGAGTTATTACTGATAAAGAAGCACGTAAGTTAAATGTTGGTGGTGAAGTTCTTTGCTACGTTTATTAATATTAAGAGAAATGTCAAGAATAGGTAAAAATCCAATAGTTGTACCAAAAGGTGTTGAAGTTAAATTCAACGATAATTTTATTACGGTTAAAGGATCAAAAGGAGAGTTGAAACAAGAAATTGACCCTTCCATAGAAGTAAGCATCGAAGGTGATGTTATAACTTTTAAAAGAACATCTGATATACCAGAGTTTAGATCTAAACATGGTCTTTATAGAGCATTAACGCAAAATATGATTATTGGTGTTTCTGAAGGATTTAAGAAAGAATTAGAAGTAGTAGGTGTTGGTTATCGTGCAAATGCAGTTGGTCAGCAACTTGAATTATCATTAGGTTATTCACATGCTATTATTCTTGAAGTTCCTAATCATGTTAAAATTACTACTGTAACAGAAAAAGGTAAAGCTCCAGTTGTTTGCATAGAATCTTTTGATAAACAATTAGTAGGCCAGGTTGCAGCTAAGATAAGATCATTTAGAAAACCTGAACCTTACAAAGGAAAGGGTATCAAGTTTGTTGGTGAAGAATTAAGAAGAAAAGCAGGTAAGTCTGCTGGTAAAAAATAATAGAGACTATGGCACTAGATAAATTAAATAGAAGACTAAAAATCAAACGAAGAATTCGTAAAAAAGTATTCGGTACTGCTAAATTACCTCGTTTGACTGTATTTAGAAGTAATAAACAAATTTATGCACAGTTAATCGATGATTTAACTGGAACTACCTTGGCTTCTGCGACATCTTACAAGAATAAAGATATTGAAAAATGTAATAAAGTTGTACAAGCAACAGTTGTTGGGAAGTTAGTAGCTGAAAAGGCGAAAGCTGCAGGTGTTGAAGTTGTTGTGTTTGATAGAAATGGTTATTTGTACCACGGAAGAGTGAAAGCATTAGCTAATTCGGCAAGAGAAGGTGGTCTTAAATTTTAAGCGAATATGTCAATGCAAAATATGAATAAAGTAAAATCAGCTGATATCGAGTTAAAAGATAAATTAGTGGCTGTGAATCGTGTTACCAAAGTTACAAAAGGTGGTAGAACGTTTAGTTTTTCAGCTATAGTTGTAGTTGGGGATGAAAATGGAGTTGTAGGTCATGGTTTAGGTAAAGCGAAAGAAGTTACTGAGGCTATCACTAAAGGAATAGACGATGCGAAGAAGAATTTGATTAAAGTTCCTATTTATCGTGGTACAGTTCCTCACGCTCAAAAAGGAAAATATGGTGGTGCGAACATCCTACTTAAGCCAGCTACTGAAGGTACAGGTGTAATTGCGGGAGGTGCTATGCGTGCTGTATTGGAAAGTGTTGGTATTCACAATGTCTTGGCTAAATCTCAAGGTTCTTCTAACCCACATAATGTTGTTAAAGCTACTATTGACGCTTTGGCTCATATGAGAGACGTTTCCTCTGTGGCACGTCAGAGAGGTATTACGGTGGATAAAGTATTTAATGGTTAATAAACAGTTATGGCAACGATAAAAATCAAACAAGTTAGGAGTACTATTAAAAGTCCAGCTGTGCAAAAAGCGACGATTAAAGCGCTTGGATTTCGAAAACTCAACCAAGTTATAGAAAAAGAGGCAACTCCTCAAATCTTAGGAATGGTTCGTAAAGTGAATCATTTGTTACAAGTAATATCTGAATAATTTATAGATAATGAACTTACATAATTTAAAGCCTGCCGAAGGCGCAGTAAAAAAGGTTAAAAGAATAGGAAGAGGACAAGGTTCAGGACATGGAGGTACTTCAACAAGAGGTCACAAAGGTGCTAAGTCTCGTTCTGGTTACAAAACCAAGATAGGTTTTGAAGGTGGCCAAATGCCTTTACAACGTCGCGTTCCGAAATTTGGTTTCAAAAACATTAATCGTGTTGAATATAAAGGTGTTAATCTTTCTACGATACAATACTTGTTTGAAAATAAGAATCTTTCTGAATTTAATTTCGATGTGTTAAAAGAAAACGGAATTATTTCGCGAAACGATTTAATTAAAATCCTAGGTAAAGGTGAATTAACTGCAAAAGTTAATATCACAGCCCACAAGTTTTCTGCAACAGCAAAAGCAGCAATTGAAGCGCAAGGTGGAACTTGTACTGAGGTATAATTATTTAGAGCCCTTTTTATAAAATGAAAAAGTTAGTAGAAAATCTTAAGAACATCTGGAAAGTTGAAGAACTAAGGAAGAGAATACTTCTTACTTTAGGTCTGATTCTAGTTTATAGAGTAGGGTCCTTTATTATTATTCCTGGTGTTGATTATACAGCTTTGTCTGCCGCACAAGCTAAAGGTGATCAGAATGCTCTTGAAACTTTATTGTCTCTATTTTCTGGAGGTGGTTTTAGTAATGCTTCCGTTATGGCTTTAGGTATAATGCCCTACATTAGTGCATCCATCATTATGCAGTTGCTGGGGATGGCTATACCAGCTGTTCAGAAAATGCAAAATGAAGGTGAATCTGGTCGTAAACAAATCAATAATTATACTAGAATACTGACAATTATAATATGTGCTCTTCAAGCTCCAAGTTATTTAACTTTATACGTTCAAAATAAAGGTGCTATGCCTGCGGATGCCTCTACATTCTGGTGGACTCAAACAATTTTAGTTTTAGTTGCTGGTTCAATGTTTGCTGTATGGTTGGGTGAGCGCATTACTGAAAAAGGAATAGGTAATGGAATTTCTCTACTAATAACAGTTGGAATTTTATCTCGTTTACCAGAGTCATTCATCGCTGAAATTGGAATGAATAAGTCAAATCTTATCATGATAGTTCTTGAAATAATAGCATTCATGTTAGTTGTGTTATTAACCATTTTGATTGTTCAAGGGGTTAGAAAAATTCCTCTCAATACGGCCAAAAGAATTGTTGGTGCTAGAGCAGTCGAAGAACAAGGTGCAAGAAACTACTTGCCTATTAAAGTTAATGCAAGTGGAGTTATGCCTATTATTTTTGCGCAAGCAATAATGACTATTCCAATGATGGCATTCTCAAGTATGGTTGCGTCGGAAGGGAATTTTATTCAACGTGCTCTTGGAGACATTTATGGTGTAAGTTACAATTTGCTCCTTGCACTTTTGATAATTGTTTTCACCTATTTCTATACGGCGATTATGATTAATCCAAGAAAAATTGCGGATGATTTAAAGAGAAGCGGTGGCTTCATTCCTGGAATCCGTCCAGGTGAAGAAACTGCTGATTACATCGATTCATTAGTGTCAAGAATAACCTTTCCCGGTTCGTTATTTCTCGCCATCATTGCAATCTTACCGGCAATTGCTAAACAAGCAGGTGTGAATGATGCTTTTGCTATGTTTTTTGGAGGTACATCTATTCTAATTATGGTAGGGGTTGTATTAGATACGCTTCAACAAATTGAATCTTATTTATTAAATCGTCATATGGATGGTTTGATGGAAGGCACTCGAATTAAAGGTAGAAGAAATCAAAACGAATTATCAGGGTTTTAAATTATGGCAAAACAATCATCAATTGAACAAGATGGATTAATTCTCGAGGCTTTACCTAACGCAATGTTTAAAGTTCAGCTTGAAAATGGTCATATTATTATTGCTCATATTTCGGGTAAAATGAGAATGTTTTATATTAAAATATTACCTGGAGACAAAGTTAAAGTAGAAATGTCACCTTATGACTTATCCAAAGGTAGAATTTCTTTTAGATACAAATAAATAAAAAAAGATGAAAGTAAGAGCATCAGTTAAAAAAAGATCTGCGGATTGCAAAATTGTAAAACGCAAAGGAAGAGTTTATATTATTAACAAAAAGAACCCAAAACTGAAGCAACGTCAGGGATAAAATTATTTTTAGTATGGCACGTATAGCGGGAATTGATTTACCAAAAAACAAAAGAGGAGTAATAGGCTTGACTTATATCTTCGGTATTGGAAGAAGTACTTCCAAAAAAATATTAAGTGATAACCAAATCGATGAAAACATCAAAGTTCAGGACTGGAATGATGATCAGTTGTCAGCGATTCGTAATTCAATAAATGAAGTTAAAACAGAAGGTCAATTACGTTCTGAAATTCAATTGAATATAAAGCGTTTAATGGATATAGGTTGTCAACGTGGTATCAGACATAGATCTGGTTTACCATTAAGAGGTCAACGTACTAAAAATAACTCTAGAACGAGAAAAGGAAGACGTAAAACTGTTGCTAATAAGAAAAAGGCTACTAAATAATAAATAGTTGAGATGGCTAAGACAAATCAAAAGAAAAGAAAAAATGTTAAAGTAGATGCTGCTGGTGAAGCGCATATACAAGCAACATTTAATAATGTAATTATTTCATTAACCAATGGTGGTGGTCAAGTTATTTCTTGGTCGTCAGCAGGTAAAATGGGTTTTAAAGGGTCAAAGAAAAACACTCCTTATGCCGCTCAAGTAGCTGCAGAGGATGCGGCTAAAGAAGCTCATGATTTCGGATTAAGAAGAGTAAGAGTTTTTGTTAAAGGCCCAGGTGCTGGTAGAGAATCGGCAATAAGGGCAATACATAATACAGGAATAGAAGTAACTGAAATAATTGATGTTACTCCTCTACCACATAATGGTTGTCGCCCTCCAAAGAAAAGAAGAGTTTAAGTTTTAATTTTTAACCAGGGAGAGTTTGCTATCGAAGGATTGCCTTAATTCATAGTTCTCCCACAATATTTAAGTATGGCAAGATATAGAGGTCCTAAAACAAAGATTGCACGTCGTTTTCGTGAAGCGATTTTTGGTCCAGATAAAGCACTGGAAAAAAGAAATTATGGTCCAGGACAGCACGGTCCTGCTAAAAGAAGAGGCTCAAAACAATCTGAATATGCTATTCAGTTAGGAGAGAAGCAAAAAGCTAAGTATACTTATGGTATTCTTGAGCGTCAATTTAGAAATTTATTTGACAAAGCTTCTCGAATGAAAGGCATTACAGGTGAGAATTTACTTACATTGTGCGAGTCGAGATTAGACAATACTGTATTTAGATTAGGCGTTGCGCCTACTAGAAGGGGTGCACGTCAGTTAGTTTCTCACAAGCATATCACTGTAAATGGTGATGTTGTAAACATTCCTTCTTATACACTTAAAGTAGGTGATGTTGTAGGGGTTAGAGAAAAATCTAAATCTTTAGAGATAATCACATCATCAATGAATTCGAATAACAAAAAGTTCGATTGGTTGGATTGGGATTCAGTTACAATGTTAGGTAAAATGATTGCAATTCCTGCAAGAGACATGATTCCTGAAAACATTAAGGAACAGTTAATCGTCGAATTATATTCTAAATAATAAATTATTTCGCTTTGTTATGGCAATTTTAGATTTTCAAAAACCAGATAAAGTTGTTCTTGTTCATTCAGACGAGCAAGAAGGACAATTTGAATTCCGACCTCTTGAACCAGGTTACGGAATCACTGTAGGAAACTCATTGAGAAGAATTTTACTTTCTTCTTTAGAGGGGTTTGCTATTGCTTCGGTAAAAATTGAAGGAGTAGATCATGAATTCTCGACAATCAAAGGTGTTGTTGAGGATATGACTGATATTATTTTAAATTTGAAGCAAGTACGTTTCAAACAACAAATAGAAGGTACAAATACTGAAACAGTTATAATTTCTATTTCGGGTCAAAAGCAATTAACTGCTGGTGACTTGGGTAAATTTACTTCGGCATTTCAAGTTTTAAATACTGATTTGGTTATATGTAACATGGAACCAAGTGTAAAATTAAACATTGAATTAACGATTGTTAAAGGAAGAGGATATGTTCCAGCTGACGAGAATAAAAATCCAGATGCTACTTTCGGTACAATAGCGGTAGATTCAATTTTTACTCCTATTGTGAACGTTAAGTACTCAGTTGAAAACTTTCGTGTTGAGCAAAAAACGGATTACGAAAAATTAATTCTTGATATCAAAACAGACGGTTCGATTCAACCTAAGGATGCATTGAAAGAGGCTGCAAAAATATTGATTCATCATTTCATGTTGTTCTCGGACGAAAAAATATCGATTGAGAATGAATCAAAATCTGACAATGAGGAGTTTGATGAGTCTTCTCTTCACATGCGTCAGCTATTGAAAACCAAACTTGTTGATATGGATCTTTCTGTTCGTGCTTTAAATTGTTTGAAAGCTGCAGAAGTTGATACATTAGGTGAGTTGGTTGCGTTTGCCAAGTCTGATTTATTGAAATTTAGAAATTTTGGTAAAAAGTCATTAACTGAGCTTGAAGAGTTGGTTGATAATAAAGGACTTACATTTGGAATGAACGTGGCTAAGTATAAATTGGACATGGATTAAGAAAAAGAAATCATGAGACACGGAGATAAAGTAAATAATTTAGGAAGAAAATCATCGCACAGAAAAGCTATGATTTCTAATATGGCATGTTCATTAATACGTCACAAACGAATTAATACAACAGTTGCTAAGGCAAAAGCATTGAGAGTTTTTGTGGAACCACTTTTAACAAAATCAAAGAAAGATTCAACACATTCTCGTAGAATTGTATTCTCATATCTACAAGATAAGGAAGTTGTAACGGAGCTTTTTAGAGATGTTGCACCTAAAATTGCAGAGAGAAATGGGGGTTATACCCGTATTTTGAAAACTGGCTACAGACTAGGTGATAATGCTGAAATGTGTATGATTGAATTAGTTGATTACAATGAATTATATTCTAATGATTCTGCTAAGAAAACTACTCGTCGTTCTCGAAGAGGTGGAGTTAAAAAATCAGCAGATTCAGTTGATGCTTCAGCACAAGTTGAGGATGTAGAAGAAACTACTACGTCAGAAGATGTAATTGAGGATGCTGTTGTTGTGGGAGAAAATGAAGAAACTTCGAATGAAGAAACTTCAGAAGATTCTGAAACGGCTACCGATGAAGAAAAGAAAGATTAAGAAGTTAACACTTTGTTGATAAAAAGGCGATCGTTTGGTCGCCTTTTTTTGTGTATTGTATTTTTCTTATTGCCTTATAAATTACCTTTGTATTAAATTTATTCAAATGAACGAGCGAACTCCAGCAGTATTAAAATTAGAAGATGGTTCTTGTTTTCATGGATATGCCATAGGCAAAATAGGTACTACAACGGGTGAGATTGCTTTTAATACTGGAATGACAGGTTATCAAGAGGTTTTTACTGATCCATCCTATTACGGTCAGCTTCTTATTATGAATTCACCACATATTGGTAATTATGGTATTCACCCTGATGAAAACGAATCTGATTCAATTAAAATTTCTGGTCTTATTGTAAAGAAATTTTCAGATTGTTTTTCACGTGTTTCTGCATCATCTTCGCTTCAATCTTTTTTGGAATTGAATAACACAGTAGGAATTTCAGATATAGATACTAGAGCACTTGTTCGACATATTCGAAATAAAGGCGCTATGAATGCAGTTATTTCTTCAGAAAATTTATCAGAGAATCATTTAAATGAGTTTTTAGAGCGAACTCCCTCAATGGCTGGTTTGGAGTTGTCGTCAAAAGTTTCGACAAAAACTTCCTTTGAAAGGGGGCATGAAAACGCAAAATTTCGTGTGGCTTTATTAGATTTCGGGTTGAAAAACAATATTATTAAATGTTTGACAGAGCGAGATTGTTTCGTTAAAGTTTTTCCACTTGATACCTCAATTGAAGAATTGATAGCATTTAATCCGGATGGGTACATGTTGTCTAATGGACCAGGTGATCCATCAGCTATGCCATTTTCTATTAATCTAGTTAAGGAAATTGTAAAAACGGAAAAACCGGTTTTTGGTATTTGTTTGGGTCATCAGATTCTTGGATTAAGTCAAGGATTGAGAACGGAAAAAATGTTTAACGGTCATAGAGGAATTAATCATCCTATTAAGAATTTGAAAACTGGTAAGGGTGAAGTTACGTCTCAAAATCATGGGTTTGTAATTTCAAAGAATGGTTTAGAAGATAATACATCAATTGCCGTCACACATATTCATTTAAATGATGATACAATTGCTGGTATAGAAATAATCAATAAACCTGTTTTTTCTGTTCAGTATCATCCGGAGGCATCTGCCGGCCCACATGATTCCAGGTATTTATTTGATCAGTTTATTACTAATATGAATAACAATAAAGATATATGAGTTATATAGCAAAAGTTCATGCACGTCAAATTTTAGATTCACGTGGAAATCCTACAATAGAAGTAGATGTACTCACTACTGATGGTTTAATCGGAAGAGCCGCAGTTCCTTCAGGTGCGTCGACTGGTATTCATGAAGCGGCAGAACTTAGAGATAATGATTCATCAATGTATTTAGGGAAAGGTGTTTTACATGCTGTTAATCACGTTAATACTTCAATAAATGATTTATTAACGGGTATGGATGTTATGGAACAAAAAGCTATTGATACAGCGTTGATTAAATTGGATGGTACCGCAAATAAATCTAGAATTGGTGCGAATGCAATTTTGGGGACATCTTTAGCCGTGGCCAGAGCTGCAGCTGATTGTTCTAATATGTCACTTTATAAATATATTGGTGGTGTTGGTGCTGTAACAATGCCTGTTCCCATGATGAATATTTTAAATGGTGGTTCTCATGCAGATAACCTCATTGATATTCAAGAGTTTATGGTTATGCCGTTTGGAGCAAAAAGCTTTTCAGAAGGCTTGCGTTGGGGAACTGAAATTTTTCATCATTTAAAGAGCGTGTTGAAAAAAAATGGCATGTCAACAAATGTCGGAGATGAAGGTGGCTTTGCCCCAAGTTTAAAGTCAAATGAAGAAGCTATTGAAGTGGTTATTCAAGCGATAGAAAAAGCTGGATTTAGGCCGGGTGAAGATATTTATATTGCATTGGACGCGGCATCTTCAGAATTTTATAAATCGGATTCTGGAACATATCATTTTGAATCTACTGGTGAAAACAGAACTTCTGCCGAAATGGTTTCATTTTGGAAGGATTGGGTAAACAAATATCCTATAATTTCCATTGAAGATGGCTTAGCTGAGGATGACTGGAATGGTTGGTCAATGTTAACAAAAGAAATCGGAAATAAAGTTCAATTAGTTGGAGATGATTTATTTGTGACAAATACCAAACGATTACAACGGGGTATTGATGAAGGAATTGCTAATTCAATTTTAGTGAAAGTGAATCAAATTGGATCACTAACTGAAACTATGGAAGCGGTTCAACTGGCTACGAGAAATAGTTATTCTTCTGTGATGAGTCATAGGTCAGGTGAAACCGAGGATAATACAATCGCTGATTTAGCCGTAGCGATGAATTGTGGTCAGATTAAAACAGGTTCAGCATCAAGAAGTGATCGAATGTCTAAGTATAATCAGCTTCTTCGTATTGAAGAGGAGCTTGGAGATTCAGCAATTTATCCGGGTAAAAACTTTCGATTCATTGGTAAATAATGAATTCATTTACAATCCGTGTTTATGGATTAATGATAAATCAAAAACAAGAGGTCCTTGTTTCAGATGAATTTAGGGATGGAATTGCATTTACAAAATTTCCAGGTGGAGGATTAGAGTTTGGAGAAGGCATTAGTTCAGCATTAATCAGAGAATATAAAGAAGAACTGGATTTGGAAGTCTCTGTTGAATCCTTATTCTATGTCAATGATCATTTGCAAGTTTCCGCTTTTAATGAGCAAACTCAACTCCTTGCATTTTATTATTTTGTAAAGACATTATGTATTGAAAATTTGATATTTGAATCGTACGAAATCCCATTGAAAATGAATGGTGAAAAGCAACGTTGGCTACCTATTAACAGTGATCTTGAAAACGTATTGACTTTTCCTCTGGATAAAATTGTGGCAAGTAAATTAATTGAAAAGCACTATTAAATGCTTAAAAAAGAATTACGAAGGAAATATAAAGAATTAAGGAATTTACTTTCTTCGCGGGAAATAGATAAGTTATCACTTCAATGTTTTAAAAACTTGCTAAATAACATTCAGTTAGCAGGAAAAAATATCGGAGTTTTTTTGCCCATTGAACACGCAAAGGAGCCAAATATTTTTTTGTTTTTAAACGAGTTTAATCTTTTGCAAACTCAGATATATGCTCCTATTTCAAATCAGGAAACCTTTGAAATGGATTTTTATAGAATTTTATCTAAGCAAGACTTCTCAATTGGCGCTTTTGGAATACCAGAACCTACAAAGACTCAAAAAATTGACCCAATTGATTTAGACGTTATATTACTTCCTTTATTGGCTTTTGACCGTTCAGGACATAGAATTGGTTATGGTAAAGGATTTTATGATCGGTATCTCAATCGAACAAAAAAAGAGTTAATTAAAATTGGAATTTCCTTATTCGATAATTTTGATACTTTTGATGATGTTGATTCATTCGATGTACCAATGACTTATTGCTCAACCCCTCAACAATTCATAGACTTTACCAAATGAAAGAAAAAGATAACCAAGGAAAATATCATTTAGTCTCCGTTTTTCTAATACCTGCTGTTTTTGCAAGTTATTTCTTGGGAGGATGGATCTGGGGTGTGTCAATAACAGCCTTAGCTGCCTTGATTATCCTTATTGTTTTTCGGAAAAATTAATCTAAATATTGATCGTAAAATTCATGTAAGAATAATGCGTTCTCACCAATTTTTATTTTTTGAATCCGAGTAGACGCTAAGAAACGTAGAATTACACGTCGGTTTGCTGGAGTGCTTTCAACCATTGTAACTTTTGCCGTTCTTGTAGATTCATTTAATTCTACAGTAAAGAAAGATGTATAATAATTTGCAGATTGATTGATTGCATCTATTGTAATATCTGAAGGGAAAACAAATGTATAAATACCTGTATTCTTTGCTTGAAGGAGTTCTGTAGCACTTTGCGCTTTGGCTATTTTAACATCTTGTGCAAAAGAAATTGTACCAAGCATACAAACAAAAAGAAGCGTATAAATTGATTTCATGATTTTAATTTAGATTATGACGATAAAAATACATATTTGGTTGTATATTTATTCCAAATTTATAAAAAAAAGTTTGAGATTTGTTAAGAGCATTTTTACTGAATGATTGCATTGAAGTGGGTTGCGATGAAGCGGGTAGAGGCTGTCTCGCTGGACCTGTGGTCGCTGCAGCGGTTATTTTACCTGCTAATTTCGAAAACTCGTTGTTAAATGACTCTAAAATGTTATCCGAGAAAACCCGTCTTTTTTTGGAACCCATAATTAAAGAAAGTGCAATTTCTTTTGGCATTGGAGTGGTTTCAGAACGTGAAATTGAGGAGATAAACATACTAAATGCTAGTATTTTGGCGATGCATCGTGCCATTGAAAAACTCAAATTAGTTCCTGAACACATCATCGTTGATGGAAACAGATTCAAACCTTATAATGATATTCCCTACCAATGTGTAATCAAAGGTGATTCAAAGTATTTGTCCATAGCAGCAGCATCTGTTTTGGCCAAAAATTATCGGGATGAATTAATGCACGAATTACACTTGGATTTTCCTCATTATGCTTGGGATAAGAACAGAGGATACCCGACCAAAGCACATAGAAATGCTATTTCGATTCATGGCCCTAACAAACATCATAGGATGACATTTAATTTATTGGGTGGAACAAATCAATTAGATATGTTTTCGTAAACATTCCTCTGTTAATCTTATTAGTGTCTAGGAATCAAATAGTGTTTTGATTCGGTTTACATTTGTCTAAAGAGAAGTAATATGTTTAGAACGATTCTTTGGGTCTTAAGTCTTGCTTTGTTATGCTGGATAGGATATGTCGTTTATGATATGACGCATTGGAAAAACACCCTAGATCCCTCTTCTATCTTTTGTCAAAAAGATGAACAAGTCCTTGTTATTCATAAGCCAAATTCGTTCGATTGGAATCAAATTGAATTTTCTACCCTGAGCGAAAATAAAAATAGTGTTGAGCCATTTTTATCAATTTTACCCGCTGATTGTGATGTATATATTAGTAAAAAACGAAATCTTATTCTGATCGAAAACTCAGTACTTTGGACGAATTCTTCTATTAATCAACTTTTGACAAAAGCGAATTTGAGATATTCAATGCAAGGAGAATTATATAAGATCGAACAATTTAATGCTGTTTTTAAAAACAATCGAATACTAATTTATAAGTATGAAGAAGATGTTGAGGGATTCGAATTTGATTATAGCCAATTGGATCGAAATGCAACTGCTTCAATTGCAACGTTAGGCAATGCCAAAACAAATTTCATTGATATTTATTTGAAAAATGAAAATACGGTTGAATATCATTCTAAAAACGCTAACGGAATTCGAGGGAAATTAGTAGAGGATCAAAGTGTTTTTCAATCCTACATACCTGTTAAAGCTGAGAATTATTGCTTTTATGAATCTACCTATTTGAAATCTATTGACCCGGTATATGCTAAAGGTCCAATATGTAAATGGGTTGAATCAGGATTTGTGTCATTTAACATTGATAATAAGCGTGTTTATATGTGTCAATTTATTGACGGACAGAATATAGTACAAAACTTAAATGAAACACTTCAATTACCTGAAGACAATACATTGACGGGTGAATATACTTCATTAGTTGTTTCGCCAAAAATGGGAGCTTTACGGGCTAATTATTTCGTCAAAACAATTGATAACATGGCGGTTTTTTCTACCTCAAAAGAGGCTGTTGATCTTGTTTTTACTGAGATTGAATTAAATAAAACTTGGGTATACAATGATGAAGATCTTAATAAGCTGATGATGAATCTACCTAAATCAGTGTCATATCGTTCCTTGGGGAAATTTAAAAATACAGCAATTTCTGTTTTAGGTGACAAACTAATTCAAACAGAAGTAAAATTAAAGAATGAAAAATTAAGTTTAAATACAGATTTGGAATATAGCTCGATTCAAATAACCGGAAAAATCCGAGATTTCAAAACGTTTAATGGAAAAGGAAATATTGTTTGCTTGACGGAGCAAGGAATTATACAAGGGATTGAAAATTCTGTTAAAACTTGGAAAAAGAATATTGGAGAGAATCCAATCGGTGAAATCCAATCGCTAAAATGGAATAAAGAAGATTTTGTATCTATTACAACTGCAAAATCAATCCATTTACTAGATAAACAGGGTAAATACTTAGAAGGATTCCCCATCAAAAATAATGATGCAGATTATGTTTGTCCAGCAAATGTCTTTATTAATAATGGGCAAATTGGATTGGGGATTATTAATTCAAAAAATGAAATAATTCTTTATAACGCTAAAGGACTAGTTTCAAAAAAGGTGAAGCTGTCCGAAAAGGATAATTGGAGTCAACTTGATTTTTTCACTACAGATTCTAAGCTTAATGCGGTAATAAAAGGGCAGACAAAGGTCCTTGTTTTTTCTCTGACAGATAACAAGCTAATAAATCAATTCCCATTGGAATCTCAACCTATTCTGGTTGATAAACCAAATTCAGCTCTTGTTGTAGGATTAGTAGATGGTTATTTGAAATTGTTCAATACCAAGGATCAACAGAATGAGAATAAAGAGGATAAAAAGATAACTTCTCAACTTTTATTGGATGCGGTATGGCTAGATTCGAACCTGTATTCTGTTTCTATGGCGTCAAATAAACTTGTAATTTCATCAAACCTAAAAGAGGTTCTTTTTGAAAAGGAATTTGGTAATACTCGAATTTCCGCTTCAAGCATCTATAAAAATTCCTATAAAGAAATCTATTTCTCTGTAGTTGACGGCACAGAAAACAATGTATATTTGTACGATTCCAAAGGTAGGATGTATGTTAAAGGTGTGATTGGAGGATCGAAAAAAGTCTCTTTAAATCAAAGCGCAGGTTTTTCCGTTACTTTAACTACTATTGTTGATGGATATTTAGTTCAGTATTTTATTAAGTAATTGCTCTTATGAAAACGTTTAACAAAGCAACAGTTCTTTCCATTTTAATAGCGCTATCTCATTTTGGATTTAGTCAATCTTATTTGGGTGTTCAATCTAGTAATTATGGTGGGGTAATGGCCACCGATATTCAACCTGCTAGTTTTGTGGATGGAAGGTTTGCCTTTGATTTAAATTTGGGTAGTTTAAACATGAATACCTATCAAAATTTCGGTTATTTCGATGCGAAATTCATGCGTGATCGTCAGCAAAGTGTTTTTGGTGATAAATACTGGTGGGGGAAATCGTTCGGAGATACGACAATATTCAATGGTTGGGGAAAAAAACCATTTGAAGATTTTAATTTACAACCATTTAGCGAAGGAATTATTAAACATTTGTATGATACTTCTACCGTTGCTGCAAGAGGAATTTATTCGAATCTACAAGTTGATCTAATCAATTTTATGTTTCACGTAACTCCAAAAATTGCAGTCGGATTTACTGCAAAAGCTAGAACAATAACGAATCTTGATAATCTCGATTCTCGATTGGCGGTATTGGCTGAATCTGGATTAGACACAAGTGATCTGTGGGGTAGAGCGTTGCCCGAAGAATTATTGAATTTAAATCATATGTCATGGACGGAATACGGCATAAATTATTCTCAAGTAATCAATACGAAAAATGAAAAACACTTTTTCAAAGCGGGTGGAAAATTAAAACTGTTGCAAGGTTATACGGCAGCATATGTTTATACAGATAACTTTAAATATGGATTAGTTGATGAAGACACTTCATTTTTATTACAGGGAGATTTTGCTTACGGCTATTCTGATAATATTGATGATTTGGTAAGCGGTAGTATCCAGACGAATAAATTTGGTTTGCCAAAAGCGGCTTCTAAATTTGGATTAGGATTAGATTTAGGTGTTGTTTATGAATGGAGACCTGATTTTAAAAAGTTTAAATATGACATGGATGGTGAAACCAATCTTTGGATGCTTAACAAAAATAAATACAAACTACGTGTAGGAGCTTCAGTTTTAGATTTGGGATCACTTCGATTTAATAAGGGCGGTTTGAGCCGGGATTTCACAGTGAATGTACAAGAGAAATTTGATTTGAATCGATTTGAAACGGCTTCAAGTTTTATGACATTTGATCAAATTATTGATACGTTAATGCAGGAATCAACTGCTGCTGGAAATTCTCAATGGGTTGCCAATCAAGATACATCATCCACCTTTACAATGCGAACGCCTTCTGCATTCAGTTTGCAAGTGGATTACCATATTTGGAAATATTTTTATGTGAATGCAACTGGAATGTTGAATATGATTTCACCTAAACGAGCGGCTAAAGTGAAAGTGCCCAATCAATTTTCCATTACACCAAGTTTTGATTATGCTTGGTTTGGGTTTCATGTGCCTCTTTCTATTAATGAGTACAGTGGATTCAAAGCTGGAATTGGTGCGCGATTAGGACCGTTAACAATAGGTGTAACTGATTATAGACTTTTAACTGCTACAGGGCAAATTCGAGGAGCAGAATTCTATGCAGGTGTTCGAGTTCCTATTTTGTACGATGGAATTAAAGATAAAGACGGAGATAAGGTTTCTAATAATAAGGATGAGTGTTTTGATGTGCCTGGTACATGGGCGTTTAGAGGCTGTCCAGATACCGATAAAGATGGAATAATGGATTCTGAAGATGATTGTCCGCTGGATTCAGGATTAGTTGAATTTAGAGGATGCCCAGATCGAGATGGCGATAAAATTATGGATAAAAATGACAGCTGCCCGGATGTTGCTGGATTGAAAGAATTTTTTGGTTGTCCTGATCGAGATGGCGATAAAATAATTGATAAAAATGATAGCTGTCCAGATGTGGCAGGATTGAAGATTTTTAACGGTTGTCCAGATACCGATAATGATGGTTTAATAGATAGTAAAGATGATTGCCCTTCAGATTCTGGTTTGATTGCGCTGAACGGTTGTCCGGATATAGATGGAGATGGAATTAGGGATATTGAAGATGGGTGTCCAATGGTTCCTGGTCCGAAAGAATTAAATGGTTGCCCGGATACTGATAAAGATGGAATATTGGATTATTTAGATGGTTGTCCACTTGAAAAAGGACCAAAAGAGAACAATGGTTGTCCATGGCCTGACAGTGATAAAGATGGCTTACTGGATAAAGACGATGATTGCCCGAATACACCTGGCCCAGCTGCAAATAAAGGATGCCCGTATAAAGACACGGATAATGATGGCTTGCTTGATAAAGATGATGATTGTCCGAATACGGCTGGTCCTATATCAAATAAAGGTTGTCCAGTGATTGAAAAAGAGGAAGCTGAGGTATTGAAAACTGCATTTGATAATTTGGAGTTTGAAAAGTTGAAAGATGTAATTGAAGGAAGTTCTTTCTTATCGTTAGATGAGTTAGCTGAAGTATTGAAAAAACGCCCGACTTGGAACCTTCATATTTCTGGGCACACAGATAATGCGGGAGATGATCAAGCAAATATGATTTTATCCAAAAAACGAGCTGAATCATTAAAAGCCTATTTAGTATCGAAAGGAGTGAGTGATTTACAATTGAAAGTGTTCTATTTTGGAGAAACTAAACCAATTGCAACTAACGACACGCCGGAAGGACGTCAGAAAAATCGACGTGTTGAAATGGAAGTGACCTTCGATTAATAAGTGATATTTTAGTCATGAAAGAGCTGCCGATTTCTATCGACAGCTCTTTTTTATGTTGGAATCAGTTATTCTCTTCTTTTTGGTCATGCGTGTTGGTTATCAATACTTTCTTTAATAACTATAAATAAAAATAGGTAGGAAGCCAAAATGGCTAATTGTATACTTTGAACCAAAGAAATAAAATGGCAAAGGTGACATTGAAGCAATTGTTGAACTGACTTCTTTATGGGAAACACTAAATAGTTAGTAGTACTTATCTTATATTGATTACTTTTACGCTCTAATAAAAAAAAAATGACTGTTTCAAAAAGTCTAGAAATACGAAGTGGAGGAATTTGTGAATTGTGCGCAAATGGTCAATCGGTAATTGAATTTACGGTTTCCCCGAAAGAGGATAAAATCGAAAATCAAGTTGCTATTTGTTCGGTTTGTGAAGAAAATTTAGGTAACAAAAATGCACGCGATCACTGGCAATGTCTTGCTAGTAGTATTTGGAGTCAAGTGCCAGTTGTTCAGGTTTTGTCATACAGACTATTATTAGGTATGAAAGATCAAACATGGGCCATGAATATACTAGAAATGGTTGATCTCGATGAAGATCTAATTCAATGGGCCGCTAGCTTTTATGAATCAGCTTCAGTTCACATGGATTCATATGGGAATATTTTAGAAAGTGGAGATAATGTTGTTCTAACTCAATCTTTGAAGGTGAAGGGAACAAATTTCACCGTTTCAAAAGGAACTGTTATTAAAAAGATACGATTGGTTGCAAACAATATGGATCAAATTGAAGGAAAAATCAATGATCAAGTAATAGTGATTTTAACCCAATTTGTAAAAAGGAACTAATTTGCTTTTATTTTGTTTACTTGAAGTAACGATTTCAATTATACCTGTTTTATTAAATTTTTTATAATTATGCTTATTTTATTGTTTATTATCCTGCATTGGTATTTATCCCTTTTTGGACAAACTTTTTTCCTACATCGTTATGGTGCTCACAAAATGTTTACTATGAATAAATTTTGGGAGAAATACTTCTATTTATTTACGTGGATAACTCAAGGATCGTCTTATTTGAATGCTCGTGCCTATGCAATTTTACATAGAATGCACCATGCCTATAGTGATACTGAGAAGGATCCTCATACGCCACATTTTTTTAAAGACGCCTACAGCATGATGATGCATACGCGTAAGATTTATAATGATGTATTAAATAAACGAGTTGTTATTGAGGACAAATTTGACCGTAATTTCCCTGAATATCCAAAAATAGATCGCATTGCTGATAACGGGTATGTTCGTTTGTTATTTGCGTTGGGTTATATTGCTTTTTATATTGTTTTCGCAACTCAGTGGTGGATGTTTTTGTTTTTGCCTTTTCATTTCTTTATCGGCCCCATTCAAGGTGCAATAGTAAATTGGGCGGGTCATAAATATGGTTATCGTAATTTCAATGATTCGGACAAATCTAAAAATTCTCTTTTTTGGGATGTTCTATTAATGGGTGAATTATTTCAAAACAATCATCACCACGCAGGATCTAAACCTAATTTCGCAACTAAATGGTTTGAATTTGATCCGACTTATCCAATAATTTGGTTTTTTAGTAAAATCGGGATAATTAAAATGGTGAGATAACGGTCTAGTTTTATTTGTAAAATAAGGCTAAAAAGTTAACTTCCATACCTAAATGGTATCCAATATTACTTAGATTCAAAAAATTGCCAGAGTGTATCTGGTGGCAAAGGAGCTATCACTTCAATTAATTGATTAGTTGTTGGATGATTGAATGATATTTTGCGTGCATGAAGGCAAATTGATCCATCCTCATTTGATCGTTTAGCGCCATATTTTAAGTCTCCTTTTATATGGCAATTTATTGTAGCAAGTTGAACCCGGATTTGATGATGCCTGCCTGTTTCTAATGCAATTTCAAGTAAATGAAATTTATCAGACGATCGAAGATATGTGTAATTTAATACAGCTTGTTTTGCTCCGGCACTGGACTCATTGGTAACGTAAGATTTGTTTTGGTTTTCATTTTTTCGTAAATAATGAACTAATTTCCCAGTCCTAGATTCTGGTTTTTTATCTACTATTGCCCAGTACACCTTATCCGTTTCTTTCTCCCTGAATTGCTTGTTCAGCCTTTCTAATGCTTTACTGGTTCTTGCGAAAATAACAGCACCACTAGTTGGTCTATCCAGTCTGTGAACCACTCCACAAAATACATTTCCAGGTTTATTGTATTTTTTTTTAAGGTAACTTTTAATGGCATCGGGTAGGGTGGCGTCTCCTGTTTTATCTCCCTGTACGATATCAGAAGATTTTTTATTGACAACAATAACGTGGTTGTCTTCATATAAAATTTCAAGTGCCATATTTTATTCTTCTTCCGATCCTTCTTCAAACAAGCTTGGCTGATCATCTTCATTTGGTGTTACATCCCATTCCATAGTTGGTGTTTCTCCTTCTTCAGCGATTGATTCAAGTGAAAGGTCTTCTGTATTATCATCTGTTTGATTATCTTCTGGCCAAGGCTCTTTTCCTTCCATTGGGTGGGTAAGAACGATTTCTTTCACTTTCAATTTTGTTAATTGATTGCCTTGTGCTTTCATACCCTTCACATCAATGAAATCGGTGAGCGGAACGATATTGTCAGGTAAGTTTTTAGTTTCTTTTAATAGCTTATTGTAAATAATACGAACTTCGGGTTCATAAGCTGTTGTGGCAACATCTAAAAATGAACCGTCACTTTCACTAATAAATAATACGCGCTTGTCCGTAGTGACTTCACATAAGAAACGCTTTACAAAGTGTAATTCTTTTTCGCCATCATAATAAACGGCTGTTATTGGTCTTCGCGGATGCCATTTTTCAATATGAGTCATATCTTCATCAAAATGGGATGCTAAGTCAAAAGTACTTAAGCGGTATTCACCATTTTTATAAAGCGTCAGTATTTTATCCTCTCCTTTGAAATCACCCAAGAATTTGCCGCGCTCTTCATCATTTAATCGACCAACAATTGGATCATACCAAATTTTTCGAGCGGCTAAGGTTGATCCACCTACTTCTTTTTGAATAATTTTTTGTACAATTTCTTTCGTTACACGATTTCCAGCAGAATTCCTACCTTTTATGAGCAATGCACCCAGATCGATATCGTACCGCAATCTTTTTAAATGTGGTCGAGGTCGCAGTAAAATAGTTACCACTTCCCTTTCTCCGTTTGGATGTACTGAGAAATAGAGCATTTTAGAACCCTTTGTTCCACGCGTCAAATCGTATTCTGTGTCCCTAGTTATTGAGTTTACGTAAAAACGCTTCATCATTGTCGCGCCGCCAATTCCATCTTGATAAAATAAATGATAAATCGTGCGCGTATCTCCTTTTTTCCAAACTGCAACATGAACGATTCCTTTACCAACAAATTTCTTATCCGTAATTTTAGTCACCATCATTTTTCCGGAAGCAAAGAAAATAATGATATCATCTATATCTGAACAATCAGAAATAGATTCCGTTTTTTTCAATCCATGTCCGATAAATCCTTCCTCGTAATCAACGTATAATTTTTTGTTCGCGATTATTACTTTTGAAGCACTAATCGTATCAAAAATTTTAATTTCTGTTTTTCGCTCTCTACCAGCTCCAAAGCGCTTTTTTAAATCTTTGTAATACTCAATCGTATATTCAATAATATTTTCTAAATTATGTTTGACTTGTTCCATTTCCTCCTCTATTTTCAAAAGGAGTTCATCCGCTTTACTTCCATCAAATCTAGTAATTCGAATCATTGGAATTTGAGTAAGCTTTTGAAGATCTTCGTCCGTGATTTCTCGAATCAATTGTTCTTGAAATGGTTCAAAGCGTTTATACAAATATTCAAACAACGATTCTTTATCCGAATAATGTTTGAAATCGATATACATTTCCTGATTGATGAACAATTTTTCGAGGGTTGAAAAATGCCAATTACGTTCAAGTTCGTCCAAACGAATTTCTAATTCTAGTTGATTGAGCCTTACGGTATTATCTGTGTTGTATTTTAATATTTCAGTAACACCAATAAATTGAGGCTTATTACCTACAATAATTGTCGAGTTAGGAGAAATCGAAATTTCACAATCGGTAAAAGCATATAACGCATCGATTGTTTTGTCTGGCGATACTCCTGGTGCCAAATGGATAATTATCTCGGCTTCGGCAGATGTGTTGTCTTCAATTTTTCGCAGTTTAATTTGCCCTTTATCATTTGCCTTGATAATGGATTCGATTAATGATCCAGTTGTAGTTCCAAAAGGTATCTCATTTATAGTCAATGTTTTATTATCAACTTTTTTGATTTTACCTCGAACTCGAACTTTTCCACCTCTCAATCCATCGTTGTAATTAGAGAAATCGGCCATTCCACCATTCATGAAGTCTGGAAAAAACTCTACTTTTTTACCGCGTAAATGGTTAATGGATTGGTCTATTAATTCAATAAAATTATGCGGTAAAAACTTACATGCCATACCAACAGCAATTCCTTCAGCTCCTTGGGCTAAAAGAAGGGGGAATTTCACCGGAAGATTTTCGGGTTCTTTATTTCTCCCATCATAACTTGATAACCAATTCGTTGTTTTTGGATTGAAAACTACGTGTAAAGCAAATTTCGAGAGTCTTGCTTCAATGTAACGCGCTGCAGCAGCGCCATCTCCCGTTAAGGTATTTCCCCAGTTACCTTGACAATCAATCAATAAATCTTTTTGTCCCAATTGCACCATAGCATCTCCAATAGAAGCATCTCCGTGCGGATGGTATTTCATGGTGTTACCAATAACATTGGCGACTTTATTATATCTACCATCTTCCAATTCCTTCATGGAATGTAAAATACGCCTTTGAACGGGTTTTAATCCATCGTGAATTGCAGGAACTGCCCGTTCGAGTATAACATAACTCGCATAATCTAGAAACCAATTTTGGTAAAGTCCGGCAACAGGAACAATTTTTTCGTCTAATTGCTTGCTTTCAAATGGATTTGAAGAATTTTCGTCTTCATTATTGATTGGTTCAATTTCGTCTTCTGCCATGTTTTAGGATGCTATGTTTAAGTCTTCTGGATCAGTTGATGAGCTCTGTTTCACCGTGTTTTCTGCAAGATCCTTTTCAACGCGTAAATTCCCGATTATAAAATCTTGTCTCTCAGGTGTGTTTTTACCCATGAAATAGGATAGTATGGAGTCTATCGAAGATTCTTTACTTAAGACGACAGGTTCTAATCGAATATCCTCACCGATAAAATATTTGAATTCATCTGGCGAAATTTCACCTAACCCTTTAAATCGAGTAATCTCAGGATTTTTCCCTAATTCTTCAATGGCAGACCTTCTTTCTTCATCGCTGTAGCAATAGATTGTTTTCTTTTTATTTCTAACCCTAAATAGCGGTGTTTGAAGAACATAAACATGATTTCGCTTAACGAGATCAGGGAAAAACTGCAAGAAAAATGTTAACAACAACATGCGAATATGCATACCGTCAACATCTGCATCTGTAGCAATTACAATTCTATTGTATCGAAGATTATCCATTTCTTCTTCAATGTCAAGTGCTGCTTGAATCAGATTAAACTCTTCATTTTCGTAAACAACTTTTTTCGTTAAACCGTAGCAATTTAATGGTTTACCACGCAAAGAAAAAACAGCTTGTGTGTTTACATCTCTTGATTTTGTAATGGAGCCGCTTGCGGAATCTCCTTCGGTAATAAAAAGAGTTGTTTGTTCTCGTTTATCATCTTTCAGGTCAGTTAAATGAGCTCTGCAGTCGCGCAGTTTTTTGTTGTGAAGGTTTGCTTTTTTGGAGCGTTCCTTAGCTATTTTTCGAATCCCAGCCAATTCTTTTCTCTCGCGTTCGGATTGCTTGATTTTCTTCTCCAGCGTTTCCGAAGTGTCTGTATTTCGGTGTAAGTAATTATCTAAATTCTCTTTTAAGAAATCATTTACAAAGGCACGTATCGACTTTCCACCTGGTTCAATTTCTTGCGAACCCAATTTGGTTTTTGTTTGCGATTCAAACACGGGTTCAACTACTTTTACAGCAATAGCAGCAACAATCGATTGTCGAATATCGGATGCCTCATAATTTTTATTGTAAAAATCACGAATCACTTTTGCCACAGATTCTCTGAATGCACTTTGATGCGTTCCGCCCTGCGTGGTGTGCTGTCCATTCACGAAAGAATAATAATCTTCACCATAGGTTTTTCCATGTGTAAAAGCCACTTCAATATCCTCGCCTTCAAGATGAATAATTGGATAAAGTGGATCGCCGTCCATATTATTTTCTAATAAATCCTTTAAACCATCTTTAGATTGATACTTTTCCCCATTATAATAAATGCTAAGCCCTCTGTTTAAGTAACAGTAGTTCCACATCATTTTATCCAGGTAGATTGTCTTGTAAGCGTATTTTTTGAAAATTGTATCATCCGGAATAAACTCGACGTAGGTTCCATTTCCTTCATCTGTTTTGGTGATCACTGGATCTTGAGTTAATTCGCCTCGCTCAAAAACCGCTTGTTTTTTTTCTCCGTCGCGTACCGAATAAACCATGAAATAGGAGGAGAGCGCATTTACCGCTTTGGTACCAACACCGTTCAAACCTACAGATTTTTTAAAAGCTTTTGAATCGTATTTACCTCCTGTATTCATTTTAGAAACCACCTCGACCACCTTTCCTAATGGGATTCCTCTACCATAATCACGGACACTAACTTTTCCGTCTTTTACTTTGACGTCAATTCGCCTTCCATTACCCATCACAAATTCATCAATGCAATTGTCAATAACTTCTTTGACAAGAATGTATACCCCATCATCAGCGGCAGCTCCATCTCCAAGTTTTCCAATGTACATTCCAGGTCGCAAACGGATGTGTTCTTTCCAGTCGAGCGAGCGAATATTATCTTCGGTATATTGAGTTTCAGACATAATTTTGAATGCAATTCGTGAGAATAACAAAAATAAGATTATTCTCTTTGAATAAAGGATACTAACACAATGATTTATAAACGATTTGACGTTGAAAAAGAAAAGCGTGAACTCCTTTCGTAAATTTTCTTAATTTCACGGCATAAATTAACTCTTTATGTCGATAGAACACGAACAAATAAAGCCATCCATTTTCCGCAATCTGACTACCCAGATTATCATTGCAATGCTTCTTGGTGCATTTTTAGGAATTGGAATATTTCATTATTCTGACATAGATGCAGCCAAAAGTTTTAGTTCAAATATTAAGATTTTGGCAACTATTTTTATTCGGTTAGTTCAAATGTTAATTGCTCCATTAGTTTTTACAACCCTTGTGGTTGGAATTGCTAAATTAGGTGACGTAAAATCTGTCGGAAGGATTGGAGGAAAGGCGCTTGCATGGTTTTTTACAGCGTCGTTTATTTCTTTGTGTATTGGAATGTTTTGGGTGAATGTTTTACAGCCTGGTGTAGGTTTAAATTTATCGGATGTCGACCTTCAAGCTGCAGGAGAAGTAACAGAAAAAACTCGTTCCTTTTCTACTCAGAATTTTATTGAGCACATTTTTCCTAAGAGTATTTTTGAAGCAATGGCGGCTAATGAAATTCTTCAAATTGTTATATTCTCTATCTTTTTTGGATTAGCAGCAGCATCTATCGGTGATAATGCAAAACCTGTTGTTAATGCACTAGATAAATCCTCACACATTATTTTGAAAATGGTGACTTATGTCATGAAGTTTGCCCCAATTGGAGTTTTTGGAGCAATAGCGGGTGTATTTGCTGTGCGTGATTTGAGTGAGTTACTCATGACATACGCTATGTTCTTTGGTTCATTCTTAATTGGTATTAGTTCCCTGTGGTTTATTTTATTATTTATTGGTTTTTTATTCCTGAAAAGGCGCATTTTCACTTTACTAAAAAGGATTGTTAGTCCGCTTATCATTGCTTTTGGGACAACAAGTAGCGAAGCAGTTTTTCCTAAATTAACCGAGGAGTTAGAACGCTTTGGAATTAAAGATAAAATTGTTTCATTCATGCTTCCTTTAGGGTATTCATTCAACTTAGATGGTAGCATGATGTATATGACATTTGCCAGTATTTTTATTGCTCAGGCGTATGGTATTCCATTGGATTTTGGTACTCAAATGTCGATGCTTTTAGTTCTTATGTTGACGAGTAAGGGAATTGCTGGCGTACCAAGGGCTAGTTTAGTCGTAGTGGCTGCAACGTGTGGGATGTTTAATATCCCAATTGAGGGGATTGCGTTAATTTTGCCTATCGATCATTTTTGTGATATGTTCAGAAGTGCAACCAATGTACTGGGTAACTCCATTGCGACTTCTGTTGTTGGAAAGTGGGAAAAAGAGGAATAGTAAGACGTTAAGTTTTAACCTTACTGAATAATTCTTTTTTTAACAAAAATAGCTTAGCTTTGCATCCCGATTTTAAAAAAGTATGGATGTAAATCAAGAAAAGAGCTATTTAAATCATGTAGTGATTTTAATTTCTTGTGTTTTAATACTTTGCGTTGCCGCATTCCTGATTCCTGATATTACAATTTATGGTTATGAATTTAAAAAAGTAGATTTTTTAAAGGACGTTAAACATAAAAAGAAATCAGAACTTGCCAAAGTTTCTTCGATTGCCAAAGAATTTATCGATAAATGTCCGGCGGGTTATACCTGTATTGAAGATTATTCGAAAGATAAAAAAGCAATGCATGCCATATTTGAATCTTTAAATAAAGAAAATGCTCTTTCACGCATGGCTTTTTTTGGAGATTCTTTTATCGACGGAGACATTTTTACTGCAGAGGTAAGAAAAATTCTACAGGAAAAATTTGGTGGATCAGGCGTAGGATTTGTTCCCATTGCCTCTGAAATAGCAGGGTTTCGTCAAACCATACGTCATTCTTTCTCAGGAATTGATTCCTACAATATTATTGAGAATAAGGGAGGAGAAGATTTTGCCGCTGGTGGATACTATTTTACTTCAAATGGAAAAGGAAATGTAACGTATTCTGGAATTACTGGAAATGCCAAATTACAAGACTTAAAGAATATCCAACTGTTTTACTCCACAAAGACGAGTGCCCGTTTTTTATATCGTATGAATGGGGAATCAGGAGCTATTTCTGCTTCTGGTTCAAATCAAATACAATCTGCTAAAATCGTTGGTAATTTTACCAATTCAATTACCTTTTCATTTCCTTCTGGTGAAGGCACGAAACTCTATGGTGCAAGCTTCGAAGACGCTAAGGGGGTTATTGTAGATAACTTTGGAATGAAAAGTAACTCGGGTATCGCCTTATCGAAAATCAGTGCCCAAAATTGGAGCGAATTCAATCAACTTCGTGACTATAAATTAATTGTTTTACAGTTTGGTTTGAATGTACTCGGGCCAAAAACCACTCAACTTGATTGGTATGTAAAATCAATGGTTGAATTGATTGGACGTATTAAACAAGCCTGTCCAAAAGCTAGTATTCTCATTTTAGGTATGCCAGATCGCAGTGTGAAAAAAGATGGTGAATATCAAACAATGTCTTCAATCCCATTAATGATTGAGGCTCAAAGAGAGATAGCTAAAAAATGCGGTGTTGCTTTTTGGGATTTGTTTTCTGGAATGGGGGGAGAAAATAGCATGATTTCTTTTGTTAACAATAAACCAGCCTTAGCTAATAAGGATTATACGCATTTGACTTTTGCAGGTGGAGAGAAATTAGCATCGATTTTTACTAAAACTTTTTTACACCATTTTTCTAATTATGCTAAACAGAAAAATCAATGAGTGGATTAGCAAATATCTTTGATTTTGACCTTGCTCGCTTTTGGAATGTATTTTTATATAATCCGAAAGAGCCATTGATTTTTAGTTCTGGATTATTTCTCTTTCTTTTTACAGCATTTTTATTGGTTTTCGCGATAATTCATAAAAATCAGCGCGCTAAAATTCTATTTATTACGTGCTTTTCGCTCTACTTTTATTACAAATCAAGTGGGATTTATTTTTTGCTTTTAGTGCTCACCACACTGGTAGATTTTGTTTTGGCAAAAGCTATTTATAAAACAGAAAATGAGGTAGATTTCTCTTGGGGTAAAGCCCGTTTTCAAATTTCCCTAACAGACCGTATGGTGAAGGTTATTAGAAATTCTTTGTTGGTCTTGAGTTTGAGTTTTAATTTGGGGATTTTGTTGTATTTTAAGTATACGAATTTTTTCTATGAAATATTTACAACGCTAACCCATCAAAAATTTGATGCATTCGATATTTTTCTTCCAGTAGGGGTTTCTTTCTTTACTTTTCAATCATTGAGTTATACGCTTGATGTGTATCGTAAAAACCTAAAGCCATTAAATAGTCCACTGGATTATGCCTTCTTTGTATCATTTTTCCCTCAGCTTGTAGCAGGTCCAATTGTGCGGGCATCGGATTTCATTCCCCAAATATTTAAAAAGGTAGTTGTAACCAAAGAAATGATTGGTCGCGGTATTTTCTTAATTATTATTGGATTGATTAAAAAAGCCATAATTGCAGATTATATCAGTATTAATTATGTTGATCGAATTTTTGATAATCCAACGTTATATTCCGGATTAGAAAACTTAGTAGGTGTGTATGGTTATGCTTTACAGATTTACTGCGATTTTTCGGGGTATTCTGATATGGCAATTGGTATTGCTCTCTTGCTTGGGTATCATTTCAACATTAACTTCGATGCACCGTATCAATCAATCAATATCACCGAGTTTTGGCGACGTTGGCATATTTCTCTTTCAAGCTGGTTACGTGATTATTTGTATATCTCTTTGGGTGGAAATCGCAAAGGAAAGATTCGAACCTATGTTAATTTATTTCTAACGATGTTATTGGGTGGTTTGTGGCACGGAGCGGCTATTCGTTTTGTTATTTGGGGAGCACTTCATGGACTTGCTCTTATTTTTCATAAATTATTCAGTTCAATTTTTACGTTTCAGATCAAAAATATCTTTGCTAAGAAAAGTTTAAATCTGTTGAGTTGGCTTTTGACATTTCATTTTGTTTGCTTTTGTTGGATATTTTTCCGTGCCGATACCATGACAGTGGTAGGTCAAGTATTGAACCAAATTGCATTTCAATTTAATGGAAATATATTTATTGATTTTATTCAAGGTTATCCCGTTGTTTTAGTGATGATGTTATTGGGTTTTGTATTTCATTTCACACCAATTTCTATGGAGTTATTTATTGAAAAATTAGTTACCAGAGCCCCGTTATTGCTGAAAGTTTTTTTGTTAGTTTTAGCTATAATATTAGTGGTACAGTTTCGCTCATCGGATATTCAACCGTTTATATATTTTCAGTTTTAACCGAATAATAGTCTTCGGAGAGTCGTTAAACATTCGTAGATTTGTCACACCTAATTAACATATTATGTCAACCTATCAACCCGTAAAAAAAGTCACAACGCATACCTTGCAGGAGATGAAAAACAGGAAAGAGAAAATATCCATGTTAACGGGATATGATTTTTCCATGGCGAGAATTATTGATGAAGCAGGTGTTGATGTTATTCTTGTTGGCGATTCTGCATCTAATGTAATGGCAGGGCACGAGACCACCCTTCCTATTACCTTGGAACAAATGATTTACCATGCCGGATCAGTTGTTAGAGCTGTAAGCAGGTCACTTGTAGTGGTGGATTTGCCATTTGGTAGCTACCAAGGAAACTCTAAAGAAGCATTATCTAGTGCCATTCGTATTATGAAGGAATCTGGTGCGCATGCAGTTAAAATGGAAGGTGGAAGTGAAATTATTGAATCTGTTAAACGAATTTTAACTGCAGGAATTCCTGTAATGGGACATCTAGGGCTTACTCCTCAGTCTATTTATAAATTTGGAACGTATGTAGTTCGTGCTAAAGAACAAGAAGAGGCTTCTCAATTAATGAGTGATGCAAAATTATTAGAAGAAGCAGGTTGTTTTGCTATTGTTTTGGAAAAAATCCCAGCTAATTTAGCGACCAAAGTGTCTGAAACTGTTCAAATTCCTATTATTGGTATTGGTGCAGGTCATGGTGTTGATGGTCAAGTATTAGTGGTCCATGATATGTTAGGAATTAATAATGAATTTAATCCTCGGTTTTTGAGAAAATACAACAACTTGCATGAACAAATGTTGAATTCATTTAAACAATATATTTCTGACGTTAAGGCCGTAGATTTCCCAAATGAATCGGAACAATATTAAAATTTACTTTATGCGAACATTTCTGTTTCTTTTGATTGGATTACTTCTTTCTATTGGTATTTATGCAGTTCAATTAACTGATAGTAGCGTCGCTTCACAAAATGTTGATTCGCTTAAAGTTCAAGAAAAGAAAAAAATAGTTTCAAAAGATAATGAAACAATTACCTTAGTTGCTGTTGGTGATATTATGATGGGTACAAATTATCCGAGTGAAAGTTACCTTCCGCCGAAAGACATAAAATTAATGGACCCCATTTTGGAATATTTAAAAATGGGAGATATTGTTTTTGGTAATCTGGAGGGCACAGTGCTCAATAGTGGAGGTGAAGTTAAGTCGTGTGGCGATCCAACTAAATGTTATGCTTTCAGACAACCGGAATATTTTTTAGATCAATTGAAAGAAGCTGGATTTAATATGTTATCCATTGCAAATAATCACGTGGGCGATTTTGGAGCTACTGGTAGAAAGAATACAGTTCGTGCGTTGACTGAAAAAGGCTTTTGCTTTGCTGGTCAAACAACATGTCCAACAGGAGTGATGACAATAAAAGGATTGAAAATCGGTTTCACTGCGTTTGCTCCAAATAATGGGTGCTTAGCTTTGACAGATTATACCTTATTAACAAATACCGTTAAGGAATTAGATAAAATCTGTGATATTGTGATTGTTTCTTTTCATGGTGGAGCAGAAGGACCTGGTGCAACGCATGTACCTAAAAAAACCGAATTGTTTTTAGGGGAGAATAGAGGAAATGTAACCGAGTTTGCTCGTAAAGCAATCGATGCCGGAGCTGATGTAATTCTTGGTCATGGCCCTCATGTATCTCGTGCAATTGACCAGTATAAAGGAAAGTTTATCACCTATTCAATGGGGAATTTTTGTACGTATGGGAGATTTAATTTAAAAGGAAATTCCGGGATAGCTCCACTTTTTCAGCTGAAAATGAAGCGTGATGGAACATTTGTAGAAGGTAAAATCATTTCAATTAGCCAACAAGGGGAAGGTGGACCTATATTTGATAAAAGTCTTGCCGCTTTGAAAGAAATAAAACAATTAACTCTAACCGATTTCCCTGAATCGAATGCTTATTTTGATGAAGAAGGCAAATTCTTTTTTAACATCAAATGAAAATATCCGCATCAATTTATAGTGACAAGAAACGTTCGTTAGAACAAGTGATCTTGGATTTGAAAAATCACCAAGTAGATTTATTACACATTGATTGCAATGATGATTTAGTTGTATTTGAACATATTATTCAAATTAGAAAATGGTGTTCTATTCCAATCGATTTGCATATAATTACCTCAACACCAGAAAAGTATTTTGATTTACTCATCCAGAATCCAGTGGAATATGTGACTTTTCAAGTTGAAAACTTAACAGAAAAACTAATTATTCCCGATGAGGTTCCCGGAAAAAAAGGAATAGCTGTAACTACCAATACACCCATTTCCATTTTTGAAAATTATGGTGATTTTGATTTTATTTTAATAATGGCTACAATACCTGGTCAGAGCGGTGGGATGTTTGATAAGGTGAATTTTGATAAAATTAGAAGATTCAGAAAAGAATACCCCTCAAAATCTATTCATGTTGACGGTGGTGTGAATGGAGAGGTTTCTTTCATTTTGCGAAACATGGGTGTTAGCTGCTCGGTTTCAGGGTCCTATTTGTTTAATGAGCCGAGTATAGGACATGCCTTATTCAATTTGCAAAGTAGAGAAATTGCCTCTCATTTTCAGGTAAAAGATTTTATGACTCCGATTAAGGAATGTCCAGTTATTTATGACACAGAAAATCAAATTGGTGTTGTTTTAGAAACCATTGAACTTGGTAACCTTGGTTTTTGTTTGGTTATTAATGATTTAGAAAAATTAATAGGAATAATTTCGAGTGCAGATATTCGAAAAGGACTACTTAAATGCTTGAATAATTTAGATGAACTAACACCAACTATAATGATGAACATGAGTCCTTTAGTGATTCAATCTGATCAAACAGTGGTTGAAATGTTGCAGTTAATAAAGTCTTGTGCATTCCCGGTTATGTACTTACCTGTTGTAAATCAGGACGGAAAAGCTGTTGGAATTGTTAACTTTGTCAACCTTATTAAAGCAGAATTATGATTCTTCAATTAAAAAATACAATTTCCAACGAACTAGCGAATCAGTTAGCAGTTGAGAATCAAGCGTTTTGTATTCGGATGGATGGTCAGACCTTATTAATTACGGGGTCTAATGTAAAAGAAGTTCCAACGAACATTGAACATCACGTAGATAAATATTGGGTTTTTGCGAATGATATACAGTTAGCATCCAAATCTTTTAATGCCAATAAACGAAAAATCAGTCTTCCAAATGTAGAATTTGGTGGTAATACAAATAATACGGTACTCATTGGCGGACCATGCAGCGTTGAATCGGAAGATCAAATTCGAAGTTCAGCTGAGCTATTAGTTGGTTTAGGTTTGACAACGCTTCGTGGAGGCTGCTATAAGCCTAGAACTAGTCCGTATTCTTTTCAAGGAATGGGGCTCGATGGCTTGAAATTATTAGCAAAAATGCGCCAAGAATTCGGATTGAATGTAATTACTGAAGCGCGAGATGCAACCCACATTGACGAAATTATTGAATATACAGATGTAATTCAAGTAGGAGCAAAGGCCATGTATGATCAAGGGATATTGCGTGCCTGTGCTAAAACATCCAAACCGGTATTAATCAAACGTGGCTTTGGAACAACCTTGCAAGAATTTGTTCAAGCTGCTGAATTTGTTTTATCTGGGGGAAATGAAAATGTGATACTTTGTGAGCGTGGTTTGCGAACTTTTGAAACAGGAACCCGCTTTACATTAGATTTATGCGGAGTTGCTTGGTTACAAGAATATACAAATTTACCAATCATTTTAGATCCTTCCCATGCTATGGGTTATGCTTATGGTGTTCCTGTGCTCGCTCGTGCGTGCGTTGCAATGGGTATTGATGGCCTTCTTATTGAAACTCATCCTAATCCAAAAATAGCAAAATCAGATGCTTCTCAACAACTTGATTATTCTCAGTTTGAACAATTATTAAATTCCTTACGCCCAGTAGCAGAGAGTGTTGGGTATAAAATGGTATAACATGCAATTAGAACAAAATATTAAGGGGTTATGCTCCAAATTCGGTATAGATTTTCAAGATTTCCTGAGTGATTTAGATGTTGAAGATGTTCACGAACTTACAGTTTTTGATTTGGAGGCTGTTTGTGAAGAGTATGAGATTGATCTTTTATCTCTATTATTTAAACCTCTTTTCAAAGAGGGACAATGGAAAAAAAAGGCGAAAACCATTAAGTTATTGGTAGTAGATGTCGATGGCGTTTTAACCGATGGCGGAATGTATTTTACCGAAAATGGGGATCAAATCAAAAAATACAATACGAAAGATGGTATGGGTATTATGCGATTGCAAGAAAAGGGTATTCAAGTGGCCTTTTTATCCTCGGGATTTACAGATGTAATGGTGCAAAAAAGAGCGGAAATGTTGGGTATAACTTTATGTTATGTTGGACAAGATAAAAAAATAGATGTATTGTCTAAATGGTGTTCCGAATTAAGTATTGAATGGAATCAAGTGGCCTATTTAGGCGATGATATCAATGACCTTGAATGTATTCGAAAAGTTGGTTTTTCTGCTTGTCCGGTGAATGCGGTGAATACCGTAAAAACAGTTGTCGATGTCATATTATCGAATAAAGGCGGTGATGGATGCGTACGTAACTTTATTGATAATTATTTATTAGACTCTCCAATTTCTTAATACTCCCAAATGATGAAAACTACCACAATTGGTATTATTAAAGAAGGTAAAGTTCCACCTGACTTTCGCGTAGCATTAACACCAAAACAATGCAAAGCAATAGAACTTTTATATCCGGAGGTAAAAATCCAAGTTCAACGAAGTCCAATACGGACATTTACAGATGAAGAATATACAGCTGAGGGAATTATGCTTATGGATTCAATGGAACAATGCGATATTATAATAGGAGTTAAAGAAGTGAATGTTACCGATTTAATCCCGAAAAAAACTTTTTTATTCTTCTCTCACACGATAAAAAAACAATCGTATAACCAAAAATTACTTCGGGCTATATTGGACAAAAATATTAGACTGATTGACTATGAGGTTATTAAAGATAAAAACAATAAACGATTAATTGGTTTTGGTCGTTATGCAGGAATTGTTGGAACGTACAATGGTTTCTTAACTTGGGGATTAAAAAACGATTCCTATACCTTGAAACCGGCAAATCAATGTGCAAACAGAGTGGAGGTAGAATCAGAATTAAAAAAAGTAGTTCTACCAGCTAATTTCAAATGTATATTAACAGGTTTTGGTAGGGTTGGTCATGGTGCGCGAGAAATAATGGATCTTTTACCAATTAAGGAAGTTACACCGGATGAAATTCTTGCTAATGAATTTAATGAGCCTGTTTTTGCTCATTTGGAACTAGAAGATTATTATGCCCCAATTGATGGTTCTCAATTCGACAAAAAAGAATTTTATTCTAATCCAGAAAAGTATAAATCAATCCTTTCTCGGTTTGTTCCTAAAGTGGATATGTATATTCCTTGTCATTTTTGGAGTAATAAATCTCCAATAATCTTATCGCAAGTCGATTTACAGCATGCTGATAGAAAATTATCTGTTGTTGCTGATATTTCTTGTGATATCGAGGGTCCAATAGCCTCTACAATACGTTCAAGCAAAATTAGTGATCCTGTTTTTGGGTATGATCCTCTTTCAGGAAATGAGGTGAATTATAAAAATACTGGAGCAATAGCGGTTATGGCAGTTGATAATTTACCCTGCGAACTACCGAAAGATGCATCAGAAGACTTTGGTAATGAATTGATAAAATACGTTTTTCCGGCTCTTTTACGAGAAGATCCTGATCGCATCATTGATCGCGCAAGTGAAACGAATTTCGCAGGTGAATTGACAGAAGGGTTTGCCTACTTACAAGAATATGCCGAAGGATTAATCGCTTAGTTGTCAATGGATTATTTTTCAGAAAAGTCATATACTCGTTCAGATAAAAACCAAGTTGTATTGGGTCAATATGAAAATTGTACGTTTGAGGAATGTGATTTTAGTACTGAAAATTGGGGGAATTACAAGTTTATTGATTGTTTGTTTTCTTCCTGCAATTTAAGTTTGATTCAAGTTTCAAATACAAGTTTTCAATCAGTTCAATTTGTTGGTTGCAAAATTATGGGCGTTCTTTTCGAAAATGTGAATCCTTTTTCACTTGAACTTTCTTTTAACAATTGCAATTTGAACCATGCGTCTTTTTATAAGCTAACACTGAAGAACACATCATTCAAACAATGTGATTTGCATGAAGTTGATTTTACCGAATCAAATTTAACAGCGTGTAATTTTGAAGGTGCAGATTTACATTTGGCAATTTTTCAGAAAACAATTTTAGAAAAGGCCGATTTTACTAACTCTTTGCATTTTCAAATTGATCCATCTTTAAATAAAGTAAAAAAAGCAAAATTCTCTTTGACTGGATTACCTGGTTTATTGACCCATTTTGAGTTAGATATCAAATAACTCTTATCATATCATATTTATTTTTTACATTTATTCCATGATACAAAAAGGGGATAAAAAAATCATTCGGGGTTGGATAACTTATGATTGGGCAAATTCGGTTTATAATTTAGTTGTTTCCTCTGCCATATTTCCTATTTTTTATGAAGCAAGCACACGTGCTGTATACGCGAAAAGCATTGGTTCTTCTCCTGATTTAGTTGATCCAGGAAAGGTTACAGTTGATTTTTTTGGGTATCAAGTTTCACCAAGTGTAATCTATTCATTAGTTCTTTCATTTGGATTTTTATGTGTTAGTTTTCTTTCGCCATTATTATCTGGTATTGCAGATTACACAGGTTCCAAAAAGAAATTTATGCAGTTTTTTTGTTATTTGGGCTCTCTTTCTTGCGTATCGCTCTATTTTTTTGATCCGAATCAAATAGAATTGGGAATGCTTTCCATTTTCTTTGGAACAATTGGATTTTGGAATAGCTTGGTTTTTTATAATGCATTTTTACCTGAAATCGCTGAGCCAAAAGACCATGATCGTATTTCCGCAAGTGGTTTTATTGCCGGATATATTGGCGCAACCATACTTTTGGTAATTTGTTTGGCCTTAATAATGGGGATTGATAAGAGTTTTACAAAAGTCAGTTTTTTGTTAGTTGCTGTCTGGTGGATTGGTTTTGCGCAGATCACCTATCGTGTTTTGCCAAATAATGTATATGATAAAAAACCGGAAAAGGATTTTATCTGGAAAGGATTTAAGGAACTGAAAAATGTGTTTTTGGAATTTAGACAAACAGTTCGCTTAAAACGATTTTTAGTTTCTTTTTTCTTCTTTAATACAGGAGTACAAACTGTTATGCTTATGGCAACTGTTTTTGCCAGTAAAGAGATCGAGTGGCCTGATAATAGTAATAAATCTGGCTTGATTATCGCCATCTTACTGATTCAGCTCTTAGGAGCACTTGGTGCAAAGCTAACCTCAATAGTTGCTAGAAAAACTGGGAATATTAATGCTTTAATTGGATCAGTAGCAATCTGGATAATAATTTGTGTTTTTGCGTTTTTTATTCGAACACCGAATGAGTTTTATACGCTTGCTGCTTTTGTTGGTTTAGTTATGGGTGGCGTTCAGGCGATTGCACGTTCAACCTATTCCAAATATTTACCCGAAACAACAGATCATGCTAGTTATTTCTCTTTTTATGATGCGGCAGAGAAAATCGGGATGGTTATCGGAACGGCATTCTTTGCTCTGATGGAATTTTTATACGATGATATTCGATTTTCCATTATATCAGTAGCTACGTTTTTTGTCTTAGGATTAATATTTTTGTTTTTTGTCCCAAAAGAAGAGCGAATTAAAGCCCCAAGTCATTAAAGAATTTCGGATATGATTTCCCAACGCAAGAAGGATTAATAATTGTTATTTCTTGATCTGAAATACAGGCAGCAATCGTCGCAGCCATCGCAATTCTATGATCGTTGTGACTATTGATTAATCCACCGATTATCTTTCCGTTTCCATGAATAGCGATAGTGTTGTCGGAGGTAGAAAAAGAAACTCCGAAAACATCAAGCATTTCTTCCACAGTTTGAAGGCGATTAGATTCTTTGTGTATCAATCGATTAGTACCAGTAAAAATGGATGCTCCTTCAGCAGCGCATGCTAATATGGCTAAAACGGGAAATAAATCAGGATTATCGGTTAAATCAACCTGAATAGGTGTTGGTTTTGGCGCTTTTGTAATAATCAAATCTCCATTATCCCAAGTTGTTTTTGCGCCAAATTGCTGTACAATTTTCAAACAAATTTTATCCGCTTGGGTAGAGTCTTCTTTTAGACCTTTTAGTTTGATTTCTCCCGAAATTGCAGCTCCAACAATGTGATTAGCCGAACCACTCCAATCGCCTTCAATTTTAAATTCGCGCCCCGTATATTTTTGATTCCCCGCTATTTTAAACGTTTTGTAATTTTCGTTCGTAACGAATACCCCAAATTCTTCCATTAACTGAATAGTTAAATCAATGTATGGTTTACTGATTAAATTAGAAACAGAAATAGTAGTGTCAGTTGATAATAAAGGTGCTGTAATCAATAATCCAGTTAATGCTTGAGAACTCTCAGATCCATCTATTTCAATGATTTCGCTTGTAATTTCCCCTTTGTATTCTACCGGGTAATTGGTATCTGAATGAATGATGGTTAACCCACTTTTTTCAAGCGATTTTTTAAGGGAATTAACAGGCCTATTCAATAATGTGCCTGATGCGTATAATGAAAACTTCTCACCAAATAGTGTTGCAATAAAGGCAAACATGCGTAAACTTAATCCAGATTCATGTACAAACAGATTAACTTCTTGTTGAATGTTCCGCGTTGTAGGTGAAATAGTCAGCGTATCTTGACCCTGAACTTGAGCACCTAATTGTTCAATAATAGCTATACAAGCCATAGTATCATCGCACGACCCAAAACCAGTCAGAACAGTTCTGCCACTTGATAAGAGTGCAATTGCCAGCAATCTTTGAACATGACTTTTGGAAGAATTAGCCTGAATTTCCCCTGAATATTGAAAGGGTTTAATCGTTTTCATGTTGGTTGACACTATTTAAAATAGTCGATTGAATATGAATAGATTCTTGGTGTATTAATTTGAATAGCGTAGTTGAAAACTCTTCGGAGAGTTCGGCAATCATTGCTTTGTTTACGTTTTTTCTAAGACTTTCTTCCCATTGACTGGACTGCAAAACGGCAAGATTGTGTTCTTTTTTATAGTTGCCTATGGTTGCTGACACCTTCATTCGCTCATGCAAAAGCTGAATTATTGAGTCGTCCAATTCAGTTAAAAGTGAACGAAACCCGATTATTTCGGCTTCTTCGATTTCTTGATGATTTCGAATTTTTAGATTCTGAAGTAATTCAATTAATTCTGTGGCAGTTATTTGTTGTTTTGCATCCGTCCATGCTTCCTTTGGAGAAATATGGGTTTCAAGCATAAGGCCGTCAAACTTTAAATCCATTGCTTTTTGAGCAATTTCAAATAAAATTGCAGTTCTACCCCCAATGTGTGATGGATCACAAATCAACTGTAAATCGGGCATTTCATGCTTAAGATCAATCGGTATTTGCCAATTCGGATTATTGCGGAAACGTGTTTTTTCGTAAACTGAAAATCCCCTATGAATAGCAGAGATGGATCGAACATTACATTTTTTCATTCGTTCAATCGCGCCAATCCATAATTTGAGATCAGGATTTACTGGGTTTTTTACCATGATTGGAATATCAACGCCTGTAAGTGATTCAGCTAATTCTTGTACTGAAAAAGGGTTGGTTGTGGTTCGTGCTCCTATCCATAACATATCAATTCCTGCGTTTAATGCTGCTTCAACATGCTCAGGTCTAGCTACTTCTGTAGCCACTTTGAGTCCAACTTCTGACTGCACTTTATTGAGCCATTTTAATCCTTCTTTGCCTGTTCCTTCAAACTCTCCCGGTCGTGTTCTTGGTTTCCAAATGCCAGCCCTAAAGTAATCTGGATTTAGTAAGCGTAAACTCCTCGCAGTATCCAGCGTTTGTTGTTCTGTTTCTGCACTGCATGGGCCAGATATGAGGAAGGGCTTTTGATTCATTAATTCTATTTACTTATCAAACAATTAAAGTGAGGTAAAGTTGCTAAGAAATTTGAGAAAATAGGAGGGGTTTTGCATTAATTCTATTTTTTTGAAGCTAAAATCATTCATTTTATGGTAGATTTTACATAAAATCGATTAATTGTTTAAAACAACTGCATTTTTTTCTTTGAAAGTTCGGAAAAAAAACTATTTTTGTCTCCCAAAAAACGGCTAAAAATTTCACATTATGTATTGGACGTTAGAACTAGCATCATATTTAGAAGATGCACCATGGCCAGCGACAAAAGAAGAGTTAATAGATTTTGCTATTCGAACTGGAGCACCCTTAGAAGTTGTCGAAAATCTTCAAGATTTGGAGGATGAAGGTGATATGTATGAAAGCATCGAAGAGATTTGGCCTGATTACCCTTCACGTGAAGACTTTCTTTTCAATGAGGATGAGTATTAATAACTCCTCTGTAGTTTGCTCTTTCAGCTCCTAGTTGTTCCATTTTAACTTCTTGACAATTTTCGTCTATTCATAGAATGGATTCTCTATCATTAATAAAATGTTAAGTTACTTGTTGTACGTATATTTTGATTAATTTTAGTAAGGTATTGATAAATCATCTTCCATACAAGATAAACTAAATGAAGAACAAAAAGTACTTTTTTGGGTCACTTATATTTATACTTCCCTTATTGATCCAAGCTTGGACTCAATTTTACACACCTAAAAAAGATCCCAACGAAATGCTTTGGGGTTTCTATGGGCACAAACGAATCAATCGAATCGCTGTTTTTACACTTCCTCCGGAAATGCTTGGTTTCTACAAAGACCACATTGAATTTTTAACTGAACATTCTGTCGATCCAGACAAGAGAAGATATGCTGTGGAGGGAGAAGCGCAAAGGCACTACATTGATTTAGACCATTATTATGTCAAAGGAAAAGATAATCCTTTCGAGGTAATGCCAAAAAGATGGGAGGATGCAGTTGCTAAATTCACGGAAGACACACTCCAAGCATATGGTATTGTTCCCTGGCATATTCAAGTAATGAAGTTTAGATTGCAAAAGGCGTTTGAGACAAAAAATGTAGATCTGATTTTAAAATATTCTGCAGAAATTGGGCATTATATTGGAGATGCTCACGTACCACTTCATACAACGGAGAATTACAATGGCCACAAAACAAATCAACGTGGTATACATGGGTTTTGGGAGAGTAGATTAGTCGAAATTAATGCAGAAAATTATGATTATTTTGTAGGGAAGGGAAAATATGTTAGTGGTGTTTTAGATTTCGCTTGGAATGCTGTGAAATCCTCTCATTTAGCCCTAGATTCAGTATTTGATTTCGAAAAAGAACTGACAGCCCAATTTCCGTCTGATCAAAAATACAGTTACGAACAACGAGGAAACACAACGGTTTTTACATATTCAACGGCTTTTTCTGACGCTTACCATAAACGATTGAATGGTATGGTTGAACGCCGTATGCGTGATGCAATTCTTGCTGTAGGTTCTATTTGGTATACGGCTTGGGTAGATGCTGGACAGCCAGATTTGAGTGCTCTTCAAAATAAACCTCCTTCTGCTGAACTATTAAAGGAATTTGAAATGTTGGATGAGCATTTTAATCACGATAAACACAAAGGTAGAATATGCGATTAATAGTTTCAATGAAAAAGTGCATTGTACTCTTTTTATTCTTTTTTGCTTTTGTAGCTCAGGGTCAATTAATCAGTAAAAAAGGCTACGTAGGATTTAAAATGAGCGCTGGTCTAATAGATACTTCCTCCTACCTGAATTACGGCATTACTGGTGAGTTTTTAGTTAAAAATAGAATTGGTTTGGTTTATAATTTAGAATATCAACAGAGGAATGATAATTTTAAGCATATTCATGGATCAATTGGTTCTTTGGGAGGTCCACCATTAATTTTAATAGGTTTATTATCCGGCCTTTCAAATACCGCCTACAATGGAAATAGCTCGGGATCTGTCTTTGGTCTAGGTTATTTAGGAGTTTTAATAGGCGTTCTCGTAACCGTTTTGCCGGATGGAGTTTCATATCATATTCCTTTTCGATACAATGGCGATATTTCTCCCTATGCAAATGTGTTGGGATTTGATTATGTGTGGAATAAGAAAGTGAATTATTCTGAGTGGAAATATTCTTGTTCGTTTGGAGTGAAAGCTAGTTATTGGCATTTTTCAAATTGGGTTTTTCAAGGTTTTGTTGAAACGCGGAAGGTAGCTAGCACGGGATGGGGAATTGGTGCCGGTTTGGGTCTGTCCTATTCAATTGGTAACTCAACCGCAAACACAGCAAAATTGTAAATGAATTCGATAAATTCAACATACATTAGGTGGGTAAAATACTAATTTTATCAAATAATAGAGGAAAATAAAAGGGATTATTAATTTTGTAAAAAAACGGAACTATGTCTGAGGAAATAAAAAAAGTAGATAAATCAAAAAAAATCAATATTCTACTACTTCTTGTAATTGTGGGATTATTAGGTGGGATAGCATATTTATCCAAACAATACACGAATAAAATTCAAGAATTGAATACCGCTCTAAATGAAAATTTGAAACTGAAATCTGATTTATCTGATGTCAATAAATCTATTGGATCTGTTGTGGATATTGAAGGTAGATCAGCGGATTTGAAAAGTAATTTAACTCAGATGTTGAAGAACTATGATGAATTGATTAAAATGGACAAGTCTAAAGCGGACAGTTTGAATATTGAAAAATCAAAGATTCAAGGATTGTTAGGCCAAATAAACACATTAAAAAGTCAAGGAAATTTAACTTATTCCAAATTATTGAAAATGGAAAAAGAAAACGAGACTTTACGCGAAATAATGAAAAGCTATATCAAGGAAATTGACCAGCTTAATCAAATGAATAAGCAGATTCAAACAGACCTAGACGAAACTTCTGAAAAGTTAACAACCACGGTTACAGAGCGTGATGAGTATAAAAAAGAAGCAGAAGAAAGTACAGCGAAAGTTAAGAAAGGAGCTAAATTACAAGCGTATAATTTCACTACAAGTGGAATGGAGTTAAAAAGGAATAATAGCACAAAAGAAACAACAAAGGCAAAGGAAACAATACAAATCAAATGCTTGTTTACCATAGGTTCAAATCCATTATCTACTTCAGGTAAAAAAATAATCTATTTACAAGTGATTACCCCAGAGGGTAAAACGATGCAATCTAGAAGTTCTAACGTAATTGAAACCGATCAAGGCGCTGTGCCATTCTCAGAAAAAAGAGAATTTGATTATGAAAACCAAAGTATTGACGTTGGTGTATATTACGATTTACGCGGAGAAAAAGCCACTAAAGGAACATATAAAGTGCGGATTTTCTGTGAAGGAAATTTAATTGGGTCAGATAGTTTTACATTAAAATAAGCAACAAAATAATGTCGGAAGCAATCAATCAAGGATCTGTAACTTTTTCAATTGAAAATGAGATTGGTACAATTGTATTTGGTCATCCTTTAAGTAACTCGTTGCCTGGTAAAATCTTACAAAAACTCGCTGAGTCAATCACTGAATTAGGTTCGGATGATACCGTAAAAGTAATTGTTTTAAAATCTTTGGGAGAAAAGGCATTTTGTGCTGGAGCAAGTTTTGATGAATTAATTTCTATTGGTGATTTGGAAACCGGAAAAACGTTTTTTTCTGGGTTTGCTCAAGTAATTAATGCTTGCCGCAAATGTCCAAAATTTATTATTGGAAGGGTACAAGGGAAAGCTGTTGGGGGTGGAGTAGGTCTTGCATCTGCTGTTGATTATTGTGTTGCGACCAAACATGCAGACATTAAACTTTCAGAATTAGCAGTTGGAATTGGTCCATTTGTTGTTGGTCCTGCTGTTGGAAGAAAAATGGGCTTGGCCGCAATGAGTGAATTGGCAATTAATGCCACAGAATGGAGGTCAGCTAGTTGGGCAAAGAAAAAAGGTTTGTTTACTGAAATATATGATTCCATAGAAGAGATGGATGAGGAAGTAGATCGATTGGCAAGTCAATTGGCAAAATCAAATCCTGAGGCGATGGCGATGTTAAAGTCTGTTTTTTGGGAAGGAACGGAAAACTGGGATCAATTATTATCCGATCGTGCTGCCATGAGCGGGAAGTTGGTAATTAGTGACTTTACGGTTGATGCAATAAATTCGTTCAAAGCCAAATAGGACAAGTTAATTATGTCCATTCCAAATTTGATTCGTTTAATTTTAGATTTTTTTTATCCGGTTTTTAAACGATTTATCCCCAAAAAAACTTATTATTACGCTGCTTGTGGCGGTTCAAATCTATTGTTAAGTTGGGTTTTGTTTTTCATCTTTTATCAGTATGTTTTTCAAAAGAAACATTTTTACGTTGAGTTTATTCAATATACAATTTCAGCATATACTTTAACTTCCATTTGCTGCTCAGTTATTACCTTCTTTGTAGGGTTTTTACTTATGAAATATGTTGTTTTCACTGCAAGCGAATTAAATGGAAGAATTCAGCTATTCAGATATGCAATTAGCTCACTAATTTCCTCAGTATTGGCTTGGGTATTATTAAAATTCTTTATCGAAATTTTAGAATTCTATCCTTCAGTTTCAAATGTGTTAGCCTCTTGTGTTGTGGTTATTTTTAGTTACTTAATGCAACGCAAATTTTCATTCAAATAATCCGCTAATCAATTGATTTTATTGATACTTCCAGCTCAAAAGCTTGAGTAGGCTTACTGTAAAGTTTCAATGGGGTTGAATTTATTTTTTCGGGGATATAGATTGCACAAAGTGAATGTTCTATCAAGTATATAAATGGATGTGTTTCTTTTGGCATTCCTCGATATATTCCCAATAATACTTCATATCGCGCGGTTTCTGTATCGCTTTTGGCATCGTGCCAAATCAAAATAGATTTTTCATTTTTTAATAGGGGAAACAATCGTTTTGTATCTGCTTCAACTGAATCTGTGTGATGATCTCCATCAATAAAAAGCACATCAAATTTTCTATCTAATTGTTCAAAGTTGAAATTTCTTGAATCACCAAAAAGGTGTTGAACATTTGATTTGTTATGCGAGAAAAAACGATGTAAACCAATATAATCCTGAGACAGATTTAAGGCCTGCAGTTCTTCATCGGATAAATTAAGAGTGAAGCAATTTTCCACCACGTCAGCTACATTAGCAACGGATTCCCCTCTCCATGTCCCTATTTCAAGATAATCTGTGGCATTCACGCGTAAACAAGCCAATTTGAGCGCCATAAAATCAGTTGCCAAAGAGGATCCACTCAGGAAAGAACAGGTACGTAGGGTATGTCTATCAGCAGATGAATGTATGGAATTTAATGGAATTTGAGCATGTGGATAACTAGCTGGGAATTCTTTTAGAAAACAAGATTTCAACGCTTCATTATCATTTAATATGTGGTTAATCAAGTAGGGTTTTTTGATTAATAATACAATTCCAGTAATTAACTTTTTAATTTTCTTCATTTGATTTAATCCCTCTTTTTAAAACTAGCTGATTAATAAATTCTTTCGTTTCATAAAGCGTTGGAAATACAACAAAATTACCCCCTTCTTTTAAATAAAATAAAATCACAACGAAAGAGGTTGTAAAATAAGAAATCACTGCCGTTAATGCGGCATCATAAATGGTGATTTTAGGGAAAACAAAAATAGATAAGATAAAGGTGACAATAAATCCTGAAAGTGAAGCAATTGCATTTACATAGTATTTTCCTACTCCTGAAAAATAATGCCCCATAATTAAAGCATAATTAAAAATCCAAATTCCCGGCGTCATGAGTTTAATTATATTCGTTAATTCACCAAATTCATTACCAAATAACCATTTGTAAAAACTGGCTGGAATAAAAAAGGCGATCAATAAAGACAGGAAGGCAAGAAGTAAACCTAGTTTGGTTAATTTTTCCGTCAATAGAAGAGAATATTTTTTGTCGTTACTGTTTGATATTCTCGAGTATTGATATAACGAGATGCTGCTTGTAATTAACCAGATTGATTCTATTATTGATAAGCCATTTGAATATACTCCTACTTCTTTTTGACCATGATGGGTTTCCAATAAATAATAACTCAACCTAAAACTGAGCAATTGAAAAATATGTGCAAGTTGATTTTGAAAACCGTAAAACAAGAGCGTTTTAAATGTGTTTGGAAGAGATTTTGGTTGAAAAACATCTTCTTTGGTTAACTCCTTGCTGATTAAAAACAAACTAAGTAACAAGGTGAAACCATAGGCAATATAAATGGCTAAAATATAGAGGTCAATTGTTTTACTGGCTTCATTAAATACCTGTAAAATAATTACCAGTAAGGTAAGAAATGGAATGCTAAAGCTGAGTAAATTGCTTTTATGAATTTTTTCTTTACCCACTAATATGGATGAATTTATCGAAATGATCGAGTTTAGTCCACTAACAAAACTAATCGTAAACACATGTTTTTGGTCAAACCAAGTAAATGAATTTAGAACTAAATAACATCCAATACTTATAAAAATAGCCCAGGAATAGGACGTTATAATTAGGTTTTTTATCCCAGTTCGAGGTGCTAAATATATGATGGAAGCTCCCCCGATTAAATTATCAACTAAAAGGATAATTGTAATTGATGCTAAAATAATACTTTGTTCCCCTTTTCCTCCAGCACCTAGGTACTGCGAAATTAAAATGGCTATCAGTAAATTAAAGATAGCTGCAGAAAATCGCACACTAAAATTACCGATTATAGCCCTGAGCATTAGTTACTTTTTGATTTTAAAACAATCCGATACTGGTCATCAAATTGTCTCCCAACCTCTTGATAACTAAAATGATTAAATGCGTAGCTATGAATATCTTTGGGACTAAAAATCAGTTCATCTTCCAAAAACATACAAATTGCCTTTTCAAGTTCGAGCTCATCTCCTTTGGACACTAAGATTCCATTAAAAGCATGGACGTGTTCTGGAATGCCATTTACATCCGTTGATATTACCGGTTTCCCCATCATCAAGGTTTCTGCAATTACACAAGGAAAATTTTCATAATTACTGAAAAGCAACAAAGCAGAACTTTCTTCAATCATTCCTGCAATTTGAGATGTGGTCATAGTTGGGTAAAAGGTTATAATTTCCTCTAATCCATAGTCCAAAACTAGATCTTTGGCATATTGCACATCGCCATCGCTTACGATCTTTAAGTCAAAATCTTGCCGATATTTGGCTATGCTAGAAATGGTTGAAAGCATTCCACGAATATTCTTGTGAACATCAAGGCATGTTGAAATATGGATAAACGATTTTTTTTGTATGATTGATGAATTCTCCCTATAGTTAAAAATCGTCTCGTCGACAACATTTGAAATAAGTGCAAAGTTTGAATTTGGACTTAATTTTTTCATGTATGATTTCAAATCCGCACTTACAGGAAGTAAAATCGATGCTCGTTTAAGAATTATCTTGCACAAGAATAAAATCGTTTTAGTATAAGAATGGTCTGTTCCGACATGCAATCCAGTCGCATTTTCAGTAACAACATAAGGGATTTTTTGAGTCAATTTTAAATATAAAGCCCAAATTCCTAGTGGATAAGTAATATTTAGATGAATCAGATCGGGTTTACCAATTATTGTTTGAGCAGCTTTATATCCTTTTTTAAAGGCTTTTCGGTGCGTAAAATAATTTTTGATAAGGTTCCAAAGTCGAAATTTGGTTTGTATTTTTGGATAATATACAATTATTTCGGAAAATGATTCTCCTTGAGCTTTAGTAAGCCGTATGTCTGAATCAACAAGGGAAGAAAAAACTGCAAGACAGACAACATCATTGTATCGTGAAATAGCCTCAGCATGTTTTTTAACGAAATTCCCTAATGTTGAATTAAAATCATTTGGATACCATGAACATATAGATAAAATCTTCAAGCGATTTGTCTCCATGTGTTATCGCAAATTAATTTCAAAAACACTTTTAACTTGTTCCAACGCATAATCTATTTCTTCCTTTGTTGTGTATTTTGAGAATGAAAATCGGGCATTTGGTCTTGTCATATCAGCTTGTATTCCTTCCAAAACGTGAGAACCCTTATTTGCTCCAGACGAACAGGCACTTCCTCCACTGACCGCAACACCTTTTAAATCAAGGGTAAAAAGAAGCATGCCTCCTTTTTCTGTTTTTGGAAAACAAACGTTTAATACGGTATATAATGATTTTTCAGGATCTGTCTCACCGTGAAAAGCAATCGTTGGAAATGCAGTTAATAAGGAATCAATCATATATGATTTTAACGATTGAATATGAGCGTGATGACCTGCTAAATCTTCATAAGCTAAGTCCATTGCTTTAGATAATCCAACAATTCCAGAAATATTCTCTGTGCCTCCGCGCAATCCACGTTCTTGAGCACCGCCATGAATAAGAGATTCTACTTTATTTTTTTTATTCACATAAAGAAATCCTATCCCTTTTGGCCCGTGGAATTTGTGAGCAGCACAAGCAATAAAATCAAGGTCTAATTCTTGTAAATCAAAGGAGTAATGTCCCATTGTTTGAACCGTATCAGAATGGAAGTAAGCGTTGTATTTGCGACAAATTTCTGAAACCTTATTGATGGGTAACAAAGTAGAAATTTCATTATTTGCATGCATCAGCGATACTAATGTTGGGGTATTTTGAGCTAATAATTCCTCCAAATGAGATAAATCCACATGCCCCTTTTCATCGATATTGACTTTGTCAAATTGAATTGAATGACTTTTTTCTAATGCCTCGATACTATGTCCAACTGCGTGATGTTCAATTGAAGTGCTAATGATTCTCTTTACACCGAGATTATTAACAGAAGAAACTAAAGCCATATTATCTGCTTCTGTTCCACCAGAAGTAAAAATTATTTCGGAAGGAGAACAATTTAGGTGCTTAGCAATGGAGCGTCTGGAGGTTTCTAATAATGCTTTCACTTGTCGCCCGTAAAAATGACTCGATGACGGATTCCCAAAATCACTTTTCATTACCGAAGTCATTGCTTCAACTACTTCAGGTGCCATTGGTGTTGTGGCGGCATTATCTAAATAAACGTGCATGAAAAATACTTTTGACGAAGGTAAACAAACTAATTTTAACTTCCGTAAGTCATTAAATAAGATTTTAGAAATTCATTTATGTCACCGTCCATTACAGCGTCAACATTGGTTGATTCATGACCCGTTCTTACATCCTTTACTAACTTGTAAGGATGCATTACATAATTTCTTATCTGAGAACCCCATTCAATTTTTTTCTTATTTGCCTCAATTTCATTTCTTTTTTCCATGCGTTCACGAAGCACTAGTTCATAAAGTTGAGAGCGAAGTAATTGCATGGCTTTTTCCTTATTCGCCAACTGAGAACGTGATTCTGAATTTTCAATGATAATTCCCGACGGAGCATGTCTTAATCGAACTGCTGTTTCAACCTTGTTTACGTTTTGACCACCAGCTCCACCAGAACGAAATGTTTCAAATGAAATGTCCGCAGGATTGATATTGATTTCGATTTGGTCATCTACCAACGGATAAACATACACTGAAACAAATGAAGTGTGTCTTTTGGCATTTGAATCAAATGGGGAGATACGCACCAAACGATGAACTCCATTTTCACCTTTCAGGTAACCAAAAGCAAAATCGCCTTCAAATTCCAATGTCACTGTTTTAATCCCGGCAACATCCCCCTCTTGGTAATTGAGTTCAGAAACTTTATAGCCATTTTTTTGTCCCCACATGATGTACATTCGCATCAACATAGATGCCCAGTCGCAACTCTCAGTTCCACCTGCACCTGAAGTAATTTGTAAAACACCACTCAAACGATCTTCTTCTCCGGACAACATATTTTTTAATTCAGTTGCCTCAACTTTATCTAGCAGTAAATGATATTGTTCGTTAATCTCAGAATCTAAGGATGGGTCTTCTTTATAAAATTCAATGAGTACATCGATATCATCCAAAATTTGTTTTAACACCTTGTACCCTTCAATCCAAAATTTCAGACTTCTTATTTCCTTCATCTGACCTTCTGCTTTTTTTGCATCGTCCCAAAATCCGGGATCTTGAGTCTTTAATTCCTTCTCACGCAGAGCAATTTCCTTCTCGTCAATTTTTAGGTAATTGTAAATAGCTTGAATTCGATTTGTTAGGTCTTTTTGTTGGTCTGATGTTATCATTTGGCGAAGTTAGTCAATTTGATTTTTTAACTTCAAAAAAAAATGCTAATTATATTTCAAATTTTCTTTTAAATTTGTCAAAAATAATTTGAGATGAATATTCCACAAAATTTGAAATACACAAAAGACCACGAGTGGGTGCGTGTTGAAGGTGATGTTGCTGTAATAGGTATTACTGATTTTGCACAACATGAACTGGGCGACATAGTGTATGTCGAAATCGAAACAATTGGTGAAACGTTAAGTCAGGAGGAAGTTTTTGGTTCTGTTGAAGCAGTTAAAACTGTTTCTGATTTATTTATGCCTGTTTCGGGTGAAATTCTTGAATTAAATGAGGAATTAGAAGCTAATCCAGAATTAGTTAACACAGATCCTTATGAAGGCGGATGGATGGTAAAAGTTAAATTAACGAATGCTGCTGAATTAGATACCTTGTTGTCTGCGGATGATTATCAAGCGTTAATTGGTTAATTGTTAAAAAGTTTTATTGCAAATAAATTATTTTTAGAAAGATAGGTTTAATTTTGGAATGTAATTTGCAAAGCCAATTTAAAAAATTATATTATGGAAAGTAAAAAAAGTATCGAGGCAGATTTAGAGAAATTAAGAATGCCTCTTATTTACGCTGGATTTTTATTCATTGCTACGATTGTATTGGCTTCATTTTCTTATCAAACCGCTTCAGGTGAAGATAAATCAAGCGACATCGCTAAATCGGATAAAAAAGATGCGAAAGAGGAGGAAGCGAACAACACTCCACCACCACCACCACCACCTGCACCACCTGCACCTGTAATCGCTCCTGCGGCATCTGCAGCGCCAACTGATGGTGAAATTAAAACAACAGATGAAACTAAAAAACCTACCGAAGGCGGTGGATCTGGCTGTACTTCTGACTTTGATGTTGATGGGGTTTGTGACATGGATGATAAATGTCCTGAAATTCCTGGTCCTGCCAGTAATGGTGGTTGTCCTGTAGATAATGACTTGGATAAAGATGGAGTTCTTAATGACGTAGATTTATGTCCTGAGGAATATGGTCCGGCATCTAATGATGGTTGTCCTGAACAAGAGGCTGCAGTTGAATTTCCTGACGTGGAAGCAGCTTTCCCTGGCGGTGAAAAAGAATTACAGAAGTTTTTAGGTGAAAATGTAAAATTCCCTGAAATCTGTATGGATATGGACGCTCAAGGTCGCGTTTTTATGAAATTCTGTGTTGAAAAAGACGGAAGCATTTCAAATATTCAAGTCGAAACAAATAGAACGGGTTGTGATGAGTTTGTTAAAGAAGCTACTCGTGTATTGAATAAAATGCCAAAATGGTCTCCAGGTGAGGTAAGCGGCGAGCCAAAACGAGTTATCTGTCGTCTACCATTTAACTTTAAGATTAGTAACTAATTAATATAAATTCTTGTAAAGCCACCTTTCTTAGGTGGCTTTTTTTTGTTCGCTAAATTCAAAATCAGAGAAAATGAAATTCAATTTATTATTGTCATTATTATTGTTGTTGACACAAGAATATTTTTCACAGATATCTCCAATTCTTCCAGCACCCGTGACCTTCAAAGAAATGGATGAGTCATTCTATTTTACTGAGTCATTGGATATTGATTTTTCAGGATTGCCAGTTAATTTAAAAGATCAAATGATTGAATTGGCAAAAGTATATCATGACATAGAATTATCTATCGATTTAAACAAACCTCGAGTACGATTTAAAAAATTGGTAAATGTGATAGAAGATTCATATTCCATTAATGTTTCCGATGAGATTATAATTTCGTATTCGAGCGAAGCATCGGGATATTATGCGTTTAATTCATTTATGCAGCTAATTGAAAAGGATTCGGTAGGATTCAAACTTAAAAAATGCTTTGTAAAAGATTACCCCAAATTTTCTTGGCGTGGGCTTCATTTGGATGTGTCTCGTCATTTTTTCACAGTGGATGAGGTGAAAAGGTATATTGATCTTATGTCCTTTTATAAGTTTAATACATTTCATTGGCATTTAACGGATGATCAAGGTTGGAGAATAGAAATCAAGAGCTTTCCTAAACTAACTCAAATTGGCGCTTGGAGGGATAGTACGTTAAACAATCATTATTCCACCAAACCACGGACTTTTAATAAGGAGAGATACGGCGGTTATTATACGCAAGAACAAATCAAGGAAGTTGTTTCGTACGCAAACTCGAAATATATAACAATTGTTCCCGAAATTGAAATGCCGGGCCATAGCCGCGCTGCACTTGCTGCCTATCCTGAATATTCGTGCAATTCTATTCAACAAGGTGTTGAAGGGTTATGGGGTGTGTTTGATGATATATTTTGTTCAAAGGACGAAACTATTGTTTTTTTACAAAAAGTGTTGGACGAAGTTTTGGTGCTTTTTCCCGGCGAATACATTCACATTGGTGGTGACGAGGCTCCAAAAACGCGCTGGAAAAAATGCGAAAAATGTCAAAGCGTAATGAAGGAAAACAACCTTAAGGATGAACATCAATTGCAAAGTTATTTTATTCAACGAATGGATAAATACTTAACAGAAAAAGGGCGTAAACTCATTGGATGGGACGAAATACTAGAGGGTGGACTCTCGTCAAATGCCGCCGTTATGTCCTGGAGAGGATTTGAAGGTGGAGTGGAGGCTGCTAATCTTGGGCACTTTGTTGTTATGTCTCCTGGTTCTCACTGTTATTTTGATCATTATCAAGGAAAAGGAAAGGATGAGCCATTAGCGATTGGTGGCTATACCTCTTTAGAAAAAGTATATGATTTTAATCCTGTCCCCAGTCAATTAAACAAGCAACAAGAACCCTCTATTTTGGGCGGACAAGCGAATGTTTGGACTGAATATATCGCTGATTTTAAAAAAGTGGAATATATGGTTTACCCTCGCGCGATTGCTTTAAGTCAGGCTCTCTGGTGTTCAGAAAAACCAAGCTTTAAAGATTTTCAGAAGGTGTTAATTGATAGACATATTCGTTTTTTACAAAAAAATAATGTCAATTTTTCAAAATCATTTATTTCGCCAGAAATTGAGTGGAAAAATTCCAAAAAGGGAATTAAATTTAAAGTTTTACCTATCGATTTAACAAGTAAAATCCATGTTAAATTGAATGAGGAAAACTTAGATGGAAAAAGTCAACAAAAAGAAATTCAATTAATTGAAAATCAATGGCTTGAAATCAATAGAGTTAAAAAGGGGAATTCAATCCGTAACTTGAGTATCAAAACAGGTGAAAATACCATTCCTTCAAATTTTTCAATTCATTCTTCTGCTTCCTTAGGTGTACCAATTAAGTTTATTACAAAGCCAAGCCCGAGTTATAATAGTGGAGATTTAACACTTGTTGATGGTCAGCACGGTGCATTGCCCTGGAGAGGAAATGAGTGGATTGGATTTGATACCACTGAAATAGAATTAGAAATTGATTTGTCAAAAAAAGAAAATTATAAATATATTAACTTGTCTTTTTTAAAAGATGATCATGCGTGGATTCATTTTCCTCAAGATATAGAGGTATCCATTTTTGAAAAAGGAAAAAGGAAAATAATTGAATCAGAACCTGTGATTTCATTTTCTTCAGGTGGACAAGTTCAGCAGGTTAAAATCGAACTGAAAAAATCAACTAGATTGATGCACATTCGAATAAAATCGTTGTTAGAAATACCAAATGGCCTTCCAGGTTCTGGTCATGTTCCTTGGACATTTATAGATGAAATAGAGGTAGTGAGATAATGATGTTAAATTGTGGATGAATTGTTCATAGTTTCTTTAGGATATTGAATTGCAGTCGCAACAAAATAGTTATTTTTGTTCTATAATATGGCACTCGCAGAGTTACAAGTTAATGTTCGAAACATTTTTTCTGCTTATTTAGAGCAGAATGGTCACCGGAAAACTCCCGAACGCTTTGCAATACTCGCAGAAATTTATAATCATATAGGACATTTTGATATTGAATCCTTGTATGTAAATATGAAGAATCATAACTACAGGGTTTCGCGTGCAACCTTGTATAATACGATTGAATTATTAATAGCTTGTAGCCTTGTACGTAAGCATCAGTTTGGAAAAAACATTGCTCATTTTGAAAAATCTCACGGCTCTAAACAACATGATCACGTTATCTGCACTGATACAGGTGAAGTAATGGAGTTTTGTGACCCTAGAATACAACAAATTAAGGCCACTATTGAAGAAGTTTTTGGTGTAAAAATTCACCATCATTCTCTCTATTTTTATGGAGAAAAAAATACAAATTAATTATGAGTATCCAATTGAAATTGACAAGTGTAGCTAATTCAATAGTAATTGCTCTGGAAGGTAGAATTCTATCTGATTTAGATTTGGATGTGTTAAAAGAGCAAACCAGTCAATTGGCTGCTTGGAATGTGATTTTTGATCTTTCAGGATTGACACACACAAATTCTAGTGGAATAGCATTTATCATTAAAACAATGACGCGTGCTCGCATTAATAACGGTGATGTTGTTCTTGCTAACCCAAATGAAGGAATTAAAAAATTAATAGAAATCTCCAAATTGTATGAGGTTTTTTGTATTTATCCATCGCTTCAGGAGGCTATAAATCATTTTAATAAATAATAATGAAGGTAGATGTTTTATTAGGTCTTCAATGGGGAGATGAGGGAAAAGGAAAAATCGTTGATGTTCTGACACCAGAATATGATTATATTGCTCGATTTCAGGGTGGTCCAAATGCTGGTCATACTTTAGAATTTGATCAAAAGAAATTTGTACTCCACACAATTCCTTCTGGAATATTTCGTGATAATGTCCTCAATGTAATTGGAAATGGTGTCGTTATAGATCCGGTTGTTCTTAAAATTGAAATCGAAAAACTAATTGCTGTTGGAATTCCCGTAAAAGAACGCTTGATTTTCTCTAAAAAAGCACATTTAATTTTACCATCCCACCGCTTGTTAGATGCCGCGTCAGAAACGGCTAAGGGGAAAAATAAAATAGGATCTACGCTTAAGGGAATTGGTCCAACATATATGGATAAAACAGGTAGAAATGGGCTTCGCGTAGGAGATATTTTAGAACCTGATTTTAAAGCAAAATATGATGCATTAGTTGAAAAACATGTGGGTATTTTGAAACATTTTGAAGGTTTTGAGTTCGATTTATCGGAACTTGAGGGGCCTTGGATGGAAGGAATTGAATTTATGAGACAATTCACTATTGTAGACAGTGAGCATTATATCAATAAAGTACTTAAATCGGGAAAATCTGTTTTGGCAGAGGGAGCTCAAGGAACTATGCTTGATATTGATTTTGGAACATATCCATTTGTAACTTCCTCCAATACAATCACAGCTGGAACTTGCACAGGATTGGGTGTTGCTCCAACAAAAATCGGCAAAGTAATTGGGATTTTTAAAGCATATTGTACCCGAGTTGGTAGTGGACCTTTTCCAACCGAATTATTAGATGAGGTAGGCGAAAAAATTCGTCAAGAAGGAAGAGAATTTGGTTCTACAACAGGAAGACCGCGTCGCTGTGGTTGGATAGATATTCCTCAGTTGAAATACGCTATTATGATCAATGGAGTGACTGAATTATCGATGATGAAAGCAGATATTTTAAGTGTTTTTGATACCATTCGAATTTGTACCCATTATAATGTAAACGGTAATATTACAGATGAATTTCCGTTTTCTATTTGTGATCAATCAATAGAACCAATTTACAAGGATGTTTCAGGTTGGAATTGTGACTTAACAGAATTAAATTCTTATGATAATGCACCAAAAGAATTGAAACAATATGTTTCTCTTTTGGAAGAATTATTGGAGGTTCCAATTACAATTGTTTCGGTAGGTCCGGATAGAAGCCAAACACTAATTACAAAACATTGAATATAAATAGGTACATACGAATTCTGTTTCTTTGTACACTTTTTCTATTTTATAATCAGACCCTCAATGCTCAAAACGAGCCCGACTTATTGGAGTTGATTGAAGGTGCATCCATGATTGAGTATCATGCCAAGAAAAAAGCACATCGATTAATTGGCCCCGTGAATTTTAAATATAAGGGGAGTGTTATGTATTGCGATTCCGCTCATTTCTTTGATATAGAACAAGTTGTAATTGCCTATGGTCAAGTTCAGCTTGATTCCAAAGACATTAATCTTTTCTGTGATTCATTATTATTTAGAGGAAAAACGCGTTTTGCAAAATTATGGGGTAATGTTCGTGTTCGGGATATGGAATATAAGATTTCAACTGATTCTATGGATTATGATTTGCGTGCAAGAAAAGGTGTGTATAGGCGGAATGGAGTTATTGAAAGTATAACATCTAATGAGAGGTTGACCAGTAAAGTTGGATATTTTTATCCAGAATCAAAAGATTTTTTTTTCAGTGGAAATGTGAACTACCGAAAGGATGATTTGAGCATGCAAACGGATACCTTGCAATTTTCTTATGGCAGTCAAGTTGCGCGTTTTTATGGGCCAACAAAAATTGTCAAAGGAAAGTCAGAATTTTATTGTAACAAAGGCTGGTATAACGTTCTTTCGGGAGCTGGAGTGCTTATAGGCAATGCAGAAGTATATGAGGATCAGAAAATTATTAGAGGCGACACCTTGGAGTACGATCCGATTTTAAAACAATTTAAGTCTAAAGGAAATAGCTATTTTGAAGATAAGTCTCAAAATATGGTTTTTCAAGGTGGAAAAATCCTTAATGATGACTTGAATAAAACTAGTATTATCACCGGTGGTGCCTGTGTTACGCGAATTGATAAGGAAGATACATTATTCGTTTTTGCAGACACCTTGATAACGAAAACTGATACTTTGCAGAAACAATTAACACAAGGATATCGAAATGTTAAGATTTTCAATCGTCAATTACAAGCTGTTTCAGATAGTGTAACCTTTAGTGAAACGCTCAATCAATTGTTTCTTTTTAATAATCCAATTGCCTGGTCTGAAAACACGGAGCTTAAAGGAAATAAAATGGTGGTGTATTTTAAGGATACCGTTTTACAAAAAATTGAAATTTTTGAAAATAGCTCCGCCTTAATGGAACTTGATTCTGGTAACTTTTACAATCAATTATCTGGCCGTAATATGGTTGCTTTTTTTGAAAATCAAAAATTAAAATCTGCCCATGTAAATGGCAACGCTTGGACTATTTTCTTTCCACAAGAAGAAAAAAATACTGATACATCGTTGATTATAAAAAGAAAGGGGATGAATCGCTTGTATGCGGGTGATTTGCGCTTGGATTTGGATAGCGGTGAAGTAAAAGGCGTCAGTTATATCGATAAACCAGATGGTAAATTTTATCCGATGGATAAAATCAATAAGGAAGAACAATTTATCAAAGGGTTTTCATGGAATCCAGCGATTCGTCCCAAGGATTCAATTTGTACAGATTAAAATGAATGAATTAATAGAAAAAGTTGCTCAATTTATCAAGGATAAATTCGAAGAGAATGAAGGGAGTCATGATTGGCATCATATTGAGCGTGTTTGGAAACTTTCGAAAATAATTCAAGAAAAGGAGGGTGGTGATTTATTGGTGATAGAGCTAGCGGCCCTTTTGCACGATGTTTCTGATCATAAATACAACGGTGGAGATTGGAATGCAGGAAGTGAACTTACTAGAGAAATCCTTTTCAAATTAGATGCTTCTTTGGAAGTGACTTCAAGAGTTGTGGCTGTTGTATCGCAAGTTTCTTTCAAAGGTGCAAAAGTTTCAGATTCTACCGATTCAATTGAGGCTCAAATTGTTCAAGATGCAGATCGTTTGGATGCTATTGGAGCTATAGGAATTGCGCGTGCTTTTGCCTATGGAGGTAGTAAAAACAGACCATTATATGTACCGGACGTTGCCCCGGTTTTACATCAAACAGCAGATGAATACAAAAATTCTGTTAGTCATACGGTGAATCATTTTTATGAGAAGCTATTTCTATTAAAGGATCGAATGCATACACAAACAGCTAAAAACCTAGCACGTGAACGCCATTTTTTTATGGAAGAATTCTTAAGTCAGTTCTATTCAGAATGGAAATCACTTAAATAAAAAAGCAGGAAAATTTAAAAGAAATACTTTTTCAGAAGCTCGAGTTAGGGCAGTGTATAACCACCTTTTATATTCCTCATCAATCATTTCTGGTGTCATATACCCAAAATCGATATAGACATTTTTCCATTGACCTCCTTGAGATTTGTGACACGTTACGGCATAAGCAAATTTCACTTGCAATGCATTGAAATAGGGGTTTTTCATTATTTCAGCATAGCGCGTAGATTTTGATTTAATGTGGATATAATCTTTCTCAATTTCGAAAAACAAACTTTTTATTCGCTCTCTTTCGAGATTTGGACCTTCGCAATAGAGTGACTCTTCAAATAAAATGACATCCATTGTAGATTCTTCTTGGTCTAATAATTCGATGGCAGCATGCAGAAATTCGAATCCGTAAATAGTCTCTCGGCGTTTAAGTTTAACTACACGTATTAGTTCACCATTTGCTAAGAATCCTACTTTAAGTTGCTGAGCCCAGTAGTAATTATTTTTAACAATCATTAAATCGTCGTTTCCTTGTAATGTTTCCTCTCTCCACAAAATGCGCGATCTGATTTGACGATTAAATTCATTCGCTCTTTTATTGCTACGTGTTATTAAAATTGATTCCTCCGTACCAACAGTGTCGTATGATTTTTCAAGGAATTCTTGAAGAGAAAGACCATCGATTTGAATAATATCAGTAAAATCATTAAGGATCAGTTGAATATCGGTTGAATCTGACCGAAGTTTACTTGCGTTAAAAAGGATACCTGACTCCAACGTTTGCCGCATCACTTGAGTTAAATGAACATGATTCACTTGAAAATTGGTGAAATGTTGCATCATGTATGCTTTGTCTAATGCGGGAGAAAATAAACTGCCAACGGGCGGTAATTGTCCAGAATCACCAATAAAGATAAGTTTGCAATTTTCTCCGCTATATACATATTCAATTAAATCCTCTAATAAATTTCTGCCCACAAATCCCTTATTATCAATTGAGAATTCAGGAATCATAGAGCTTTCGTCTATAACAAACAAGGTGTTCTTTGACGTATTCTTTGAAAGTGACATTTGAAAACCTCCATCGATTTTATCGGTGGTAGAATAAATAATGCGGTGGATTGTAAACGCATTTTTTTTGGAATATTTTGAAAGAACTTTTGCTGCCCGTCCGGTTGGGGCTAACAACATTGTTTTAATTTTAATTTGTGATAAAGTTCGAATGAGACTCCCCATGAAACTAGTCTTCCCTGTTCCGGCATAACCCGAAATTAAGAGAATATTTTTGGGGATATCTGCAGAGATAAATTCTTCCGTTTGTCCAATAAGTCTTTGTTGATCATCGGTTAGTTCGAATGAAAAATTGGTCTCAAATAGATTTCGAAAAGTAAAAAGGTCTTTTTTTTGTATAAACATGAATAAATTGTCGATATTTTAATTGGTATCGTTAAATTTGTATTTCTGAAAATTGTAGTTTTGTAACAATATTAATTTTTCGTTTATGTCAAATTTAGGACTTTTATTAAAAAAATTCTCCATCCCTGTTTTATTCTTAATAACAGGCTTAGGTATGTTGTATTTTGGAATATCAACAGATCAGAACGCTGTTTTTAATTTATCATCATTTTTATTGCTTGTTGCTGCAATATTAAGTTTTTTATATTCTTGGGGAGGATTGTCAAAGAATTTATTTGTAATTACAGGAGCTGTTTCGGGGGTGATAAGTCTTGTTCTCTTATATTTATCCTACAAAAGTGTTAGTGATACTGAGGTTTACAACAGTAATTATAAAAAATGTAAAAGTTTAGCGATTTCTAATTTAAGTGATTTACGAACTATTCAGATGGAATATGTTAAGGTAAATAAAAAATATGCTAGTTCACCAGCAGAATTATTGGCATTCCTTAAAACAGCAACAGTTGATTCAATAGCAACAGCAGGAATAATACCTTCTAGAAAATTATCAACTGCAGAGAGAGATTTCTTGTACAGTGATAATAGACCTATCGATTACAACATGAATTTAACAGAAGCTTATCGTTTGTCTAAATCTTCAATTTGCCCGGCAGATTTGAAAGATTTTAAGTATGATACACTCCAAACATCGTTGTTAGGATCAAAGTTTATTTGGAACAAATCATACAATGAGAGTCGTTTGAAATCAGGATTTCCGAAATTCAGTTCCGATTCTTTGTTTTCTATTCCGTTTGCAGGAGGAAAAGAAATGTGGAAGTTTGAGACCGGAACAGCTTTGAAAGGAAGAGAAGAAGTTCCAGTGATGCGTATTTCCGGTAAGTTACCATACGCTGAGGTTCAAGGTAAGAAAAATGAATTCATATTTGTTGGTAAATTAGATATTCCTGAAACAACTCCTGTTGGTTCATGGGAAGATGAGTAAAATGGAAAATATTCTGTTTGAACTTTCAAACACACAATTATCCGTTCATCATTTATCGAGTAATTCAATCGTAGCCTCTTGGCATCTTGATTTTTCTTCGAAACCAGAACTTCAGAGAAAAGATTATGTCGCAGATTTTATTGTTCGAGAAGGAATTTCCCTTTTAAATTATGCTAATGCATTAATTCTTTGGTCGACCAATCAAACTGTTTTAGTTCCGAATAAACTTTTTGAAAACACTTCCATAGATTCTCTATTAGCCTTAAGTTTTGGTGATAAATTTATTAAAAATGATACGGATTATAATCGAAACCCCATATTGGGTACTGTAACGATTTACACGATTCCATTATGGATAAAATCCTTGTTTGTTACTAAGTTTCCAGGTGCTAAAATTATTCATTCTTCTTCCGCATGGCTTAATTATTTAGCTACAAAAAATACAAATGTAAAATTTCATGGTGTATTATTTTTAGCTGAATTGACCTCTACATTGTTAGTTTTTCACGAAGATAAACCGGTGGTTTTTGTTCAAAACACATTTTCGGCCGTTGAAGATATAATCTACCACACTACATATTCACTTCAAAAAATGAATTTGTTAGAGAAAAAAGGAATTATTGAAATCTTTTCCTTTGATCGGGAAAAGTCAGATGTGCCTAATCAGCTAATCACAAAAATGAATCAACTAAATATTGCCTCAACAATTGAGTGGAAAAGCAATACGGAGCTTGATCTTAATTCATTTGATTTATGCGTATAGTTGGTGGTCTTTATAAAGGTAGAAGGGTTGCTGTTCCTTCCAACTTTCCTTCGCGTCCAACAACAGATTATGCTAAGGAAGGTTTGTTTAATGTGCTTGAGAATCAATTGGATATTGAAAAAAAGAATGTGTTAGATTTGTGTTCAGGCACTGGTAATATAGCATTAGAGTTCCTTTCTCGAGGGGCGGATTTTGTTACTTGTGTTGATATACATACGAACTGCTTGAAATTTGTTCAAAAAAATGCCGCTTCAATAGGAATAGAAAAAAAAATTCGAACCATGAAGCTGGATATTTTGACTTTTCTACAAAGAAATAAGCACCAGTATGATCTAGTTTTTGCTGATCCTCCGTACGATTATAAGGATTATGAAACATTGATTAGACTGATTTTTGAACAAAAAGCTGTTTGTGAATCTGGTCTTTTTGTATTAGAGCATAGTAAGCAAAAAGATTTCTCGTTGCAACCTCATTTTCAGTTTTTTCGTAATTATGGAAATGTAAGTTTTAGTTTTTTTAAACAATTGGTATGAAAATTGGAATTTTCCCAGGGTCCTTCGATCCATTTACAAAAGGACATGAATCCATTGTTATGAAAGCCCTTGAAGTGTTTGATGAGATCGTTATTGCTATTGGAGTTAATTCTAAGAAGCAATCCTTTTTTTCGTTGGAAAAACGGAAAAATCACATAGAATCTCTTTTTGATGATCGTGTACGGGTAATTTCTTTTGAAGGATTGACTGTGGATTTATGTAAAAAAATGAATTGTAAACACCTAGTACGTGGGTTGAGAGATGTAAAAGATTTTGAATATGAGCGCTCTATTGCCCAGATGAATCGTACATTGTATCCTATTGAAACGATTTTCTTCTTAACAGACATTGAATTTTCTTCTATTAATGCCTCAATCGTTAGAGAAATAGCAATCAATGGCGGCGACATTACTCCTTTTGTAACAAATCCTGGTTTTTTGGTTTGAAATCTATATTATTGAACTAATTGCATGCGGCATTCTATTCTACTACTTATATTCTTTAATTATTTCCCTGTTTTTAATCAGGTTAAAAATGATTCTATTCAAATAAGAGGGGTAGGTAGTTATTATAAAAATGAAGAAATTGGATTATATGTAATTGAAGATTACATTACAGGTAAAGAAAAATGCATTTTACAATCGAGCGTTGATTCTGTTGGTTTTTTTAAATTCAACATTGCTCGGTTATCTACCCAGAAATTAATTATTAAATCCAAGAAAAATAAGGCTTGGCTTTATGTTCAGCCGGGAGGAAATTACCTAGTTACATTTCCGGAATTGAATGAATCAGACACGAAAAATCCAAAAGGTAATCAAGTTGATTTGGTTTTTTATCAGTTAGATTCGATGGACATTAATTACAAAATACTTGGTTTCCAGAATTGGGTGGATAATGAACTATCTCAGTTTTATCATTTAAAAAAGCAGAACCCTGCGGAATATGAGTTGCGCTATAATAAAATGAAAAAACGATCAGCGAGTTTACATCAGAAAGATACTTCGCTCTTTTTTAGATACTTTATCAACTTCTCTTTTGCCGAAATGGATGATTTAGAGACTGTTTCTGCTAAAACAAGGCAACAGAAATATGCCGAAAATTTGGTTAAGTTTCCAGTTTATTATTCCAATGAGGCGTATATGAATTACTTTAATTTGTTTTACGGTAATTTAACCAGCTTTTTATCAAATAGTGTTAAAGACAAGCTTTATGATGCTGTGGCTTATAGAAGCCCGTCATTAGCAATGGTGGCCTTGGGTGAAGAACCAGAATTAAAAAACATTCAAATTAGGGAGCTGAGTTTAATAAAACTTTTTTATGATCAATTTTATGAAAAACGGTATCCAAAATCAAATCTAATTATCATGCTTGATAGTATCAGGCAATTTTCGAAATTTCAAAAGCATCGTCTGATTGCTGGAAATGTACTTGATCGTATTACAGACTTGACGGTTGGATCGCGATTCGTTGATTTTTCGTTAGTTTGCTCAAACCAAATAGATACACTTACCAATCAAAAACTAGAAGGGAAGCACATCTATATTCATTATTTTGACCCATCTATTCCGGAGTCAAACAAAGAAATTCAACCACTGATGAATCTGTATGAAACTTACAAGGAATATATTCAATTCGTTACTGTAGTTGTTCAAACGAAAGATAAAAAAACCACACATCCAAAGCTGCCTTGGTCAGTAGTCGAATTAACAGAAAAGGATGAGTTTATTAAACAATGTAAAATAAATTCATTTCCCTGTTATATTTTAATTGATGCTGCTGGATATATCGTGGCGAATCCAGCGTTAAAGCCAACGCCAAATAGTGATTATGATACTATTGAACCTTATTTTTTTCAGATTAAACGGATAATTTCTGGTGAACGGAGACGTAAGTAATAATTGTAACGTAAAATCGATTTATTTTTCAGAGCTTTACCGCTAAATAATCAGTTTGGAAATTCTTGGATTTATATTAGCGGTATTTATTGGTATTTCCTTAGGTCTAATGGGCGGTGGAGGAAGTATTTTGACAGTGCCCTTATTGGTTTATTTCTTTCAGGTCAATTCGTTTATTGCGTCAACTTATTCCTTAATAATTGTTGGTATTTCTAGTTTCATAGGCGCAATTCCATTTGTTAGAAAAGGTCACTTTCATCTCCCGGCAATAATTCAACTAGGTTTGCCCTCTGTGATTGTTGTTTATTTAACAAAGTACTTTTTAATTCCCATAATCCCCAATCAGTTTTCAACTTCGAGTGGCTTCGTTTTTTATAGTGACAAACTTCTTTTAGTCTTTTTTTCTTTGCTATTATTTTTTGCTGCTTATGCTATGATTCGGAATGCTCCAAAGCAGGAGGAAAGGAAAAATATATCAGGTTTCCAATTAGTTCTTTATGGGGTTTTGACTGGATTCTTGACTGGATTAGTAGGTGTAGGAGGTGGATTCATAATTATTCCAGTTTTAGTTTTGGTTTGTAATATCCCAATGAAAAAGGCAGTTGGTTCCTCATTAATTATTATTGTACTAAATTCTCTTATAGGGATATTTGCGGTGAGAAACTTCGCCGATTTTGATCAGAATCTTTTACTCAAAATAAGTTTACTTTCTGTACTGGGAATTATTATAGGATCGCTTTTAGCAAAAAAAATAGACGGAAACAGGTTGAAAAAAGTATTTGGGTGGTTTATTTTTTTAATTGGAATTGCAATATTAATTAAGGAAATCACTTCCTATTTCTAACGTAGCAAATAAGGTTTTAAATTAAGCCAAGAATACGCAATTTCACCTCTAAACAGCAATCTACTTCCCTTTTTCGCATTGAAACATTACAATATTCTGATTTAAAAAATATCGGGTCTCACTATTTACAGGTGTTTTGATAACGTTTGAATAACCGAACTCCTATGTTACTAGTACTCGATATCCAAATTGAACATACTTTTGAAAATGTGTAGGTTTGGATTCTTCCTTGCCATTAATTCAAATTTTTGTTTGCTCGTAATGAATTTTTCTTCTTCTCCATGTTCGACTACTTCTAAGAGAACCTTTACTGAATAATTTTTTAGTTTCTCTCGTAAAAAAAGTAGAAATGAATCAATATGGGAAAGGATATATTCCTTTTGAATTTCATTATCAAGGCTTAATACATAAACCTCCTCACTTTGACGAATGGGATGACGTTTGATTAATGCATTGTAAAATGTCTCTAGTCCCTGCTCTTTAAGTACAAAACTATATTGTTTCCAAACCATTTTTAATTGGTCCTCACTGAAAAGTTCTCTTGGGGCATTTTCTAAATTACTATTTATTTGCTCCACTTTTGCAGGATTCAATAACTCTTTTATTGATGCGTGTGGACTTGAGTAATTTCCTGTTGGTTTTTCAAAATTAACTGGAGCATTTTGCGTGAGAACTTTTGAAACTGGTTGGGCCTTAACTTCTGGAATCACCTTTGGAGCGACAGGTTTTTCTGTTCTTAACGATTGTCCAACAAAAGGTAATATATCAACTGATTCCGTTAGGGATTTTTTTTTTCACCCTCGCTTTGCAAAGAACAGAGTTGCATTAAGCAAACTTCCACAAGGAGTCGTTGGTTTTTTGCAGATTTAAACTCGACATCTGATTTGTTTAAAACAGAAAGCGCTCGAAGAATAAATTGCTGTTTTAACTCTTTCGATTGAGCAATAAATCGCTGTTCTACAATATCGCCAACTTCTAATAACTGAATTGATCGTTCGTCTTTACACAATAATAAATTTCTAAAGTGCTCTGACATACCAATAATAAAATTATGCGTATCAAAACCTTTTTCTACGATTTCATTGAATAACAGCAGGGCGGAAGGAATATCCTCCTGCAAATAAAACGTTACAAATTTGAAATAGTAATCGTAATCTAGAATATTTAAATTGGTAACAACATCTTGATACGTAATATTATTTCCTGAAAACGTAACAATTTGATCAAAAATAGAAAGCGCATCCCGTAACGCACCGTCTGCTTTCTGAGCAATTAAAAATAGGGCTTCAGGGTCAGCTGTAACACCTTCTTTCGTTGCAATTACTCCCAAATGTTGAGCGATGTCCTTCACTTTGATTCTCTGAAAATCAAATATCTGACACCTCGATAAAATCGTTGGAATAATCTTATGTTTTTCAGTAGTTGCCAAAATGAATAAAGCATGTTTTGGCGGCTCCTCTAATGTTTTTAAGAAAGCATTGAAGGCAGAGGAGGACAACATGTGAACCTCATCAATTATATAGACTTTATGATCTCCTAATTGAGGCGCAATTCTTACTTGGTCAATTAAACTTCTAATGTCATCAACCGAATTGTTTGATGCAGCATCTAATTCATAAATATTTAAGGAGGCTCCCGTATTGAAAGAAACACATGAATCACACGTGTCGCACGCTTCCATTTGCTCGGATCTATTGAAGCAATTTAAAGTCTTAGCCAAAATTCGAGCCGTAGTTGTTTTACCAACTCCACGTGAGCCACAAAACAAAAATGCTTGTGCTAAATGGCTACTTTTTATAGCATTCTTAAGTGTTTCGGTAATAGTTCTTTGCCCAACAACCGTATCAAACGTTTGGGGCCTATATTTACGCGCAGAAACAACGAAATCACTCATATAAACAAATGTAAGAATTAAACAATTAAGCTTCTTTACTTATTTTATATTTCTACTCTTTTGTTGAAAAATTTCTACTAGATTCCCATTGGAAGGATTCCACAAATTAATGTTTTCCGGCATTGAAAATCTCGTTTCTTCGGTCAATTCCATCACTACATCGGCATTTTCATACAGAACAGTGCGTAATTCAATTTTATCTTTAGCGATGAAAATCCAGTTGAATTGATTAACCGCAGCTGCATCGCGTGTCCAAGGTTTTAAATCATCCGCTGCTCGCAATGGAGCTCCCCAACAACCTTCACCCGCATAAACAATTCCCTTTACATCATCTCGAATAAAACCTTCAGATGAACCCTCTTCTTTGGATGAGACAATTGGCCACGTTACCTTGCATGTATGTGAGTCGTTTTCTAAACATAGTCTCAGATTTTTGTATTTTTCAAACAATGGAACAAAATTGCGGTATTGTGTTTCCATTTCTTTTTTATGTTTTACGTGTGAGCGAATGGGTCTATGGTATTGTGCGATCTGCCAAATAAAATCCTCATGTTTTTTCAGGGTAGATGCTAAAAATATTTTTTGTACACCAATTTTTAAAATTTCGGAGTTTAGAGAAACAAGGTTCAATAGATTACCGCCAAACTCAGTTGAATAAAATACACCTATTGATGGGACGTCAAACAACTTAACTAAAATTGAATTACTGTGCTCATGATTTCCTCTTGTGACAACTAAGGGGGTGATTCGACCATCTGAAGCAATGCTAAATTCCCAATCTGTAAACCATTCAATCCATTGATGCGGCAAGTCTAAACCAGTAAAATCACCATTAAACAATACGGCGTTAGCTTTTAATTTGGAAACAAGTACATTGGCTTTCCTTCGTATGGCTGATCGATCGCGTGAATCACCACCAGCAATAAATGAAATTCTATCTTCAGGAGAATCACTGCAGGTAGAAAAATAGTAAAGTCTACTTATCCCTTCATTGTCTACAATGTTAAAGGAATATTTTGTATTTGGTTTTAGCTTCGTCAATCGAATGATGTGAGTCTTAAATCCTCTTGCATTATTAGTGCTAGAAACTTTGTTTACAAGCATCATTTTATTGGTGGACTCTGTTTTAGGCTCACCTTCAGTGTATATAAATCGTTGAAAATCTCCACTAGCCTGATGCCAAATTACGGTTGCCTCTTCGCTAGCAATTCTATTAAAAACTACTCGAACAAATTTTTCTTTTCCAAAAGAAAAAGTGGCTGAAAAAAGTAAAATAAATACAACAATAATTTTCATACAACGGTTTAATTGACTTACACAAAAATAATAAAACAAATGGCTATACTGTTTAATGACCTAAAACAATTTGTATCTTTGAGTATGGCAAAACAACGTACAACTCATTTTTGTAAGAATTGTGGATTTGAATCTGTTAAATGGATTGGGAGGTGTCCGTCTTGTGCAGAATGGAATACGTTTATCGAAGAAATTATTGACACCAATAAGAAATCGGATGTTGTTGCTTTTTCCAATTTTTCCAAAAACGCTCCTGCTAAACGCATTCAGGAAATATTATTTGAGCGTGATCAAAAACTTCAGATTGATGATAGCGAATTAAATAGGGTACTTGGAGGTGGCTTAGTGTTGGGTTCCTTGGTTTTGGTAGGCGGAGAGCCTGGTATCGGAAAATCCACGTTATTATTGCAGCTGGCGGTGAAGCAAACGGGCTATAAAGTGCTTTATGTTTCAGGGGAAGAAAGCGAAAGTCAAATTAAAATGCGATCAGAACGCATTGGCGTTGTAAATGAAAATTGTTTTTTATTAAATGAAACAAATGTTCAGTCTATTATTTCTCAAGCTCAAGCTCTTTCCCCCGATTACGTTATCGTAGATTCAATTCAAACCTTGTTTTCATCCAATATCGATAGTGTTACCGGTACCGTTTCTCAAATTCGGGAATGTACGGCATTGCTACTTCGTTTTGCGAAAGAATCGGGTACGCCGGTTTTTTTAATAGGTCATGTCACAAAAGATGGAACTATTGCTGGACCAAAACTATTGGAGCACATGGTGGATACGGTAATCCAATTTGAAGGAGATCAAAACCACATGTACCGAATTTTGCGTTCGTTGAAAAACAGGTTTGGAAACACGAATGAAATTGGGATTTACGAAATGACGCAAGAAGGATTAATGCCAATTTTGAATCCATCAGAAGTGTTAGTTTCAGATTCCGACGAATCATTAAGTGGCGTAGCAATTGGTTGTATGATGGATGGAAATCGACCGATATTAATTGAGGTTCAAGCACTTGTGAGTACTGCGGCATATGGTACACCACAACGAACAGCCAATGGTTTTGATACCAAACGATTAAATATGATATTGGCTGTACTTGAAAAACGATGTGGGTTTCGATTGGCAAGTAAAGACGTTTTTCTAAATATAGCTGGCGGAATAAGGGTGGATGACCCTGCCTTAGATTTAGCAGTTGTTGCAGCTATTTTAAGTTCAAATATTGACGTTGCCATAGAACACAAAACGGTTTTGTGCGGCGAGGTTGCCTTAACAGGTGAAATACGAAGTATAACTAAATTAGACCAGCGAATTACTGAAGCGATAAAGCTAGGATACAAACAAATACTTACCCCGATATCGAAAAAAAATGGCGATTTCAACTCAAATGAAATTCGACATATTCCAATACCAACAATCTTAAATCTTGCTAAAAGTTTGTTTAAATAAGGAAAAATTGCTGTAATAAGCTTGATTATGTTAACTTTGCAAATCAAACTATTTCGATTGTAACTCTATGTGGGTATTTATTGCTAACTACATTCTTCGAAATCGATTTTTTATAATCGGGATAATTACCTTGTTGACTGTTTTTTTTGGTTACCATGCTTTCACAAGTATTGAACTAGAAAATAAATACGGAATCGCCTTACCAAAAGATAGTGCAACAAATCAAAATTACGAGGCTTTCAAAAAAAGATTTGGCGAAGATGGTAATACCATGGTTATTGCCATTCAGACTGATTCTTTGTTTACAAAAACCAATTTCAAGAAGTGGAAAGAGCTAGGTGATTCAATTCTAGGAATGGATGGTGTTGAAGGCAGAGAGTCAGAAGCTACCTTATATTGCTTGTTAAATGATACATTGAATGAAAAATTCAAACTGGATAAGATTTACGATGAAAACAAGTCCATTGACTCCATAAAAAAACAAATAAGAAGCAACCCGGCATTTAATAATTTACTATTCAATAGAAGCTCTAATGTTTCCTTAATGATGGTTCGCATTAATGATGAGGTTTTAAAAGACAAAACAAAATGGGAACTTGTTTATAGGATTGAAAATTTAGCTCGCACCTATGAAAAGTATCTTGGCAAAATACATATTGCTGGCTTGCCTTATTTAAGAATCGTTATTGCTTCGAGGATTCAAGGAGAGATGTTCTTATTTATTGGAATATCAATGTTTGTTACTTCCTTATTGTTGTATTTGTTTTTTAGATCTTTTCGAGTGGTTGCCATTTCGATAACGGTTGTAGCAATTGCTGTTATTTGGGCAATGGGCGTAATCGGATTTTTGGAATACAGATTATCTCCTCTAATGGCATTGATTCCACCATTAATGATTGTAATAGGTGTTCCAAATTGTGTATTCTTACTAACCAAGTTCCACCAAGAAGTAAAAGAACACGGGAATAAAATCAAAGCATTATCGCGGGTGATTCAAAAAATAGGTACAGCTACCTTTATGACCAATTTCACGACCGCTTTAGGTTTTGGAACATTCATTTTTACAAATTCAGAAAAATTAATGGAGTTCGGTATTGCCGCATCTATCAATATCCTAATGGTTTTTGTGCTTTCTTTAACAATACTTCCGATTATTAGCTCTTTTACCCCTCAGCCGAAAGAAAGGCATTTAAAACACCTTGATAGAAAATTTGCTCGTGGTATTATTAATTCAGTGCTTTATGTAACTCAATACAAGCGAAATTGGGTATATGCAGTAAGTATCGTTTTTGTAATCATTGGTTTTTTCGGAATATCGAAAATAAAAACTACGGGTAATTTAACGAGTGATTTGCCATCCAAAGATCCATTGAAATTAGATATGATGTTTTTGGAGAAGAATTTTGGAGGCTCAATACCATTTGAAATAATGATTAATTATAAGTCGAAAGGTAGATTATTCAGTGCAACAAATAATACGACACTAGAAAAAGTTGACTCTGTTCAGCAATTAATCAATAAAGACAGTTTGTTTTCTAAATCAATATCAGTGGTTGATTTAGTGAAATTCATCAATATGTCCTATTACGGTAATGATACCAATAGCTTCACCTTATTTAGCAACAATGAAAAAGGTCGGATAAAAAAATACATTGATCAATTTAATTTGAATAATCCTTCCAATCAAGGAATGTCTATGAAGGAATTGGTAGATACCGCATCTACAATCTTACGAATTCGTTGTCAAATCAAGGATTTAGGTTCGTATGAGGTATTAGGTTACCGAGATCTTTGGGCAACAAAAATTGACGATGTAATGAATCCAGAGAAAAATACTTGGGAAAAATACTATAAACAGATTGTTTCAGGTAAAAAGAATTACGTGGATTCAATTATGTTGAATTATAATGAAATTAGAAATTCATACGTCTCATTAATTTCGAAAGGAAATCCAGATCTTGAAACACAACTAGACACCAATGATCTCCTATTGAAATCGTATTTTGCCAAACCTGATTTTAATTCAAAATTGAGAAATGTCATAGATAAACAATATTATGACATAACCTTTACGGGGACATCGGTTGTTGCTGCTGATGGAACAAGGTATTTAGTGAATAATTTATTTTCAAGTCTTGTGTTTGCCATTATTTCTATTGCAGTATTAATGGCTTTATTATTTAGGTCATGGAGAATGGTTGTTATCTCTATGATACCAAATTTAATACCGCTTGTTATTACGGGTGGTATAATGGGTTATTTTGGTGTTCCATTAAAACCATCTACTTTATTAGTGTTTAGTATTGCTTTCGGAATTTCTGTGGATGACACCATTCACTATTTAGCAAAATACAGGCAGGAATTAAAAACACAAAAATGGAATTTAAAGGAATGTGTTCTCATTGCAATTAAAGAATCGGGTCTAGGAATGTTCTACACTTCTATTGTTTTATATTGTGGTTTTTCTGTCTTTTTATTCTCTCAATTTGGTGGTACACAAGCACTTGGATTGTTGATTTCCGTTACATTACTTGTGGCAATGATTACCAATTTAGTCGTGCTTCCTTCGTTATTATTAACCTTAGATCGATTCATAAATATCAAATCATTTAAAGAACCATATTTTGATGCATATGATGAAGATTACGATATCGATTGGTCTTCTCTTCAATTGCTTACAGATAAGGAGGAAGAAGATATTTCAAAAAAATAAGCAATCCTTCTTTAGATTTAATTTCTTTTGAATTACTTTTGACCTCAAAGAAATATTTATGAAAGGAATAATTTTAGCTGGTGGTTCTGGAACTCGTTTACATCCATTAACGCTTGCCGTAAGTAAACAATTAATGCCTGTTTACGACAAGCCAATGATATATTATCCACTATCTATTTTGATGAGTGCTGGTATAACTGAAATCTTGATTATTTCTACTCCTCACGATTTACCAAATTTTGAAAAGTTATTGGGTAATGGCAACGAACTTGGTTGTCAATTTTCTTATGCTGTACAGGAAATCCCAAATGGTTTAGCACAAGCTTTTGTCATTGGTAAAGAATTTATAGGCGATGATAAAGTTGCCTTGATTTTGGGAGATAATATTTTTTATGGAGTGGGTATGGATGCCTTATTGAAAGAGAATAATAATCCAATAGGTGGAGTAGTTTATGCTTACCACGTCAGTGATCCTGAACGATATGGTGTGGTAGAATTTGATTCTGAAATGAATGCGATTTCAATTGAAGAAAAACCACTTAAGCCGAAATCTAATTTTGCAGTACCTGGTTTATATTTCTATGATAATACGGTTGTTGAAATCGCAAAAAATCTTCAGCCTTCGCCCAGAGGGGAGTATGAAATCACTGATGTAAATGCAGAATATTTAAAGCAAGGAAAATTGAAAGTGGCAGTTTTGGATAGGGGTACAGCTTGGTTAGATACAGGTACGTTTACTTCACTAATGCAAGCGGGACAATTTGTTCAAGTAATTGAGGAGCGACAAGGATTGAAAATAGGTTGTATCGAGGAAGTGGCTTATAGAAATGGATTTATCACCAAGGAACAATTAAAACAAATCGCGGATCCTCTTGTAAAAAGCGGCTATGGTTCTTATTTATTGAATATCCTTGATAAATGAATAAAATTGTCCAGTTAAGTCAATTAATTGAATCTGAATTAAATACGATTCAGTTTCCATCTTCGCCTGAGAATTTATATGACCCATTGACTTATTTTTTGAGTATAGGAGGAAAGCGTTTACGTCCTGTTTTAACCTTATTGTCTGCAGAGTTAGGAGGAACGGATAAAGAGGAAGCAATTAGTTGTGCCTTAGCCATTGAAATTTTTCATAATTTTTCATTGATTCATGATGATATAATGGATGATGCCCCACTTCGGAGAGGAAAGGTAACGGTTCATGAAAAATGGAATTCAAACATTGCAATACTGTCTGGAGATGTATTATTAGTTAAAGCATATCAACTTTTATCAAAGCAAAAAGCACAACATATTCCTGAATTATTGTCGCTATTTAATCAAACTGCTATTGAAGTTTGTGAAGGCCAACAAATGGACATGGATTTTGAAACAAGGGAATTCGTTTCAGTGGAAGAGTACATTGAAATGATTCGACTGAAGACTTCGGTATTATTGGGTTGTGCACTTGAATTTGGCTTTATTGTTTCAGAAAACTCCCTTTCAAACCGAAAAAAAATATACGAATTTGGTGTTAATTTAGGAATAGCATTTCAAATTCAAGATGATATTTTAGACTTATATGGTGATCCAGAAAAAGTAGGAAAGCAAGTAGGAGGAGATGTTAAATCAAATAAAAAGACACTTTTATATTTAATTGCCGAAAAAAATGCCACCGGTGAATTACGAGCAAAATTAAATGAAATTAAGAGTGAATTAGATCTTAATTTAAAAATACCTGCCATCCAAGAAATCTACGAGGTTTTGGGTGTAAAGAAAGAGACAAAAAATTATTTGGATATATATTATCAACGAGCAATTGATTTATTGGAATCAATAGAAACGGATAATGATAAAACATCAATTATCGAAATGATTGATGTTCTTTTTAACCGAGAGCATTAAGGAAATTATTTTTTTCTAAAAGGCTTTTTCTTTGGCGCTTTGTCTTGTTCCACTGCCATTTCTAGGCATTTTTCCAATTCAAGAGTTTCAATTTCAGTTCCTTTAGGTAGCTTGTAATTGTTTTTGCCAATTTTTAAGTATGCTCCCCAGCGTCCATCCAATATTTGTACGTCTTCTCTTTCTGGAAATGACTTTAACAATTTTGAAGCATCGGCTAATTTTTTATTTTCCATAAGTTCTACTGCACGTTCCAATGTGATCGTCATCGGATCCTCTTCTTTTGGGATAGAAACAAATACTTTTCCAATTTGAACGTATGGACCAAATCTACCACTATTTGCTTTAACGACTTCTCCTTCGTGCTCGCCGACAGTTCTAGGTAGTTTAAAAAGCTCAAGAGCCTCCTCAAGAGTAATAGTTTGAATAGATTGCTCTTTTTTCAGTGAAGCGTAAGTAGGTTTCTCTCCTCCATCTTCTTCTTTTTCTTCACCACCCAACATAATCATAGGGCCAAAACGACCAATCCGAGCTGAAACTCGTTTACCTGTTTTTGGATCAGTACCCAATTCACGCTCACCAGTAACTCTTTCAGATGTTTCTAGTGTGTGTGTTACATTTTGATGGAAAGGATCGTAGAATGAACGTATCATGTCTGTCCAGCTTTCTAATCCTTGCGCGATATGATCAAATTCTTCCTCCACTTTTGCAGTGAACTGATAGTCCATAATTCGAGAAAAATGATCACATAAAAAGTCAGTGACAACAACACCAATATCTGTTGGGGTTAGTTTATTTCTATCTTTACCTGTTATTTCCGATTTAGTAATTGTTTCAATTTCGTTATTGGATAAAGTAATGACAGCGAATTTTCTTTCAACTCCCTCTCGTTCCAATTTTTCAACGTAACCTCTTTTTTGAATCGTAGAAATGGTAGGCGCATAAGTGGATGGTCTACCAATACCTAATTCCTCTAATTTTTTAACCAAGGAAGCCTCCATGTAACGAGCCGGCGGTCTTGAAAATCTTTCTGTCGCTATAATTTCATTTCGATCTACTTTTTCACCAACCTTCACAGCTGGTAATATGCCTTCCGTATTTTGATCGTCGTCGTCGTCATCCATGCTAGATTCCATATAGACTTTCAAAAAGCCATCGAATCGAATTACTTCTCCACGTGCTGTAAATGAATCTTTAGTATTGGAATTTCCGATTTTCATGGTTGTTCGCTCCAACTGTGCGAGAGCCATCTGACTAGAGATTGATCTTTTCCAGATTAACTCATATAATTTTTGTTCTTCGCGTTCTGCTTCAATTGTTGAAACAGTAAAGTCGGTTGGACGAATGGCTTCGTGAGCCTCTTGCGCATTGGCATTTTTATTTTTATACTTTGTTGGTTTTGAATAATTCTCACCAAACATAGATAGAATAGCATTTTTTGCTCCTTCAACAGCTGTATCAGATAAATTGACTGAATCTGTTCTCATGTAGGTTATTTTACCTGATTCATACAACCGCTGAGCTACGGACATTGTACGTGAAACAGAAAATCCCAATTTCAAACTAGCTTCTTGTTGAAGTGTTGATGTAGTAAATGGAGCAGATGGACTTTTTGTTGCTGGTTTTTGTTGAATGTCAGAAATAGAAAATGATGCTGTTCTTAAATTTTCTAATAATGTTTGAGCTTCCGTTTGAGCTTTCAATTGCTCGTCTAATTCCGCTTTGATTAAACCATTTTCGGATCTAAAATTACCGATAACTTTAAAGAAATTTTTAGAGTTATGTTGATCAATTTCTTTTTCTCTTTCAACGATTAATCTCACTGCAACAGATTGAACACGCCCAGCTGATAAACTAGGACGTACTTTTTTCCATAAAACAGGTGAAAGTTCGAAACCTACAATTCGATCCAAAACTCGTCGAGCTTGCTGAGCATCAACTAGTTCTTTATTAATCTTTCGTGGATTTTCGATTGCTTTTAATATGGCAGCTTTGGTTATTTCGTTAAAAGTAATTCTCTTGGTATCTTTTTTTTCTAAGTTCAATGCTTCAAATAAGTGCCAAGAAATAGCTTCCCCTTCGCGGTCCTCATCGGTCGCTAGCCATACTGTATCAGCAGCAGCAGCGAGTTTCTTTAATTCACTGACCAATTGTTTTTTGTCAGTGGAGACTTCGTAATTGGGGTGGAAGTTATTCTCTAGATCAATAGACAGTCCTTTTTTTGGCAAATCTCTTACGTGGCCAAAACTTGATTTCACCACATAATCTTTCCCCAAATATCCTTCAATGGTTTTTGCTTTTGCAGGAGATTCGACGATAACTAGATTCTTTGCCATAAACTGAGATTGTTAAAAATTAAGTTTGCAAAAGTAACTTTTAATTTTCCTAAAGTCAAAAAATGAATTTTTATTTTTCGGAAAAGGTCTTAAGAAACAAATGAAATATTATAAATCAGCAATTTTTGTAAGCTGACCTTTCACTTTTTGATTTAATTGAACATGTATTTTTGCATCCAGAGGTAATAAAATATCAATTCTTGAACCGAATTTTATAAATCCAAATTCTTTTCCTCCTTCAACAATTTGACCTGGTTGCACATAGTAGCAAATTCTGCGAGCTAGCGCACCTGCGATTTGTCTAAATAAAACTTCTTTACCACTCGCTGTTTTGGTTACGATTGTTGTTCTTTCATTATCTGTACTACTTTTTGGATGCCAAGCTACAAGAAATAATCCTGGGTGATATTTGGCATATTGAATAACACCGGATACAGGATTGAAATTTGCATGAACATTTAATGGTGACATGAAAATGGAAATTTGAATCCGTCGATCATGAAAATACTCTGTTTCGTCAACTTCTTCAATTACAACCACTTTTCCATCTGCGGGACATAGAATCTCACCTTCCTTAAAACTAACTGTTCTGGAAGGTAAACGAAAGAATTGGATTACAAGAATTAATATTCCTAATGGAAAAGTACTGAATGCCACTATTGAAAAGGTAGACCATGAATTAAGTCCGAAAAATAAAATAACAGTTTCTATTAGTGAACAGATTACAAATGAAACAAGTATGATTCCAAAACCTTCTTTGTGTAATTTCATGTAAATAAATGTTTTACAAGGTATTAAAAATTAAATACCAAAGATAAAAAAAAGGAACAGTAAATAACACGGCATCGAATCGATCAAGAATTCCACCATGCCCCGGTAATATTTTACCCGAATCTTTGATATTTAAACTTCGTTTGAATAGAGACTCTAATAAGTCACCATAAATTGCTGTAGGAGCTACAATACATGCCGCAACAAACCAAAATAATGGGCTATATGTACCACTTATATAATAAATAAGTAATCCTGTTACCAATGTAAAGGATATTCCGCCAATAGTCCCTTCCCATGTTTTTTTTGGTGAAATTCGTTCAAAAAGGGGAGTCTTTCCAAGCTTACGACCGATTAAATAGGCAAAAGTATCATTTGACCAAATAAGAAGAATCATACCGATGATAATCGGAAAATTATTTTCGTCTTCAGTCATCAACTTATTGATTAGGCCAAAAGGAATAATCAAGTAAACAATTCCAAATACAAATACACCAATACTTGCAATAGGCTGTTTTTGTTTACGCCAAAGTTCAACTAAGAAATAAATAAAAACCAGTGAATAAATAGAATAATAAAAAGCAGTATCCTCAATGATCCTTAGGTTTAAAAGGATAATAATTGTATAAATGTATGCCCCAATAACGGTAGTTAGAAGTGGGATTTGTTTGTATTCAGTATTTTGAAATAAACGTGCGTATTCCCACATTCCGAGCAAAAGAAAAATACCGAAAACAACGGCTTGAACGGTGTCTCCCATCACTATTGAACCCAGTACAATCAATGCAAAGAAAAACCCAGTGATTGCCCGTGTAATCAAATTAGACATAAAGATGTATTATTCTTTATCTTTTGAAGTTTCACTAGTATCACTATCATTTTCAGTATCAACCTCTGATTCTTCTGATGGAATGTTTTCAATTTCCTTTGGAACTTCTATTTGTTCTGTTTCCTCTGGTAGAACTACAACAATTTCTTCTGGTTGAATTTCTTCCTTGTCCCATAGACGTTTCCCAAAGATAGCTTCTAAATCTTCTTTAAAAATGACTTCTGAGGTCAATAATTTACTCGCTAGTTGTTCTAGTTTATCTTTATTTTCTTTCAGTATTTCTAATGCTCGTTGATACTGACTTTCAATTAATTTACTAACTTCTTCATCGATGATTTTTGCAGTATCTTCGGAATACGGTTTTGTAAACGCATCGCGACCTTGAGAGTCATAAAATGAAATATTCCCAACGCGTTTGTTTAAACCATAAATTGAAACCATGGCATAAGCTTGTTTCGTCACTTTTTCAAGATCTGAAAGTGCTCCTGTACTTATTTTACTAAATATCACTTCCTCAGCAGCTCTACCGCCCAATGCTGAGCACATTTGATCAAGAATTTGTTCCGTCGTTGTAATGGTTCGCTCTTCTGGTAAATACCATGCTGCTCCAAGAGATTGTCCGCGCGGCACAATGGTAACCTTAACCAATGGATGTGCATATTGCAATAACCAAGATATGGTTGCATGTCCAGCTTCGTGGAAAGCGATTACTTCTTTTTCTTCAGCTGTAATGATTTTATTTTTCTTTTCAAGTCCACCAACAATACGATCAACGGCGTCTAAAAAGTCTTGTTTCTCAACCTGTTTTTTATCTTTTCTTGCTGCAATTAATGCCGCCTCATTACATAAGTTTGCTATGTCTGCACCAGAAAAACCAGGTGTTTGGCGAGATAGAAAATCTATATCCAATCCTTCCGCTAGTTTCAATGGTTTCAGATGGACGAGAAAAATAGCTTTTCTTTCGTTCAAGTCAGGCATATCCACATATATTTGGCGATCAAATCGACCTGCACGCATCAAAGCACTGTCTAAAACGTCGGCTCTATTGGTTGCTGCCAAAATTATAACTCCTGAATTTGTTCCAAATCCATCCATCTCTGTTAGGAGTTGATTGAGCGTGTTTTCTCTTTCGTCATTTGAATTAAAACCATTGTTTTTCCCACGCGCTCTACCTATTGCATCAATTTCGTCGATGAAAATGATTGCTGGAGCTTTTTCTTTTGCTTGTTTGAAAAGATCACGTACCCGCGAAGCTCCTACTCCTACAAACATTTCAACAAAATCAGATCCGGATAATGAAAAGAATGGCACTTTCGCCTCACCAGCTACAGCCTTCGCCAAAAGCGTTTTACCTGTTCCTGGAGGGCCAACAAGCAATGCGCCTTTTGGAATTTTAGCTCCTAGCTCAGTGTATTTTTTTGGGTTCTTAAGGAATTCAACAATTTCAACAATTTCCTCTTTGGCTCCCTCAAGTCCTGCAACATCCGCAAAAGTAATATTCGTTGATTTACCTTTATCGTATACTTGGGCGCGAGATTTACCAATATTAAATATTTGACTTCCGCCACCGCCACCACCGCCGCCGCCTGTCATACGTCGCATAACGAACATCCAAATAGCAACAAGAATTACAATCGGTAAAAGAAACGATAATATTTGACCAAGCCAATCTGTTTCTTTGTCTGCTTCATAAGATAAGGCAGGATCGCGAGATTTGATTTCATTTTCAAAATTTCCTAAATCACCAATTTCTTCAAGTACAAATACGACCTTCTTGTCTTTTTTTGCGGATCCTGATGAAAGCGCTTTTGACATCGATTTGAAATCGGAATCACTTCCACTTAAAACCAATTGCTTTCCTGTTGGATTCAATTCAAATTTAACCCTCTCTCGGTTAATAATTCTAACTTTTTGAACTCCTTTTTTCTCAACAAGCGTGAAAAAAGTTTGTTTGGTGTTGATTTTTGTTTCACCACCACCATTCATGAAAAGTTGAAAAGCTATGATCGCAATGCCAATAATCGCATAGATATAATAAATAGAAAATGGGCTTTTTTTATCGTTGTTTGCCATGTTGTTTAATTCAAATTAGGAATATCTGTACGAACTGCATCCGACCAAAGGTCTTCTAAATCAAAAAAGGAGCGTGTATCTTTATAAAAAACATGAGCTACAACATCAATATAATCTAATAAAACCCATTCACTTTTAGTTTTTCCTTCCACGTGCCATGGTCGTTGTTTTAGGTGTTTTCGGGTATATCTACTGATCGACTCAGCAATACCATCCACTTGGGTAGACGATTCACCGCTGCAAACCACAAAAAAATCACTAACAGCGCTTTCAATTTCTCTTAAATCCAATACCACTATATCTTTTGCTTTGTTATCTTGCATTCCCTCAACTATTGCATCACACAACTTACTTGATTCGCTTTGTTTTTTAGTTTTACTCATGTATCTTTGATTCTTACAAATCTACGTAATATTATTTTCGTTAACTCTTGTTATCTCAATCAAATTGAAAAAAAACGCTAAAATTGGTAACTCAATCATTTACTTAGATCAGACAGACTCCACCAACAACTATATTGCCAAGCTTGTGAACGAGGCTAAAGCAGAATTTGGTCAAGTCATTCTGGCAGATGAGCAATTTGAGGGGAGAGGACAAAGAGATGCTAAATGGTTGTCTGAAATTGGTAAAAACTTACTTTTTTCGGTATTTGTTACACTAGACAATTTGTCAGTGACAAATCAATTGTTTCTCATGCAATATACCGCTGTATCTATTTGTGAAGGGTTGCAGGATTTAGGATTAAAGGCGCAAATTAAATGGCCGAATGATTTAGTGGTAGACGGGAAGAAAATTGGAGGGATACTCATTGAAAATCAACTTATTGGTAATAAAATAGTGAGTTCAATCATCGGGGTTGGATTAAATGTGAATCAATTGAATTTTAGTGAGTTTACTGCTACGAGCATTTATGAGCAATTAGGGATTGAGCAGAATAGAATCGAGGTTTTAGGTAAATTATTGGATAAGCTCAATTACTATTTTCAATTTATTGAATTGGATGCGGCAATGTTGAATAAACAATACTTGAAAAATCTATATAAATTAAACACAGTAGCCAAATTTCACTCAGAAAAAATGGGTGAATTCCACGCGGAAATAATTGGAGTAGATGCTTTAGGGAAATTATGTGTAATTCACGAAGAAAAGGAATATCGGTTTGAAGTAAAACAAATAATATTCCTTTAATGTGGATTTGATTTTAAGATAATTCTTTGATTTTTTCTTCCAATACAGCAATTTTATTTAATGCATCTGCTTCTTTTTTGCGTTCACTAGCCACAACTTGCTCCGGTGCGCCAGACATAAATTTATCATTGGTTAGTTTCTTTCTCACACTTTCTAAAAAACCTTTGGTATATTTGAGGTCGATGTTAAGTTTTTCTTTCTCCCCTTCCAAATCAATAGTGTCTCCAAATGGGATAAAATACTCGTTAGAATCTACAATAAATGAATTGCTTTGCTGAATTTTTTCGTTAGAATATTCCAAAACGGAAAGATTACCCATTTTTTGAATTACTGAATCAAATCGAGAATCTATAACTTGGTTCTTTTTTATGAAAAGCTCCAATTTTATTTTATTCGCAATATTTTGATCTTTTCGGATTGTTCTAATTTGACTAACCACTTTCTCCATATACTCGAATTGGGTTAATACATCTTCATCAATAGATTGAGCTTGAGGCCATTTAGCAATAACGATATCATCTCCCTCTTTTCTTGTTTCTAATAAATGCCAAAGTTCTTCAGAAATAAATGGAGTGAATGGCTGCATGATTTTTAACAATTCACCGAAGAAAAATTTAGTTGTTTCAATGGTTTTAACATCAATAGGTTGTTCGTACCCTGGTTTGATCATTTCTAAATACCACGAACAGAAATCATCCCAAACCAGTTTATAAATGGTCATTAAGGCTTCAGAAATTCTAAATTTATCGAAAGCATCATTTATTTCCAGTAATGACTTATTGAATTTCGTTTGGAACCATTCGATTGCTTTTTTAGAGGACTCAGGCTGATCAAATTCACGAATTTCCCACGAGGATACAAGTCTATAAGCATTCCATACTTTATTCGTGTAATTCCTTCCTTGTTCACATTGAGAACTATCAAAAGGTAAATCATTTCCAGCAGGGGAAGAAATTAATATTCCCACGCGAACACCATCAGCACCATAATTTTCAATTAAATCTAATGGATCCGGTGAATTACCGAGCGATTTAGACATTTTTCTTCCCAGTTTATCACGAACAATACCTGTGTAATAAACATTTTTAAAAGGAAGGTCACCTAAGTATTCATATCCGGCAATAATCATTCGAGCTACCCAAAAAAACATAATTTCAGGAGCTGTTACAAGATCATTAGTTGGGTAATAGTATTTTATTTCTTTATTCCCTGGTTGTGTAAGCCCGTTGAAAACCGAAATTGGCCACAACCAACTTGAGAACCACGTGTCTAGTACATCTTCGTCTTGTTTTAAATCGGATATTTGCAGGTCTTTTCCTGATTTCTTTTTCGCTAATTCAAATGCTTCATCTTGGGTTCTTGCCACAACAAAATCTTCTATATTCGTCCCGTAATACCATGCAGGAATGCGATGTCCCCACCAAAGTTGTCTTGAAATACACCAATCTTTGATGTTTTCCATCCAATGTCTGTACGTGTTTTTAAATTTTTCAGGATAAAATTGAATATTCCCATTCTGAACGTTTTCCAACGCAGGTTGAGCCAATTCTTTCATGCTCACAAACCATTGTAATGATAGTCGAGGTTCTATAACGGCATTTGTTCTTTCAGAAAACCCCACTTTATTTACGTGATCTTCCGTTTTTACTAAATAACCTTTTTCATCAAGCTCCTTTTCAATGGATTTTCGAACTTCAAATCGTTCTTGTCCCGCATAATGTAAACCATGAGTATTCAGTGTTCCATTGGCATTAAAAATATCGATTGTTTCGAGGTTGTATTTTTTACCTAAATCATAATCATTGGTATCGTGAGCAGGGGTAACCTTTAAACAACCAGTTCCAAAATCCATTTCAACGTATTCGTCGGCAATTATTGGAATTGTTCGGTTAGCAATTGGAACAATGGCTTTTTTGCCGATGTATTTTTTATACCGTTCATCCGTTGGATTTACGCAAATTGCTGAATCTCCTAATATTGTCTCTGGACGTGTGGTTGCGATTGTTAACCAATCGTCTTCTGAATTTTCAATCTTATACCGAACGAAAAATAGTTTGGAGTTGACTTCTTTGTATAGAACTTCCTCGTCAGAAAGTGCCGTTAATGCTTCCGGATCCCAGTTGACCATGCGCAATCCACGGTAAATCTTTCCTTTTTCATACAAATCAATAAATACAGAAATTACGGATTCAGAATATTCTTTATCCATTGTAAAATGGGTCCTGTCCCAATCGCATGAAGCTCCGAGTTTTTTAAGTTGTTCTAATATAATTCCTCCGTGTTTATCCTTCCACTCGAAGGCATGATTTAAAAATTCATCGCGGGACAAATCCGATTTTTTTATTCCTTGTTCACGTAATTTTTGAACAACTTTTGCTTCAGTAGCAATTGAGGCATGATCAGTTCCAGGAACCCAACATGCATTTTTGCCGAGCATCCGAGCTCTTCTGACTAATACATCTTGAATGGTGTTATTCAACATATGCCCCATATGCAATACACCCGTAACATTTGGTGGTGGAATAACAACGGTGTATGCTTCGCGCTCATCCGGAGTGGAAGAAAAGTATCCCTTCTCTATCCAGTATTGATACCATTTGTTTTCTGCACTTCGCGGGTCGTATGTTTTTGGGATTTCCATCTAATGTCTTTTTTTTGCAAAGATAAAAAAAAGCCCGTCAGTGACAGGCTTGATCGTATTAAAAGATATGTAAAAGATATTATTTTTCTTGTTCAATTGCTTTTGAAGACTGAGACTCGGAATGATAAACTTGTTGCTGCTCTAATTTGATTTTGGCTGATTGTGAAAAACCAAGATATCCTATTAAACAAGTGATAGAAAGCATAGTAACGAATAAAATGTCTTTCGGTGTGGCTGCTGTTTTCATAATGATTAGTTTGATGGTTTAAGTATATAACGACAAAATAATTGAAAAATAACTGCGTTAAAAATTAGTTAACTATTTTGAGCATCATTTAAATAGTATTTTTGTCATGTGATCTCTTTCAATAAAATTAGTAACAGGTTTTGACAATTATTTTCAATTTAATACGTTTTTTTTATATGAAATTTGTTGGGTTATTACTTTTACTTTCATTTCTTCTTCCAATTCATTCTCAAACTGGAGGAAGTTATTCTTTCCCGTTTTTAAACTTGGATTATTCAGCGCGAACAGCCGCAACTGGAGGTTATTTCATGTCTAATATGGACGACGACATAAATTTAGGCTTATCAAATCCCTCCGTGTTAAATGAGAAAATGCATCAAGCAGTTGCTTTTAGTCAAGCATTTTTGGCAGGAGGTATAAACTATGGAATGGCAGCCTATGCTCAGAAAGGATTGAAAGGAATATGTTCTGCCAATGTGAAATACGTGGATTATGGCACGTTTCAAGGTACAGAAGCGAATGGACAATCCACCGGAACTTTTCGACCATTTGAGTATGTAATTGGATTAGGTTACGGAAAGCAATTGAATCCTGTGATTTCAGTTGGTGGTAATTTCAATTTTATTGGATCAAATCTTGAAACGTATAGTGCTTATGGAATGTCCATTGATTTAAGTGGTACGTTTAGTCATCCAAATAAACTTTTTTCTGCGACTGCTCTTTTTAAAAATGCGGGTTTTAAATTATCTAATTACACATCAAATGATCGTGGGATTCTTCCTGCTGATTTACAATTGGGTTTTTCCTATAAATTAGCCCATGCTCCATTTCGATTTTACCTTGTATTGCATCATTTGAATCAATGGGATTTAACCTACAATGATCCATTTGCTTTGCCAACCTATGATGCATTAACGGGTGATACTATTCCTGTTGCAAAAGCCAATTTTGTTGAAAAATTAGCGCGTCATTTATCGCTTTCTACAGAACTATCTCTCTCCAAAAGTTTATTTTTTAGATTGGGCTTTAATTACCACAGGAGACAAGAAATGAAGATTGAAACTCGTCTAGGAATGGCAGGTTTTAGTTTCGGACTAGGAGTGAAAACAAAACGTTTTCGGTTGGATTATGGCTATGTGATTTATTCAAAAGCAGGTTCAAATAATGTAATAAGCTTGTCAAGTTCGCTTGGTAAATGGAAAAAAAGGTAGTTTTGTTGCATGCAAACTAAAAAGCTCACTATTGCCATCGATGGTTTTTCTTCTTGCGGAAAAAGTACTCTAGCAAAAGATCTGGCATCCCGACTTCAATATATTTTTATAGATTCTGGTGCCATGTATCGTGCAGTCACCTTATATTGTTTACGGAATAATTGGATCTCAGGGGAGCAGGCTAATATATCCGAAATAGTATCTGCACTTCCAGCTATTTCAATTGACTTTAAAATTGATGCGAATGGAAATAAGGCAATTTATTTGAATGGTGAGAATTGCGAAAACGAAATTCGCCAAGGACATGTTGCCAGTTCAGTCTCAAGAATTGCTGAAATTAAGGAGGTGCGTGAAAAATTAGTACACGAGCAACAGAAAATGGGGGAGAAAGGAGGGATTGTCATGGATGGACGTGATATTGGAACGGTTGTTTTTCCACATGCAGATTTAAAGTTATTTGTAACCGCTTCCATTGAAGTAAGAACCCAACGACGTTTTTTGGAGTTAACTCAAAAAGGCATACAAATGACTTTGGGTGAAGTGAAAGATAATTTGGTTGAGCGTGATTTTATCGATTCAAATCGAAAAGAAAGTCCATTGATACAAGCTAAAGAAGCCATTTTATTGGATAATTCGAAGATGACACGTGAAGAGCAATTGCAATGGGTATTAGATTTAGTAGCCGGTAAAGAGGGTCAATAGTAAGAATCAAAGTACCCTCAATTGTTAGAGTCTATATACTGTATTTTACAGATGATTATAATTCCATCACCGATTTCAAAATTGAAAACAGCTATCAAAAAAAAGACGGAATTACCAAGTAATTCCGTCTAATATATTCCGAATTTAAGAAAAGAAATACTCTTAATCTTCTGTACGAGACAAAGCGTATATTACTAAACCAAATCCAATTTTGTTTATTGCATCTGCAATATTGTATACAATATCCATTGCTTTCATAGCTGCAGCAGTATCAGCAACTGGCTGCCATCCGAACAATCCACCTGGAGTACCAAGGATATAACCTAAAGGATAGATCGCCCAACCAACTAGTACAAACCATGCTAATATTTTTGTTGCTTTTGCAACTTGAGGACCAGCCGTTTGTGCCAATTGAGCAACTTCGCCGAACCAAACGATGTAAACAATATAGAAGTAAGCTGCACCAGACAAAACACCCCACAAAACGCTTCCGTCTCTGTCTAGAACTTCACCTGCATATCCTGTCAATAACATTACAAGAGAAGCAGCAATCAATTTCCATAACAAACCGATTTTAGCGCCTGCTTTTTTCGTAATTAAATAAAACTCAACACACATTAAAGGAACTGTTAAGATCCAGTCAACATATCGGAAGAATGTTGGTGAATCACCAGTTTCTAAATTGTAACCCCTCATGTAGTAGTAATGTACTGCTGCAATAAAGGTTATTAAACCCGAAACGAGAACAGACGTTCTCCATTTTTGAGACGTGTTGCTCAATTCAAAAAAGAAAAAAACAGAAGCGGCCATCATAGCCATAGTACCGATAAAAAACGTAAAAGCTACGTAATTATCACTCGCAATTTTTAAGTGTTCCATAGTAGATAAAAAATTATTTAGCCCTACTCTTAAGGATTTTCGGTTACTCCGCGTTTTTTAAATTGATTTCTGCCATTCAATATTTTAATAACAAATTGAATTTAACAATGTTTAACTATTCGTAAAAAAAAATATTTCAATATTTAGTTATATTTTTTTTTACCAATTCAGTAAATCACCATTTGCCTGAATTTATTAGATTCTACTTTACTAGCGGCAAGTTTTTGTGGCAGATTTCTTTTAACTCTTTTATTTCATTACGAATCCTTTTTTCGTCCTTATCAAATTTTGTTTTTTCAAGAATTTCAAGTTGATTTAAGGCTGAATTGTACTCCTTTAATTTAATAAGAAATTCAATCTTTATTAGGTTGCTAATATAGTATTTATCATTTTCAACAATCCAGTTTGACCATTTTAAACCATGATTGAGGACTGAAGTATCGCTTTGATTTTCAAGAATAAGGTAACAATAATCATATAAGTCATGTGGTGTAATCTTGGGTAAGATTTTATCCGTTTTATTCATGTAATATTTTAGTGAGTCTATGTCTGATTTAGATTTTCCGTAAACAAAACCACCTGTTCCACGCAGAGATATTTTGTCTAGGTAGAATGCGATTTCTCTTTTTTCTAGGTAAATAGGATAATTGAATGAAAGTGTACTGAAAGCAAATCTAAAAAATGAAAACTGCAGTAAGAATCCAAGAATAACTAGTGTTAAAGTTATGTTTTTAGTCGTTTTAAGCAATTTATCTTTATAAACTAGAGAAAGAACAAATGCAATGATCATACTGCCTGCGCTGATATACCTCAACATGTATGATCCTGGCCAATGCATAATATAAAAAATGCCGCCCAAAATAGAAAAAGCAAAAGAGATTCTAAATACAAGGCCAAGTACTTTATGTTTTCCAATCGTTTTTTGAGAAATTATAAAATTCATTGTTAAAAGAAAAGAACCAGTAACGAGTATTATTGATGCACCGGGGAAATAGGCTACTTTGAACATAAGACCTAAAAATATAAGTGCTAATGCTATTTTATACAGCTTTTTAAGCATGATTTTATACCGGTTTTCGCTTATGAAGATGCTTTCAGTGATTTCTGAATCTTCTAATTTTTCAGGAATGAAAAGACTTAATAAATAATGAAAAAACACAATTGAAAACGACAGAACGATAAATCCTTTTACTAATTCATTACTAAAACTAAATGATCTTAGGACAAAACATAAACTTATTGATCCAATTATAAAGTAAAACACCTTTTTTTCAACCCTAAAATAAAATTCTTGAAATTGGGTAGTAACGTTCTTTAGGTATTGAACGATCAATTTCAGTTTGAAAAATAAAAAAGAGATAAGCATAATAAATGCTAACACCATGGATAGTTGTGCAGAAACGAAAAGTCCCCCAGCTACAACGATCACAAAGAATGTGAAAATACCCAGCGTTCGAAAAAACCGCATAAATTCCATAATTGGAAAAGTTTGCTCTAGACTCAAATTTCCTTGAATTAAATGTTTTCTTATCAAATTAGTGAAGAAATTTGAAGATTCATTGGTCATACCTGAATTAGTATTGATCGTATTTTCTTCTTTCTCATTGTAGATTTTGGATAGTTGAAGCGAACGGTCAATAGCATCAGCAAGATCATTGAAACGTAATCTGGAAGCTATAACCGCCAAGAAAAAAACGGAACAAAACAAGGTTAAAAATGCCATTAACGATAAAATACCGTCTTTACTTAATAGAAATTCCAATGATTTGAACGTTGAAGCGAGAGAGAAATTTACAAGTCCTTCAAAAATGGTGTAAATATTCGTTGAAAAAGCACCTAGGCTTTCAATTGAAACATTGCTTGAAGAGATAAGTTGGAGGAAACCACTGAATGCTAAAGCGCCGAATAGAGCCGCTTCAAGTACATATGCTTCCATTTTGTCATTGGCAGACCTCAGACTAACATCCAATTCTATTATTTCTTCATCATTCTCGTTGTGGTTTAAATTGTTCTTAACCTGATTTAAATTAATTTTCTCTAACTGATTCATTATTAAAGAAATAGACGGTCTTTTTTTGGAGAAAAATGATAAAATGACGATTAAATATAATCCGTAGACAATTGCGAAAATCGGAATAAGAACTGGATATTCTTCTTCTGCAATATTTAATGAAATAACTGAAACCAAGGTGCCAATAATTAAAATCAAAAAACAAATCAGGTAATTCCAAGGACTATGATTATTAATTATTTTTAGGTCTTTTCTGCCAATGTTTTTAAATATTTCTTGCGTTTTATGAATGATATTTTTATCTCTAAAATAACTAATTAAGAAAATAATCACAGGGATGATTAGTAATTGACTGAGAAGAAAAAAACCAGGTGTTTCGTTTATTTCACTCGAGGTAATGCTATTGGTTTTGTAGTTCCATAAGCTTATCCAACGCAGAAAAAAGTCTAGTAAAACCAATAATAATGTGCCGTCCAATTTTATTTTAAAGTAAAACTTATCTTCTTCTTTATCTGAAATCCATTTGAGTACCGTGTTTTGTATTTCTGAATCGTTATTTTCAGGAGCAACATAAAATTCCTTTAATTGACTGTCTAATTTTTCAGCAAGAATTAAATCTTTATCCTTCTTTAAGAGTTCCAAGTATAAATGAATCAATTGCAAGGTCTCCGTTTTTTCACTTTCTGACAAGTTATTTATTGAGGAAATAAAATTTGCTGTTGATTGAATCTTTGAACTATCAGCTGTACCTGAATTAATGATGGTTTTTATCTTTCCTTGAAAATATTTTTCACGGTAGATTTCTTCAACGATTTCTCTCCATTGCACCCATGTTGTTCGACTTCTCTGTTTTTCAACTTTTCGGAAATAAGTTATGAATTGAGCAACAATATAAATAGAATTCATGCAATATAATTTTTACCGTATAAATATACTGTTTTGTTCCTTACTTTTGTGTCACATAATTTGATAATTGGCATCCAACGAAGTAAATATTAAAAATAAACGTGCTCGCTTTGAGTTTTTCATTGAGGAAGAATTTACTGCAGGACTAAAACTGGCAGGTACGGAGATAAAAAGTATTCGCAGCGGAAAGGCAAGTATCATGGAAGCATATTGTGTTTGGCAAGATGGGGAGTTGTGGATTCGGAACATGTACATTGCGCCCTATGCAAATGCCTCATTCTATGAGCATAAAACTCGTGGAGATCGAAAATTATTATTGAACCGAAAGGAATTAAATCGCATTGAAAAATTCTTAAAAGTTAAGGGGAATACCATTATTCCGCTAAAATTATTTTTGTCAGAAAAGGGTTGGTTGAAAGTTCAAATTGCGTGTGCTAAAGGTAAAAAACTGCATGATAAACGCGATGATTTAAAGGAGAAAGATGATCGTCGTGAGATGGATCGGGCATTAAAACGATAAGATATGTAACCCGCATGAGTTGTGTTGCGTATTGGATTGCAACTTTAAAATGTACGTAACCTTATCATGGAAGAAATTATCGAACCAACTCAAAAATCGACAGTAAAGTTTTCAAGAAAATTCCTTAAAATCGCTTTGTTTCCTTTGTCATTGACCTTTACTTTTTTTATTACACAGCTTTATTTTTCAAGCAAGATGGACGAAATGCGCATCGTTGAAAAAGAGTTAAAAAGTCAACTTGCCTTTCAATTAATCGTTGCTCAAAAATTGGATATCGAAATGAATCGTGTGGAAAAACAGGTTAATGACTTTGATAAGGCTCATTCATCTTTATTTAATGCAATTGTAGATATTGAAGACCTTCCGCAAGGTGAGGCATTTAGGCCTGATTTTGTTCAGAAGCCGAATTTAAAAGGAGCTTCTGTTTTTGGTGAAATTGAGTTGCGTGCCTCTTATTTAGCGCGCAAACTTGGGAAGCAACAAAAGTTTCTGCAAACATTTTTGGCGGTTGCTCGGGATAAAGAAAGTATGATGGAAAGTATTCCGGCAGTTTGTCCGATTTATTTTTCTGATTTAAAACGAGTTAGCTCTGGTTTTGGGATGCGCAAAGATCCGATTGATTCTACCATGAAAATGCACAAAGGGATTGATATTTCGGCTGAAATTGGAACAAAAGTATATGCCGCTGGTTCAGGTAAAATTATTCGCATCGCTAGTTCCGAGGATGGATACGGCAATTGCATTGTCATTGATCATGGATTTGGATTTGTTTCGCGTTATGCGCATCTCAGTGGATTCAAGGTAAAAGAGGGAGATGAGGTGAAAAAAGGAGATTTAATTGGGTTGGTTGGTAGTTCCGGACGATCCACCGGCCCACATTTACACTACGAAATTGAAAAAGAAGGTGAGAAAATCGACCCTAAAAAGTTTATCAAGATAGATTTAAAAGGAGTGGATACTTATTGATTTTTTCGGTAGTTTTCTACCGCATTTCTCACTGATCCAAATTCTTTCAATAGTTGAGCTGCTTGAGGTTCATCTATTTTTAATTCATTCATTATCATTCGAGTTCCTCTGCCAATGAGTTTCACGTTGCTCAATTGCATGTCCACCATCTTGTTACCTTTTACTCTTCCTAATTTGATCATTAGGCTGGTAGAAATCATATTCAGAATTAGTTTTTGGGCCGTGCCTGATTTCATGCGTGTGCTACCGGTCACAAACTCGGGTCCAACTTCGGCAACTAAACCATGCATGGCTTGTGTGGCTATAGGACTTCCGGGATTGCACGTGATTCCAGCAGTTAAAATTCCTCGATTATTTGCTTGGTTGATGGCTCCTAGCACATACGGCGTAGTTCCGGATGCTGCTATTCCCACCACAATATCGTTTTCATTAATTGAGTAAGTTTCCAAATCCTTCCATCCTTGTTGGGTGTCATCTTCAGCAAATTCTACCGCTTTTCGAATTGCCTGATCGCCTCCTGCAATAATGCCAACAACCAATCCATGTTCAACACCAAATGTTGGAGGACATTCGCTAGCATCAACTATTCCAAGTCTACCGCTTGTGCCGGCTCCAAGATAAAACAATCTGCCTCCTTTTTGCATGTTACCAATGGCTTCATCAATAAAGAAAGCGATTTCAGGAAGGATTTTTTCGATAGCCAATGCTACTTTTTGGTCTTCTTGATTAATTCCGTTAAGAAGATCTTGTGTGGACATATTTTCAAGTCCGTCATATAGTGAATCCGTTTCAGTGATGCGATTCATGTTGATTAGATTAAAACAGCTTTGGATGATTGGTCTTCAAAAAACACTTCAACGCGTTCTTTTAATGTGGTTGAAAGGCTTAGTCCAACGAAATCTGCTTTTATGGGAAATCGCCGATGCATGCGATCTACCAATGCAACTGTCTTGATTGCTTTCGCTGAATTTTCGAGTATTTTGGTTAGTGCATATTGCATGGTTTTACCAGAATTAATTACATCATCCACTAAAACTACATAGGCCCGTTCGAGCATTTCTTCAGGTATGGAAAGTTGAATGGGATGTTTCAATGGATTTTCTTTGTCTACCATAATTTCAAACAAAATAATTTCGGTTCTTCCCTCTGCTTCAATGATGGTTTTTAATTTTTCAGCTAATACTAGACCATTTCCGCAAATCCCACCCAGAAAAATGGTTGACTCACCAAAACTATTTTCAATGATTTGATGCGCTAAACGCATGATTTTTTGCTCAATTTGTTGATGGGTTAATATGCTTTGCATAGCTGAATTTTGGTTAAAATTACAAATAGTCTTTGAGGTAAGTAACAAAATAATAAAGTGTTTTTCACCATATTTTTAAACAACGTGAGGTGAAATCCGGAAATCAATACAATAGATTTTGGAATTATTGATTACATGATGTTTTCTAAGAGTTGACTGTTAATACTTATTTTATCATGTAAAGTGTGGTCGAGATTATAGGTGTACATTTGATTTATAAATTTATGCATGTGGCAATTTTAAAGATTGAAAATATTTCCAAGCGATTTTTCGAGAAACAAGCGTTGAATGACGTTTCGTTAGCTGTTAATTCAGGAGAGATTTATGGCTTGTTAGGTCCAAATGGTGCGGGTAAAACTACCTTGATTCGCATAATAAATCAAATTTTAATGCCCGACAGCGGCACCATATTTTTTGATAATGAACCGATCAAACAACGTCATTTGGTGCAAATTGGCTACTTGCCAGAAGAAAGAGGCCTATATCGATCTATGCGGGTTTTTGAACAGTTGCTTTTTTTAGCGCAATTACGTGGACTATCAAAATCCGAAGCAACCGTTCAAATTGAATACTGGTTAGCTAAATTCGATATAGCCGATTGGAAAAAAAAGCGCATCGAGGAATTATCCAAAGGGATGGCTCAGAAAGTTCAGTTTATTGGTTCGGTGCTTCATAACCCGAAATTGCTCATTCTAGATGAGCCCTTGAGTGGTTTTGATCCCTTGAATGTTGAATTAATTCTGAGTACACTAAAGGAATTAAAAGAGCAAGGTAAAACAATTATACTGTCTACCCATAACATGAAAAGTGTGGAAGAGATTTGTGATCGTGCTGCGCTGATTTACAATGCTAAAAAAGTATCCGAAGGCAGTGTCCTAGAATTGCGCGAAGCAATTAAAAAAGGACATTATGGAGTGAGATTTAAAGGAAACATGATTGCATTTGTCAATGCGCTTTGGACTGATTTTGAACTGATCGATAAACGAGAACTTGGTGATAATCGATTTGAAGCTGTCGTGGCGATGCGATCTGCTGCAGATTTCGAAGATTTATTAAAATCGATGCTTGGACAAGTGAAATTAGAAGCTGCGTGGGAAATTATGCCAAGTATGCAAGATGTATTTTTACAACAAGTGCAAGAAGAGGACACCAATCAAAAACTAGAAGCATGAAGAATAGTTGGATAATTGCGAAACGCGAAATAGCTGAAAGACTGAATTCTAAGTCGTTTTTGATGTTTTTATTTATTGGACCAATATTGGTTTTACTTGCCTTGTTTTTACTATTTAAAGCCGGAGATGAGGGGAAAAGTCAATTGAAAATTTTGGTTTCCGATGAAGGAAATTTGTTAGAAGGGATTTTACATACTCAAAAAAATAGCCCCATTCAATATCAAATCTCACGTGATTATGTTTCTTTTGAAACGTTTCGAAGCAAGCCTGAATACCAACAATATGATGCGCTGTTGGATGTGAATCACAAAGTGTTGGAAAATAAGATGTGTATGGTTTTTTACCGCGATAAACCAGCAGTGGAAAGACAAATTGGCATCCGTTTTCAATTGGAGAAACGCATTGAGGAAATTTTAGTCAATGAAACATCTAAAATGAGTATCAGTGATTACAGGAAAATAAAGCAACCGCTCAATGTCGTTTATCGGAATGTATATGATCCGAAACAAGAAATTGATCACCTCGCTGGATGGTCTGGGTTTGCCTTCGGTTTGTTGACAATGATTTTTATCTTCCTGTTTGGTATGACCATATTGAGAAGTACATCACGCGACAAAAGTAATCGAATTGTTGAGGTGATTTTGGCTTCCGTAAAGTCGTTTCATTTTATGGTCGGAAAGATTGTGGGTATTGGAGTTGTTGCCTTTTTACAATTTTTAGTTTGGACGTTATTTGTAGTGATTGGACTCTATTTTTTTAGGGAAAATTTGTTCCCGGACATCTATGATCCTGCTAATTTGGGATTGAACGGTATGGGCTCACAAGACGCATTGGTTGCAGAAGGAATGCACTTAAATAAAATTGTAGAATTGGTGTACGACCGCATCAATTATTCGGTAATGATTCCCATATTTTTGGTGTTTTTCACGGTCGGATACTTTTTTTACGCTGCTTTTTTTGCGTCTATTGGTGCGAGTTCAGGATCAGAAAGTGATGGTCAACAGTTTATTTTGCCTTTAATAGGATTATTTGGGCTGTCCATTTACGCGGGATACTTGGCTGTTCAATTTCCAGATAGCGACTTGGTAACGTATTTGTTTTATTTGCCTTTTACCTCTCCAATGGTCGCTTTGGTCAAAGTGTCACAAGGATTTTCTGCCGGTCAATCCTACACCCTGTTTATGTCTTTAATGATTTTGCTTATTTCAACCATAATTGCAGTGCAACTAGCATCTCGAATTTATAAAAACGGAATTTTACAATTTGGTCATCGGTTATCGTTTAAACATTTTTGGAAATGGATGAAAAAAATATAGTGCGGAAATCAGTTATTGATCTCGGTACTAATACATTTAATTTATTGGTTGCCGAATTGATTGAAGGAAAGTGGAGACGCATTCATTCTGAAAAAGACGGAGTGGCTCTGGGTATGGGAGGAATCAATCAAAAAATGATTGCAGAAGACGCGATTTTACGAGCAGAAAAAGCATTGACACATTTTAAAAAAGTTTCAGAATCATTCGGCGCTTTTGAAATTACGGCCATCGGTACCAGTGCCATTCGAGATGCTAAAAACCAACAAGAATTTGTGGAACGTATTCGAAAAGATGTAGGCATTTCGATTACCGTTATAACTGGCGATGAGGAAGCGGATTATATTTATCAGGGAGTGCGTAAAACAATAGACTTTGATATTCCATCCTTAATCATGGATATTGGCGGCGGCAGTACGGAGTTCATCTTGGCTGATCGGTCGGGTATTCTTGAAAAGATTAGTTTGAATATTGGTGTTTCGCGTATTTTGCAATTGTTTCAATTTGAAGATCCGCTTCGACCCGAGCAAGTGGTTGAGCTTGAAAATTGGTTAGAAGAACAATCAAAGGGATTTTTTGATCAATTGGAAGTTACTCGCTTAATTGGTGCATTAGGAAGTTTTGAGACTTTCTATGAGTTGATTCATAATGCTACCATTTCCTCGTTGGATACGGCAATTGAATTACCTTTTCAGTCCTTTTATCAGGAATTGGATGGACTCATATTTTCCACACAAGCTGAGCGTGATGTCAATCCTTGGATTGTGCCGATTCGAAAGAAAATGGCGCCTTATGCAGCAATAAAAACGAAATGGATTATCAATAAATTAGGAATTACGGAAACGTATTTGTCTCCATATGCCTTGAAAGAGGGGGCGTTGTAAATTTTTTAAATCAATAATTGATTTTCAATAACAGAGATAAATTCAGAAACTTTATCATTATTTTCAGGTGAATTTAGAAAAACTAAATCTCGATTAGTACCATGGATGGAGATTCGAATTGCTGATTTTAATTGTGGTTCTACTTTGTTCTGCTTTTTTACTAGAAAACCAAGCACAAAGAATACTGAAGAAAAAAACACAATTCCTAAACCTAAAACCAAGTCCAGTTTCAATATCACCCCAATTCCAAACAAAACAAAAAAAACTCCGAACGAGAATAAAATTTTTCTCAGGAGTTTTGAGGTTTTGAAAACCGTTTGAGCTTTTTCAAATTCTTCAACTAAATCAATTATTCCAATTGAATTTATTGATTTTAAAGATAAAGACTCATTTGAGGATTCTGTTTTAACTATTAGTTTTTCACCAGATAATTCAAGATTTAATTCTTTTGTTTTGAAATGTTTCATTATTGAATAAATCATTATTTAGTTTTATGCATAGAATTCATTTATTTTTTGAATTATACCTTTTGCCGCTGATTTTCGACAATCTTTAAAAGGAAAGAATTTAAAATCATAGTTATTGACTTCTTGTTCTATTTTTTCAATTAATTCTATTGGAATTGATTTTTTATATGGCAGTTCAGGATTTTTATTATTTGGAATCAGAAAATAAACTCGATTTTTAATAATACTATGAATTGTAAATTGTTTGTTCTTTCTTGTAGTATGTATCACAAGTCCTTTAATCAAAATATCCTTGAGCATTTTAATTATTTTTGGATAACTGAATAGATTGAATAATCAGGTGCAAGTGAGACGTGAAATTGCGGAATATTTAATCCATATTCGTCTTCAGTTTTATCTAACTTACCTTGATTGGAGGGTTCAATTAGTTTTCCTTCGTAATAAACTAGATATGAAATATCAGAATAATTTTTATCAATGAAAATTAGTTTTACGTAGAAGAATGATTTACCATTGTCTGAATATTTTGATGATTTTATTTCATAATTCCCATTGAATGTTCTTTGGTTATTTGATCTTTTATCTTTCAATGTTAAAACAAATTTGTTTTCGATAAACGAATATGTTTGGCTTTCATTTAAAGTTGATTTTAGAAAGAAGTTATTTGACAAAATGAAATTTTTAAGTTCAATTTCACTATCAACTGTTGTTTCTTCAGTATCTGCACAGTTGTTTAATAACAACATTAAAGGAATAATTAAAGTGAACTTTAATAATGTTTGGCTTAAATTTCTTTTCATAATCTGGAATATGTGAATAATTGATATCAGAAGATTCTTGGTACAAACATAATAAATAGTGTTAAATAAAACGAACACTAATGATAAATAATTCAAACTATTTTATATAAAAAATACTCACAGTATTGTGGAATTTTGTTTTAAGATGGTAGAACACATTGGAGAACAAATAAAATCAGTCCTAGAGAAAAAAGGCTTAAGTGTAACTGAGTTCGCAAAGCGAATTAATAAGTCTCGTGAAAATTGTTATTCCATCTTTTCAAGAAAGACAATAGATACGGGTTTATTAATGAAAATATCGTCTGTTTTAGAATATGATTTTTTTGAGCAATTTAGCAGAAATAGTCATAGTAATAAAGGTCTAATTGAACAAATGCAGGAGGAGATTCAAATGCTTAAAGATTATAATGCGTTACTGAAAAGGCAAGAAAGAGATGAGAATTAAGTTTTGATTAGTTTACCTAAAAATCAATTCATCCAAAAATACCCACGTTTTATTCCCTTTTCCTAAATGCCAATCAGGACAAACGCCCGGGTTTTTAATCGTGTAGCGAATAGCTTTTACAGTAGTTGATTTATTGCTTTCTACGATAAACTGCATGTTGTCTGGATTTTTATCCGTCGGATCGGCTGATTTGATGGAAATGGGTGATAATTTCTCAAATGAACTGCCATCGGTAGAGATCTCAATGTCAACTTGAGCAGGGTAAAATATCCATGATTTTTGATCCCGAATGGCTGATACCCCAAACAAACTCAAATTTCTAGGTTCATCAAAACGCACCTCGGCTTGGATATCTGTTCCGTAAAAGCCTTGCCAATCGCCTGTTCTGAATTCATTTCCACCTTTGATTCCGTCAATTAATGAATTAGGACCTGATGCGGCGTATTGGTTCGCATAAGGTGTTTTGAGTGTCAAATGAACCGTTGGGTCTTTTTTGATCAATTTACTGCGCACAATGGCACTGTGATAAATTTGACGTGGATTAATTCTTCGCTGTAATTTAAGATCAATTGTAGCGGTTTGGTCAATGAAAAATGGTTTTTCGTATACCACCCATTCTCCTTCGTTTAGGCTATAAAATGCAATGAAATCATCTCGGTCGTTGAGCGGAACATAACCGATACCCACTTTTATTTTATCTTCAAAAATGCGTTCTTCGTTTACTAAAAAAGGGGTAGGTACAAAATTTTCAGGCACTTCATCCTCTGGAGATCCCGAAATCCATTTATCATAATCTAATCTGGGTTGGCTTCCCATTTCAAATTCCAATAATCCACCATAGGTTAACTCTTCGTGCGAAATATAGCTACGATAAAGTGGTTTACCATTTAATTTAACCGACTGAACGTATTTGTTTTCATTCGAAATATTGGGCGCAGAAATGAATAAAATGGCACCATTTTCAAATTTTAATTCGGTTTGTTTGAAAGAAGGTTTTCCTAATTCATAATACGGTTTTCCGGGCGAAACTTGATAAAAGCCAAGACTTGACAATACATACCACGCCGACATTTGACCACAATCTTCATTTCCAGATAACCCATCCGGTTGTGTAGTATACATTTCGGTTAAAATGCGATCCACATAAACTTGCGTTTTGTAAGGAGAATTGGTGTAATTGTATAGATAAGCCATGTGATGTGAAGGCTCGTTTCCGTGGGCATATTGACCAATTAAACCGGTAATATCGGCTTGTTCTCTTCCTGAAAGATTGCTTGATGTTGTAAATAATCGATCCAACCATGCTTCCAATGAATCTTTACCTCCCAATTGATTGGTTAATTCTTGAACTGCATGCGGTGCTGCCATAGAATATTGCCAACTATTTGCCTCTGTATAATTAAAATTCACTTCGCTAGGTTCGAAAGGGGAATACCATTGAGCACCTCGTTTAGCGCGCATGAATTTTGTTTTAGGATCATACATATTTAGGAAATTGAAAGACCGTTTACGAAATTCATCTTCAATAGTGGTGTTTCCCATTTTTTTTGCCATTTCAGAAATACAAAAATCATCATAGGCATATTCTAAGGTTCGTGAAACAGATTCCGGTTCTTGGTCCGCGGCAATAAATCCTTGTTCGCCAAAGTGCTTTTTACCGTATTCATCCAATTTTGCGGTAGCTACCATGGCTTCTAAAGCAAGTGTGGTATCAAAATCTCGAATTCCTTTTACATAAGCATCTGCTATGACCGAAACACTGTGATAACCAATCATACATTCCGTTTCATTTGCAGCCAATTCCCAAACCGGTAGGTCTTTTCCTTCTTTGTATTGACGTAAAAAAGTTTGAATAAAATCAACCGTTCTTTTTTGTTGTATCAATGTAAATAAAGGATGAGCCGCGCGATAGGTGTCCCACAAAGAAAAAACGGTATATTGCTGTTGACCTTTTGATAGATCATGCAAATAATTATCCCTGCCACGGTATTTGTTTCCGTATATGTCTGTGAAAAGATTAGGTGCCAGAAAACTGTGGTAAAGTGCTGTGTAAAAAATAGTTGCTTTTTCTTTATCTTCTAATGAGATTTTTATTTTACCCAATTCATTGTTCCATTTTTTTGTAGTGCTTGCTCGGGTTTCATCTAAATTCCATGAAGTGATTTCTGATGTTAAATTGGTTTTGGCTCCTTCGCAACTTGTGGCGGAAATTCCAACGCGTATTTTGATGAGGTCTACGTTTTTTGCAAATTCCAACAACAATTTATGCTGACCGTTCTTGGTAATTAATTTTGCTTTTTTGTAGGGTATTGAGGTTTCTAAATGAAAGTAAAAATGTTGGTTGCTTGCCCAGCTTTCAGAAATGCGTGACCCTTGAATGGTGGTGTTATTGAGCTGATTAATGGAATAGTTCAATAATTTGTCCCGATGGTCTAAGTCAATTAAAACAAAGCGTTTTTCATTTTTTGTTAAAAAGGAATATTCGTGCATGCCTGCTCGCTCAGTTGTTGAAAGTCTTACCTTGATATTGGGATCTTTCAATACTACTTCATAATACCCGGGACTTGCTTTTTCGGTTGAATGGGAGAAAACAGATCCGTAACCGCTTTTGGATAAATACCCTGGGATTGTTTTTGCTTTTTTAGATTGGGGAACTAGCAGCAAATCACAGTAATCGGGAACGCCTGTACCGCTCAAATGCGTATGCGAAAAACCATAAATAATAGAGTCGCTGTAATGATACCCTGAACAACCATCCCAACCATCGTAGCGCGTGTCCGGACTTAATTGAATCATGCCAAATGGGGCAGAGGCTCCCGGAAAAGTATGACCGTGTCCACCGGTACCGATGAATGGATCTACAAAAATAGAAGGTGAGTAATTGGAAGATGAATTTCCAAAAAATATGGCTTGTGCGCTATCCGCGTTTGATTTGAGTTTATTGATAACCGGATCTTGAGCAAGAATAGTTTCCTGCAAACCGAGCAGTAATACAAGCGCAACGTATGGGTAAAATTTCATTCGGTATTATTTGATTTCCAAAAATACAATAATCGAACGATTTTACCATTCGTTCAATCGATACGCTTAAACCGCTACGTCAAATTCGCGCAAGGCATCATTCAAAGATGTTTTGATATCGGTAGATTCTTTTCGTTTACCAATAATCAAAGCACAAGGGACTTGGTATTCGCCTGCAGGGAACGATTTTGTTATAGAGCCGGGAATTACCACACTTCTTTCGGGAACATATTCTCGGTATTCAACCGGTTCAGGACCTGAAACATCAATAATTTTAGTAGATTTTGTCAATACCACATTGGCTCCTAGAACAGCTTGTTTTCCGACACGCACACCTTCAACTACGATAGCACGCGAACCAATAAATGCATCATCTTCAATGATAACGGGTGCTGCTTGAAGCGGTTCTAACACTCCACCAATACCAACTCCACCGCTCAGATGGACGTTTTTACCAATTTGCGCACACGACCCAACGGTTGCCCAGGTATCCACCATCGTTCCCGAATCAACATACGCACCAATATTCACATACGAAGGCATCATGATCACCCCAGGAGCAATGAACGAACCGTAGCGCGCAATTCCATGAGGAACAACACGAACACCTAGAGCAGCATATCCTTTTTTGAGGGCCATTTTATCGTGGAATTCGAAAGGACCAACTTCAATAGTTTCCATTTTTCGAATCGGAAAATACATCACAACCGCTTTTTTCACCCATTCATTTACGATCCAATCGCCAGAATCAGTTGGTTCAGCCACACGAATAATTCCTTTATCTAGCTCTTCAATGACGTGATTGATTGCTTCAACTGTCTGATTTTCTTTTAGTAACTCACGGTTTTCCCAGGCTGCCTCAATAATTGATCTCATGTAAATTCTTTTTACAAATATAGTCACTAAAAAAAAGCAACAAATTTTTTTTGATTGCTTTTGGAAATAAAAAGTTTTATTATATTTGCACTCTCAATTTTTGAGAAACATATTCCTCCTTAGCTCAGCTGGTTAGAGCATCTGACTGTTAATCAGAGGGTCTCAGGTTCAAGTCCTGAAGGGGGAGCAGGGTGAAACCTAATACAGTAAAGGGAATGCAGAGTAAGATCAGCATTCCCTTTTTTTTTGAAATCAAAATTTATAAGCCATTTGCAAACAATTTGCAAACATTTTTAATTTTAGAGCTGAATTATGGAGATTATTTTATTTGAAAAAAGATATAGAATTGATGTTGAAAACATTGTTTTGATATTAGAAAATCAATTGTTGATTAATCTAAAAAACACTCCTGGAGTAGAACAATCTGAAATTGAAAATTACCCGAAGGATATTCGTGGTATGTTTAAAAATCAAATAGTTAGTTTACTTTATAAGTTTCAAAATTTAGATGAAATAACAACAATACATACTGATTATGCAACAAATATAGACGCAAATTTAAGGAATGATTTTACTGGTGATTTCATGGAAGATTTTCGTAAGTTTCAAGAAATTGATCTTTATCAGTATTTCAAAGAATTAGCTACTTTTTCGCATTCATTTCAAATAGCATTTATATCTTTTTTTTTTCCATTTGCAATAGAGTCTCCGAATCCCCTGCCTGATAAATTCGAAGATAACACAAATTTAACTGTATTAAAAGAATTAAAAGAATTTTCAGACAAGACTATTCCAAATTACAAAAGAGAAAAACGGTCTCCTTTCTTTGATTTTTTAAATGACCATATAAAGGTTGAAAGCCTTGTTAAGAGTACATTTTCAATTAAGGTAATTAAATTCGACAAATCACAGTTCGATTCAAAGATCGATGATATTTTTGTTAATGATTCGATTATTACCATTGATCAAAAAAATCAGTTGAAATCATGGTTTCATTATTCAAAAAATGACAAAGTTCAAGTTGAGCCTATGTATTTTGATGAGGATGATGATGCTCCATATTATATAGCATATTTCATTAGAGAATGTGGTGGTTGCAATAATAGTGAGGTTCAATATATTGAATCGATATTCAAAATAAATCAATGGTTGCAGTGTAATTTACTTTTAAACACCACGGGAAATTTTGTTATTAAATTTGATCAATTGAATAGAGCTTTTAAAAAGAAAAGTAGAAAAAAGGTTAAAGATAATATTCTAAAAAAAATCCAAACTTGGAAATAATATTTCTTCCGTATGTTAAAAATACGGAAGTTATATTTTTTAAATAAATCTTTTCAATATTTTAAAGGGTTGTCTAGAATTAGAGACTTTAATTTTTTCCGTACTACTTCCGTACTTCAAATATATCCGAGTTAAACGCTATATCTTGGCCTTATGGAATATCATCAAAACACTATTACCAGCGCACTTAAAGAGCTCATCCGAGAGGTTTTGCTCGAGGAAGGAATATTGCCGTTAGACAGAGAGGAACCTTGTTCAAAGGCAATGGAAACCTATATGAATACTTTTCAGGCAGGAAGGATATTGAAAAAGAGCCATAAGTATGTGGCGAAATTGATTCGTCTCGGAAAAATTGCGGCAAAGAAAATAGGGGGAGAGTGGTTGATACATCAGGATGAACTAAACAAATTTTTAATGGGACTTCAAACTAACAAAACAAAAAGGAAATGAAAGCAATGAACTACGTGCATTTGGACACTAAATCCAAAAAGATTGACAAGGAAACAAAATTTGTATTGCGAAGGGAAAAAAGGGGAGTGGATATACCTCTGGATTTAACATCGGATGATTACAGGTGTTGCCCCCAATGCACTATTGGATTTATGGCTGATAATGAAAAACAAATCTTTTGTTGTCAGAAATGCCATGATGATTATAACAATGCAAAGAGAAAGAAGAAGAACAAGGAAATGAAGGCTGCCTCAGCTGCTGCTGCTCAAAATGAATTTCAGGAAATTACTGTTCCTTTAAAAAGAACTAAACACGAACAATTGGTTTATTCGAACAAATTTTTGAAGAGACTCTTTAAAGAGGGCATAAAAGAAGTAGTATGTGAAGTTAATTTTTTAACGAATAATGGTGTGGATTTAGATGTGTTTCACTGCAAAATACCTTTAAAATCATTTTTGGATAATATTCCGAGATATATAACACGTATTGGGTCTTTCACAATCGAGCGAATAACAAATAACAGAGTACTAATTAAAAATTATTAAAATGAAACAAATGAATCAAATGAATCAAAATCAACTTTATCGAATCTTCGGACCTCCAAGTTTTAATGGAGCCCATCATGCAACTACCGTTCAAAAGCGCGAGTTAAATTTTTGCGATCTAGTACTTGGTTTCGCAGCAGTGTATGTTATTATTAGAGGGGTGGTTTATTTTTATACGAACTATCAAATCGTAAAAGTACCTACTCTCGTAAAATCTAAAAAAATAAACAAGGAAGATGAGTGATAGTAAAGTTGCAGGGTAGATACTGTTTTCTTCTGGTAAAAAACAACTTATTGGATGTAGTCTTGCTTTTGTCGATACGGTTTGTATTTTTAAATGAAGCATATTAATTGTTTTGGTTATAATCGTTAATTCATTTTTTTCTGTCCGGATTCAATTTCGTTTTTCATAATTTAAAATTTAATTTCGATAGTTTTAATTGGAGTTACTGTAAATGAACGTTGATTATGATTTGGTCGTGGCAAACAACAATTCCAATCCCAAATTGCGCATCATTTCTTTGATTCTTTCATCACTACGAGGAGATTTGTTGTGTAGAATACAATTCAAAACCCATCGTATGTTATGAAGCTCTTTACAGGCTCTTAATTCTTGTTCCAGTTCTAGAAAAGAATTCACTTTTTTACCTCTTTGAAAATAGATTTGACCATTGGTACCAATCGGTTGATTCTCAATTTCACCACCTTTAAATTTCGGTAAATCCATAAAAAACTGATCACTGGCTTCTTTCAAGTTGAATTCATCAGTTGTCATTTTCACTTGAAAAGCTTGAATGATTTCTTGTGCAATTCGCAATTCTGTTTTTTGTTTGAACTCAGTATAAATTAATTCCAACTTGAAAAAATCAAATTTCGAAGCCCAAATATTCAATATTAAATCGGTTAGTTCTTTTTTATTGGCTTTGGTCAATTCAGTTGATTCAATGAACGATTTTATACATGCTTTCACATCCGAATTATCAATGAATGCTGAAATAACACTTTTCCAAATAAGCTTTGATATTTCATATTCAAAAAACGAATATTTTTTTACTGAAAAGGAAGTATATTCAAGTTTTGATTCATAGATATATTGTCCTAAGACGCCTTTATTTGAAGTTATCAGCGCAATAAGTTCAAGTTCTTTTAAAAGTAATTGTTCCATTTTTTTCTTTTTGACAAAGAAAATTTAGCTGACCGCCAATGATTGTCGTTTTGATGATTTACTTTAGCATAAACTAATTTTTATGTCACAAGTAAAATCAATTGAAAGACTGAGCAGCATTTTAAATTTTGTGTATCAACATCCCTATTGCAGTTTGCATGATTTGATGGAAAATCTTTCAAACAAAGATTATTACCCAACTGAACGCACAATGCAGCGTGATCTCAAAACCATTCGAGAAATGTGTTTTATTGACATCAAGTACAGTCGACTCCAAAATGGCTATTACATTGAAAAAGACAGTGAGCGCGACTTCAATGAATGGATGCAAATTTTTGAATTATTTAACCGGGCAAATATCATCAACGAAGTATTATTAAAAACACCTGGTACAATTGATTACATTGATTTTGATCAATCAGTAAGCATTCATCAAGAGCAACTGTTTCCTACGATACTCAATGCAATAATAGACCGAAGAAAAATAAAGTTCACCTATTCTCGGTTTTGGGAAGATGAACCAATTCAAATTGAATTAGAACCCCAACTGTTGAAAGAGTATTTAAATCGTTGGTATGTCGTAGGCACAAATAAAGAAGGCGAATTCAGGAGTTATGGACTCGATCGAGTGACACAATTTGAGTTAATGGCAACAACCTTCAGACCTAAAGTTAAAAACCCGAAAAAGCTATTCTATGATGTGATTGGCTTGTATTCTGAAAATGAGTTGGAACAAGTTATCTTAAGTTACCAACCTTTTCAAGGTAAATACATCAAATCACAACCTTTGCATACCAGTCAAAAAATCCTAATCGATAACGATACAGAGTTACGCATTGAATTGAGAGTTTGCCCTAACTACGAATTAGAGGAACAGATCTTAAAACAAGGAGAGAGAGTTACGGTTGTTCAACCGGAATGGTTGAGGGAAAACATCAAAAAGAGAATAAATGATGCACTATTAAATTATGACAAGTAAATATTTTGTTTCCAAACTCTACATCTTGTTAATTATAAACCAATTTTGTTCAAATTACTTTACTATTTTTAATCTTTACTCATGAATAAAACGTTTACAGCCATCGATTTTGAAACCGCACAAGGATACCGACATAGCATTTGTCAAGTTGGGATTGTGCGTGTTGAAAACGGAATCATTTCAGAAGAAATAAATTTATTGGTTCAACCGCCGGATAATTATTATTGGGAGAAGTTTATCGATATTCACGGAATTACGCCTGAAGACACAGCCAATGAACCTACTTTCAATCAAATTTGGTATAAAATCGAACATCTAATAAAAGATCAGGATGTCGTAGCACATAATGGAATTTCATTTGATTTTCCAGTATTGGAAAAAACACTTGAATACTATGGAATGGTTGCGCCTCATTATAATAAACATTGCACCTATCGACTTTACAACGATAATTTAGCATCACTCTGCGAAGAATATAACATCCCATTGAATCATCATGATGCGTTGAGCGATGCAAGAGCTTGTGCGGAGTTGTTTATGAGGTATAAAATCGATCATTAATTTAACAGACAAATCTTATTTAATAAAATTGATATGGCAGAAAAAACTATTAAACCTTACCAATATTTAAAAGACCTTTTTGACGACAACGAAATACAAAAAATTACGGTTCCGTCCTATCAAAGAGCTTATTCCTGGGAAGAAAAACAATTGGAACAATTCATTGGTGATTTGATTGAAATGACGACTAAGGACGAAAAAGGTTATTATTTTGGACATTTCATTTTTGAAAATAATAATAATGGCAGTTTTGATATTATAGATGGTCAGCAAAGAATAACAACTTTCATTTTATTTCTCATCGTTTGCAATAGAAAAATTGAATCCAATCAATTCAAGCATTATATGGATAAATTTTCTACGGTAGATTATGATAATATTCTTTTTACAAAGTTTAAAAACAATGAGTCTATCAAAAACGAAGTGGAAAAGAAAACTTTATCGATTTCAAG
>JBILYP010000053.1:0-10325 GCA_044377675.1 Crocinitomicaceae bacterium
CCGGGGTTAGTATAAGTGGTACAATTAATCCCCAGCGATAAAATTCGCGTAAATTCGAGGATAACGCCAAGGCACCAAGTGCATTTGTACCATCAAAAGCGGTGTAACTCAGAAAATAAATATCATCTAATTTTACAATACGTGGATCCTCCATCCCCTTAGATTCATAATCACGTGATGGATTGATCAGTGGAAATTTGGAGCGGTGTTTAATGTGTAATGGATTATCTAATAAACAGTATCCAATACTTGAATGTTTCCTTCTGTTTAATGCTCTATAAAAAAGATGTATACAGCCATTTTCCTGAAAAACAGCTGGATTGAAAACTCCTTCGTTCTCAAAATACAAACTTGTTTGAGCGAGTATCACTCCGTGTCTGGTAACAGTTAACATTTTTGGTTTCCGGATTTTACTCTTCTGTTAATACGCATTCAGGCGCTTTATCTTTTACTACCTCTTTTTGGGGAGAAAATAAGGCATCTATTAAACGTGTTTTTAAAAGGATTTTCAAGGATTGATTTACAATCGCTGGCTTTTCAATAAGGTTATCAATTGTTTTATTTATCAAACCTGTTAATGCCTGCTTGGGATATTCTAAATCTAGGTCCTTATCGGAAATAAATTCATTCCAGGAATTTTTGATGTTATCCAAGGGTGAAATTGAGGACATAATGCCTTCCAAGGATTCTAATACTTTTTTTTCCTCAATGGCCTGTTGTTCATACAACTGGTTTAATCTGTATTGGAGATTTTTCATAACATATTGGTTTAAGGTATTTTAACGGAATGCTCTTCGCTGAATAAATTTCGAATGATTTTATTCTGGATGGCTTTTTCAATTTTACGTTGATTCAACACACTGAGAATCATTGCGATTAATAAGTAAATTGTTCCAACAAAACCAAAACCAGCGATGTAATCATTTAAGTAGTTTGAAATGTAAAAACCAAGTGATATACTAAGAATAAGTAGCGCAATTGTAAATAACATATACCGAATTACTTGCAATAAAATATAGGAGCTAATAATAATGCTTCGTTCAATGAGTTCTAGCTTTATTATTTCGATGGTTGTGCGCACGTATTGTTTCAAATGTTGTGTTAATTGTTCCATTTGTTCATTTTTTTCCATTGTTATGAGATTTAAGGGTTAAAAAACCCGGTTAATTACCGGGTTTTATCACGTTCAATCAACGCTGTTGGATATGCATAAACGTTGATTAAACAAGAGGGAGAGAAAAAATTGACTCTTCCTATTTCCGCTTAACGATTGGAGGGTGATTTTTCAAGGTGATCCTTTCTATCTTCGAGCGATGCGCTGAGAACAGGGTTTATTGTACTTGCTAGCTTTTTCGCGCTTCCTGCTAATTTACTGCGTGTTACACTTCCTTTGTCAGGAGCGAATAATATTCCTAAAATGGCACCTACTGCAGCTCCTGCAAGGGCAATTGTTATTAGTGTGTTTGTGTTGTTTTTTGTTTCCATGGTTTGTTGTTTTTATAAATGAATTGCCCAAAAATCAGTGAGGAATGCAGCAATGGATTAGATAGGCGTCCATCAAGCTGATTTCCAGGCAAATTCACTATTTCGAAAGGTCTTTTGAATTGAGTATTTTGAAAGGTGTTGTTCTGTTTTTCTTTCGATTAGTTTGCTGTGTTTTTACTCAATCTGACCTTTCTTAATGATATTAATTACTTCTTCCGTTTTTTTGTTTAACGATTTTGCTAATCGAGATACAAGTTCCATTTCTTTCCCTTTTTCTAATTTCAAATCAGACTCTCCTAATTCAGGAAATTTCTTTTTTAATGCTTTTGCTTGTGTTTCCCAATTGCCTTTGATTTTGAAATCCATGGCACTTTTTTTTGTTTTCGTTTCCATTTTGTTTGTTTTTAATGATGAATAACTTAATAGTACAAAGTTCAATACTCATGGGGCTTTTTGCATTACATTGTTTGTTTAAGCTTTTATAAATTTCTAATTTTAGAATATTAATAGGCGCTCCAACCCCCATCAGCAACAATTACGGATCCATTTACAAAGGAGGATTTGTCGCTCGCTAAAAACAGTGCAATTTGAGCAATTTCGTTTGGTTTTCCAGTTCGTGGATTTAAAATCATTCCTGATAAAATGCGGTCTTTTACCAATTCAGTTATTTTCGATTGATCAATCGTTGAACCAATATTGGTTTCCACTGCTCCTGGAGCAATACAATTACATTGAATCCCTTGTTTAGCAAATAAATATCCCGTATTTTTTGTTAGTCCAACCAATGCGTGTTTACTTGCTGTATAGGCAACACCGGCTCTTCCGCCATGCAGACCGCCAATGGAACTTATGTTAATGATGTTGCCACTTTGTTGCTTGATAAATTCCTTGATCACCCCTCGAATTGCTTTGAAAGGTCCTTCTAGATTTGTTTTGAATACCTTTTCCCACGTTTCGTTGCTCACTTCTGCAATCGATTCAAAATTATCCATAACACCCGCATTATTGACCAAGATGTCTATTTTTCCATAGGTATCTATGGTAAATTGAATCATCCTATTAATGTCAAATTCAATTGAAATATCTGATTCCAAAATGGCAATATCGCCACCAAGATCAATCACCTCTGCTTCAAGAAGTTTTAAGTTTTCAAAATGAATATCGGAGGCAACAACTTTACAGCCCTCTTTAGCAAATAATAGACTTGTTTCTTTCCCTATTCCCGATCCTGCACCGGTTATAATAGCAACTTTGTTTAATAAACTTTTTGACATGTTATTCCTCATTAAATGGTGAAAAAAATATGGTTTTTTAATTCTGTTTTTAGAAAGAAATAGATTAAAAGAACCTCTACAAATATCTATACAGATCAATAATAGGTAATTGTATTATTTAACAGAATAGTTACATGAAACACATGTATTTTTGTTAATCAATTGAAATACAGTCGTATAAATAGTAATTTTTTGTAGTGAAAAGGTAAAGAAAAGAGTCCTAGACAAAAAGCAGGCTGATTTTTTGATTATTGAAAATTAATGCGTGATCCCAACTTTTGACCCATTCCTAATTTCATTTACTCCCCGAAAATCTTTCTCAATAGATGAAAGTGCACCTTCAATTAGGTGTGTTCTATACTATTTTTACGATAAAGCTGCTAAATGAAAGAAAGGCAATACTTGTATAATAATTACCCAATAATCGTCGAAAAAACATCCTTCAATTTATGGATGCAATCGAAATTAACATACTGTATTTTGCTGAAAGAAATAAGCACAGTCATTAATTAAAGTTTATTTAATGGCAATATTTTTAATGGATTGATTACCAATAATAACCCTATAAATGCCACTTTCAATTCCGTTAATTTGGATTTGATATTTCATCTTGTCTATGTAACCAATTCTTATCACCTTACCTAGTTGATCAACAATTTTATAGCATTCCCCAATGAGTTTAGGCTCAACAGAAATTGTCAACATTTCCTCTGCAGGGTTAGGGTAAAGTAATACCTGATTTTCTTCCAAATCATGATTGATACCAAGTGCTGGGCAATTAGGTTCAATTCCAACTGATTCCTGGAAAACACCATTAGAAACGCTCCAATTATACCAAGTGCCCGTAGAATTTGTTTCCCACAGATTAAGATTGAATATACTTGAACCAGCGGCATCACCCTTTACTTGAAATGCTTTAACTGCTTGACCATTTTGGTTCCATGTTAATGGATTTCCGGGGGTGCAAGATTCGGGTGCAGGATTTGGCACCTCACAATTCAACTGAACGAAATAGGCGTTGTCATCATAAGTGGGGTAACCACCAAAAACACGCGCTTGTCCAACGGTATCAATACAAACGGCTGTATATTCATCACAAGCAATAGCATATCCGGAGATTCCGAAATCTGTGTAGATTCTTGCTAAAAATGAAACTAAACGTCCTTTTCGATCTGGGCTGTCGAAATGTGTATCCGTTATAACATTTTGCAATAGAGTATTTTGAATAAATGATGTTGAATCAACAGTCATGGTACTGGCAAATGGATTTGACGTTGCCGTATTAGAGGTTACTGTGCCATTTTCAGCTGAAAAATAATACTTGCCTTGAATTGCCATTCCAGCACTTGTGCCACCAATCACAATATTTCTTTGTTGAATTGCTAGATTTATGGCTTCGCTAACAGGACTATTTCTCCAATAACTAATATAAGTCCATTGATTACCACCTGCAAACCAAATCGCTTCAGCTTGATTGATTTTATTTATGACATACGCATCCGAACTTGCATTAATATTGTTACATACGATTGTTTCAACAGAGTTTACATTGATGCCCAAGTTAGCATACAAATAATCATTATATCCATCAGAACCTGTAGCTCTCAATACCAATACGTCTCCACCATTTGCGCGTTCTAAAAACCATTTCATAGCATTATCATCTTCACTAGCGCCACCCATTAGGCAAATCCCACCGGTAGGGTTTGTTACTAAATCCGTTGAGTTTCCGGTGAGATAGGAGGTGTAGTTTTGACCGAATGAAAGGACTGAAACGAAAAAAAACACGAGGGATAATTGCTTATTAAATGCCATATTTTTTTAGTTTAAAATTACTCCTTTAAAATGAAACTTGGTTCATTAAATGAACTGAAATTTGTAATGTCCAAAATCAGATTAGAGTTTTTTAATTTCAATTTCGTTTGGATCCAACTTGATATATATTGTTACAATGAAATCAATAGGGTAAAAGTATCGATATAATTGCAAGATATCGAAAAATTGAAGCATGAAAATGTTTGAGCTAAAGGATTTACCACTTTGAGTACAATTTCAAGAACAATAATGATTCCTTAATTCGCCAGATGGTTTTGGTCAACTTTTGGTCAATTAATAAAAAAACCCTTGATTTCTCAAGGGTTTTCGGCTGTTTCTGTGATCCCGCTGGGATTCGAACCCAGGGCCCATACATTAAAAGTGTATTGCTCTACCAGCTGAGCTACGGAATCAAAATTCAGGGTGCAAATATATGGTATAAAATTGGTTTGACAAGTGTATGGATTGTATTTTTTTAATAAAAGATCTTAAAAAACTTTAACCTATTGTTTTTCAGCGATTTATTTAATTCTAATTTATTTGTTTTCCATATGAATTAAAGATCACTTCATCAGTTAACTCACGAACCATTTTAATTAACTCTGATTTAAATGCTGCTAATTCGTATTCCCCTTTTTCAATAAGTCGTATTTTACGTTCCCATTGTCCAGTTAACTCTACACTTTTCAATAAATCGTTTTGAATGGTATCAATCAAATTAATTCCGGTTTCTGTGGCAAGAATATTCTTTTTCTTTTTTTCGATATATCGCCGTTTGAATAGTGTTTCAATGATATTTGCTCTGGTGGATGGTCGGCCAATTCCATTCAATTTAAGCATATCGCGCATTTCTTCGTCCTCTACTAGTTTTCCTGCAGTTTCCATTGCTCGGAGTAGCGTTGCTTCAGTATACGGCTTGGGAGGCGATGTTTTTCCTTGGTGAATAAAGGGCTCGTGCGGACCACTTTCACCTTCCTGAAAAATAGGTAAGGTTTTTTCTTCCTCCGTTTGCTTTTCCTCGTCTTCTTTTTTATCTTGTTGATATAAAACGCGCCATCCTGGATCTAGTATTTGCTTACCCGTTGTTTTGAAAACTAATTCGTCCACTTTTCCTAAGACGGTTGTAGTTGAAACCTTACATTCCGGATAAAATACAGCGATGAAACGCCTACAAATCATGTCATATATGATTTTCTCCTCGATTGTCCAAGCTCCGGGTTTTACTCCAGTTGGAATGATGGCATGGTGATCGCTTACTTTTTTGTCATCAAAAATTTGTTTACTTTTTGGTAATGGTTTTTCAAGTAAGATTTTTGTGAATGAGCTATATTCTTCCAAATTCCCTAATATTCCCGGTATTTTTGGATGAAGATCTTCTGATAAATAAGTCGTATCAACCCTAGGATAGGTAACTAACTTCTTTTCATACAAACTTTGAACATGCTTCAACGTAGCCTCTGCTGAATATCCTTTTTTCTTGTTTGCTTCAACCTGAATTGCCGTTAAATCAAATAGTCTAGGGTTTCCCTCTTTACCTTCTTTTTGTTCAAATGAAGTGATCTCAAAAGGTTTATTTAGCAGGTATTCTATTCCTTTTTCGGCTTTATCTTTTGATTTTAATCGATTGATTTGGCACAAGAACTCTGTGTCGCGGTAAATTGTTTTTAATTCCCAATATTCTTCGTGTTTAAAGGCATTTATTTCTTTTTGTCGTTGAACAATTAACGCTAGAGTAGGGGTTTGTACCCTTCCGATTGATAATACGGTTGTGCCTTTCCCAAATTTTGTTGAAAACAATCGCGTGGCATTTATTCCCAGTAGCCAATCTCCAATGGCTCTCGCGCTTCCCGCTTCATATAAACGATCGTAATTTTTGGATTCTTTCAAATCTTGAAATCCTTTTCGTATCGCTTCTTCAGTGAGAGATGAAATCCACAAGCGTTTAATGGGGACTTTACATTTTGCAAGGTGTAGCACCCAACGCTGGATTAATTCCCCTTCCTGTCCGGCATCCCCACAATTCACAACAGAATCTGCTGTTTTTACTAATGTTTCAATGACCCCAAATTGCCTTTTTACACCAGTGTCGTCCATGACTTTTATTCCAAAAGATTCTGGAATAATGGGTAAACTTTCTAATCTCCACGCTTTCCATTTTTCATGGTAATCATGAGGCTCTTTCAGCGTGCATAAATGACCAAAGGTCCAAGTAACTTGATACCCATTTCCTTCATAAAACCCATCTTTTCGGGTTTTTGCACCTAAAATCTCAGCTAAATCTTTCGCTACACTTGGTTTCTCTGCAATACAAACAATCATCACTACACATTTTTCGCTTAAGTAATTGATAATACAAAGAACTTGCGACTAAATTCAAATGTAATAATTAAAGGTGAATGCGCGGGTAAAGTACAGCAACTGTTGATTTCTTTTTCAGTTTTAATGAACGGATTTGGCGTTGCAGCTATGAAAATAAGGTTAGTGTTTGCTAGAATTCAATTTATGGTAGTAAAAGTAGGAAACCATTAATATGATTAACACAACGAGCGGAAATAACGTTTGACCACTAATACCATCAACTGCTCCATGACTGATCGCTGCAAATAGAAAATCAAAAACAAAACCGGCATACGCCCATTCTTTCAATCGTTTTGGAACTTGAGGGATGATTAAGGCCAAAACCCCAAAAACTTTGAAAACCACCAAGGCATTTCCAAAATAGCTAGGATACCCTAAATGTTTTATTCCCTCCTTGGCTAACTCCGTTTGAGAAGTCAATGCGGGCATAAGGCCCTCAAAAAGTGCAATGATAATTGTTGCTGACCAAAAAATGATTTTTTCTTTGTTCAATTTTGAAATCATTAATACATCAAACTCTTCTTAGATGCATTTCTCCATTGAGCATCGTACTTACTGTCTGAAAAAAAGATGATCAAATCAGCGTCATATTTACTATCACAAAAGAAAATTTTCTTTTTCGCATCGTATTTACTATCAGCGAAATACCACAAACCTTTATTATCAGTTGCATCATATTTTGATGAGCATTTGTAAACAATAAGATCAGCATCATATTTCGAACTGGCCACAAACACTTTTACATCAGCATCATACTTTGAACTAACGGAAAAAACGGTTTGGCTGTTAACGGAAAAAGAGATAGCCACAAGTGTAATAAAAAATAATTTTTTCATGTTTTGAGTTTGAGTTGTTTTCATTCCTGGATTTTAAACATTGTCCAGATTTCTAGTGAAAATATAAAAATAGAATCGAATAGAATGGGTAATTATTGCATTAAATGCATTTTACTTCTGTTTTTCCATCCTGCGAATGCTTCGTTATTAACAAAGTAAATTTTCAAATCAGCGAACGCTTCGTTAGAAACAAAAAATATTTTTTTCTTCGCGAATGCTTCATTCGATACAAAATACCACTTTCCATTATTGTTACCTGCAAATGCTTCATTTTGTTCCTTGTATACAAGCAAATCCGCAAATGCCTCATTGTTCACAACATAAACCTTTACATTAGCAAATGCTTCATTGTTTACGCTAAATACTTTTTGAGCATTTGTAAATCCAAATGTCAGAAGCATTCCTGTTAAAACCACTAATTTTCTCATGTTATCTTTTTAAATTTTAATACTTAGAAACCCAGTGAGCCTGAAATCATGTTTCATTAGAATTTCAATTTATTCACGGTTTATCATTCGAATATACTACTTTATTTTGAAATGAAGATTCTATAAGAAGATAAAAATCCAGCAAGATTCAATAGAATCCTATTTGTAGACAAGTGCCAAGAGTAGTATGAGTAAAAACTATTCATATTTCACTGTCAACTTTTAATATTTACTAAATTTATCATCGAAATAGGAGGTGTGAGCCGGAAAAATTCTTCTTTGATTGGTCTTAGGTGAAAATAAATCCTCTTCAAACGCTCATTTTTTGTTCATTTAACCAAGATGTTTATTACATGCGACTAAATAAATTCATCAGTGAAAGTGGTTTGTGTTCGCGACGCGAAGCGGATCGATTTATTGAACGTGGATTGGTATTTATCAATAAACGAAAAGCCACCATTGGAGATCAAGTCAAAGTGGGTGATAAGGTACGTGTAAATGGCAATGATTTGGAGCCTCGGGAAGGAGATGACATCGTTTTTATTGCATTTAATAAACCCGTTGGTGTTACTTCCACTACCGAAGAAAATGTGCGAGATAACATTGTTCAATTCGTGAATCACAGTAAGCGTATTTTTCCAATTGGTAGACTCGACAAAGATTCGCAAGGACTAATATTTTTAACAAATAACGGTGATATCATCAATAAGATTTTACGTGCGGGAAATAAGCATGAGAAGGAATATGTGGTAACGGTAAACAAGCCTTTGACTCCAGAAATGATCACTTCAATGTCAAGAGGGGTTCCCATGATGGGGATAAATACAAAAAAATGCAAAGTGGAGCAGGAAGCAACATGTGTTTTCCGTATTACACTGATTCAAGGGCTTAATCGCCAAATACGTCGCATGTGCGAGCATTTCGGGTATGAAGTCACTAAGTTGGAACGCGTGCGTATTATGAATATTGGATTAAAAGGATTACCGCTTGGAGAATGGAGGGATTTGACGGACGCTGAAATGGATGTTATATACAGTTTATTGGAAAATTCATCCAATGATGATGAGCGGCAAGCAGTAAAAAAACCGAATCCTCCAAAATCCAAAACAGCTACTCATTCGTCAAAATCGAATACAATTAAATCTAAAAATCCACATTCTCCCGGCTTTAAATTTGGCAAACCCCCTAAAAAGAACAACCTGAAAGGCGGAATCAAAAAACCCAATTCACGGAGATCTAAATCGCGGTAAACAAAAAGAATTTAGTCAACAGTAACCATGATTTTCAGTTGAATCAATGAAGATAATCGTAATTCTTTTTCTTGGATAAACTTATTTTCTTATTGGTTCTACTTTTGAGCTAAATAGGACTATAATTCAGCGTTTGAGACATAAATTTCTGTTTAAAGAAAAGTTATTACTTACCGTCTATTAGAGTGGTTTTACTTTTTCAATAAGTCGCGAATCTCTCTCAAAAGTACTTGGTCTTCCGTTGGTTCAGGAGGTGTAGTAGGTATTTCAGCTTGTTTTTTCTTCATCTTGTTTATTGCTTTTATAACCATGAACATAACAACAGCAACCAAAATAAAGTCGATCAGAATAGTTATAAATTCGCCATATTTTATGGAAGCTTCGGCAGCTATAACTTTACCCGAAGCGTCTATTTGTGCTTCCGATAAAATATATTTCAGAGAGGCAAAATCAACTCCGGCCACCAGTTTACCTACAAGGGGCATTACCATGCCGTCTATAAAACCACTCACTACTTTAGCGAATGCAGCGCCCATTACGAAGGCAATTGCCATGTCAACTAAGTTGCCCTTCATAGCAAACTCTTTGAATTCTTTAATCATACTCATGTTTATTTGTTTTTAGGGGTTAAATTTTTATTTTAACGGGTTAAAGAAATACTTGAAAATCTAAAGTATTAAATAGACGTTAAAGCTAATTCGTATACCAAAGTTATTTCTGCAGATGACTGATGTATTTCATTATTCCACTTTAATGTACTTTGCTTTACAGGGTTCAATGCATGGATAAATTAAAATTAAGGTAGTATTATTTAATTCATAGTTTATAGTTAAATTCTGACATTCGATAGAATTGATAGTAGCTTGAGCATCTGAATAA
>JBILYP010000033.1:0-28967 GCA_044377675.1 Crocinitomicaceae bacterium
GCATCTTGATAATCAGTTTCAAAAATCATTCTTCCACTATTTGGAGCAACAAAATTCAACCAAACAGATTCATTTACCACGGGATTATTGGCAGCAACATGATCATAATCATATGCATGATAATTTTCAGGATTATTGTCCGTATGCGGAGCACCTGTTTCTGCGTAATCATTTCCACCATCATATGCACAACCAAAATCTAATGTTACTGAGGCAGGACCAGCATCCGTATTAATTACATTTGTTCCATAGGTTACTGACGGAGACTGACAAGGAATATCTTCTGCATCTGCACTTCCTCCTCCTAAATCATTGATTCGTACTTCAACAATACCCGCTGCATCATCATCACCTGTTAATTGAACATAATACGTTTCACCAGCGATTAATTTCTGATAACTTATTCCTGGAAAAGGATCACAAGCATTTAAGGATAATTGCGCTTCTGGGTCCAAACCAAGTACATCAATTCCATCAGAAAACTCAATGTGTGAAAGATAATCAAACTTATTTTTAATCACTGCTGCCGTTAGGGGTTGCAATCCTGTTGTACAAGAACTTCCATCTGCAGCATGATATATTTGAAAATAGGTTCCAATTTCTGTCGCTCCATTATCTGTTGAAATTTCTACCGACCCACTAGGTGGAGCTACAAATCTAAACCAAGCAGAAGAACCATTTGCATTTACATCTCCGGCACGAGGCTCATTATTTTCTAAAGTATTACTCTGACATAATGCCACATTATAGGAAGTATTTGTATTCAATAAAGTAGCATTACAAATATCATCTGGCAAAATGATCACCGTAGGAGCAAAATCAATTCGTTCAACAGTAAGATTGATAGTGTAGTTTACTGAAGCAGGACAACCTGCAGAGCCAGAGGCAGAAAAACTATAAGTGAGCGTTCCAGATGCCGCAGGAACGGCCATTGTATCATTTTGTATACCTGTCGCTCCATCCGTATTGCCAACTATATCATAATTACCCAAATCATCATTTTCATAAGCCTCCCATGCCAGGTTTATGGAAGTTGGAACGTCTAAAGGACAAATGTACTGACGGTCAAAAAAAACTGAATTTACAGCTAAGTTAATAGGTCCGTTACCCGTAGTATTAGTATAATTGAAATCAAATATCCCGAATAAAGCAGGATTATTGTTTGTGTATCCAAGCGTATTATCTGTTGCTGTGTACTCCCAAACGAAATCACTTTGACCAGTTAAATCTAAAAACGCATTATCACAATCTACACTAGGAGAAGTTAGAACTGTAGTAACTGTCACCTTTATGGTTGCTTGAGAAAATGAGGTTAAACTCAGTAAAAAGAACATGAAACTGGCCGTCCATTTTTTTACAGTGTAATTTTTAATCATAGTTGTATTTTATTAATCGGGATTATAAAAATCCGCGCTAAAATACAATAAAATAGGAAATATGTAAAAAAATGTTAATAAGTTCAGTGAATGTTAATTACAATAACATCGCTGCTGGATTCTCCATATATTGTTTGAACGTTTGAAGGAAGGCAGAACCCATAGCACCGTCAACAACACGGTGATCGCAAGATAATGTTACTTTCATTACATTTCCTGGAACAACTTGACCGTTTTTCACTACAGGAACTTCTTTAATTCCTCCAATAGCCAATATGCAGCTATCAGGCGGATTAACGATTGCTGTAAATGATTCGATGCCAAACATTCCTAAATTAGAAATTGTAAATGTATTTCCTTCCCAATCAGAAGGTTGTAGTTTTTTATCTTTCGCCTTTTTGGCATATTCACGTACTTCTGCTGAAATCTGCATTAATCCTTTAGAATCTGCAAAACGAACAACAGGAACTAGTAAACCATCTTCTACGGCGACAGCAACTCCAACGTGCACATGATCATTTCTGCGGATAAAATCACCCATCCAAGCACTATTTACGTTAGGATGTTTTTTCAGGGCACATGCAACCGACTTAACAACCATATCATTAAAAGATACTTTTACTCCATCTATTGCATTTAGTGATGCACGGGTTGATATAGCATTATCCATATCAATATCTAAGGTCAAATAGAAGTGAGGAGCTGTAAACTTACTTTCAGCTAATCTGCGAGCGATGGTTTTTCGCATTTGAGAAACAGGCTCATCCGTATAAGATTCTTGTCCTGATATTGCAGAAAAAACTTGCGTTTCTGCTGGAGTATATGGTGAATAATGATCTACATCTCTTTTAATAATTCTACCATTCTCACCTGTACCGGCAATTGACTGAATATCAACGCCTTTTTCCTCGGCAAGTTTTTTCGCTAAAGGAGAAGCAAATATTCGATCGGATGAATTCGAAACAATCGTAGTTGGAGATGCAACTGGTTTTTGTACTACCGGTGTAACAACTGGTTCAGCTATTACTGGAGCTGGGCTAGGAACTACATCTACAACTGTAGCTGATACTGGAGCAGTCGAAAGTAATGCTGTAATATCTTCTCCTGGAGCACCAATAATTGCTAAAATTGCATTTACCTCTGCGGCCTTTCCTGTCTCCACTCCAATATGCAATAAGGTACCATTATAAAATGATTCAAATTCCATTGTTGCTTTATCGGTTTCAATTTCAGCAAGGATTTCTCCTGCTTTCACTGAATCACCCACTTTTTTATTCCAAGAAGCAACAACACCTTCAACCATTGTGTCACTCAACTTCGGCATGTAAACTATTTCTGCCATATCTTCTAATTATGCTAAATATTCTTTAATGTATGGATAGTCTGTTTGTGTGTAGACATCCTCGTAAATTTCATGAGCCTCTGGATACGGTGAATTCTCTGCAAAAGCCACCGATTCTTCCACTTCTTTTTTAACCCAAAGATCAATTTCTGTAATTTCTTTTTCAGATAACCATTTGTTTTCTTGAATAATACGCAAACAATGTTCAATTGGATCTTGTTCAATCCACTCGTTCACCTCATCTTTACTTCTGTATTTTTGAGGATCTGACATTGAGTGTCCTTTGTATCTATACGTTCTGATATCTAATAAAGTCGGGCCATCTCCTCTTCGGGCGCGAGCTGTAGCCTCTTCAATTGCTTCATGTACATCCTCTGGACGCATGCCATTTACAACAAGTGCTGGCATTTCATAAGATGCACCTATTTTTGATAAATCAGTAACATTCGTTGTTCTTTCAACTGAAGTTCCCATGGCGTAGTTATTATTTTCAATAATATAAACCACTGGTAATTTCCAAATCATAGCCATGTTAAATGTCTCATGCAAGGCACCTTGTCGAACCGCTCCATCACCCATTGAAACAAATGCCACATTATCTGTACCATTGTATTTTTCAGCAAAAGCAATTCCTGTTCCCATAGGTATTTGAGCACCAACAATACCGTGTCCACCCATAAAATTCTTTTCCTTATCAAAAAAGTGCATAGATCCACCTTTCCCTTTGGAACAACCTGTAGTTCTACCGTACAATTCAGCCATTAAAACACGAGGATCAGTTCCAAATGCTATTGGGTGAGCGTGATCTCTATAGGCTGTCATGTGTTTATCGTCTGGGCGACAAGCACTTGCTGTTCCTGCAACAATTGCCTCTTGACCAATGTATAAGTGGCAAAAACCACCAAATTTTTGTTGAATGTATAGTTGACCTGTTTTTTCTTCGAAACGACGAATTAACAACATGTCTTTATACCACTTTACGTATGTTTCTTTAGAGAATTTCGGTTTCACTGATACTGCTTTTTTCTTTGATTCAGAAGCTACTTTGCCTGCCATTTTACAGAAATTTAATTTGCGGTAACAAATATACAAATCAATTTGATTTCACATGCATATTGTCATTTTAACACTTAGAAAAATCTCACTATTCGCTTAAAATAGATAGATTAAATTTATTTACAACTGTTATTTGTTTAAAATATGTTTTGTTTCAACTTGAATCCTTTTTCTTAAATCAGCTGAAACAGGATATAAAGGCAAGCGCATTGTTTCGTTCATAATACCTTGTTCTGACAAAGAAACTTTAACTCCACCCGGATTCCCCTCTTCAAAAAACAATTTTGTAATGTTTAACAAATCATAATGAGCTCTGCGCGCAATTGGCAAAGATTCTTCTAATGAAGCATGTACCATTTCACCAAATAATTTTGGGAAAGCATTTGCGACAACGGAAATCACACCATCTGCACCAGCCGCAATTAATGGCATTGTTAATGCATCATCGCCCGATAAAACAACAAATCCTTCAGGCTTCAAACGAATTATTTCCATAATTTGCTCCATATTTCCAGAAGCTTCCTTGACCGCCACAATATTCGGAATCTCTGCTAATTTGAGCGTTGTGGTAGGTAACATGTTAGAACCTGTACGTCCAGGAACATTATACAAAATTATCGGCAGGTTGGTGCAACTCGCTAAATACGTAAAATGCTGAATAATACCTTCTTGAGTAGGCTTATTGTAATAAGGTGAAACAGATAATATTCCATCAACTCCTGCTGGAATCTGTTTAAATTTTTCACCAACATCGATCGTATTATTGCCACCAACACCATAAACAATTTTCAATCTACCTCTATTTTCATCGATCACCGTTTGAAGTACTTCTACCTTTTCAGCTTGAGAAAGAGTGGGAGACTCTCCAGTTGTTCCTTGAACGACTAAAAAATCTGTTCCATTTTCAATTTGATAACGCACAAGTTTTCTCAATGCGTCAAAATCAATCGTAAAATCAGGATTAAATGGCGTAACAAGTGCAACACCAGAACCTGTAAATATTGAATTCATATCTCTATTTGTTAATTTATTCTGAATATGATTTAGATAAAACCTGATGAACGAATTGAACAGCTAAAGCAGGTTCATCGGAATCTGCAGTAACATGCATTTCAAAATACGATCGTGCTGCATTCACTCCAATTCGATTGGTGAACGGTATCTTTTTTATGTTTGAGAAAATACGATGTGTATCATCACCGAACCAAATTAGCGTATCATAATCCAATTTGAATTCGTCTAACAACTGAATATCCTTCAGTTTACCAAAGAAATTAAAATCCGTTGGCGAAACATAATAAATAACAAAATGGGGAGTCATTGCATTTTTATCCACATCCTTTGGAAGCAATACAACAATTGTTAATTTTTGAACATTACTATCATTCAACGCCTTATCTAGCGCTTTTTTATACCCTTTTAACTGATCGTCATTATCACAATTCAGAACAATTAATAGTGCATCCGTGGTGCTCCAAATACTTTTTTCGTTCACAATCAATTATTTAAAAGTTTTACAAAATCATCTTCACTTATAATTGCCACCCCTAAATCTACTGCTTTTTTTAATTTCGAAGGCCCCATATTTTCTCCAGCAAGCAAAAAATCTGTTTTAGAACTAATGGAAGATCCATTTTTACCACCATTTTGCTCTATTAATTCCTTAAGTTCATCCCGACTAAACGCAGAAAAAACCCCAGAAACAACAATTGTTTTATCCGTGAAAATCCCTTTTACTTTTTCTATTTTCTCCCCAACAAATTGAATTCCTTTTTGCTTTAGCTTTTCAATTAACTCAATAGAATCAGTATCTATGAAAAATTCAAGGATGGATCTAGCAATTTTATCTCCTATTTCATCCACTGAAATTAGCTCATCGTAACTAGCCTCCATTAATGCGTCTATTGTGCCAAAATGTCTAACTAATTTTTTCGCGCTTGTTTCTCCTACAAATCGGATACCCAATCCAAATAAAACGCGCTCAAATGGAATTTTCTTTGAAGACTCAATGCTAATCAGTAAATTATTGGCAGATTTTTCGGCCATGCGATCTAATGCAAGCAATTGGTCAAATGTTAGTTCATATAAATCGGCTACATTTGATAACAATTTCTTTTCGTACAGCAAATCAACTGTTTCTTCGCCAAGCCCATCGATATTCAATGCTTTCCGAGAAATAAAATGTTCTATTTTACCTTTCACTTGAGGGGGGCATCTTTTTTCATTGACACAAAAATTCCCAGCCTCGCCCTCCTTTCTAACCAGCAAGCTCTCGCAAACCGGACAGTGTGAAATAAATTGAATCTTTTCTGAATGAGTAATTCTTTTTTCTAGATTCACCCCGACTATTTTAGGAATGATCTCGCCTCCTTTTTCTACGTAAACAAAATCGCCCAAATGCAAATCAAGTTTTTCTATTTGATCGGCATTATGCAAGGATGCTCGTTTCACAATGGTACCACCCAATTGAATCGGTTTTAAATTGGCAACCGGTGTAACTGCTCCTGTTCGACCAACCTGATAATCTACACTCAACAATTGAGTTTCAACCTGATTAGCTTTGAATTTGAAAGCTATTGCCCATCGTGGAGACTTTGCCGTGAAACCTAAATCCACTTGTTGACGATAATTATTTACTTTAATAACGACACCATCAATTTCAAAAGGAAGATCAAATCTATTTACATTCCAATATTCTATAAAATCCATAATTCCTTTTATAGATGTCGTTTTTTCAATGAATCGATTCTCTATTGGTGGCACTTTAAACCCCCACTCCCCTGCTTTCTGAACAGACTCAAAATGGCCGACAGCCTTAATTTCATCTCCATACACCCCGTATAAAAAGGAATCTAACCCGCGCGAAGCCACTACTTTAGAATCTTGCATTTTCAATGTTCCGGAGGCCGTATTTCGAGGATTTGCAAACAAAGCATCCCCTTTTAATTCTCGGTCTTTATTGATTGAATTAAATTTAGTAATTGGCAAGAAAATTTCTCCACGAATTTCAAAGTCAATTGGAAAATCAGCTTGGAGGGTCAATGGCACAGTTCGAATAGTTTTCACATTGTTTGTAACATCTTCTCCTTTTTCACCATCACCACGTGTTACCGCTTTCGTTAACTGACCATTCTCATAACGAATCCCAATTGCCACACCATCATATTTCAGCTCACAAACGTATTCAATTTCCTCATCAACTAATTTTTTAATACGATTTACCCAATCTATGATTTCCTCTTCGGAATATGTGTTAGACAATGAAAGCATCGGATAACGATGAACAACGGATTCAAATTTCTTTGTTAAATCTCCACCTACCCGTTTAGTTGGGCTGTTCGCAAATGAAAACTGTGGAAATTGCCCCTCTAATTCTTGAAGTTTCTTCAGTAATGTATCGAATTCAAAATCCGATATTTCACTACGACTTTGCACATAATACAAGTGATTATGATAATTTATAACTTCTGTTAATCGAAGAATTTCTTGATAAGCTTGATCCAAATTCACAAGGTAAATTTAAACATTTTGTCCCTTTAACATACGTGTTCTACCTTGTAAATCTTTCATCAGTTCAATGTTAACAAATCCATGTTCTTGAAACAAACTAATTAAATCAGCAGAAAAATCAGGATGAATTTCAAAAAACATCCAGCCATTCTTTTTCAAAAATACTTTAGCTTCTTTTAGTATCACTTGATAAAAAATCAAGGGATTAGAATCCTCAACAAAGAGCGCAAGATGTGGCTCATGGCTCAAAACAGTTTCATCCATTTGATTTTTATCTCTAAGCGGAATATAAGGCGGATTAGACACCCATATATCAAACGATTCACTTTTCCAATTAACAAAAGCAGAAGAAGCCAAAACATCGTGTTCAATAAAATCAACCGTTACATTATTAAGTAGCGCATTTGATTTTGCTAACTCCAGTGCACCAGCCGATATATCAGTCAGAACAACCTCCGACGAATTAAAATTCTTTGCCAATGCTATTCCAATGCAGCCTGTTCCTGTGCATAAATCTGCGATTGCAAGTGATTCTTTGTGTTGAAACGTATTGAGAATCTCTGCAACCAATTCTTCTGTTTCAGGGCGTGGAATTAAGGCAACTGGATCACAACTGATTTTCAATCCAAAAAATTCAGTCTCTCCAACAATATATTGGAATGGCTCATTCTTTAGTAATCTGTTTGTGCAATTTCGAACAAATAGCAAATCAGATTCAGACAAGCGGAATTCTTGGTTCAACATATAATCAGAATCAGTCCAGTTTAATCTTTTACAAATCAAAATCTTAAAACTACTTCGGATTTCAGATTCAGAAAAAACACCTGTTAATTTTACTTTAACATAATTAAAAAGTGCTTGGATCGTATTTTGTTGAACAAACATTAGTTCTGGCGTAATTTCAAAAACTCAGGCATCTTTTCATTTTCAATTAGAACGGTCAAATTGTAATATGCTAGTTTCCATTTTTTACCTTCTCTGACCATAATACCGCTACCTCTGCATGTATTCATCCACGTTATCAAATCTTCGTCGAACCAGGCAATTTTGTGATTATCAGAAAAAATCCAACGGCGATTAGTTGATTTAAAATCCCACGCTTTGCCGGCATCAAAATAAGGTTTTGCGAATTGTTTAAATTGATTTTTATCCCACCGTTCTCCGGGAGCAGTCCCCAAAAAAACAAAGTTGGCGGTTGTAACTTCAAAATAACTAGTAAAATTGGGTTTAGTTGCATCCAAATGCCACTGATCAACGATGCTATTTAAATCAGCTTGAAGAATTACTTCATTCTTCTGTGTCCAGCATAAATTTGCTATAAGGGATATTCCAACCAATAAAAATGTAAAAAAAATACGCATATTAGAATAATAAAACACGAAAATACTTGGAATAATTCAAACAAGAGTTACGTTGGTTTGATTAAATTTGCAGTGAAGAATCCATAGAGAATAGAAAGAATACTGAATGACAAATCTACTACTGACAATACCCTACCTATTTTTCTTGTTGTTTTTAATCGATAAAATTCCATTTATTAAACAATCTGGCTTTCAAACAAATTCGCTCAGGTTTGCTTTTCTGGCTAAGGTTTTTTGTGGGTTTATGGTCTACTTGATCTATGCTTTATATTACGGAAACAGAATTGAGGCCGACACTTTCAAATACTTCGATGATAGTTACTACCTATATGAATCGTTATATACTAGACCGATTGATTTTTTCAAAATGCTATTTGGAATCAACTGCGAGGGCGCTTACTTTGACGATCTGTATTATGATAAAATGAACAACTGGTATAGGGTGTACGAAAACAGTTTGTATAACGACAATCGATTGATCATTCGAGTAAATGCAGCTTTGCGCTTATTTTCTTTTGGAAACTACCACGTTCACAGTATAATATTGAATTTCATCGCATTTATTGGGTCGGTGGGAATGGCTCGATTTTTCCTTTATTTCGTTCAAACTAAATGGAAAGTGTACGTTGCCGTATTTTTTATTCCAAGTGTTATCTTTTGGAGTTCAGGTATTTTAAAAGAATCCTTATTGCTGTTCGCCATGGGGATTTTTTGTTACTTCCTCTATCGATTAGTAATCACTAAGAATTGGGTAAATCTGTTGTTTCTATTGTTTCCTTTTTTGTTATTGATGTTACTGAAGTTTTATGTTTTTGTCGCCTTTATTCCGGCAATACTCGGCTGGTATTTTAGCGAAACTACCCGATTGAAATGGAAAGCTTTCCCACTAGTTTTTGGGGTTTTATCTATTTTTGCTATTATTCTTGGGGCTTGGGATTCATCCTATAATTTCATACATATTTTAGTGAGAAAGCAACATGACTTTATAAATATGTCCATTGCCTTTCGTGTCAATAGCGCCATACAAATGGATTACTTAGATGAAAATATTTTCTCCATTCTTAAAGCCGTTCCATTTGGAATAATAAATAGCTTAACCAGGCCCTGGCCACTTGAAATAAAAAATGCTCTTTTTGTACCAGCAATGATGGAGAACATAGTACTCTTGGTATTGATTTCTATTGTGTTCATTCAAAAAGTAAAAAATCCAATTCGTTCATCAAACTTCATTCTATTTTGCTTCCTGTTCACATTTTTTCTTTATGCCATTATTGGCATATCCACTCCGATATTAGGCGCTTTGGTCCGCTACAAAATACCAGCCATGCCATTTCTTTTAATCGGAGTACTTAGCCTTCTTAACACAAGAAATTTTCATTTCTATCAATCCCAAAAAATAAGAAAATGGATTCATACGTATTTATAACAGGAGCTAGTTCTGGATTTGGAAAAGCTTGCGCAGAGATTTTTGCAAAGAATGGATATAACCTTGTTTTGTCAGCGCGCAGATTAGATCGATTAGAGAAACTAAGAAATGAATTACATTCAACTTATGGGGTTCATGTTGAAATCGGTGAACTTGATGTTAGAGATGAAATTCAGGTCACTAATTTTGTGGATGCTTTGCCTATTAAAATTCAAACTAATATTGAGTTACTTATTAACAATGCAGGTCTAGCAGCTGGACGAGATTCTTTAGAAAATGGTTCAACAACGGATTGGAATCAGATGATTGATACAAATATTAAAGGACTGTTATTTGTTTCCAAAGCGATAATTCCTCTCCTAAAAAAGAATAAGCGTGGACACATCTTTAATATTAGCAGTATTGCCGGCAAGGAAGTTTATCAGAATGGAAATGTCTATTGTGCAACAAAACATGCCGTAGATGCTCTATCTAAAGCAATGCGCATAGAATTGGTGGAGCACGGAATAAAGGTTACTAACATTGCACCTGGTGCAGCTGAAACAGAATTCTCTTTGGTTCGCTTTAAAGGAAATTCAACAATTGCGCATTCTATTTATGATGGCTTTGATGCGCTTCAAGCGGTGGACATTGCGGAATTAATTTATTTTGCTGCAACAAGACCAAAGCATGTTACTCTAAACGATATAACAATAATGCCAACCGCTCAAGCAAACTCAACGATATTACATAAAAAGGAAAATTAACAATCTGAATAGTACAATTATTTCATTATCCAGAGATTTCATACAAGAAAACAACTATTAATTCGTTTTTAAAACAAAGAAGTCAATAGATTGTCAGTCCTTTTAATTTTCTTTTTAGCAAATAGTTAGCTCTATTTTGATTCATCTACCAACGAAACATTGTTCTAACAGAAGATTAAACACTTATTTTGCGCACTTAAACAGGGTGTTTATTAACAAAACCCTTGTTTTATCAACAATTATACGATTTTTTTTTACTGAAAGTGTTGCGCACATTGATATTCGAATATATTTGTAATAGTAAATTATTTATTAACCCATTTAAACAAATAAAAATGAACAAAGCTGAATTAATCGACGCGATGGCAGTTAACTCTGGATTATCGAAAGCTGATGCTAAAAAAGCATTAGATGGTTTTATTGCTGCTGCAACAGGAGCATTGAAAAGTGATGACAGAATTTCATTAGTAGGATTTGGATCTTTTTCTATTTCTGCAAGAGCAGCTAGAAATGGTCGTAACCCAAAAACTGGTGATGTAATCCAAATCGCTGCTAAGAAAACTATTCGTTTCAAAGCAGGTGCTGAGTTATCTAGCACTGTAAACTAATCATTCCGATTACTTACAAGAAATTAGGGAGCTTCGGTTCCCTTTTTTTATGCGCTGATTTTCTTGTAATTTCGATTTCTCAACCAAGCAATAAAGGTTATTACGATAAAGATACCGATTGTGACATATACCCAATTTGGTAATTTAGCAAAACCATCTCCTTGCGCATAAGAATGCAAACCTACTAAAAAAAAGTTCACTCCAAAAAAGGTAAATAGAATGGAGGTATAACCCCAAAAACTAACTATATTGAACAAGAATTTTCCGCGTAATGCAGGAATATAGCGTAAATGAAGAATAACGGCATATACCAGAACAGAAACCAAAGCCCATGTTTCTTTTGGATCCCACCCCCAATATCTTCCCCACGATTCATTTGCCCAAATACCTCCAAGAAATGTTCCTATTGTCAACATGAATAAACCTATTGTCATTGTCATTTCCGACACATACGTCAGTTCATTGATGTTAATGGTGACAACTTCGCCATTTTTTTTAGTTCTGAAAATATATAAGATTAAATTTAAAAGACCAAGTATTGCTGCTAGACCAAGAAAACCGTAACTACCCGTGATTATAGCAACATGAATCATTAACCAATAAGATTTCAGTACCGGAACAAGTGGTGTTATTTCCGGATCCAATAAATTCATTTCAGTAACAAATATCATCAACGAGGCCAAAACTGCTGTTCCTGCAATTATTACGGTGTTTTTACGAATAAAAGAAAACCCAGCAATCATAGTTACCCAGGCAATAAAAACAACCGCCTCGTAGCCATTACTCCAAGGTGCATGACCTGAAATATACCAACGCATGGCTAAACCAACCCCATGATAAACAAAAATCACGATCAATAAGAAAAGTAGCGACTTACGGATAATTTCAGATATTCGAACCACGGATGAACTTGGACGGATAAAAATCCGGATAAAAAACAAGATCAACATAAGGAAACCCAATGTTAGGTAACTCCTGTATGAATTCTTAAAAATATCCATTTTATTGTAAGAAACCTCCATTTTTACGGCTGTTTCATTAGGAACAATATTCTTAGCAACTTTACGCTGCATACCTTTAAACTGCGAAAGCAAATCCGTAGCCTGCCCATATTTACTATCCTGTGCTGCTTGATTTACAACAGATAAATAACGCAATACCACACTTGACATGAGCGTATCAGACGCACCCAATTCTACGCTTAGTGGTGTAAACCAGCGATTTTCCTTATCGTTAGATTTTGGAATTAACTTCATGTATCTCCACATGAAAATTGCCTGAACCACCTCAAATTTCTCATTTAACTTAATCAGTTTCTTATCAAACTCATTTTTACGAGAATCTGCTTTTTTGAATGCTTCTTCATATTGTTTCAACCATTTAAATTGACCTGTTTTGTCCATTACTTCTTCTAGACTAGCAAATTCTTTTTTCAATTTCAATTGATCGCGTAACTGAGCCGGCACTTGAATGATGGGTTGTTTCATCCAATGTGTTGGATACATATGCATACTTAAAACCGTCTGAACCGCATTCCAATCGTTATAATTATTTGATCGATAAATTTTCCGAAGTAATTGATCGCACAAAGTATGAAATGGAATAATTCTACCTGAAAAATCTTGTATTAACAAAGTAGCCAATTCTGCCGAATGTTCCTTGGACACCACGTAAAAGACTGTTTTTTCTTTCTTGGCATTTTGAGCTGAAGAAGGCTCGGGCTCTTCATTTGGCGTTGCATCGTGATTATGACCTGAATGATCATGTCCATCGTGATCGTGGTGTTCTTGATCAGAATCAACCGTTGCATTTTGCGCAAAACTAGATTGACCAAACGAAAACGCTAATATTAGTAATAGCGAGGCCAAATGAGTTCTTTTTTCTTTCAATTTTTTTAATTTGGAATTTAGTTCTTTAAATCTGCCGTTTGAAGAAAATAGGGAAAGCATCATTCCAATTGCCATTAATAAATAACCTACATAAGTAATGTTTGTTCCCCACCAATCGTGATTTACGCTTAGGCGCGTACCTTCTTCATTTTCAGGAGTTTTGGGATCGTCTAAGTCATAAGCAGATTGAAAAAAGCGATACCCACCATAATCAACTACATTATTCATAAATACACCAACTTTTCGATTCACCTTATTTTTTGGATCTTCGATTGTCAAGTCACTCGAAAAAGATGAGGGAGACTCAGAACCCGGGTATTTATCCAATTTAAAATCTCTGCACTTCATGGAAAAAGGAAGTGGAATTTCTATTGAACCATAATCTATTTCATAGGTCAATCCATTAAAATTGAACATCACATGCTCAGGAATCGTATTCATGCCGCCTTTTAATTGAACCACCTTTTTTTGGGATCCATCAGTAATTTCAATCGTCAGATAATCACTCCCCAGGTCTTTTTTTCCAGAAGGCATGAGTGTTTTTTTGGCATTTTTCAAGAGTTGCTTGAATACAAATTGATTTTCACCGGATTGATATAAGGTAGTAGTTTTAAATGCAGTCCAAACATTCTTGGGAACGACAGTAAATAAACTATCGGGAACTGGGGCGCCCGTTTGACGTGCTTTTTGCATTTCAGACATGGGTAAAAAACGCAGGTCTAAATCTGTTTTCATTTCCACTACTCCGTTCTTTTCACGAATATCAATTCCTCCTTTGGGTGAATTTGCCTTTTCAAAAGAGATCGGAACGGTACCAGCCATTACAAAATCATCCTTGGAAACATAGTTGGATTGCATTCCATTGGTCACAATATCCAATAATGTTGAATTAATTTTTGAGTCGATAATCAATGTATCAATCATCTTGGACTCAAACTTTACGTAATTAATTTCAACGCGAGTTTTATGATTGGGAAATTCAACCGGAATATGAAAGTCATTGGAGGTAATGGTTGACATGAACATCTTTTCTTTGAACTTATATTGCATCTTTCCATCATTGATACGAATACTCAAATGCGGATCTGAAGAATAGATATAGTTCACGGATTGTCCTTCTCGAATGACCATTAATCCTTCGAAACTTATAAATCGAGTTACACCGGCACCAATAAGTATTATTAAAAACGATAAGTGAAAAGACAACATGGCTATTTTCTCGCGTTTAAACATTTGATGTTTAACCATGTTAGAAATCAGATTCATCCCGAGATAAACAAGAAGAACCTCAAACCACAATGCATTGTAAATCAATATTTTTGCCGCTTGAATCCCGTTAGCAGACTCGATAAAAGTTGCCGCTCCAATAGCAACTAAAAAAACAAGCATCGCAAGCGTCATCATACGCATTGAGAAAAAGGCTTTTGAAAATTTTTCCATAAGATAAAGTGACTGCAAAATTACGGAATAATTAGCTAAAAGTAAGTTCAAAAATCAGTTGAAATCAAGTTTATTTCAATTCGATTTTTTGACTGTGTTCTTTTTTTTTTAAATAGAAAATCTTGTCACCTCCCTCGGCTCATCCTCAAAGAGGGAAGAACCACCTTTCCCCTTGCCTGTCCGCCGGTAGGTGAAACGGGAGAAAGAGAATAGGGTGACAAATCATTCTTTCAAAAAGCCATATTCGGTTAGCATTGGACTCATTTTACCAGCTTCTATGTTTAAGAATAACTGTTATTCTTTGAGGTTTTTCTTGACGATTTTCTTATCAATTGATTTTATCTTCCGTTCCAATTTCTTAATATCTTCTTCCGCCGGTAGTTCCTCTGGTTTGATTCCACTTTTACCTAAAAGATCTCTAACATCCTTATTGTTTTGAATATGTTCAGACGTTATCTTTTTCTCACCTTTTAGGTCATTTTTATGAACATTGAAGTTGGTTATTTCTGTGGCCAATTGTTTTGCTGTGATGGTAATCGTTGGCAAGAAATCGGCTAAAGGTCTGTTTTCTTTGATTGCCAATTTACGTTTCATATCGCTGGTGTTGTAGCCACCAAACAACGCCCAATCGCCATTGCTTCTGATTCTTGCGAAGCCTGCGTTATCTATGCCTCGTTCATAAATATTTTTAGACAATTCGGTTTCTGCTGCCGCTAATTTCTCTCTCGCCTCCAAACGTTCCATGAGTTGAATGCGTTCTTCCAACAATTCTTGTTTGCGCGTTTGAAGAGCAAAATAACTTTGCGCAAAGGCAATTTGTTCTTTTTTCGGGTCTCCATTTTGAGCAATCAAGTAACAAGCATATCGAGAGAGCATAATATCAGGAACATCTTTTTCAGCTCCTTTCGGCATTGCTATCGTTTTGCTGACGTCAGCAAAATGATCGGAAATGGCATTTCCAGAATTTTCACAGGCAATTTTAGCTTTAGAAATAACATTTTCAAAATTTCGCCATTGCGTATAATCCAACAATTCTTGAAGCTCTCGTGCTAACCAATATTCTACGCCATCTTGTTCGTATGCATATTCTTCAAATCGTTTATTTAATTTTTCTATAATGTCCTTTTCCATATTCAATCTTCTTTCTACTTATCTAAATATAGCAATTTTTGACAAAATTGGATTTATTGCCGAACAAAATTCAAGTGCTATATCTTTGTGAGCATACGTTCCACCATACTTACCTTGATACACCATAAATCCAATGGCATTTGTTTTTTCCTTCCATAAACCAGGGCTTAAGCCAAATGTGGGAAGACCGGCATTCATTTTAAAGTGGTCAAATTCGACCACTTTAAGTTGGGATTATTGATTTGTTCCCAAGTTCCAATAAATTCAATAGTTGTTCTAGGTCTAATCCAGTTTTTAATAACATCTGCAGGTCTGATATTTTCCCCTTGGCTTTTCGCCATATCAGCTAATGAAATGAAATCATCTCCTTTCTGCTTTTTTAGTTGAACAGTTAGACCGTTAACTTCAATTTCATTCTTCATTTTCCTAAAAATTTAATCGGTTTTGAGCTTACAAGCGACTTCATTTGAGAAATTGCCACTTGATTTAATTGTAAAATTCTTTCTTGTGATGAAATTCCTTGCTGAATCAATAAAGCGTTGATGCTTTCCATATTACTTAAGACAACTAGCTGTTCCAGGGTAGCTTGATCACGAATATTCCCTTCGGATAATGGATTTTGCTCTCTCCACTTTTGAGCTGTTATTCCAAATAAGGCAACGTTCAATAAATCCGCTTCGTTGGCGTAAATCATGGATGCTTGTTCTTTTGTCAACGTAGTCGGAATCAAATTTTCTTTGATGGCATCGGTATGAATCTGATAATTGATTTTTGCGATGGTTCGCTGCACTGACCATTGGATATTTTTCTGATTTGCTTCTGTTTCTTTGAGCCGTTGGAATTCATTTATAAGGTAGAGTTGAAAAGTTGGACTCAGCCACATGGCAAAATGAAACGCGATATCTTTTGTAGCAAAAGTACCTCCGTATCTACCTGATTTCACTTTGATACCCATAGCATTAGTTCTTGCTATCCATTGCCCAGCAGACATGATAAATCGGTTTACACCAGATTCATTTTCAATTACCCCGAATTCAGGGTAATTAAAACTCGAATTATGGATTTGTTCCCAAATACCAATGTATTCCAATGTATTTTTATTAGATATCCATCTTCCAATTAATCCACTTCCTTCTCTCATTCCAAATGTCATGTCGGTTAATGAGATGTAATCTATATTCTGATTTTCAATTACTCGCACTTTAATTCCCTTAACTTCAATTTCATTCTTCATATATTCATTTTAAACTAAATATACGAATAATTAATCAAATTAAAGATTATTTACTAATCATTATTGAGTACAAAAAAGGCTGAATCAAACTGATCTGGCTTAGTTGAAAAACTACACTATTTCTTAATCGATTTCTGAACCTTTTTTCCATTCTGCCCCAGAACCAATATTGATCGTTTTGTTGACGTCAACGAAACGATCAGAAATTATTTCAATATAGTAATTTTTGACGACAAATGAAAACGCAACTTTAAAAAGCTGGAACCATAACCTACAATTTTTTTTTTGAATTTCATCTCCCTCGGTCCCTCCTACCACCTGCCGGCGGACAGGCAATGAGGGATGAAAAATTCTCCACTAGAGGGGTGATTAAGAGGGGTGACAAATCACTCCTTCAAAAAACCATATGGTGAGTTTTGGTACTATTTTAAGAAAAATCATTATTTTTTGAGGTTTTTCGTGACAATTTTCTTGTCAATTGATTTTATTTTCCGTTCCAATTTCTTTATATCTTCTTCAACAGGCAGTTCTTCCGGTTTGATTCCGCTTTTACCTAAAAGATCTCTAACATCCTTATTGTTTTGAATATGTTCAGAAGTTATCTTTTTCTCCCCATTGAGGTCATTTTTATGAACGTTGAAGTTGGTTATTTCTGTCGCCAATTGTTTTGCTGTGATGGTAATAGTTGGTAAGAAATCGGCTAAAGGTCTGTTTTCTTTGATTGCCAATTTACGCTTCATATCGCTGGTATTGTAGCCACCAAACAAAGCCCAATCGCCTTTACTTCTGATTCTTGCGAAGCCTGCGTTATCTACACCCCGTTCGTAAATATTTTTGGACAATTCGATTTCTGTTGCTGCTAATTTTTCTCTCGCCTCCATGCGTTCCATTAACTGAATACGTTCTTCCAACAGCTCTTGTTTGCGCGTTTGTATCGCAAAATAACTTTGTGCAAATGCAATTTGTTCTTTTTTCGGATCTCCATTTTGAGCAATCAAGTAGCATGCATATCGAGAGAGCATAAAATCTTCCACCTCTCGCTGTCCACCCTTACCCAATTCGATCATTTTGTTGACGTCAACGAAATGATCAGAAACCTCTTCACCAGTGGATTTACAACTTTCTTTTGCTTTATTCAAGGCATTCGAAAAATTGCGCCAATCTGAATATCCTAATAGTTCTTGAAGCTCTCGTGCTAACCAATATTCTGTACCATCTTGTTCGTATGCATACTCTTCAAATCTATTGTTTAATTTTTTAATTGTGTCTTTTTCCATGTTCAATCTTCTTTCTACTTATCTAAATATAGTAATTTTTGACGACAAATTAAAACGCAACTTTAAAAAGTTGGACCAATAACCCACAAAATTTTTTGGAATTTCACCTCCCTCGGTCCCTCCTTCCACCTGCCGGCGGACAGGCAAGGAGGGAAGAAAAATTCTCCACTAGAGGGGAGATTAAGAGGGCTGAAAAATCACTCTTTCAAAAATTCATATTCATAAACCTTTGGCTTTATTTTATCCGCTAAAACAGAAAGGTTATTTCTTAGTTCACCTATCAATTTAGTGTATGTAGCATCTTCACTACGAGCATTCATTCTGCCTTGAGCGTTTGTACCTTGAAAGTATGCTCTAATGTCATAAAAACTGGCGTTTACATTGATGTCAACATCATATTGAGAGTGGTAATATTTCCATAACTCACGCCCTGCATCAAAAACTGCTGTTGCTTCTTCTGAGAAAACTAATGGTTTACTTTCTTCAATTGTTTTATCATTAAATATTGTATCATTTGAGATTTCTTTTTTGATTTTGCCTTTGATGAAATCAGTCATGAAATTACTTTCAAACTTGGCTTTTGCAATTACCTCTTGTTCGGTGAATGGAATCCAATTGTTTATACCTTCGCTATTTGTGATTCTATTTTGACCATGAAATAAAGTAAAAGCTAAACAATCGTTTTGAAATTCTAAATCGGTTTGCCAGCCATTATTTGGATATAAAAACTGATCACGATCGTTAAGCCAAGATGCAGCTATACAGTGCCGTACTGCTAAATAAATTGAAGTAGTAATTATGTTGTTGTAATTTAGGTCTACATATATTCCATGTCTGGTTCCTTTATTATTAGATATTGAGACATAATTATTGCTTTGAAAATCTGGAGCATCACCCATTAATACTCCGATAGAATTAATTGAATTCTTTGGTTTGTTTAATTTTAACCAATCGTTTATTCGTTTATTATCGTCATATGAATAGATAGTTTTGTTTCCAATAAATTCACCTTTTGAATCAAATACATCTGTTATTGATTCGTTAAATTTTATTTTGGTTTTTGTGTCCCAGATGAAAAATCCAATTGGAAATTCTCCTCTTACGTTGTCAAATGTATCTGCTGGAACAATAAATGATTTTTCTAATTTAGCTAAAAATTCCAATCTAAATATTTTTGAATTTGTTCCATTCAAAAGCTTAAGTTTAGAAAATTGCCCGATTATGCATCCTGAAAGCTCGAAATAAATTCTTGCAACAAATTGTGCATACAATTCGGATTTAACCTTATCTATTTCCTTACCATACTTTTTATGTACTAACGTGTTTTGAATATTACTTCTATTCACGCTAACTTTTCCATTACTTTCCGCATAAGGAGGATTGATATAAATCACAAGTTTTCTTCGTTTTGCTTGGTTGGATATAATGTTGTACAAGTTATCGGGCAATTTCCCTCCCTTTGAAATTGGTATAAACTCATCATTTAAAAAATCAAATTGAAAAACGTTGTTTTTTAATAAATTAGCCCCATGCTCAATACGCTCGTGCATCACATTTACATCAGCTTGGTCTATGGTACTTATATAGATGTTGTATTTATTTGTTAAACCTACCGATAGATTTCCTGTTCCTCCAGCGCAATCCCAAATGAAATAATCGTCTTGCCAGTTTTCACCTAAATAATCTGTCAGGTATTTTTGGGAAAGCTCAACCCATATACGTGGTGTGAAAAAAGCTCCTTTACGTTCTCTGATATCCTGAGGAACCAACAAATCTCTCCGTTCGATGATATAGTCTTGATATTCTTTTACAGGAGGTCTTTTATAACGTTTCCAAAACTGTAAGTAAGTTTCTTTATTTTTGAGACCTATTGTGGCATCAAACATTTGTTTGATATTTTCTTTCGCAATTTTATATCCTTCCTGTTGAAAAACCACAAACAAACTATCCCTTATGGTAAGATCGTCATCAAGTTGCTGTGTGTCTTTATCATCAACGAATAGGTCTGCTAAATAGAAATCACTATCTAAAACATTGGCTTTTTTTAAATCATCCCATTTAACATTTATAATAGGCTTCACGATTTCTAACCACCGCAAATAAATGGGAATGAAATTATTTTTATCAATTTTTAATTTACTTGAGGTAGTTGCTTTGGCAATGTTGTTTTTAATGAAGTGTTCTAATTCTTTCTCGTCCTTTTCATAGTCATAGATAAATGTGTACTGACTTAAGATTGTTTCAATACGTTCTTTTATCAGCAAAAATTCTTTTGTTTCATGGTTACTTGGGGTAACATTCCAATTGAAATCGTTGAGGTAAAAAATATCTTGAATATTGATGTATGGTACAAATGCAATTTTTTTAAAGTCAAATGCACCCAAAAAAGCAGGAGGTAGTGTTTTATCAAACGTACGAGCCTTTCCAATAGTTAAAACCAATTGAACAAACATAGTCGTTACATCAAAATTACCCGTTTTTGCTTCAGCCCACAACAAGGGTGTTCTACCAAACAGATTATCTTGTTTTGGAAAAACAGTAAAATCTATATTACCCAAAATTTCCGTTGTATCAAATACTTTGAACCAATCTACCCCAACTTTATTTTTGAGTTCTTCTTCCCTGATGTTTTTGTATTTCATTATAACTTATAATTGTGCTCATTGATGAAACTGTGTTGTAAATATACATACAAGAAATGAAATATCAGGATTGATTTGAACTAATAAGGAATGAATTTATTAGCAACTTTAACCACAAAAAAAGCCGAATCAAAATGACCCGGCTTAGTTAAAAAAATATACTATTTCTTAATCGATTTTTGAACCTCTCTTGCGTTCTGCTTCGCGTAAAAGAATTTTTCGGATACGCAATCCTTTTGGAGTTACTTCCACGTATTCATCGTCTTGAATGAATTCCAATGCTTCTTCCAATGTAAATACTTTTGCAGGTGCAATACGTACTTTATCATCTGAACCGGAAGCACGCATGTTTGTTAACTTTTTAGTTTTGGTAACATTCACACACAAATCACCTGCTCTTGAGTTTTCACCAATTACTTGACCTTCATAAATATTTTCATTCGGGTTGATAAAGAACGTTCCACGATCTTGCAAGTTATTGATTGAGTAAGGAATGGCTGTACCCTGTTCTAATGAAATCAACGATCCATTTTGTCTTCCCGGAATATCGCCTTTCATTGGTTGGTATTCCAAGAAACGATGTGTCATGATGGCCTCACCAGCGGTTTGCGTTAACAAATAACTTCTCAAACCAATAATACCACGTGATGGAATATTGAAACGAACAATTACTCGCTCCCCTTTTGTTTCCATCTGCAACAAATCACCTTTACGGCGAGTAACTGCCTCCACTGCAATTCCACTCATAGAATCCGGTAAATCGATTGTCAATTCTTCAATTGGCTCTGATTTTTTACCATCAATTTCTTTTATAATTACCTGAGGTTGTCCCACTTGCATTTCATATCCTTCACGACGCATCGTTTCAATCAAAACAGATAAATGCAACACACCACGACCAAAAACCATCCATTTATCAGCTTTGTCTGTTGGTTCAACGCGCATCGCTAGATTTTTCTCCAATTCCTTCTCTAAACGCTCTTGGATGTGACGAGAGGTAATAAATTTACCTTCTTTCCCAAAGAAAGGAGAATCATTAATAGAAAACAACATCGACATTGTAGGCTCGTCCAAACTAATAGTTGGCAACGGCTCCGGATTTTCAGCATCACAGATGGAATCTCCGATATCAAATCCTTCAATTCCTGTAATTGCACAAATATCACCAGGCTGCACTAATTCTACTTTTTTTCGCTCCAATCCTTCAAAAACATACACCTCTTTAATTCGGTGTTTTTCCATACTTCCATCACGTTTTGACAACTGAATAGGCATGTTTTCTTTGATTACACCACGTAACAAACGACCAACTGCAATACGACCAACAAATGAAGAATAATCCAGAGAAGTGATTAACATTTGCGTATTTCCTTCTTGAATTTCTTTCGGTTTGAAATAATCAATAATTTTATCTAAAAGTGGGGTAATACTATCTGTTTGAACTTTCCAATCATCTGACATCCAACCATTTTTAGCAGAACCATAAATTGCAGGGAAATTCAATTGTTCTTCAGAAGCATCTAATTCAAACATTAAATCAAACACCTTCTCGTGAACTTCTTCAGGGGTACAATTTTCCTTGTCAACCTTATTGATAACCACAAGTGGATTTAACCCAAGTGCTAATGCTTTACCTAAAACGAAACGAGTTTGAGGCATTGGTCCTTCAAAGGCATCCACCAACAAACAAACTCCATCAGCCATGTTTAAAACACGCTCTACCTCACCTCCAAAGTCGGCGTGACCCGGAGTGTCAATGATATTGATTTTTGTTCCTTTGTAGGCCACAGAGACGTTTTTGGAAACAATAGTGATTCCGCGCTCACGCTCCAAATCATTGTTATCAAGTATCAATTCTCCAGTAGGTCTATTTCTCTCATTCACGAAGTTCCCCGCTTCAATCATTCTATCAACCAAAGTAGTTTTTCCGTGGTCAACGTGGGCAATAATAGCTATATTTCTAATTTCCATATTGGATATTTTCAATTGCGTTCGTTTGATTTATGAAACCGCAATTTATTTGGTTAATATTTAGGTTTTCTGCCGAAGCCACCTGGTTTTCTATCTCTTGATCCTTCTGAACTGCGATCTGATCCAAACGATCTTTTTTCTCCAAAAGGTTTTCTATCGGATGAACCACCCCTATCGCGATCTCTTCTTTCCCCGAAACTACTTCCAGATCCTGATGAACGATTGCCACCAAATGAACCTCCTGAAGAACGACCACCGTATGAACCACCCGAAGAGCGGCCACCGTATGAACCTCCTGAAGAGCGTTCACCATATGAACCACCTCCAGAGCGTTCACCTCCAGACCTTGAACCACCACCGCTACTATCGCGTTCTTTAGTCACCTCAACACGAAGTGTATTCCCTTCGTAATTTTGGCCATTAACATTTTTCAAAATAGAACTAGTATGCTCAGTATCAGCCTCGAAGAATGAAAAACCACTCATCACTTGTATACGTCCAATCAAATTAGAACTTAACCCTGTTGAATCGCAAATAACACGAACCATAGCACCAGGATTAAAATTTTGATCGCGACCGACACTTACAAAAAATCGTGTTTTACCAGCTTCTGTTTCATTTCCTGAACGACCACCGCGATCATTTCGATCACCACGATCATTTCGATCTCTTCTTTCTCTTCCACCACGTTCAAAACCGCCACTTTCAAAGTCACGATCTCTACCGCGAGCTCCCTTATCGCGTTCGTCAATATTCAAATCTCCAGCACGTTCGTAATATTCAATAAAACGATTGAACTCCATGGAAATGAATTTTTTGATCACCTCTTCTTTCGAAAGATTTTCAAACTTCTCCAACAACATTGGAACAAATCCAGCGATATCTCTTTCCTTAACCTCAATTTCTTCTACTCGGGACACCAGTTTCATTAGTTGAACTTCACAAATTTCAGCAGCCGATGGAATCATTCCTTTAGTTACCGGAACACGTAATTGTCTTTCCAACTGGCGTATTTTACCTGTTTCACGAGCATTTATGAAGATCAATGATTTACCCGTTTTTCCAGCTCGTGCTGTACGTCCACTTCTATGTGTATAATTTTCTATATCATCAGGAAGATTGTAATTGATTACGTGGGTGATATTATCGATATCCAAGCCACGTGCAGCAACGTCAGTTGCAACCAATAATTGAATATCACGCTTTCTGAAACGATCCATTACACGATCACGCATTGCTTGAGTTAAATCTCCGTGCAAAGGTTCTGCATTATAACCATCCTTAGCCAATTTTTCTGCAACACTAGCTGTTTCCATTCGTGTGCGACAAAAAACAAGTCCAAAAATAGTTGGATTAAAGTCGATTAAACGCTTAACTGCTTCAAAACGATCTTTTTCTCTAACCTGAAAATACGTATGTTCAATATTTTCATTACTTTGATTTTTATGTCCCACAGAAACCTCAAATGGGTCGGACATATAATTAGAAGCAATTCTCGAAACTTCCGTTGGCATTGTTGCTGAAAACAACCAAACATTTTTTTCTTTTGGAGTTTGACTTAAAATTGAATCTAGGTCTTCTTTGAACCCCATATTCAACATTTCATCTGCTTCATCTAAAATTACAATTTTGATATCATCAAGCGCAATTGCACGACGATTAATCAAATCCATTAAACGCCCCGGAGTAGCAACAATAATTGATGCTCCTCTTTTGATATCAGACATTTGCTTACGAATATCTGTACCACCATAAACAGAAACGATACTCAATTCCATGAATTTGGAGTAGGTTTCAAGATCTTTAGTGATTTGTAAACACAATTCGCGAGTAGGGCAAAGAACAAGTCCTTGAGGGATACTCTTTTTGTTGTTTATATTATTAATTAATGGAAGACCGAAAGCTGCTGTTTTACCTGTTCCTGTTTGAGCTAAACCGACTAAGTCTCTTTGTTGGTTTAATAAGGCTGGAATAGCCTGTTCTTGAATCGGGGTTGGTGTTTCGAAACCTAATTCGGCCAATGCCTTCAAAACTGCACCATCCAATCCGAGTTCTTCAAATGTCATATACTATATTAAAAATTAGCCGCAAAGGTAGGGATAAAAAAAGTATAAAAAAGCGTAAAACCTAGTATTTTGGAAATGATTAGGCTTTCTTAACGTATTGAAATAAAAACCTCACTACAAAAAACTAAAAATAACTTGTGTTTTTTGTTGAATGAGAGCATTAATATAGCGTATTTCAAAAAATCAAATAAAAAAAATCGAAGTCAAGTTACCTTAACTTCGATCTCATGCAGTTTTTCAAAAATCAATATTTTAAAAATACAAATCTCGCACTTACTTGTGACAACTCAGGTCAATGCGAAATTTAATTCTTTTTTACGTTTACCGCGTTCCATCCTTTTGGTCCGCGAGCCATCTCAAATGTTACACTATCATTTTCAGCGATTTCGCCCGAAACTGCATTAATATGAACAAAAATATTTTCCTGTGTTTCTAAGTCTTTAATAAATCCGTATCCTTTAGAAGAATTAAAGAAAGCAACCTTCCCAGTACGCTTCCCATCAGTGGGAATATCTTCCCTCTTTGGAATCCCTATTTCAATGGATTCAGCACTAATTACTTTACGAATTTTAGGATCAATTGGAGTATCTGAAATATTTCCGTTTTCATCCACATAAGCCATCATGTTTTCTAAACCACCGCCTTTTGTATTGGCTTTTCTTTCTTCTTTTTTGATGGATTTTTCCTGACGTTTTTTTAATTTGTTTTTATCTTTTTCTTTTTTATTAAAAGTTTCTTGTGATCTCCCCATTTAAATTCAATTTCGTATTAATGTATAAATTGTACTATTTGATAAAGGACAGAGTAAAACGATAATGTTTGATTGTTCGAAAATATCGAATTACAAGAATTTAATTCGCAAAACTGCCATTTTTATAAAATTAAGTAAATTCTCGGACAATCGGCTCATTTATTTTAATTTAAAGGCAAAAGCAAGTTGCTTTAACATATTTCAACAATTAACATTTGATTAGAAAATAATTAACATTCAACATTTTTCTAGCTGGACTGTTCATTTAGAAGAACACGGCAAAGATTAATATTGAAAAAGCAACTCACCTCCTATTTTTTTCGTTTTTTTACACAGCAAATGAATTTGTATAAAGGATATTTAAACCTCCCTCTCCTTTTTTTATTGATAATAATCTTATTATCAACGCTTAACTCAACATCATATAGTCAGATTGTTTCTCCATTCAATATTCGGCACCAAACTAATCAGAAGGGCGGTATTATGTTTTTATCGAATGTTGCATTAACTTGTAATTCAACTAATAATAATTGCTCTACTTATCAAGGCCAACTTCCTCCTGCGGGGAATCACAATCAAGACGGTGGAATTACCATGGGTTATGTGGACACCGATAATACTACTGCAACATGGATGTCAAGTAGCGATAGCTTAAATCTTGACATGTGTAGCGAAATTACATGGGCGGGATTGTATTGGAGCGCTCGAATTTTGTCTACAACTACAAATTACGCCTTTCGAAATCAAGTGAAATTAAAAGTTAATAATAGTGCCTACGTAAATCTAGTTGCTGATGATTTGTTGGATGTTACAACTATTCTGGGCAATAACAATTTCGCAATGCCGGGATACTTTTGCTTTAAAAACATTACTTCTCTTGTTCAGCCAACAAATGGAAACGGTCGTTTTACAGTTGCTAATATTGTTTCCCGAACAGGATCAAATAATTTGTTTGGTGCTTGGACTATTGTAGTAGTTTATAAAAATTCACTTCAATCCATGCGAAACCTAACAGTTTTTGATGGAATGGCTTACGTGAGTAACGGCAATGATCTTGATATTCCTATTTCAGGTTTTACGACGCCGGCAGTTGGTCCGGTTAGTTTTGAATTAGGGGTTGTGGCGTATGAGGGGGATCGCTCGATTCAAGGAGATAAATTACAATTTAATGGAAATGGATCATTTTTAAACGTGCCCGACCCATTAAGAAATGCCAATGATTTTTTTAATAGCACATTGACCTATAATGGAGCATTAACCCCATACAGAATACCCAGTTATAACAACACATTAGGCTTTGACGCCGGGATTTTTTCACCAAATAACACCACACAAACTTATCTTCCGAATAGTGCTACTTCCGCTACCGTAAGAGTTGCAACAACACAAGATGCGATTCTACCTAGGGTTATAACTTCAGCAATTGATATTTACGAGCCCGATTTGCGAGCCACTGTTTACATCAATGATTTGAACGGCGCTCCTGCACAACCCAATGATATTTTAGAATATACCATTGTGGGGAAAAATATTGGTTCCGATCAATCCTTTAACACCTTCATTACTGACACATTAGACATCCGAACGGATTATATTCCTAATTCCATTAGTTACTTAAACGGTCCATTCGTTGGTACAAAAACAGATGCATCTGGAGATGACCAAGCAGAATACGACCCCATAAATCGTATTATCAAAGCAAGAGTAAATAACAGTGCCACTAATTCACTTGGAGGACTCATGCTTAATTCTTCATCTGGTTCAGATAGCGCAGTGGTTCGATTCAGAGTTCGTGTGGTTAATGATTGTGTCATATTAAGTTGCGACAGTACGCTTGAAAATAAAGCATATATTTTTGGAACTGGTGGCATCTCGAGTAATTCGTATAATAACGGTGGAGCTTCCGATCTTTATGATGCAAATGGCTGTCCATCTACATCAAGTAATTTAATTTCAGTATTCGCACCTAACTGCCCTCAAATTTCGATTATCGATAACGCCCCATTTTGTATTGGGGACAATCTACTACTAACAGCTCCTTATTCATCTTACGCTAATTATTCTTGGACTGGTCCAAATGGGTTCATATCTGATTCATCCTCCATTTCAATTCCTAATGCGTCTGCAATCAATTCAGGAATGTACTCCTTGAGTGTTTCGTTGCAGGATGGTTCCTGTACCTATAACAATTTATTTGATAGTGTTGTCATTTACCAGAATCCTACCATCCAACAAGTAAATTTATCGAATAGTTTGTGCTTTAATTCCAATAATGGATCGATAACAGTAGCTGGCATAGGAAATAGTCCTTTTACCTATTTATGGAACAATAATTCATCCAATCCCGCTATCAGTAATTTATCCTCTGGAAGTTATACGATAACGGCTACCGACGTCAACACCTGCACAGCAACAGCAACCTACACGATCACCCAACCAACCGCATTATCAGCACTGGCGAGTATCACTTCCAATTATAATGGCAGGAACATCAGTTGTTTCGGCGCTTCTGATGGATCTGCCTCGGTGTCTTATTCGGGAGGAACAGCGCCCTATTTAATTAATTGGTCTCCGGGAGGAGCCACGACTCCATCCATTTCTAATTTAGGACCAGGCACTTATACAGCAACAATAACGGATGCAAACGGCTGTATTAAAACAAGTTCCGTTACCTTGACACAACCCACAGTTTTAACATCTAGCCACACTCAGGTGAATGTTTCTTGTTTTGGAGGTTCAGATGGTTCAATCAATCTAAGTAATGGAGGTGGTACCCCCGGATATACTTATAGTTGGTCAAATGGGGCAACAACCCAAGATATTTCTGGCTTGAGCTCAGCAACGTATTCGGTTATAATTGCCGATTTAAATGGTTGTACCAAATCACATTCTGTTTCCATTACCCAACCGGCAGCTCCTTTATCCTTAACTCAAACTCGTGTAAATGTAAAGTGTTTTGGAAATAGTACTGGAAGTATTGATTTAACGGTTGCTGGAGGAACAAGTCCTTATACTTATTCATGGTCTAGTGGACAAACAACTCAAGACATTTCCAATTTAGTTGCTGGTAATTACACCGTAATAGTGACTGATTCTAAAGGATGTACAGCAACATTGACTGTTTCTGTTTCACAACCTGCA
>JBILYP010000054.1:0-9464 GCA_044377675.1 Crocinitomicaceae bacterium
AAAATTATTACTGGTTTAGAATGTGAGACTTGTGGCTATACAAGAGCTTTTATATATTATTTAAATGGTGATTTTATTAATGGGTTAGAAACTAATCGATCTTCTATTATATATTTTATAAGTCTTTGCTATCTTTTTGTAACTCGTTTACTTTGGGTTGTTTTTACTCTGTTTATTCAAAAAAATAATTTTTCAAAATTAAATATATTTGTTGATGTCATGATTGTTGTATTAAGTATCTCAATTTCAACTATTTGTATTTATTTAGTTTGATTTTTTTTTCGATCAATTCTATTTAGAAATATCAATTTTTCAATCGGTAATAATTTAATTTCCCGAAAAGTGGGAAGGTTACGTATATTGGATAGTTTTTCGAATTCATCCAGTGTAATATCAACCTGATGTTTGAAGTTGATAATTTCTTTAACAGTTGTTAACATTTCTTCTGTTGATAATTTCTGATTAAGTTTTGCTCATATTAATGTATTTACAATACATTTACAATTATTAATAAAAAATTTATATTATGGAAAACAAAAGAAACGGATTTTTAACAACCCTTTGTGTTTTAACATTCATTGGGTCAGGACTTGGGTTAATTGGGGCAATAATGTCAATTGTTGGTTCTAGTGCTTTATCCTTTCTAACTGGCGGTTTACTGGGGTTGCCAGCGGAATTAATGATGTGGCTAGGTGTTGGTAATGTTATAGCAAGTGGGTTATGTTTATACGGTGCAATTTCAATGTGGAAATTGAAGTTGTTAGGTTATTGGTTGTATATTGGCGGTTCATTAGTTTCTTTAATTGTTTCTGTAATTACTAAATTGCAGACTGATAAATTTTTAGCTGTTTTTTCGCCTGAATTAGCAGGTGCTTCTAATTGGGGAAGTGTGATATTTAGTTTTGTGATAATTGGTGCATTTGTAGGAATGTATTCAGTAAATAAGAAACATTTAAGTTAATAAAAAAAGATATAAACGGTCACTATTTAAGAGGCCGTTTATTGATTTTATAATCATATTTAAACAAAAAAAATTATAACTATAATGGAACAAAGAAGTACTTTACCACATTCCACCGCGGCATTAGTCTTAGGGATCATATCAATTCCTACATGTTTTTGTTATGGTATTGTTGGTATTGTTTGCGGGATCATCGCAATTGCACAAGGGAATAAAGCAATTCAGAAATTCAATGAAACTCCTGAAAATTACAGCACTGGGTCATTAGGAAATGCAAAGGCTGGTAAGATTTGTGGAATAATTGGGCTAAGTTTGTCGGTGATTTACCTCATTTATTTTGTTATTCTTATCGTGTTTTATGGGGCTGCACTTACTTCAATAATATCAAATTTACCTAAATAAAAGGTGATTTGACTAGTGTAATAATAGATTGGCTTGAATCCCACCAAACTCAGTGTTTTTTTAAAAGCAACTTTGAAATCGCATGCCCTGGATGTGGAGCTCAAAGGTCATTGATTTTACTGATAAAAGGTGATTTACTTGCATCTTTTCTAATGTATCCTCCTTTGTCTTTCTTTATTTTTTTAATTCTCTTTTTAATAATTCATCTGATTTATAAAGTAAAGAATGGTCACTTAATTTTGCAGTATCTATTCGTTTTAACATCGGTGGTAGTTGTGTTTAACTACTTAAAATCAATCCTTTAACCATTTCATTCTTTAAGGTATAGATAGAATAATTTTTATATTCAAATAATTATTCTTAAACCGGAACCAACTTTTTCTTACCTTTGTTTTATTATCAAAAATTGACTCATGAAATTATTGGAAAATAAAGTGGTTTTAATTACAGGAGCCTCACGCGGAATTGGAAAAGCAATTGCTGAAGAGTGCGTTAATCAAGGTGCTAAAGTAGTATTTACCTACGTGTCATCTGACGAAAAAGCGCGCGCGCTAGAAGCTGAGTTAACACAAAATGGAGGAATAGCCAAAGGATACAAGTCGGATGCGTCCAAATTTGATGATGCTCAAAAATTGGTGGATGATGTGGTTGCTGAATTCGGAACGATTGATGTGTTAGTCAATAATGCTGGAATTACGCGAGATACCTTGTTAATGCGTATGACTGAAGAACAATGGGATGAAGTGATTAATACGAATTTGAAGTCTGCATTTAATTTAACGAAAGCAGTTCAAAAACCGATGTTGAAAGCACGTTCTGGTTCAATTATCAATATGTCATCAGTGGTTGGTGTGAAAGGAAATGCTGGACAATCGAATTATGCTGCGTCAAAAGCAGGGTTAATTGGTTTCACAAAATCGATTGCTGCCGAATTAGGTTCACGAAATATTCGTTGTAACGCTATAGCACCCGGTTTTATTGAAACAGAAATGACAGAAGTATTGGATCAAAAAGTGGTACAGGAATGGCGAAATGCAATTCCTTTGAAACGTGGCGGAACACCATTGGATGTGGCTAACGTAACTGTTTTTCTTGCTTCTGATATGTCTGCTTACGTTACTGGTCAAACGATTCATGTGTGTGGTGGGATGTTAATGTAAGCAATGAATATTCGACCAAGAAGAAATAGAAAATCTGCGGCCATTAGAAATATGGTGGAGGAAACACAATTGGGTGTGCAGCACTTGATTTATCCCATTTTTTTAAAGGATGGTGTTGGAATAAAGGAAGAAGTTTCTTCTTTACCCAATAATTTCCGTTGGTCAATTGATCAATTAATTCCTGAAATTGAATCGTGTTTAAAATTAGGTATCACAACCTATGATATTTTCCCTGCTGTTGATGAAGCCTTAAAGGATAAAACGGCAACTTATAGCTATGCTTCGGATAATTTTTACTTGAATGCTATTCGTAAGCTAAAAGAAACATTTCCTGAAATTTGCATCATGAGTGATGTGGCAATGGATCCATATTCGTCTGATGGACATGATGGATTGGTGGAAAACGGAAAAATTCTCAACGATGAAACATTACCTATTTTAGTTGAAATGTCCTTGGCTCAAGCTCAGGCAGGAGTAGACATTATAGGGCCATCTGACATGATGGATGGTAGAGTGGGTGTGATACGCGAAGCACTGGATGCTCAAGGTTATTCCGATACGAGTATTATGTCTTATACCGCTAAATATGCAAGTGCTTTTTATGGTCCGTTTAGAGATGCGCTCAATTCAGCACCTAAATCAGGGGATAAAAAATCCTATCAAATGAATCCGGCAAATAAAAGAGAAGCCCTGTTGGAAGCGCAATTAGATTTTGAGGAAGGAGCCGATTTTCTAATGGTAAAACCAGCTTTGTGCTATTTGGATATTATACATGTTTTACGGGAGAATTTTAGTATTCCCATTACAGCGTATAATGTTAGTGGTGAATGTGCTATGATTCATGCTGCAGCCCAAAATGGATGGTTGGATTATGATCGTGCGGTAATGGAAACGTTATTAAGCATAAGAAGGGCAGGAGCCGATGGAATATTAACGTATTTTGCAAAAGATTTTGCTACAATAATTAAAAAATAAATTATGAAGAAAGGAACAGTCTGTTTAAGTTTTTTAATGATGTTGATTTTTTCAACAGCTTTTACTCAGGAATCGGTTTCGGCTGATATGAAAAATGTGATTCAACAACTTCAAATCAATTCGGAAAAAGTAGACTTTGAACTTTCCATTGAAAAGCCAATGAGGTATATTCCGGAAATGATGGCTTTTGCTATTCTTGAAAAGATGGGTGAGTTGGATAATTCAGAAGAAGGAACTTATACGTACAAATGCCATGTTCTTTTGTACAATGTTTCAGATAAGATCATTACAAATCGTTATGTGATTCCAAATATTGAATCGGATGCCATTCGTTTATCTGGATTGAATTTTGATTTTGCTCCGTATATGTTAAAATCAACTGTTAGAGCATTTGGATTGAGAATTACCTATTCTGGATCAAGCAGAGTTAATCCATACGAAGAAGAAAAAATAACCTTATTTGTACAGGAGAAGGGTAAATTAGTTCCGGTTTTAAAAGATTTTACATCGTATTTATCGACTGGAGATTGGGATACGAATTGCGCTGGTGAGTTCAACGAGAAACGTGGTGTTTTTATTTTGGAACCAACTTCATCAAATGAATTTTTTGATATAAAGGTTAACTACAAGGAAGTTAAAACAATAAATAAACTTGTTTCTGGAGATTGCAAAGCAACTGAAACAGCAACAAAATCGAGTGCTCAATTGGTATATACAAACGGAATTTACCAAGTTAAAAAGTAATTTAAAATCATGGAACAAGAGGTGGCTATGTTAGGATCAACAGAATTAATTGGTTTAGAGGAAAAATACGGAGCGCATAATTACCATCCGTTGCCAGTAGTATTGACTAAAGGTGAAGGGGTGTACTTATGGGATGTGGAAGGGAAGAAATATTTTGATTTTCTTTCTGCTTATTCTGCTGTAAATCAAGGTCATTGCCACCCTCGAATTATTCAAGCTTTAATTGATCAAGCACAAACGTTAACGCTAACATCACGTGCATTTTATAATGATTCACTAGGTCTGTACGAAAAATATATTGCAGAATTTTTTGGTTTTGATAAGGTTTTACCAATGAATACAGGGGCAGAAGCCGTTGAAACCGCTATTAAATTATGTCGTAAATGGGGATATGAAGTAAAAGGAATTGCCAAAAATCAAGCGAAAATAATTGTGTGCGAAGGTAATTTTCATGGGCGAACTACAACCATAGTTTCCTTTTCAAGCGACCCAAGTTCATATGAGAATTTTGGACCGTATCCAGCTGGTTTTATTCAAATACCATATAATGATCTTGAAGCCTTGGAAAAAGCCTTAAAAGAAGAAAATGTAGCAGGCTTTTTAGTTGAACCTATTCAAGGTGAGGCCGGAGTGTATACTCCTGACGAAAATTTCATAGCTGAATCAAGAAGATTATGCTCGCATTATAATGCTTTATTAATTTGTGACGAAGTACAAACAGGTATTGCACGAACCGGAAGTATTTTGGCATCTTGTGGGAATTGTACGTGTGAGTCCAAATGTGAAAAGCAAGAAACGTATAGTAAACCGGATATTTTAGTTTTGGGTAAAGCTCTTTCAGGAGGGGTGTATCCAGTTTCGGCAGTCTTAGCCGATGATGAAATAATGCACGTAATTAAGCCTGGTCAGCATGGATCAACTTTTGGTGGAAATCCAATAGCAGCAAAGGTTGCTATCGAATCTTTGGAAGTTGTGGTTGATGAAAAATTAATGAAAAACGCACGTAGATTAGGCGTTATTTTCAGAGATGAAATGAATCGAATCAAATTGGAATGCGACCTTATTACACTTGTTAGAGGTAAGGGTTTATTGAATGCGATTGTAATAAATGATACCGAAGATAGTTCTACTGCGTGGGATATTTGTATGGAATTGAAAGAAAATGGTTTATTGGCAAAACCTACACATGGAAATATTATCCGCTTTGCTCCACCTTTGGTTATGACTGAAGATGAATTAATGCAATGTGTTTCAATTATTGAAAAAACACTGTTAACATTTAAAAAATAAATAGGCAGAATTAAAATCCGAAATTATCAAATCCATTTTGGGTTAGTTCTTGGTACCGATCTTCGTTAAATTCAAATAATTGCGAAGGTTTGTGTGGTACACCTCGTTGTTTTTCTTTCAAAGAAGTTACAATGTCCAATTTCTGAATTTTACGCCTGAAGTTTCGCTTATCTAATGGTTTTTCCAGAATTGATTCATATAATCGATGTAATTGACTTAAGGTGAATTTTTCAGGCAGTAAATTAAATCCTATGGGTTGGATTTTAATTTTTTGTTTCAATTTTTCTTTAGCTGCTTGAAGAATTTCAAAATGATCAAATGCTAATTCATTAATTTGGTTTACCGAGGCCCATCCAGCAGTTTTTGCGAAAGAAGATGCTTGTGGCGCATAATCAGGCATTTTTACTAATGTGTAATAAGCCACAGTAATTACCCTAGCTTCAGGTTCCGCTCTAATCGACTGAAGCCACTCACGGTCAGCGTCCTTTCGAATTCGATTGGGATCACCAAATGCACCCACTTGTTCCAAATAAATATCTTTCAATCCGGTAAGTTCCTCCAATACACGGTTAGCCGCTTGATCTATATTTTCGTTGTTATAAATTAAATTTCCAGGTAAAGCCAATCTTGGACCAATGTTTTTTGTATTTCCACCTCGGTCAATTAAAAGAACAGTTAGTCTTTCTAAATCAAACCCGAATATCACACAATCGACAGAAACATTCGGATTTAGTTCATTTTGCACGACTTTTTTTAGTTCTTTTTTCACAGTTTCAGAGTTATTTGTATATTTGAAAGTGTTAAATTGACACGAAGTAATTAAAACAAGAAGATTTAAATATGATATTCATAATTGAAAGTGGTTCAACCAAAAGTGATTGGGTCTTAATTGATGGTAAAAGTAACCAAAGTTTTTTTTCTACCATAGGGTTTAATCCATATTTTCATACTGCTGAAATAATTGAGTCAGAAATAAAAGAAAATTTAGATTTAGTTGCAGTGGCTGAATCAATAAAGTCAATTTATTTTTATGGTGCTGGTTGTTCTAGTGTTGAGTTAAATAAAATTGTTCACGCTGGACTAAGTCGTGTTTTTCATTCTGCTGAAATAATCGTTGAACATGATTTAACGGCATGTGCATATTCCACTTATCAAGGTTCGCCTGCTATTTCTTGTATTATTGGTACTGGTTCTAACTCTTGTTATTTTGATGGTGAAACTGTTTCAGAGGTGGTTCCAGCTTTGGGCTATATTTTAGGAGATGAAGGGAGTGGTAGTTATTTTGGAAAAAAATTATTGACTTCATACCTCTATCATAAATTACCTAGTCATATAGCAGAAGATTTTGAAAAAACATTTCATTTATCGAAGGATAATATTGTAGAAAATGTCTACAAAAAACCAAATGCTAATGTGTACATTGCTTCATTCATGCCCTTTATTGCAAAACACAGAGAGGAAAACTTTTTTAAAGTAATGGTTGAGGAAGGAATGAGAAATTTTATGGAAGTTCATGTTTGTTGTTATCCAAATTACAAAGAGGTTCCTGTACATTTCGTTGGTTCAATTGCCCAAATTTTTGATAGAGAGGTTGAAAAAGCAGCCAACTCATTAGGTATTAAAATTGGACAAATTATTCAAAAACCCATTCAGGGATTGGTTTCTTACCATCAAAACTATATTCTAAATAAACAACTCAATTAATAATGAAGTATATACTATTTATTCTATTTACCGCTATTGCACCTATTTCGTTTGGTCAATTTGAATCTCCAAAATGGGTTAGTAATGCGACGATTTATGAGGTGAATGTGCGTCAATTTACCACTGAAGGAACGTTTCAATCCTTTCAAAAACACTTGCCCAGACTACAGAAAATGGGCGTTGATATTATTTGGTTTATGCCTATTCATGAAATTGGTATAAAAAATCGAAAAGGAAGCTTGGGAAGTTACTATGCCGTTAAAGATTATAAGTCTGTAAATCATGAGTTTGGAACGCTTCAAGATTTTAAAAATGTGGTGGATGCAGCGCATAAACTAGGAATGAAAGTTATTATTGATTGGGTGGCGAATCACACTTCGCCAGATAATAGTTGGGTTGAACAAGGACACAAAGATTGGTATACCTTGGATTCTACCGGTAATTTGCAACCAACAATTGGGACAGATTGGTGGGATGTGGCCGATTTAAATTATGACAATATTGAAATGAGAAATGAAATGATTTCCTCTATGAAATATTGGTTAACCGCTGCAAATATCGACGGTTTTAGGTGTGATGTTGCCGGTTGGGTTCCAATGGATTTTTGGGTTGAAGCGCGAGCTAAATTAGACGAAGTAAAAAAAATATTTTTTCTTGCTGAATCAGAAGGTGTAGACCAACACAAGGCCTTTGATATGACTTATGGATGGGAACTACACCATGTAATGAATGAAATTTCAAAGAAGAAAAAAACAGTTTCAGACATTTATACTTATTTCGAAAAAAATAAATACCCAAAATCTGCATACAGAATGCATTTCACGTCTAATCACGATGAAAATTCATGGAATGGAACGGAAATGGAGCGATTAGGCGATTCCCGATTTGCTTTTGCGGTGTTTGCTGCTACCATTGAAGGAATGCCTTTGGTATACAATGGACAAGAAACTTCATTGGATAGAAGATTGAAATTTTTTGAAAAAGATTCAATTCAATGGGATAAAATGGATTTGGTGGATTTTTATACAAAGCTATTGCATTTAAAGAAGAAACATCCTGCCATGAAATCAGGGAAAAATGGAGGAGATCTCACATTTTTAAGTAGCCAGGATAAAAATTCGCCCATACTTGTTTATCAACGTTCATTGGGTAAGAAAAAAGTAATCTGTGTGATAAATCTTTCAGAAAAAGAATCGAAAATCGTGATTAACACACCGAACTTTGGCGGAAAATACAAGGAGTTATTTTCAGGTGAAAAAGTGAAACTAACTAATGGAATGACCGAATCATTGAAACCTTGGGAATACCGAGTTTACTCCAATTAATTAGTTTTTCATGCAGCAAACAAAACCTACATTATCCTTTTGGCAAATCTGGAACATGAGTTTTGGATTTATGGGAATTCAGTTTGGATGGGGACTCCAAATGGCCAACATGAGTTCAATCTACGAGAATCTAGGTGCAAAACCGGAGGAAATTCCCGGTTTATGGTTAGCTGCTCCGTTAACTGGTTTATTGGTTCAGCCAATTATTGGATACTTAAGCGATCGAACATGGCATCCAACATGGGGGAGAAGAAGGCCTTATTTTTTAATCGGTGCAATACTTAGTTCTTTCTGTTTGTTTTTAATGCCAAATTCTTCAACACTGTGGATGGCTGCAGGATTACTGTGGATAATGGATTCTTCTATAAATATTAGTATGGAGCCTTTTCGGGCATTTGTTGCAGATAAACTGCCTGTAAAACAACGAACATTGGGTTTCTCCATGCAAAGTTTTTTTATTGGTATAGGAGCCACAATTGCTAGCGCGCTTCCATGGGTTTTTACAAATTGGTTTGATGTTAACTCAACAGCATCAACTGGACAAGTAGCAGATAATGTGAAATGGAGTTTTTATATTGGTGGTGTTGCTTTTTTCCTGGCAGTACTTTATACGATTTTAACAACAAAAGAATACCCTCCGACTGATGCTGAATTGGAGCAACAGAAAAAGGAGAAAAAAGGACTTTTTTCTGGATTACATGAAATAGGTTTTGCCATTACGCACATGCCTAAACTCATGAAGCAGTTGGCATTGGTTCAGTTTGTTACATGGCCGGGTTTGTTTTTAATGTGGTTTTATTATACCCCAACCGTTGCTGCAGAAATATTTGGTGGTGCCAATGGATCCACTGCTTATTCTGAGGGACAGAATTATGCAGGTTTAACCTATTCTTTTGAAAATAT
>JBILYP010000034.1:0-28500 GCA_044377675.1 Crocinitomicaceae bacterium
CAAGTACACGTTGCTGTATTGAAAGATCCTAACGTTTCATAACATGCCAATGTGGGAGGTGTGGGTTGTGTGCCCGTTACATTCCAAGTACATGTTGCTGTATTGAAAGAGCCTAATGTTTCATAACATGCCAATGTGGGAGGTGCTGGTTGTGTGCCAGTTACATTCCAAGTACATGTTGCTGTATTGAAAGAGCCTAACGTTTCATAACATGCCAATGTGGGAGGTGCGGGTTGTGTGCCCGTTACATTCCAAGTACACGTTGCTGTATTGAAAGATCCTAACGTTTCATAACATGCCAATGTGGGAGGTGTGGGTTGAGGAGTTATTGTTATGGTTAAGGTAGTTGGAGTAGCACACTGCCCAGACGTAGGTGTAAACGTGTAAGTAGTAGTTGTCGAGTTATTTATCGCTGGTGACCACGTTCCGGTTATCGCAGGGCTGTTAGTTGAACTAGTGGGTAACGCACTTATCGTTGTGCCAGAACAATAGGGTCCTACAGATGCAAACGTTGGAGTCACATTTGGAGAAACCATTAACTGCCCACTAACAAAAGAAGCCCCATTCCATATTCCCCCACCTGTTGCACTATAACCTCCATATTGCCATCCACAGCCATTGATCTGATATCTAAATGCATAATAATAAGTACCTGGAGCAAGTCCAGTCAAGGTTCCCATATATTCATCGTTCTGTGTTCCACCACCTGAAGGATTAAATGTTGCTGTTGACCAATTGGTCCATGTTGATGGATTTGTATTATTAGAACTATATCCAAATTCAGTTGTAACACCTGTCGCTGCAATACCTGCTCCTACGGTATTTACAGCTCCTGTATTATAAAGCTGACCATAGATAGTATATGTGCCACCTTGACAAATGCTACCACTACCTGGAAACTGCAAATTAGCCCAATCAATAATATCGTTAACCGTAACTGTAACAGATGCAGTGCATCCTGAAGAATTTGTGTAGGTTATTGTTGTAGTACCGCCTTGTAAAGCAGTTACTAAACCAGTAGAAGAAACAGTTGCAACAGAGGTATTACTTGATGTCCATGGATTTGAAGCGGCTGCTGTACCTGAACCAGTTAGTTGTGAAGTTGAATTTAAGCAAACTGTGGTTGATCCTGATATTGTTGGATTTACATTACCAACAACCGTAGCGGAGGCCGTTGCCGTACATCCATTAGGCGCTGTTACCGTAACAGTATATGTTCCGGCTGAATTGATAGTAACTGCAGCATTAGTCCCTAAACTATTTGACCATGAATATGTTCCTCCCCCACTAGCTGTCAATGTTGTGGTTTGAGTGCCACAAATAGCCAAAACTCCTGAAATAGATGCATTTGGATTTGCATTAACTGTTACAACAGTTGTTGTTTGACAACCAGCGTTATTCGTGTAGGTAATAGTTGTCGTTCCTGCAGAAACAGCGGATACTAAACCTGTATTAGAAATTGTTGCTACCGAAGAATTACTAGACGCCCATGGGGTACTTAAAGATGGAGAACCAGTTGAAGTAAGTTGAGAGGTTGAATTAACACAAAGCGTGGTATTACCAGTTATAATACCTCCAGAAGCCAAACTGGCCGTACCCGTAAAATCCATGGTAAATGGATTTGTTGAAGCCGTGAAATTATCAATGAGTATTAAAATAACATCTCCAGGATTCACATTCATAACTGAAACCCAGCTATCACCTGTAGCTCCTTCTGAAGCATCAAGCGCACCATTTCCAATCCCAGTATTCACAGTTCCTGCTGCCCATGAGCATCTTACAGGCGGAATATTAGGAGGACAAGGAATTGTTGTTCCAGCTGGAAAAGACCAAACAGCAAAATCATAATCACTTGCGACAGTTGGGGCAATATTAAATGAAAAAGTACCAGCAGTTGCAACTGTTGCATTCAACCAAGTAGATTGATGTTCCGTAGTCATACAACCTTGATTAGTAGCATTCAAATCTTGGGTATTTCCAAAGCCTGTACTCACACCATTAATCGCTTGATCCGCACAAACAAGTTGTGAACCGGAACAATCTTGAGGAGTTGGAGGAGGAGGTGGACAAATTATATTAATAGGGACTTGAATATTTGATGAAGGAGCCCCACCACTTGCTACAGTTGTGCCATTAAAAGAATAATTCCAAGATACTTCATTGGGAAATACACCTGCCGTAACTGACATGTTGTAACAGCCATTTGGAAGACACAAAGTAACTGAACCTGCCGAACCAGCTGATAATGTTCCAGTCGAAACAACAGCACCTGTTGAACTAGTTAATGTATAGGTTGCTCCATTCCAACCATCTCCCCAAGAATCTAATAAATTAAGAAGCACTGTATTCGAAGTACATGGAGCCGGAGGACAAGAGATGGTAATAGCACCTGAACTTGCGGTAATATCTTCATCATCTATTAAAAAATAATAAGTTATTCCAGCAGTCAATGTTACTGTATTATTAGCTGGTGTTCCTGTAAAAACATCATCTACATAAGTCCATCCATTAGGACCACACGCAGTAGCCTGGAACAAATCAACCCATCCACCACCGCTGGTTGTAATGTTTATCGTTACAGGGCCTGTAATAGTTGGGGTATAAGAAAATACTTTTTCGTTTCCCGGAGTAGGAAATAGTCCACCAAAATTGTTCCAACTTCCATTTCCGGCAGCAAGGTTAAAAGGTGTGGAAACTCCACAAGTTATAGCTGTTATACTATTACATGGGTTGATGGGCGGCGGCGGCGGCGTTGCACAATTCATTAAGGTAACTGCTATATTACCACTCGGTTGATTCGTAGTAGTATTGCAATTCCATCTATTTAATTGTATCCAATATGTTCCATTTACAGGGCAAACAAAATCAATTGATGCTGAAGAAGACCCAGTACATGCAGGCCCGAAGTCATCATTATAAGCTACGACCGTACCTGCAGCATTTCGAACAGTTAACTGTGTATCGAAACCAGATCCGCAGTTCGATATCCTGTATGTACAACCAGCAACCATGTTATTAACAACAAAGTTTCTTCTACCTGCATTATTGCTAGGTGGAGTACAATTAATTGTTGTACCAACAGTTATTGGAGCTGCAGAGGTACAAGCGGTATTAGTATTATACCAAGCACATTGAGTATAGATTTGATTGCTTAAAAAAAGGAATTGAATACTAAGACATACTTTCCAAATAATTGAATAAGTAACATTTACAATACATTTAAATGATCTTAACATTAATTTTTAATGATTTGATAATCAAAACTTTCAAGATTAAGACTTTTCGCTTTAATTAGGTCTAAAAATTCATTTTCAGAAATTAATTCTAACGAGTTAAATTTGAATATTTTATCCGTTTCGAAGAAAACTAAAGAATTAACAGTGGGATCCTGAGGACTAAAGACATTTCTAAAAAAATCAATATGCGGCTTTGCCTCAACATAACTTGTAACTTCCTTAATTCTAAACACATATGTATAAGTAACTTTCTGTGCAAATACACTTGTGTTAAAAAATATAAAAATTAGGGACAAAAAATAAATTACTCTCATTATTTAACACTTTTTCACAAAGCAATAATACGAATAAAAATGTAAAAAGTTGCCTATTTAACCCATTGAAAATAGATAATATAAGTGATCCTACTTAGCTTAATGTTATGGTAAAACAACCGAACTCTATTTCTTACTAAATTTTAATTTTTCAGAAATACTTTTTAGTGATATTATTTAAAAAAAATTATGCCTTTCCAAGCATTTTATTTTTCAACGCTGCATCAGCTGGTTTTGTACCCAACCAAATAGAGAAAAGTGCTTTTTTGAATTCCACTCCCGGTACAACTCCTTTGTATACATTATTTTTATACACCTTTAATCCTGCACCAGTAACGTATTCCAAACGAATCTTATCACCTTTTTTAAATGGATCTGAAAAGAAACCCTTAAGCGTATTTTTTTGAGCCTCTGTTGCTTTTCCATGAGAAGCTGTTTTGAATCCTTCGTTTACCGTTTCAATAAACTTATCTCGAGTTACTTTATCTGAAATGATATTTAAATGAATGGCCATTGTTAAATCGTCGTTAATGATTTTATTGGCATCCATGGAAGGTCTTTTAATATACAAGGCTCCAACATATAAATTGAAGGTGTATTTCACCCTAATTCCGCCGCCATTGAAAACTAAATTCGTTCCATCAACGGAAATTTTAGCAGGAACAGAAACCCCTCCAATTGTTTGTTGAGCAATAGAAGTAACTGTTGAGTACAAAAAAAACAATGCGATTAAATAAAGTTTCATGATTTAAATTTTAAATTTGTAAAAAGTAAAAATACTAAAAAATTAATCAATGAAAAAAATACTTTTATCAAGCTTGGCAACTCTTTTTGTTATTCTAAGTTCTTGTGAGGAAAAACCAAGCGAAGACTGGAAAGAAAAGGATGGAAAACCGGAACAACAGCTTCAAATTATGTGTGAAGGATTTAAAGAAAGTGATAATTGGGACTGTGATTGTTTTAAAAAAGTTACCAAAGAAATGTTTCCTGATTTGAAAGAATTTTATAAGGTAAGAAGTGACGAAACAAAATACGCAAAAGAAAACGATGCTTGGTATGCCAAATTGGACGAAAAATGCAAACCTAAAACAGATACTATAAAAAAATAGGCTGTTAGTTTACCCAGATTCGATTTCCTGATGTATGACAAGAATTACATTGACCGGTAGTTAACCCGCTACTCATGTATTTTTTATTCCCTGTTGGACCCGTTACAACCGGATACAAACCTTGTAAATTAAACATATCTGTTGTGAAAAAATTTCCTTTGGAATCTATTTCTACCGTTTTAATTTTTTGACCTAAACCATTTGGCTCTGTATAAAAATCTACTTTTCCCGTAGAAATGGTATTCACTTGTAAACTATCATATACGGTACCTGCGACAACAAAACAGCCCTCTCCTTCTCCCCCATCTTTGTGGCACTGCATACAATTTTGTCCTTCGTTATGACTTTCATCATCTCCCATGTAACTGATGTTTTCTTCACCACAACCTTCGTCTTCTTTCTCGCAAGATTGGGTTAAAACCATCAAGGTAAAAAAACCAAAAACAACTAAAAAAAAACTATTTATCTTACTTTTCATCTTCTGAATTTATTTTTGTAAATATCGACATAATTTAATATGTTTCGCAACCTACAATGAATGAACTCGATTTTGGTTTATTTGTAACGTGCTAAAAATCAATTCGCTCATCATTTTATTCTAAGATCTATTCTACAAAATTAGATTATTTTTTCGACTTAGTGAATTCTAAATTTTGCATATTTAATAATACTCCCTTTGGCCGTAAAAAGTGTTTCGTAATGAGTTCTGATTTGCAAGGTTTCTCTTTCCTCATCGGATCCAAGGAGATGAAGGTCCTCATAGATATTCCAGCTTATAATTTCGTGTGGATATTTGTGCTCTTTGATTTGTTCTTCACTGTATTCAAATAAAATTGAACTATCCGTTTTCAGATGAATGAAACCACCGGTTTTCAAAATTTTTCGATATCTCTCGATGAATGGTTTTGCTGTTAATCTTTTATTCGGTTTTTTGCGTTGGGGATCAGAAAAAGTAAGCCAAATTTCATCTACCTCATCTTTTTCAAAACTATCAGTGATAAAATCGACCTTGGTGCGCAGAAAGGCCACATTTTTCAAATCTAATTCAAGCGCCTGTTTGGCTCCAATATACATTCTCGCTCCTTTAATATCCACTCCAATATAATTGATAGTTGGATTTCGTTGAGCAAGCCCTACGGTATATTCTCCTTTGCCACACCCTAACTCAACAACAATAGGGTTTTCGTTTTTGAAATAATCTTTTCCCCACTTTCCTAAAAGCGAACATTTCTCGCCTAAAACCGGCTGAATAAAATGTGGATAATGTTCAACAATTGCAAACCTTCTCAGTTTATCTTTTCCCACGATATCCGAAATTAAAAAGCCATATTAAGTAACATTTCCGAAAGCTGACTAATCGCTTGATCAATTGCTTGTTTCAATATATTCGTTTTATCGTCAATTGCTTTAACGCGAAGCACTCCCCCATCGATTCCATATTCAAAATATAAATAATCAATTTTTTCAATGAATTTATATTCTTCTTCTGCGTCAAAATCTTCCATTTGCATACCATTCAAATAAACAAAACCACTAATGGGTTTCATTCCAAAATTCGCGCATCCTTCAGGAACTTTTATTGAACCATTAGCCGATTTAAATTTTTCAGAAGTATAATAAAGAGCATGTGAATCAAACACTTCTTTTTGCAACAAACTTATACCGGGAATCCCCAAATTGTCTATTTGATTTTTCCCTTGAGCTCCTAAACCAACCAATACGTTTACACTTGGAGTTAGTCCGCCTTCTTCCATTAATTCCTCAAATACTACAGCGCCAAATTGACCATTGAAAACAGCACCTAGTAAATCAACAGAAGATGAATCAGAAGAAACTAACTCATTGGACGCTTGGGTTAATTCATCCTGCAAGCCAAAATCAGTAATCAACGATTTTAGTCGATTGAAGTCCATGTTAAGCAATAAACCAATGCGAGGATCTCCGGAACCCAGGTTTTTTAAAACGTTTGTTGCCGGAACCTGCTTAAGAGGCATGCGTTGTGCTAAGGCAGTTGAAAAATAATTTTTAGATTGAAGTACTAATTCACCCGCGTTAAAATTCAAGGTATTTAACACGTAGGAATCTTTCACTAAATTGGAGATAAGTGCTTTTTTATCTGCCGGTAATTTTTGCAAATCTGTACTTGATGTTCCATACATAGTTTCTAAATTAACGCCAGCAACAACATCTGCTTTGGTATGAATAATTTCAGAAATTTTATCTGATTTCATTTCTTCTTTTACTAGTTTATGGATTCCTGCAAAAAGTCCTTTAAAATCTTTGTGATTGGGTTTATAAACTCCTAAAAGCAATGATTTTTGAACAGACATACCAAAATCACCTTGGTGGAAATAATTCAAATCCTCTTCTTTACGCATCTCATAGCCAAGTGATTTAAGCTTCCCAACCACTGAATCCTCATTTTTTGCTTCTGCAAACATATAAACCGCTGCAGGAATTCCATCTCGATCTAATGGACCTTCCAAAGCATAATAAACAGGCTTATCTAAATTAATCGTGTTTTTAAAGGATTCAATTTGTGTTCCAATTATTTGACCATATTTTGGGATGGATGAATATTCCGCTTTTGTTAGAATCTGCTTCACATTCAATGATCCAAAAGCAACAATTTTCTTGTTAGATTGCACATAGGATGTAAATAAATCTTCGATCGGTTTATCACTGGAATTACTGCACGATGTAACGAATAAAAGAACTAAAAATCCGTAAATAAATGACTTCATAAGGAGATAAGATTAAATTGAAATCAAATGTAAAACAAAAGTTTCAAATAGTTGATTGATTTCATTTTCTTCTTTTAATTTTGTGCATGCATCAAGTTGAACCATATTTCAATTGGCGTGGTTATTATGTCGCTTCAGAAGATACTTTATCTCCTTTTTATGGGAATGAATACAGTGAATTTGAATTTAGTCATGCTATTTACAATTACTACATTCATCCCCAATGGGATTCATTTGGTTCGCCCACTCTTTTTTTGAAAGTTCTTTATACAGATTATGATGAAGGCTATGCCATTATTGAACTGATTGGTGAATGGAACGATGCTATTGAAAATGATATTATGCGACTCAAAAGAGAAATTATTGAGCGTATGATTGAGGAAGGAATTCAACAATTTATTTTAATTGGAGAAAATGTATTAAATTTTCACTATTCAGACGATTGTTATTATGAGGAATGGTTTGATGAAATTGAAGATGGATGGATTGCGATGGTTAATTTTCATGAACACGTGCTTAAAGAATTTCAGCAAATACATATCGATCAGTACATGAATATGGGAGGTGAATTGGACGATCTTGATTGGAGAACATTTCAACCAACCCATTTCCACAAAAAAGTAAACGATTTAATAAATAGAAGATTAGCATAAGAAATGGTAGAGCATCCACTTATTCAAAAGTATATTGAACACAATGCATACGGAAGACTACTGTCGATGGATTTCCAACTAATTGAGCCTGGAATTTGTCATTACTTTTGTCATGTTTCACCTGAACTAGCAGCAACACCTTTGGCTGCACATGGCGGTTTTGTTTCATCGATTTTGGATGCTACACTGGGAGTTGGTGCACTATCACTCGTTTATTCCGAAAATAAAGTTGTATCTACTTTGGAAATGAAAATTTCTTTTCTCCAACCTGTAACATTAAACACCTCTGTTAAGTGTATTTCTCGATGTTTAAAACGAGGTAATTCGATTTTATTTATGGAGGCCGAATTAGTGAATAGTCAGAATGAACTATTAGCGACAGGGAGTGGTACTTTTAAAAGTTATGACGCCCAAAAAGCAGGGTATTAGTGTCCAACTTACACTAAGCTAATATACAGTTTTTTTATTAAATTTCACACCTTTTTTGTCAACAGTAAAAGATTAGCACTGTTAGTAACTATTGTCATAAAATGAATAGTAAAGAGCTATGAAAGTTTAATTTTGCAGGCAATAAATTAGTAACCTAACAAAACTACCATGGAGAAAATTGGGAAATTTGGGAAACATTCAGATCTTGGAACCTCAATCGGTTTAGACAATCTAGCAACAGAATATTGGAATTTAACACCAGCAGAACTTATTGAAGACAGTATCATTCTTGGTGAAGGAGTACTTACGGATACAGGTGCATTGGCTATTGAAACTGGAACATTTACTGGACGATCACCAAAAGATCGATTTATTGTAAAAGATTCGAAAACAGAAAATGCTGTTTGGTGGGGAGACATTAATATTGCTTTTAGCCCTGAACAATTTGAAGCATTGCAGGCAAAAATGAAAAATTACTTGGAAGATACTGACATGTATGTTAGAGATGCAAGTGCTTGTGCGGACGAGTCTTTTCAAATGAATATCCGTGTTATAACAGAGCAACCTTGGTCAAATTTGTTTGCTTACAACATGTTTTTGCGTCCTTCTGAGGAGGAAATTGAAAATTTCAATCCGGATTGGCATATTCTATGCGTTCCAAGCTTTGAGGCAGATCCTGAGGTGGATGGAACTCGTCAAAGCAATTTTGCAATTTTGAATTTCACTAAAAAAATGATTCTCATTGGTGGAACTGGTTATACGGGTGAAATTAAAAAAGGGATTTTCTCTGTATTAAATTTCATCTTACCTCATGAAAAAAATGTTCTTTCCATGCATTGCTCCGCAAATGTTGGTGCAGATGGAGACACTGCAATCTTTTTTGGCTTATCAGGAACGGGAAAAACAACATTATCTTCGGATCCAAATAGAAGATTGATTGGAGATGACGAGCACGGATGGAGCAATGACACTGTTTTTAATTTTGAAGGTGGTTGCTATGCAAAAACAATCGATTTATCGAAAGAAAAAGAACCACAAATATATGATGCTATAAAATTCGGATCGTTATTAGAAAATATTGGATTCATTGAAGAAACATCAACTCCAGATTATACTGATGGTTCAATTACTGAAAACACGCGAGTATCCTATCCAATTAATCACATTGAAAACATTATGGTTCCTTCTAAGGCTGGAGCACCAAAAAATATTTTCTTTTTAACGGCGGATGCTTTTGGAGTTTTACCTCCAATTTCCAAACTCACGAATGAACAAGCGATGTATCATTTCATGTCTGGATATACGGCAAAAGTTGCCGGAACAGAGGTTGGAATTACAGAACCAACAACAACATTCTCCGCTGGATTTGGTGCAGCGTTTCTACCTTTACACCCTGCTAAATATGCTAAGTTACTAGGTGAAAAACTTACTGGTACGTATATCAACGTTTGGCTAATCAATACAGGTTGGTCAGGTGGATCATATGGCGTTGGAAAACGCATGAAGCTATCTTATACTCGAGCGATGATTACTGCAGCATTAACGGGAAAATTAAATGACGTGTCATTTGAGAAACTACCTGTTTTTGAACTATCCTACCCTACAATTTGTGAAGGAGTACCGAGTGAATTATTAAACCCAAGAAATACATGGGCGGATAAATCAGCCTACGATGAAACAGCGGCGAACTTAGCAGCAAAGTTTGTGAAAAACTTTGAAAAATTTGCAACTGAAACGAGTGCAGAAATTCTTGCAGCAGCACCAAAAGTACTTGTTTAATCATCAATCAACATACATAAAACCACTTTTCGAAGTGGTTTTTTTTTTGCTTTATACTTTTAATGTAACTATTGAACATAAAAGAGTTAAAGCTATATGAACAGAAATAGTTTACACTTTTTATTGATAACACTTTTTATAAGTGCTTCTCATTTGTCCATAAATGCACAATACTATGTGCGAAACAAACAAAACATTGGATTTTCACCCGGATTCTCTTCCAGTTTATCAGATAATCAAAAGAGTTTTTCTTTAGCAATAAGTAGCCAAATAAATCGGTATATGATTCCGGAAATCACTTATCGAAACTCCACAAATTTCGATGAACGAATAGCAACCGAATTAGGCTCTAACCTACATTTCATTTCACCCGGTATTCAATTAAAAAAAAGAATCTTATCAACCCCAGGCAGAAAAGTGAGAGGAATTTGTGTCAAAGAATTTATGGAATTAGCAATTACACCGGAATATCATTTTTTAATTAATCCTACATCAGCCAATAAAAACAATCGTGATGCTTTTGCAGTAAGAGGAAGCCTCATTATTTTCCGCTACAAATCAGGATCTTCAAGAGCGAGGAAGGCTTGGAGCTATAAATTAGAAGGTTATTTTCGACACGGATTTGGTTCCCAACCATTAATCAAAAAAGAGCTTGGGATACAAATAAGAATTACTCGATTTAAAATTTCTGATTTCTTAAAATAAACTATTTTGATAATAGTTAAACAAATGTTTGAAATCTCCGATTTAATTTTCCCTAATGAATTAATAATCTTTCATTTACTAATTGTCGATTGAAGAAAATAGTATATCTTTAAGGATCTAAACTATATTTTCTATGAAAAAAATATTACTCACATTATTAATCGTTCAATTAGGCGATAATTATTTTTCTCAGTGTACGACTACGGATGCAACAACCTGTGTTTGTGAGGATGGTTCCTTAAATTGCTTATTATTGCCCGATATAACTGCTTCCTGGAAAGGGATCTCTAATGGCGGGTGGACTGAATACCCACAAACCGGCGCAGGAACAAATTATACTGGGCAAGGTCCAGACAATGGTAGATTGCGTGTTACAGGTTCTACACCAAATATCGGACATGGATCATTTACTGTCAGAGGACAAGACGCGAATGGAAATCGAGCTTTTATTTGTGGTACAGATACCTTTTTTAATGTTTCTGCCACGGGAAATTTCACTTGTCCCAACGGAGTAGCAAACCCAAAACAGATGTTGATTCAGCGAATTTATAAAAAAGATGGAAATGTTATGAGCTACGTGGATCAATGGACAGGAAGTATGACCTATCACCCAGTGCACGGACACAACCACGTGGATGATTGGGCAGTAATGACATTGCGAATACCAACAGCAGATCCCAATCCATTGAGTTGGCCGATTGTTGGTGAGGGGGCAAAAATTGGTTTCTGCTTGATGGATTACGGACAATGCGGAACAGGAACAGGAAGTACTTATTATGGACATTGTAGAGATGAGAACACTGTTTACAATCAAGGAAATACAATGCTCAACATCGATTTTCCTAATTGGAATTTAGGAGGTGGGAACTATAACTGTTCTGTGGTTGAACAGGGAATCTCTTCTGGGTGGACGGATGTTTATGGTAAGCATTTGGATGGAATGTGGATTAATGTTCCGCCAAACACGTGCAATGGAGATTATTATATCGTTATGGAGGTAGATAAAAATAATTATTTTACAGAGGAACGTGAGGATAATAATTTCACAGCAGTTCCGGTTACATTAACCATGCAACAACCAGCGAATTCTGGCGCACTCCCAACTATTTCAGCGAATGGTTCTACTAATCTTTGTTCAGGTTCTTCTGTTGTTTTAACGGCAACAGCAGGCACCACTTTCTTATGGAATACCGGTGAGTCCACTCAGAGTATTACTGTTTCGCAAGCTGGAAATTACTCATGTACAGTTACAAACTATTGTGGAGGTGCGGCATCGAATCCTTTCCATGTAAACAGCGTTACACCAAATAGTCCAATTGCATTAGGCGATACGGTTTGTACGGAAGGAATATTAAATTTAACAGCGTCTGGTTCTGGAACCTTAAATTGGTATGATGCGCAGAATAATTTAGTGGGTACAGGAACTAATTTTTCAACTCCTTTATTGAACGTTACCACTCCTTATTTTGTAGAAAATATGGATACATATAACGATACAATTTTTGCGGAGCCGCATACAAATGGAATCGGTGGAGGTGGGTATACCACGACAGCACAATACAATATTTTTAATGCTCATCAAACTTTATCGGTAAAATCGGCATTGGTGTATTCACAAAGTGCTGGAAACATATCCATTGCATTACAAAACGAAACTGGTGTAACTTTACAGTCAACAACAGTAACTGTTCCTCCAGGTGAAAGTAGGGTCAATCTTAATTTTAATGTTCCCGCAGACAGTAATCTACGAATAGGAGTTACGACTATGACAACGACAGGATTGTATCGAAATAATAATTCAGCAACATATCCTTACGATCTTCCTGGCGTAATGACAATTATCGGAGCATCAGCAGGAGCATCCTACTACTACTATTTATATGACTTAGAGATTCTAACTCAAAACGGCACTTGTACTAGTCCACGAATACAAGTTGATGCAGTTGTTAATCCATGCGCTGGCATCGGTGAAAATATTGTTTTTAATAATTCAATTTCTCTCAGTCCGAATCCCAACAATGGTAATTTTGATGTTTCTTTTGAATTAAAAAATACAGGAGATGTAAAATTGGAAGTATTAAACTTAATTGGTCAAAATGTAAATCAAATAGCAATAAATGGAATCAGTGGTAAAATCAAACAAAATGTAGATTGTAAAAATCTTTCAAAAGGTGTGTATTTACTAAATATCACGTATGAAGGAAAAAGATATACAAGAAGATTTATTAAAGATTAATTTAGAATGCATTTAAGAAATTGGCTCTCGATTCTGTATAGTTTCGGGAGCTTTTTTAGTTCAAGTCAACCGCAATTGATTAATTACAATCAAAGTAACTCTCCCTTACCCTTTAATACAGTGCGCTGCATTGCCATACAAGATAGCGTTAAATGGTTTGGAACAGATGACGGATTGGCTAGATTCGATAATCAAAACTGGCAAATATACAATTCCACCAACAGCCCTCTTTCAAGCAACGACATACGTGCACTAAAGGTTGAAAACGACTCTATTATTTGGATCGGTACAATAAGCGGAGGATTATATAAATTTGATGGCACTATATGGACAAATTACACCGAATTTAATTCAGGATTATTGGATAATTTGGTACGTGGAATAGAAATTGATCAAAGTAATAATATCTGGTGTGCTACCACCGAGGGAATTGCCCTATTTGATAGAACAAATTGGTTTAATTGGACAATTGCTAGCCATGGATTGCTTACAAACAATATTACATCCATTGGCATTGGTCAGCAAAATGAAAAATACATAGCTACAATCAACGGAGGCTTAGATTATTTTACGCCAGACAATCAATTAACAATTCATAGTATTGTTGAATCGGGTTTGCCAGATAATTCAGCACTCGATATTGATATGGATGCCAACGGTAATCCGTGGTATGCCACACCAGCTGCCGGTTTAGTGACCGATTTGGGCAATGGCGGCCCTTGGGATCGTTTTAACTTAAGTAATTCACCTATTCCAACAAATGGACTAACCTGTTTGGCAATTGACCCAATAGATCAGCGAATATTCATGGGAACGGAGCTCTATGGTATTGTAATTAAGAAAGGGAACATTTGGCTTAATTACTCTATGGATAACATTGGGTTACAGGATAATTACATCACCGCCTTAGCCCACGAGAACAATCAAATTAAATGGATTGGAACTTATGACCATGGAGTTATAAGAATTGAGGAAAACACTTCAGGACAATCCTATAATCAATTAACAGGGATTCAAATCTATCCTACATTACTTTCTGCTGGAGAATCGATAAACATTGATACAGAAGCTGAAATAAATCAAGTTTATTTGTTTAATGAAATAGGTAGTAAAATCTCTATCGACAGAGAACCAACAAATCAAATCAAATTACCAACATCACTGGGAACTGGTAATTACATCTTACAAATTTCACTCTCAAATTCGGTGGTTAGAAAGAAAATAATTGTTCTTTAGGGAGAAACCTATTTTTTCTTGGATTCAATATCACTACTTAACATTCCTTGTATTTGACGCATTGTCTTTTGCATACCTTCTGCACTACCATCCAAAAAGATAGTATTTCCTTTACCATATTCAGCGAAGTTTTTAATTGCTTCGGTCCACATAGAAAATAAAATTACATTAGTATCCATGTTCGCTTGTTTCATTTCATTTGCCGCTTCACTCATACCTTTAGCCACTTCTTGTCTAAACAATGCAACTCCCTGACCACGTAACATTGCAGCTTCTTTTTCAGCTAAGGCAGCAATTTTAATAGCATTTCCCTCGGCCTCGGCTGCTTTTGTTTTTGTGATTAACAATGCTTGACCTTCATTCTCAGCTGCTGCTTTTAGATTATTAGATGCGACCACCCTACTCATACTTTCAATAATTGCTGCATCAAAAGTGATATCATTAATCTGTAAATCCAACAAGTGATAACCCCAAGAATCAAGCGTATGATCTATGTTTTCTTTTACATTATCGACTAATTCATGACGAAGTCCTAAAATTTCAGATTGTTTTTGGCTAGCAACGTAAGAACGGATTGAACCTTCGATAGTCCTAATAAGTGCTTGCATAAAATCCTTATTACTAATAAATTTAAATGCCACCTTTTTAATAGTTTCCTCTTGCTCATCCATTACGCTATATAACAACATACTTTTGAAATACACATTTGCTTGATCAATGGTCACAGCTTGAAATTCCATCTCAATACTTTGATTTTGAACAGAAATTCGTTTAAATACTTTTTCAATGAATGGTATTTTCAATCGTAAACCTGGGTGAAGGACGCGTTTATATTTACCAAACATTGTTATTACCGTAATTGTACCCTGAGATACTGTTAAGAGTCCACTCAAAACAATAACGAGAACAAGACCAATAGCCACAAAAGGGATTTCCATAATCAACTAATTTATTATGAGGTAAATATATGAATAATTTATTGATTTTTAGACTTTAAAAATTAACGAAGTTTTTCCCTCCAATTAAACTAGAAAAAACAACCTAGTTTTTCACAAAAGCTGTTTCTAATTTATTGATCATTTCAATTTCTATATAACTTTGTAGTATGAGCCAATTAAACATTCATAAAGTTACTTTAGTTGACATAAAAGAACTACAGAAAATCAGTATCGAAACATTCTCATCCACCTATTCAAGTCTAAATTCTGAAGAAAACATGAAGTTGTATGTTTCAGAATCACTTTCTGATTTCCAACTCATGGCTGAAATAAGAAGTTCTTCATCTGAATTTTATCTAGCCTACAAGGACAGTTGTTTAATCGGATACTGCAAGTTAAATTTTCCAGATAAGCGCAAGAAACCAATTGACAACAACAGTATGGAAATTGAGCGTATTTATTTACTAGAAAAATACCATGGCAACGGATATGGAAAAGATCTATTTGAATCGATTATTGAAATTGCAAGGGCGAGAAATATAGATCGAGTTTGGTTGGGTGTTTGGTCCAAAAACACAGTTGCTATCAAATTTTACAAAAAATTAGGTTTCATTAAATTTGACCAACACCTATTCAAGTTAGGTAAAGATGAACAGTTGGATTATCTGTTAGAGTTAAATATCTAACCGAAAAGAAATTAATTTTTGATCTGTTCTTTGCGTTTTTCAACAGATTTCAATTTGTTTTCTTGAGTTGATATCTCCGTTTTTTTGGTTTCTTCCTTCGTTTTAGCCTTTTGAATTTCAGATTCTTTCTCCGTAATTTTTTTCTTAAAATCGTCAATATCTAACTTTAAGTCATTTTGTTCTTTAATTAGCTTTTCATTTTCCCTTATCAATTCACCCAACGCAGCTTTTTCATCTTCAATTTGCTTATCAATACTTGCCTCGGATGCTGCAAGAGCAAATTTTTCCAATCGTTTTTTAAACACGCCATACTGATCAGCATGAACAGATTTATCCATGTAGGCACCGCCCAAATCTACGGCCCAAATTACTGATATTGGATTATCTTTTGAGCCAACAATTTTCGCATACACATCAAATTGTTTTTTACCCAATTCTTTTACTTCACCCAAAGAAACAAAGTACTCATTTTTTTTATCGTCAAGTTTTCCATTAAAATCTTTAAGTTCTTTTTTTAATGATTTTTCAACTATATCGAAATCACCAAAGGGTATAGCCACCTGGAGACTAGGTTTCGAACCAGAAATTCCAATGCTGAAATCGGTTGAAGCATCAGAAACACTTATTTTTTGAGTAAACGATGTAAAAGAAAGAAGAAAAAGATTCGCTAAAAAGAAATTTTTCATTGTGCTATATTTAAGATAAAAGTAGGGAATTATATTATACATTCTCTACTTCTATTATATATTTCCAGAAATCCGTTATGGAAATTCCGGCGCACGCCAACATTTGAGGTACGATACTAGCAGGAGAGAACCCCGGTGTTGTATTCACCTCAATAACATAGGGAGTATTGTCAACTATCATAAAGTCGATTCGAGCAACAGATCTTAATTGCAGCAACTCATAGATATATTTAGCTTGTTCTTGAACTTTTATTCTCAAATCGTCTGAAATCCTTGCAGGAGTAATTTCCTGAGACTTACCCAAGTATTTTGCTTCAAAATCAAAAAATTCGTTCTCGGAGGCTATTTCTGTTAATGGAAGAGCTAAAACACCTTCTTTTTTACGAAAAACTCCACACGTAACTTCTGTCCCTTTCAAAAAGGCTTCAATTACTACAGTTTTCCCTTCGGCGAAAGCAGCTAACAAAGCAGGTTCAATTTCGTCCTGAGTTTTCACTTTAGAAATACCATAACTAGAGCCGGAATCAGCCGGTTTCACAAAAACAGGCAATCCTAATTTTTGCACAATCTCATCACTAGAGTAATTATTTTTATCCGTTAAAAGAATCGAATCCGCAACGGGAATATCAAATGACTTTAAAAATTGATTACAAAACCATTTATCAAACGATAATGCAGAAGCCAAAGGACCTGAATTTAAATAGGCAACTCCTTGCATTTCCAACAAGGCCTGTATTTTACCGTTTTCTCCTGGATCTCCATGAATATAAACAATACCCAAATCAATTTTTGTCTCCAAATCATTTAATGTAAAAGACATCTTTTGTAAATCGAAAGGAACAATTTCTTGATTCGTTTCAACATTCCATCCGTTCTTTGAAACAATTATCTTTACCGTATTAAAATCCTTAGGGAAATTATCTTGAATAGTTTGTGCGCTCTTCATGGATATTTCAAATTCTGATGAAAATCCGCCACAAAAAATCCCTACCGTTTTCATAATTTATCTATTTATATTCAAAAATACTGAATCTGTAGTCTAAATGATTTACATCACATCCAAAGTTATTCTCATTTCAAGGTTGATAAGGGTTGTTGTTGCCAAAAAATAGTTGTATTTTCACAACCTTATTTTCTTTTATGATAAAACTAATTTGTTTGATTATAGTATTTTCTACTATTTTCAATTACTCAGCTCAGCTGGTTCCACAAAATGGGATTGCTCCCTCCTCCCCGTTGTATACTGCATTAATTCATGCAACGATTTATGTTAGTCCAGAACAAAAAATTGAGGATGGAACACTTTTAATTAAGGCCGACAAAATTATTGCTGTTGGAAAAAATGTAAAAATCCCGACTAATGCCTTACTAGTTGATTGTTCAAACAAGGTGATACTACCTTCTTTTATAGAATTATACAGTAACATCAGTTTATCGCAACCCGCAAAATCTACAGAAAAAAACACACAAAAAGGTGCGTTTTATTGGAACGAAAGCATTCACCCGGAAACCAACGCGGCATCATCATACGCAATTGATTCAAAATCGCAGGAGAATCTACAAAAAATGGGATTTGGATTAGCATTAACCCACGTTCAAGATGGGATTGTAAGGGGTTCTGCTGCATTAATTTCTCTTGGAGAATCTGATGCTAATAAGCATTTGGTACTTTCTGAAAGCGGCCTATTTTATTCGTTTAACAAAGGGAATTCAAAGCAATCTTATCCGTCCTCTCAAATGGGGTCAATTGCCTTGTTGCGCCAAGCATTTTATGACATGGAATATTATCATAATCATGCTCCATCCGAACGAAACATATCTTTGGAAGAATGGAAAAAAAAGCTTTCACTTCCTGCGTTTTTTAAAACAGATGATAAATGGGAGATCTTGAGAGCTGATAAAATCGCCAAAGAGTTTAATCAAAAATGGAATTATATTGGAACAGGAAAAGAATATGCTTGGTTGCCAACCGCCAAAAACATCAGTGGATCAGTAGTTATTCCCGTAAATTATACTGAAGCATTTGATGTAAAAGATCCCTACATCGCTCGACAAATCCCCTTGAGTGATTTAAAACATTGGGAATTAGCACCTTCCAACGCTAGGATTCTTTCTGAAAACGGAATTTCTTATGCCATTACAAGTGATGGTATAAAACAAGCAGACGTATTTTGGAATAACCTAAAAAAAACAATTTCTAGAGGAAGTACCATAAATCAAATTCTTGCTGCGTTAACTACCAAACCTGCTGAAATCCTCGGACTATCTGATAAAATAGGTGAATTAACAGAAGGGAAACTTGCTAGTTTCAATATCTATTCAGACGATCCTTTAATGGCTAACGGTACGTTATTATCCAGTTGGTTTCTAGGTGAGGAAAAAGTACATTCTGTCTTACCAACAATAGACATCCGAGGCCAGTACGCATTAACCTTGGATAAAAAGGAATACGTATTCGAGATAACGGGAAAAATTGAAAAACCTACTGGTAAAATTACGACCATTAAAACGACTCGTGATGCAAAAACACAAGAAGAAAAAACAGATACATTGAGGCCTACAATACAAATTGTTCAGCGTGAAAATGATGTTATTATGCAATTTAATTTAAATGACAATTACTTTTCGGGTAGTGTGAATTTACATGGTAAAATATATGGGAAGGAAGGAATAATCATTGAAGGAGATGCTGCTTTACCCGATGGTCGAATGAACTACTTTTCAGCAACATCTGCAAAAAAATCGAAGGAAAAAGAAGAAAGCTCAAGTACTGTTTTAGATACTTCTTACCTTGGTCGTGTCTGGTTTCCAAATATGGGTTTTGGCAATGACACCCTTCCAAAAATAAATACGTTCGTTATTGAAAATGCGACAGTTTGGACAAATGAGGTGGAAGGAATACTGAGCGAAACAAATGTTGTAATTGAAAACAGTAAAATCAAATACGTTGGTAAAGAAAAAAACAACTATCCAAAAAATGCTGTAATCATTGATGGAAAAGGAAAACATTTAACCAACGGAATAATTGACGAGCATTCCCATATTGCTATCTCGAAAGGGGTTAATGAAGGCGGACAAGCAGTTACCTCTGAGGTAAGTATAGGGAATGTTGTAAACTCAGATGATATTAATATTTATAGACAACTGGCAGGTGGCGTAACTTCAGCGCAACTCCTTCATGGTTCTGCCAATCCAATTGGTGGACAATCTGCTTTAATTAAGTTAAAATGGGGACATACTCCAGAGGAAATGTTGATTCCCAACGCACCAAAATTCATAAAATGTGCTTTAGGAGAAAATGTGAAACAATCCAATTGGGGAGAAAATAATACTTCACGCTTTCCTCAAACACGCATGGGTGTAGAACAAGTCTTTTACGATGGCTTCAACAGAGCTAAAAAATACCAACTTGAGTGGGAGAATTATAAAACCAAAGGGGGAACCAAACCCAGAAAAGACCTGGAGTTAGATGTGTTAAGTGAAATCCTAAACAAACAACGTTTTATCACCTGCCACTCATACGTTCAATCTGAAATCAACATGTTCATGCACGTTGCGGATTCAATGGATATTAAGATTAATACATTCACACATATATTAGAGGGATACAAAGTAGCTGACAAAATGAAAAAACATGGAGCAGGCGGTTCCACTTTTGCAGATTGGTGGGCATACAAATTTGAGGTTAACGATGCAATACCCTACAACGCAAAAATGATGGCCGATCAGGGTGTTATTGTATCCATTAACTCCGACGATGCCGAAATGGGAAGGCGTTTGAATCAGGAAGCAGCTAAAAGCATAAAATATGGCGGAATGTCTGAAATTGAAGCGTGGAAAATGGTTACGCTCAATCCAGCAAAATTACTGCATTTGGACGACCGATTAGGAAGTATCAAGACAGGAAAAGATGCCGATTTAGTCTTATGGGACAATAATCCACTAACGGCGACAGCTAAGGTAGAATTGACATTTATTGATGGTGCTGTCTATTTTGATCGAAAAAAGGATGAAATCCTTCAAAAACGAAATGATATGGAACGTGCGCGCATCACAACAAAAATGTTGCGATCAGCAGATCAAGGGGAATCTACAAAACCATTTATTAAAAAAGGTAAAAAACACTACCATTGTGATACACTTGGTGAAGAAGGCACAGAAGCAGAAAACACTCATTAAATTCAATCAAAATGAAAAAGCTCATACTATTCATATTCATCTTAGCGCAGAATATTTTATTTTCTCAACATTCAAATATATTATTAATCGATGGTTTTTTGCACAAAGGAAATGGTGAAACAATCGAACATGCGCTCATTGGAATTAAAAAGGGGATCATTGTAGAAGTAGGAAATTCGCTTACAACCAGATATAACAAAAAAGACTGGGACACTATTATTTCATTAGAAGGGCAGCATATTTATCCAGGATTTATTGCTACTAATTCAACATTGGGGCTGACTGAAATAGACGCAGTTAGGGCAACAAGAGATTTTAATGAAACGGGAGAATTTAATCCCCATGTGCGTAGTCAAATAGCCTTCAATCCAGAATCGAAAGTTGTATCTACCGTTTTGACCAATGGAGTTTTACTTTGCCAAGCAACACCTAGAGGCGGACTGATATCAGGAAGCTCGGCAATTATGTCTTTAAGTGGATGGAATTGGGAGGATGCTACTGTATTAGCCAATGATGGAATTCATGTGAATTGGCCTTCAAGTTTGGAAGGTGGAGGTTGGTGGGCTGAACCCGCACCAAAAAAAAGGAACGAGAATTATATCAATCAAAAAAAGGAAATAGAATCTTTTTTCCAATTAGCTGAGGCTTATATGAAAGGAAAAATCAATCCATTGGAGGAAGACCAACGATTAGAGGCGATGAGGGCATGCTTTTTCGGGACAAAAAGAGTTTATTTTCACGCAAATGAAATGCAACAAATACTAGATATAATTTCATTCTCTTCTAAATACAAACTTAAATTCCCTGTTATTGTGGGAGGATACGAGGCTCATTTGGTTGGTCAGCGTTTAAAAGATTCTACTATTCCAATCCTAATTCAACGAATACATAGCTTGCCTGAAAATGAGGACGACCCAATTGATCAACCATTTAAAATCCCGTTTCTCCTTAAAAAAGAAGGTATTTTGTTTGGTATTCAAAATGCGGGCGATATGGAAGCGATGAACACACGAAATTTACCCTTTCAAGCGGGAACTGCCACTGCATATGGAATTTCAGAAGAAGAAGCAATACAATCCATTTCTCTTGATGTCTGTAAAATAATTGGAATTGGTGAAAAATATGGTTCAGTTGAAGTGGGAAAATCAGCCACGCTTTTTGCTTCTAAAGGAAATGCTTTGGAAATGAAGAGTAACCAAGTTTCCCTTATTCTTATCAATGGTAATTTTGTTTCAATAACCAATTTTCAGTACGATCTTTATAAAAAATACACCAATAAACTTGAACACTGACCCCAATAAACTAGTCTATTGTTAAATTAATAAATTAAATTTTTAACTCAGTAAAATAAGAAATTGTTTTAACTTTGTTCTTAACTACTAACGAAACTAACTACTACACTGTAATGAAAACCATTCTCATTGCCGGTGGTTCGGGATTTATTGGAACAAACCTGAGTCGCGACCTTCAAGAAGAAGGGCATACGGTCTATGTTCTATCTAGAAAACCGAAACGAAAAAATCACATTTATTGGAACGCCCACGATAAAAAGATTGAAGGCAAACACCTTGAAAAGATTGAAGTGATCATCAATTTAGCTGGTTCAGGCATTGCAGATGAACGTTGGACAAAAGATAGAAAGAATCAAATCCTTAAATCGCGCATTGATACAATAGAGTACTTATTTATTTCAGCAAATAACTTCCCAAAATTAGAACACTTCATAACTGTATCAGGAATTGACTGTTATGGTTTTGGTCATCCAGAAAAAAATTATAGTGAAACAGATAATTATGGCTCTGATTTTTTATCCAATGTTGTGCGTCAATGGGAGGAAAAAGCCAATTTATTTGCTTCAAAGTTTAAAACTACCATACTTCGTTTACCCATTGTATTGGATGCTGAGAAAGGAGCACTGCCAAAAATGGCTGCCCCAATAAAAAAATGGGTGGGTTCCCCAATAGGTTCAGGTAAACAAAACATGAATTGGGTGCATATCGAAGATCTTACCGCTATTTTTAAACATGTAATTGATAATTCCTTAATAGGAACGTATAACGTTGTGGGAGGAAACAATACCAATGAAGATTTTACAAAAACATTGGCTAAAACGCTTCACAAACCCTTATTTCTACCTAATATACCTCCCTTTATTATGAAATTAATACTCGGAGAAATGGCAATACTCTTAATCAATGGGAATTCGGTATCCGGAAAAAAATTAACCGATACTGGTTTCAATTATCAGCATACAGAGTTGGAAGAAACATTAAAATCAATTTACTCCCTTTAATTCTCTCAAACTTGCTGTATTTCTGAATTAAATACAGGCTGTTTCTGCTGAAATAAGTACCTTTGTTCACTCAATAAACCCGAGGTATGAGCATGAAATATACGGAATATAAAGGACTTAATTTGCCTAACGTCGCAAATATAGTATTGGAAAGATGGAAAAGAGATGCTGTTTTTGAACAATCAATTTCATCCAGAGAAGGAAATCCTTCTTTCGTTTTCTTTGAAGGACCGCCATCAGCCAATGGACTTCCGGGTATTCATCATGTTATGGCTCGATCTATAAAAGATATTTTCTGTAGGTATAAAACCCTAAAGGGATATCAAGTAAAACGAAAAGCCGGTTGGGACACGCACGGTTTACCTGTTGAATTAGGCGTAGAAAAAGAATTAGGCATAACAAAAGAAGATATTGGTTCAAAAATCACGGTTGACGAATACAATGATGCGTGTAAAAAAGCGGTAATGCGCTATACAGATATCTGGAATGACCTTACTGAAAAAATGGGGTATTGGGTAGACATGGAGCATCCTTACGTTACGTATGAGCCAAAATACATGGAATCTGTTTGGTGGTTAATTGGTCAACTTTTTGAGAAAGGGTTACTTTACAAAGGATATACTATCCAACCATATTCGCCCAAAGCTGGTACCGGGCTTTCATCTCATGAATTAAACCAACCAGGTTGTTATAAAGATGTGAAGGATACAACGGTTGTGGCGATGTTTAAAATGATTTCTGCCAACCATTCCCCCTTTGAAGGGGAGTCAAGGGGGATGACCGAATCAAATTCTCCCATCTTAATCTCCCATCAAGGGGAGAAGTCAAATACATACTTTCTAGCATGGACAACAACACCCTGGACTCTCCCATCCAATACGGCATTAACTGTTGGGCCAAACATTGAATACGCGTTAGTTTCAACTTATAACCAATATACCTTTGAACCGATTAACGTTATTTTGGCTAATAAACTAGTTGGATATCAATTTGGTAAAGGATTTCAAGCCGTAGAATCAGCAAGTGAATTGGCAAATTATTCAGCGGGTGCTAAAATCATTCCGTTCTATGTTGCAGGAACTTGTTTAGGAAAAGAGTTAGTTGGTATAAAATACGAACAACTACTCCCCTATTGTTTACCGGCAGAAAATGCTGAAAAAGCATTTCAGGTTATTCCGGGAGATTTTGTTACCACCGAAGACGGGACAGGAATTGTTCACACTGCTCCCACGTTTGGAGCTGACGATGCTAAGGTTGCTGCAGAAGCTAGAGTTCCTGGTATGTTAGTGAAAGATGATCGTGGAAACTTGGTTCCATTGGTGGATTTGCAAGGTAAATTCCGATCTGAAGTAGTTGATTTTGCTGGAATGTATGTCAAAAATGAATATTACGACGAAGGTACTGCACCGGAAAAATCAGTTGATGTTCAAATTGCGATAAAACTCAAAGAAGAAAATAAGGCTTTTAAAGTAGAGAAATACGAACATAACTATCCACATTGTTGGAGAACAGACAAACCTGTTTTGTATTACCCATTAGATTCTTGGTTTATTCGAGTAACGGATAAAAAAGAGCGAATGGTCGAATTAAACAATACGATCAATTGGAAACCAGAATCTACTGGAAGTGGTCGTTTTGGGAAATGGTTAGAAAATGCCAATGATTGGAATTTATCGCGTTCTCGCTATTGGGGAATTCCTATACCAATTTGGTCTTCAGAAGAAGGAGATGAGCGCATTTGTATTTCTTCTATTGCTCAATTATCTCAGGAATGTGATAAAGCAATTCAAGCTGGATTGTTAGAATCAAATCCTTTTGCAAATTACGAGATTGGCAACATGTCAGACGAAAATTATAAAGGAATCGATTTACATAAACATTTAGTTGATCAAATCATATTAGTTTCGCCAACTGGAAAACCAATGAAACGTGAAGCTGATCTGATTGATGTTTGGTTTGATTCAGGCGCAATGCCTTATGCACAATGGCATTATCCATTTGAAAATAAAGAATTAGTTGACAACAGAGAGGGTTATCCAGCAGATTTTATTGCCGAAGGAGTTGACCAAACACGTGGTTGGTTTTATACCTTACATGCAATCGCCACCATGGTTTTTGATTCCGTAGCATATAAAAATGTAGTTTCCAATGGACTTGTCCTAGATAAGAATGGCCATAAAATGTCGAAGCGTTTAAAGAATGCGGTTGACCCATTTACAACCTTAACGCAATATGGACCGGATGCAACGCGCTGGTATATGATTACGAACGCTCAACCATGGGATAATTTAAAATTTGATTTGGAAGGCATAACAGAAGTACAGCGTAAATTTTTCGGAACACTGTATAATACGTATTCATTCTTTTCGCTTTATGCAAACATTGATGGCTTCACGTATTCTGAACCAGATGTTCCCTTGTCGAAAAGATCGGAAATTGATCGTTGGATTCTTTCCAAATTGCATTCGTTAATCGCAGAGGTGGATGAAGCGTATAGCAATTATGAGCCAACCAAAGCAGGAAGAGCGATTCAAGATTTTGTAAATGACCAATTATCTAATTGGTACGTGCGTTTATGTCGCCGTCGTTATTGGAAGAGTGATGACCCAACGGATAAGTTGTGCGCTTACCAAACGCTTTATACATGTTTAGAGACAGTTTCTTTGCTTGCTTCGCCTATTGCACCATTTTATATGGATCAATTGTTTCTAGATTTAAATCACACAACCGGAAAACATGCAGCTACTTCGGTTCATTTGGCGGACTTCCCGATTTCGAACGTAGATTTTATTGATAAAACGCTTGAAACTCAGATGGCGTTAGCACAAGAAACTTGTTCACTTGTTCTTGGATTACGTAAAAAACAAATGATTCGGGTGCGTCAACCGCTTCAAAAAATCATGATTCCTGTTTTTAATCAAGACGTTGCGGATAATTTGTACCACGTAAAGGAGTTGATACTTTCTGAGGTAAACGTAAAAGAACTTGAATTGCTAGCCGATAGCGGAATGTTGGTGAAAAGTATCAAACCAAATTTCAAAACGATTGGACCGAAATACGGCAAGCAAATGAAATCTATTGCTGATTTGGTAAAAGCTTTTACGGCTGATGATATCGCAGCCATTGAAACTAGCGGTGGTTGGCAAGGTGAAATTGACGGAACAACTGTTACGCTGGAACTACCTGATTTCGAAATTCAAGCCCAAGATATTCCAGGTTGGTTGGTTGCTTCTGAAAATGGATTAACTGTTGCTTTAGATATTATGATCTCTCCAGCCTTGTGGTCAGAGGGAATAGCACGAGAAATGGTGAATCGTATTCAAAATATCCGAAAAGAAAGTGGGTTGGATGTAACGGATCGCATACTTGTGGAAGTGGATACCAATGAGAAACTTCAGGAAGCTATTTCTGAAAACAAATCGTATATCTGTGCAGAAATATTGGGAGATGATTTAGTTTTTGTAGCACTGGATAATCAAGCTGTTTCAACTGATATCGAAAACGAAGGAGATACAAAAATCCGAATTCAAAAGAACTAAAATTGATTCTGTTTTTGAATGTAAAAGGCTAATTCACCTTTGATACTTATCATAAAATGTAATTTTTGCAATGTTCAGATTGCATTTTAATCTATTTTTGCAATGTTCAAATTGCATTTTTAATAGTAATTGTAATGTATAGATATCAATTTATAGTTTTTTATGCAATTTATAGATTGCAAATTGGAAATAAATTAGTACCTTTGGGGAAATCAATGAAGGATGGAAAACTTAATTGCTGCTCATGAAAGGATACTACAAAACTTCGAATCAAGGTTTGAACGAACCATGGATATCGATTGGAATGACCGATTAATTGGGCTTACCGGAGCACGAGGAGTTGGGAAAACTTCCTTTTTGATTAATCACATCATCAAGAATTTATCGAGCGAATCAAATGCGTTGTATATCAGCATGGATGATATTCAAATTTCTACAATGACCTTAGTAGAATGTGCTGATAATTGGGTAAAACTAGGAGGCACACACCTTTTCATCGATGAAATTCACAAATACCCCAACTGGAGTCAGGAATTAAAAAACATTTATGACCGCTACCAAAAGTTAAAAGTCGTTTTTACCGGCTCGTCTTTATTGCATATTCAATCTGGGAAAGCGGATTTGAGTAGACGCGCTGTGGGTTATGTAATGAATGGGCTTTCCTTGCGGGAGTTTATTCAGATTCAAAGCGGAGAAAACTTTCCAAAAATTGAATTGGAGGACCTAGTGAAAAACCACACGAACATAGCGCGCGAAATTGTTACTAAAATTCACCCCCTCGCCTATTACTCCGAATATATAAAACACGGCTATTATCCATTCTTCTTGGAAAGCACGAAGACTTATTCGCAGAAATTATTGAACACCATCACCTTGATGCTCGAAACAGATTTACCGTACATGCGAAATGTGGATGTGAAATACATTCACAAATTAAAAAAGTTGGTTTACCTCGTTTCGCATGCGCTCCCCTACCAACCCAATGTATCAAAACTGTCAGGAGATCTAGAGGTTTCACGCAACACCATCATGCTTTATCTCACGTATTTAGAGGATGCTAAATTGTTTAATTTGTTACAAAGTAAATCTTCCAGCGAAGCCATTTTAGCCAAGCCTGAAAAAGTATATTTGCATCACCCAAACTTGATGTATGCCATTGGCAAAAACACAATTTTGGATGGAACGGTGCGCGAAAGTTTTTTCTATAATCAGGTTGCTAATGTGCACAAAGTAAGTACCTCACAGCATGCAGATTTCTTAGTGAACGATGAATACACGTTTGAAATTGGCGGAAAGAATAAAACCAAAAAACAGATTAAAGACATACCTAACAGCTATATAGCTGCAGATAACTTAGAAATAGGTTCTGGCAAAACCATTCCATTGTGGTTGTTTGGATTTTTGTATTGAGGAATGGAACTAAAAAAGACCTCACTATGGAGGTCTTTCATGATTTTATAAATCAAGTTTATTTACTAATTACGAAACGAATTTGTTTTCCGTTTGAATTGAAGAGATAGTTTCCATTCGAAAAATTATTTAGATCAAATGCTGTCAATCCATTGTGCAACAATCCTGAATGAAGAATTCTTCCGTCCATGGATAGTATTTTATACTCAGATGGCTGGATTCCAAGTGCTTCAACAATCACCAACCCATTCGATGGATTTGGATGTAGATTCAAACTTAATTCACCCTCTTCGATTCCTATCGTGTTTACAGTAATACACTCGGATTG
>JBILYP010000035.1:0-28095 GCA_044377675.1 Crocinitomicaceae bacterium
TATTACTATTGTATTATTAGCTTTAGTTCAGGTGGTTGTTCAAGTGTTACTTCCAATGTTGTTAATGTTATTGTAAATCCTGACCCAACAATTTCAACGCAACCATTGGCAGCACAAACAATTTGTGTGGGTGGAAGCATTCCAACGCCATTAACTGTGGCATACACCAATGGAACAGGAACCCCAACTTATCAGTGGTATTTAGTTGGTACAACTGATCAAACCGTTGGAACAAATAGCGTAAATTATACGCCACCAATTTTTAACACAGCTGGAACCTTTTCCTATTATGCTACTGTTTCATTGAGTGGAAACGGGTGTAATATTGCTACATCTCAACAAGCAACAATCACTGTTGTCGCAGATCCAATCGTGACCATTGCTTCAAGTACAGTGTATTGTCAGAATAGCACAAGTGTTACTCCAATTTCCGTTTCAGTAACAGGAGGACAAGGAACAATAAGCTACCAGTGGTATTCAAATACGTCAAATAATACTACATCAGGTACTGCAATTGCAGGGCAAACCAACTCAACGTTTACTCCACCAGTAAATACTGTCGGAACCATTTATTATTATTGTTTGGTAACTCAAACCGGAACGAATTGTGCCACAACATCCTCAGCAGTTTCAATTCAAGTTCTTACTCCTCCAACCGTTAGCACGCAACCGTTGGCTACACAAACCATTTGTATAGGTGGTACACCAACTAACTTAACTGTCGCAGCAGCGAGTGGAACGGGCACAACAAACTATCAATGGTATAGCAATACAACAAACAGTACAATAGGCGGAACAGCAATTCCTGGCGCAACTTCTGATACTTACACTCCGCCAAGTGGAACTGCTGGAACAACTTATTACTATTGTGTGATTAGCTTTAGTTCAGGTGGTTGTTCAAGTGTTACTTCCAATGTTGTTAATGTTATTGTAAATCCTGACCCAACAATTTCAACGCAACCATTGGCAGCACAAACAATTTGTGTGGGTGGAAGCATTCCAACGCCATTAACTGTGGCATACACCAATGGAACAGGAACCCCAACTTATCAGTGGTATTTAGTTGGTACAACTGATCAAACCGTTGGAACAAATAGCGTAAATTATACGCCACCAATTTTTAACACAGCTGGAACCTATTCTTATTATGCTACCGTTTCATTGGATGGAAATGGTTGTAATCTAACTACTTCTCAACAAGCAACAATCACTGTTGTCGAAGATCCTACTGTTACTATTGCTTCAAGTACAATTTATTGTCAGAATAGCACAAGTGTTACTCCAATTTCCGCTTCAGTAACAGGAGGACAAGGAACAATAAGCTACCAGTGGTATTCAAATACGTCAAATAATACTACATCAGGTACTGCAATTGCAGGACAAACCAACTCAACGTTTACTCCACTAGTAAATACTGTCGGAACCATTTATTATTATTGTTTGGTAACTCAAACTGGAACGAATTGTGCCACAACATCCTCAGCAGTTTCAATTCAAGTTGTAACTCCACCAACCGTTAGCACGCAACCGTTGGCTACACAAACCATTTGTATAGGTGGTACACCAACTAACTTAACTGTTGCAGCAGCGAGTGGAACGGGCACAACAAACTATCAATGGTATAGCAATACAACAAACAGTACAACAGGCGGAACAGCAATTCCTGGCGCAACTTCTGATACTTACACTCCGCCAAGTGGAACTGCTGGAACAACTTATTACTATTGTGTGATTAGCTTTAGCTCTGGTGGTTGTTCAAGTGTTACTTCCAATGTTGTTAATGTTATTGTAAATCCTGACCCAACAATTTCAACGCAACCATTGGCAGCACAAACAATTTGTGTGGGAGGAAGCATTCCAACGCCATTAACTGTGGCATACACCAATGGAACAGGAACCCCAACTTACCAATGGTATTTGGTTGGAACAACAAATCAAGCGGTACCTAATGCAACTTCAGTAACATTTACTCCAGCAACATTCACTGCAGCAGGTATTTACGAATATTATGTCGATGTTACTTTGGATGGTAGTGGTTGTAATGTAATGACATCAGCTACAGCACAAATCAATGTTATTGCTGATCCTGTTGTAAGTACTCAACCTGTTTCTTCTTCCTATTGTCAAAACTCACCTTCCATTACACCACTTTCGGTAGCGGCAACTGGTGGAACAGGAACGTATACGTATCAATGGTATTCAAATACAACAAATAGCAATAGCGGTGGAACTCTAATTCCAATTGCGACAATATCTACTTACACTCCTCCGGTAACAAGTGTTGGGACATTCTATTATTATTGTGTGGTTAATCAAAGTGGTGCAAACTGTAGCGTGACTTCACAAGTAGCCACAGTGGATGTGAACCTTCAACCAACGATTACTTCAACCAATTTCGGACCGCAAACAGTATGTGTGGGTGGAACAACCTCAGCAATGTCAGTTTCCTACATTAATGGAACAGGAACTCCTAATTACCTATGGTATAGCAATACAACTAGCAGCACAATTGGCGGAACTGCAATTACAGGAGCTGATGTAAGTTCATATACACCACCTTCAACAACCGCTGGAACAACTTATTATTATTGTGTAATCAATTTCCCTACTGGTGGATGTTCAAATATTACATCAAACATTGCAAGCATAACCGTAAATCCAGATCCAACGATTACCTTTCCACCTCTTGCAACACAAACAATCTGCGTAGGAGGGAGCATCCCAACTCCATTAACAGTGGCATACACAAATGGAACAGGAACTCCAACTTACCAATGGTATTTGGTTGGAACACCTAATCAACTTGTTTCGGGAGCAACTTCCGTGAACTTTACACCAACCGCATTCACTGCAACAGGTATTTATGAATATTATGTCGAGATTACTTTGAGTGGAAGCGGCTGTAATATAATGTCATCTGCTACGGCACAAATAAATGTTATTCCTGATCCTATTGTAAGTACGCAACCTGTTTCGACATCTTATTGTCAAAATTCACCTTCCATTGCTCCACTTACTATTACTGCATCTGGTGGAACAGGAACGTATACGTATCAATGGTATTCAAATACAACAAATAGCAATAGCGGTGGAACTCTAATTCCAATTGCGACGATATCTACTTACACTCCTCCGGTAACAAGTGTTGGGACATTCTATTATTATTGTGTTGTTAATCAAAGTGGTGCAAACTGTAGCGTGACTTCACAAGTAGCCACAGTGGATGTGAACCTTCAACCAACGATTACTTCAACTAATTTTGGCCCACAAGCAGTTTGTGTAGGTGGAACAACCTCAGCAATGTCAGTTTCCTATATTAATGGAACAGGAACTCCTAATTATCAATGGTATAGCAATACAACTAGCAGCACAACTGGCGGAATTGCAATTACAGGAGCTGATGTAAGTTCATATACACCACCTTCAATAACCGCTGGAACAACTTATTATTATTGCGTTATTTCATTCCCTTCCGGTGGGTGTTCAAATATTACTTCGAATGTTGCAACGATTGTAGTTCATCCTGATCCTTCATTATCTCAGCAACCATTATCAAGTCAAGCGATTTGTGAAGGAGGAACTATACAGGTTGCTCTTAATGTTAATTATATTAATGGTACAGGAAGTGCGTCTTATCAATGGTATTCTATTGGAAGTCCAAATTTGCCAATCACCGGAGCTACATTTTCTTCCTTTACACCACCTTCATTTAACTCAACGGGAACCTTTGAGTATTTTGTGGAGGTTACTCTGTCAGGAAGTGGTTGTAATTTGGTAACATCTGGTCTTGCTCAAATAATTGTAATTCAAGATCCAGTAATATCAATTGCCTCTGCCTCTCAAAATTATTGTCAATTTAGCTCGAATGTATTACCAATTACATCAAATGTTACAGGTGGAGCAGGAACGGTAAGCTATCAATGGTATGGCAATAATGTTAATAGTAATACTAATGGTGTAATTATTAACGGAGCAACTTCTGCTAGCTACATACCTCCTGTAAATACGGTAGGAGCTGTTTATTACTACTGTGTAATTACGCAAAGTGGATCCAACTGTGGGAATGTTTCCAATGTCATTCCAATTCAAACCTATTTGCAAGCATCAATTACAAGTTTACCATTCCAAACTCAAGCAATTTGTATTGGAGGAACGATATCTACTCTCAATGTTTCATACATTAATGGAATACCTGGTGCTACTTATCAATGGTATACTAACACTACAAATAGTTTATCAGGAGGAACAGTTATTGCAGGAGCGACAACAAGCTCTTACGCTTCTGGTAGCAGCATAGCAGGAAATTACTATTATTACTGTGTCATTTCATTCCCTAATGGAAGCTGCAGTGATTTGATATCATCTATTGCAAACGTTCAAATCTATAATGATCCAGTAATTACCTTACAACCAGTTGATGGATTGGATGTATGTGCTGAATCAACGTTGTCTTCGCCTTATTCAGTTCAAGTGAGTGGTGGTGTTGGTTCATTCAATGTTCAATGGTATGACATAACCACCAACATTTTGACAACCATTCCTGGAGCGAATCAGTTGACATATAACCCAACACCGATAAATGTTTCTGGTACCTATGATTACTTTGCAAACATAACCTATGCTGCTAGTGGATGTAATGCTTTGAATTCAGATACTATTTCTCTAGTTGTTTATCCGCTTCCTCACGTTAATAGTATTGCAGATTTCACTATTTGTAATGGAAATACATTTACAGTAAATCTAGGAACAGACATCCCTGCAAATTATGTTTGGGTTGGAACAGATAATCCGAATGTTTCAGGCGAAGTATTCCTTCCTCAGACATCTTCTGTCATTTCGAATACATTAACAAATAATTCAACGCAACCTCAAACAGTTTCTTACATAATTACTCCAACTTCTTGGCCTGAAGGATGTCAAGGTCCAGATTCCAGCTTTGTTGTTACGGTAATGCCTGATATTACAATGACATTCCCTAGCACACTTGAAATTTGTTCTGGTTCTTCGGTAAATGCTGTTCTTAACGCAAATGTTCCATCTATATTTAGTTGGTTTACTTCTATTGATAATCCAGATGTAAGTGGTGAGTCAATAAATAATAATAATGGACCTATTATCAATGATTTATTAATTAATAATACAGGAGTTAATCAACTCGTTATTTACAGCGTTTTCCCAACATCCATCGATGGAAATTGTGCGGGTGCCGCTCAAACAATAGCCGTAATTGTAAAACCTCCGTTAACATTATTTAATGAAGATACGGTTACAATTTGTAGCGGAAGTCAAGTTAATCTTAATTTGATTGCAAATACAACAGTCACATTTAATTGGTATGCAGATCAAAATGTAAGTGTTCTAGGTGAAAGTATTTCTGTAGTTTCATCTGATATCATTAGCGATGTTTTAATCAATAATTCTTCATCTGTTCAAGAAGTTAATTATTCGGTTATCGGTACTTCAACAATTAATGGATGTTCGAGTCCTGTATTTGACTTGGTAGTTTTTGTCAATCCAACACCCTTAGTTACATCAACTCCTGATTTCACCTTCTGTAATGGAGTTAATATCCAACCAATTTTATTTACAGGAGGAATTCCTGGAACTATCTTTAATTGGACTAACTCCAATAATTCGATTGGTTTAAATTCAGGTGGAACTAATTCCATTCCTTCATTTGTGTCAGCAAACACTGGGATTGCTCCAATCCAGGGTGTAATTAATGTGTCGCCGATATTTACGAATAATGGAATTTCATGTCTAGGAACTCCTGATCAATTTATTCTAACTATTAACCCAACTCCTTCAATATATGGTCTTCAAGATCAATTTGTGTGTGCAAATACACAAACTCTAAACATACCTGTTTTTGGACCAGTATCTGGAACTCAATATAATTGGATAAGTTCAAATCCATTAATTGGCTCAGCTATTACGGGTAATGGAAATATTGCCCCATTTACTGGTACAAATACTTCGCTAACTCCAATCAATTCAGATTTTACGATCTCTCCATCGTTTACAAATAATAATGTAACTTGTTTCGGTGCAGATTCTGTTGTAAATATTACTGTCCTTCCGTTACCCAATGTCAATTTAGTTAATGATCAAACAATTTGCAATGGCGACTTATCAAGTTTTGTTTCCTTTTCAAGTACTATTAATACAAATGTTTCTTTTGCCTGGACAAATAACAATAACTTAATAGGTCTTCCATCCTCAGGAAATGGAAATATTAATTCATTCTCAGTCGTAAATAACTCAACTATTCCTGTCTATGCCACAATTTCAGTTACAGGTTCATTCAATACAAACAATTTAACTTGCTTTGGAAATGCAACAACATTTGATTTTGAAATAAATCCAACACCTATATTGAATCTGGTTACTGACCAGACATTCTGTAACAATGAAATTTCACTAATTGACTTTTCAACAATAGGAATGAATGGAGTGACTTATGAATGGGTAAATACAAATACTTCTACTGGAATTCCAGCTTCGGGATCTGGAGATATTAACTTTATTGCATCAAATACAACAAATTCGACAATCACAACTTCAATTACCGTTACTCCAATCTATTTGAATAACGGGGTTTATTGCTCAGGTCAAACTCAAACTTTCGAAGTAAATGTAAATCCTATACCGACAATTGATTTCGTTGCTAATCAAATCATTTGTGAAAGCTCAACAGTTTCTGTCAATTTCACCTCGGCTCTAGGTATTGCAGGAACAGAATACAATTGGACAAATTCGAATACTAATATCGGACTTCCAGCTTCGGGAAATGGGAACATAACATTTAATGCAACTAACACAACGAGCGGTTTATTAACTGGAAATATAAGCGTTACTCCAACATACATTAATCTAATTACCGGTAATCAATGTACAGGAACTCCGCAAACATTCCAAATTACTGTTAACCCAACTCCCTTTATCTCACCTATTAGTATTGCTCCAGTTTGTGCTAACAACACGGTTGCCGCAATCAACTTTGTCAGTGATGTTACAAATACCCAATTCAACTGGACGAACTCAAATACAGCAATAGGTATTGGAGCAAGTGGTTCTGGTAACATACCTGCTTTTGTAGGAACAAATACAACCAACGCTTCAATAACAGGTAACTTCACAGTAACTGGAACATATACCAACAATGGTGTGTTTTGTACAAGTATTCCGCAAAACTTTGATGTTACTGTTGATCCGGTTCCAACTGTTGATTTTGTAGCTAATCAAACTGTTTGTGAAAATCAATCTGTTACGGTGAATTTCAACTCGTCATTTGGTGTTGTCGTAACTAATTACTCTTGGACTAATAATAACATAGCTACTGGCCTTCCTGCAAGCGGAAATGGCAATATTACTTTTAATCCTTCAAATATTTCTGGTGGACCTCAAACTTCTTTAGTTACAGTGATGCCAAGTTTTACCAATTTATTGTCTGGTAATCAATGTATTGGAACACCACAAATCTTCCAAATTACAATAAATCCAAGGCCAATATTAGCTGATATAGACGATACAACACTTTGTGTTAGTACTCAAACGAATTTAATCCAATTCACAAGTGATGTAAATGGCGTTCAATATACGTGGACTAATAACAATGGAACAATTGGAACAAGCATATCTGGAACGGGAGATATTCCTGGATTCACCGGATTAAATACAACTAATTCTATTAACTCAGGAAACTTTTCGGCAACTGGAACTTATGTTAACAATGGAGTTAGTTGTTCTAGTTCACCTTTTGAAATCTTCACAATTAACGTAGTTCCTGTTATTAATATTACTGCTATTAATAATCAAACTTATTGTGCGAATTCAGTAACTCCTCAAATTCCATTTAATAGCAACTTTGCCTCTGCCAACTTCTTGTGGACAAATTCAACGCCTGCCATTGGATCACTGCCTAGCTCAGGTACAGGAACAAGCCTACCTCCATTCACTACTAGTAACACGACATCAAGTGTATTAAATTCAACAATTACAGTAACACCATTCTATGCATTCAACAACAATCTTGATACATGTTATGGTAATCCTTTAAGCTTTGTCATTAGCGTAATACCTAATCCGAACGTAGTGACACCTCAAAATCAAATTGTTTGCGCTGGATCGCCTACAACTGCAGTGGTATTTAACTCTAACCCTTTTGTTTCAGGTGTTATTTACAATTGGACTAATAGCAATCCAAACATAGGACTCCCTGCAAGTGGAACTGGTACAATACCATCTTTCATTGGAACTAACCCAATAAATTTACCTAATCCATATGTGCCAATTTCAGGAACTATTACGATTCAACCAATGTATATTTACAATGGTGATACGTGTCTCGGAAATATTTCCACTTTCACAATAACCGTTCTTCCAAGTCCTGATGTTACGGCCAATCCTGTTGGGCAAATCTTATGTGGTGGCGCCAATACGCTTACTGTAAATTTTGGAACAAATGTTTCTGGAAGTGGATCAATTTCATATAATTACGGTACAGTTACCAATTTAGGAACTAACCCTCTGAATCCTGCAAACGTGAATCCGCTATCTGGTTCAGGAAACTTAAATTCATTCCAAACGAATTCTGGAATAACGACTGTTACAATAGCAAATTATACAGTAACCTCTACATACACGTATCAAAATGTATCATGTACAAGCACACCACTACCATTCTCTATTACTGTTGTTCCAACACCAGATATGTCTGATCCACCAAATCAAATTGTGTGTACAGGTGATCAGACTGACCTAGTCAACTTTGCTTCGAATGTTCTAAATACAAACTATACGTGGACGAACAATAATACAACTACTGGATTTAATCAAGCATCTGGAAATACCACCTCAATTCCTTCATTCACTGGGTTAAACACAGGAAATACAGCTAATGTTTCTTTATTTACTGTAACCCCAACCTTCACATCAAATGGATTGACATGTACTGGAACTCCTGAGCAATTCACTATTTCTATTACTCCTACACCAACAATAACAAGTATTAGTAATAACGCCCAAGTCCTTTGTGCTGGTAATCCAATTTTACCAATTCAAATTATCGGAAGCATTTCAGGAACAATTTATCAATGGTCCAATGATAATCCTTCCATTGGTTTGTCCGCTAATGGTAATGGAAATATTGCAAGTTTCAATGTTATAAATAACACAAACCTAGTTCAAACTGCTAACATTACAATAACTCCGATTATTGTTAATACGGGTAATTCTCCTCAAGATACTTGCGTGGGACAAGCACAAACATTTTCAATAACGGTTGTTCCTCGACCAATTATGGTGGATCCAAGTGATTTGGTCCTTTGTATTGATGAAGTTGCGGTGTTGAATCCATTTACAAGTAATATCAACAGTACTACCTACAGCTGGGCAAACAACAATACGGATATTGGACTAGTAATATCAGGAAATGGAAATATTGCTCCATTTACTGTAGGAAATCCATTTAACTATCCTATTACCTCAACCATTACAGTAACACCAAACTATACGTATCAAAACGTTGGTTGCACTGGTAATAATCAACAATTCACAGTTACCGTTAATCCAATTCCAACAATGGTAGACCCATCTGATGTGGTATTCTGTAATAATCAATCTACAACACCTATAAATTTCTCAAGCAATGTTACAGGGACTTCTTATGCTTGGAGTAATCTAAATCCGAATATAGGCTTGGGTACTAATGGAACTGGCAGCATTGGAAGCTTTAATGCTATAAATAATACAACGATCCCAATTATTACAACAATTTCTGTTCAATCTTCATTCACAAATGCCGGATACACATGTACAGGAAATAATCAGACTTTTACAATCACGGTTAATCCAACTGCTACTTTATTAAATCCAGATGTGACTATTTGTTCAGAAGACACGCTTGATATTGATTTCATTACATCCATACCTGCCACGTTCCAATGGTCTGCACTTTCTAATTCGAATGTACAAGGTGAAACGGTGACACCTATTCAAACAACGACCTCTATAAATGATATATTAGTAAATACGACTGGAACAGCTCAAGCAGTAACGTATTTAGTATCTACTGTGTCTAACACGTTCAATTGTCCAGCTGGGCCATATCAAATTGATGTTGCTGTCAATCCACTTCCAGTTCCAGTGTTTACGATACAAAATAACCCAACATGTGATGATGTTCCAATATTATTCGTAAACAATACGCTTGGGAATAATACCTATAATTGGAATTTCGGAGATGGTAACTCTGCTCAAACCGTAAACGCTTCTAATGTTTATGAAAATGTTGGTCCGTATACCATTACTTTAACGGCTACAAATATCGCTACTGGTTGTATTGACTCTGTTAGTCAGGATATTACGATACTTCCAAGTCCTGAAGTTGGATTTACAGTGTCACAAACTATTGCATGTGAATCTGTGAACATAATATTTATAGATACTGTTGATGCACCGAATACAGATCTTTATTGGGATTTTGGAGATGGCGGATATTCTTATCAAAATGGTTCAACAGATTACCAATATAATTCCGTAGGTTGTTTCGATATTTCATTGACAGTAACTGCAACAAATGGCTGTGTAATGTCACAAACATTGGATGACCTCGTATGTGTTGCCGCTAATCCTATAGCAGACTTTACAGTAGAAAATCCTAACTTGTTGGTTGATGACCCTACAGCTGTCTTCATTAATCAATCCATTGGTGCTCAAATGTTTGATTGGGATTTTGGAGATGGTTATATGAGTACAGCTGTCAATCCTATTCATAATTATCAAGATATTGGTGAGTATTTTGTTTCTCTTTATGCAACCAATGAATTTGGATGTGTTGATAGCGCAAATTTCACTATAACTCTTTATGAAGATTTGGTTTTATATGTTCCCAATACCTTTACCCCAAATGAAGATGGAACTAACGATGAATTTCTACCCATCATTAATGATGTGATTGATCCATCTTCTTATAAATTCCAAATATTTAATCGTTGGGGCGAATTATTATTTGAGAGTCAAAATAAAGATTTTGGCTGGGATGGAACCTATGGATTAACTTCGGGAATTAATTGCCAAAACGGGACATATACTTGGAAACTATATTTCAAATTACAGAAAGAAGAATCTTACAGAATATACGCAGGTCATTTAAATTTATTAAGGTAAAATGTAAAAGCATTATTAAGCACTAAATAAGTGAAGGAGGTATAAATAAAATAAAGCATTAAGATTTTTTTAACTACAAATCAACTCTTTATTCTTTAAAAGAAGATTACAAAATACATCCCTCAAATTTTGGAATTGATACTTATTGTTTTTTGGGGAGTAAGAGAACTTTAGATCAAGGAAACTTAGGGAATTGTTGAAAATCTGGATCTCTTTTTTCTAAAAATGCATTTTTCCCTTCTTGCGCTTCCGCGGTTAAATAATATAATAGGGTTGCATCACCAGCAAATTCCATTAATCCATGTTGACCGTCTAATTCTGCATTCATTGCGCGTTTGATCATGCGCACGGCTAACGGACTTCTTTTCATTATTGTCCTGCACCATTCTACGGTTGTGTTTTCCAATTCAGCAAGGGGAACAACTTTATTTACTAATCCCATTTTTTCGGCTTCTTCAGCTGTATATTGGTTGCATAAAAACCAGATTTCACGTGCTTTTTTTTGACCTACGTGTCGGGCAAGGTAATTAGATCCAAAGCCTCCATCAAAACTCCCAACTTTTGGTCCTGTTTGTCCAAAACGAGCATTTTCTGAAGCTATTGTTAAGTCACAAACAACATGTAACACGTGTCCGCCACCTATCGCATACCCATTAACCATGGCAATAACAGGTTTCGGGAGCGAGCGAATTGCTTTATGTAAATCAAGAACATTTAATCTTGGCACGCCATTTTCGGAAATGTATCCCCCAACTCCTTTAACGTTTTGATCTCCACCAGAACAAAATGCTTTATCTCCTTCTCCTGTGAGTACTACAACACTTATATCATTTGTTTCCCGGCAAATATTCATTGCGTCTAACATTTCCATATTTGTTTCTGGTCGAAAAGCATTATAAACCTTTGGTCTATTAATGGTAATTTTTGCTATTCCTTCGTAGAATTCAAATTTAATATCTGTGTACGATTTTATGGTTTTCCATTTTCGATTTTCCATTGTTCTATTTTGAAACAAAAATACTAACTATGAAGAGTTTTTAGGTGTTCAAGCCTAAAAATAAACCACTTTTTTTATTGTATTCCAGTCTTCAATAATTATTGCATACTTTCGCTTAAAATTTACTACAATGAAATCTTTTTTATTATCCAGTGTTCTTTTTGGATCCCTATTTTCTTTGTTCACTGCGTGCACAGTGTATTATAAAACGAACGATATTGATCAAAAATTAAAAACTTCTGTTTCGCAAGTTAATACAAATTGTACTTCCATTCAATCTAAAATCGGTTTGGCACAAGCGAATTTCAACGCGATGAATTGTGATGCCGTTTCACCCACGGTTCAAAAAGCGAACGAATATTTAAAAACGATGGAAAGTACCATGCAAGGATTAAATATAATAAAGACCAAAGTAAATAATGAGTATGATAATTTTGCTCAATATTCGAAAGGGAAAACACAAATTCAATCGAATTCTGAAGAGTGGGTCAAATTTAAGAAGACAAAAAAGAATATGAAATCGGCAGTAAAAGATTTCCAAAAAAAGGGAAAAGAGCTGAGTAAGGTTTCTGTTGATTTTTCTAAATTTACTTCAAAAGAGTTTGCTGCTATTCAATATGTAGATGTTGAAACATATAATAAAAAGTTCAATCAAATGATAGATAGTATAAACCGTCAGGAAAAGGAATTATATTCAAAATTAAAAGTTCAAGAAAGTCAGATTATTGATGTCATTACCAAAAAAGCGAAAACACAACCTGAAAAATGTAAAATTTTGAATGATGATTTATTCAAAGTGAATGAGGAAAAGAAAAATTTCACAGTAATTAAAACAAATTTTAATCAAACGGCTACAGCTTTTAGGTCAGCCACGACTGGTGTCTCACGTGTTTATTCCTGTTCAAGTAAATGGGAGGTAGTTCACAAAACGGAAGAAAATATGCTGAAGGATCAAACGGCGTTGAAACTGGTCGTTCAAAATCTCCAACAAATTCATGCACACATGCAAGAGGTAATTACCTCAATGAATTGAATTACCTGTCTTGCAAATCTTTGATTTCAATGATTTTACCAACCATGCAAATGCTTCCACCGACAACTTCATTGTATTTGATCCAAACTTTTTGATCGTCTACAATGGTTGCAGAACTAGTAAAATCTGATAGATTAACCGGTTCAAGGTATGATTCATCTTCCAGTTGAATAACCAGTGAGCATCCATCAAGCCCTGTTAAATCTTGGATTGTGGCTTTAATCCAACCAGTACTCGATTTTTCGCAGGACGATAAGGCTGGAAGCAGTATTAATAACAAATAAAAAAGTGTTTTTTTCATCTTAATTTAGTCTTAAGTTCTGACTCCAAATCTGCTTGTATTTTACCCATTATGGAATCAATTTGATGATCCGTTAAAGTGTTTTCATTATCCTGAAAATGAAAAGAAACCGCATACGACTTTTTACCTTCTTCCAAATTCTTTCCTTCATATACATCAAACAACTCAACTGCTTTTAATAATTTTTTCTCTGCTTTTTGAGCAACTTGTTTGATTTCATGGAAAGAAATTCTGTCGTTCAGTAACAATGAAAAATCGCGACGTACTTCAAACGTTTTTGGGATTTCTTGGTATCGAATGCTATTTAATTTAAAAAGTTCTGTAATCGTATTCCATTTCAAATCAGCAAAATAAACCGCTTGTTTTAAGTCAAAGCTCTTATTAATTTTTTTGCTTGTCCAGCCTAATTCAGCAACGATTTTGCCTTGTATAAGTATGCTTTGTCCGTCTGAAAAAGTCGAATTAGTTAATTCAGAATAGGTTAAAAATTTTGTTAGTCCTAGTTTGCTGAAAATCGCTTCTACATACCCTTTTAACTTGAAATAATCTACGAGTTCTTTATCAGAATTCCAACGTTCAATTTCTTTTTTTCCAGTAATAGCAAGGGTTAAATGTTTTTCTTCATTGAATCCAGTTTCCGTTTTGAGATAGGTTGTGCCGTATTCAAAAAGTCGAAGATTACTTTGTTGACGATTTTGATTGTGCTGAATATTTTCAAGAATACCAAAAATCAATGATTTACGCATCACATTAAGATCCTGACTTAAGGGGTTTAATATCGAAACTGAATCTTTCGGATTTGACTCACTCAATAAATCATAGCTCTGTTTGGTCAGTGAATTATTTAAGACTTCAGAAAAACCTTTGTACACCAATAATTCAGCAATGGTATTTTGAATTTTCTCCAAGTTTGGTTTCGTAAAAATGGGTAAAGAAGTGTTTAATTTAGCAGGAATTTCTACTTTGTTGAATCCATATATTCGTAAAATCTCCTCTGATATGTCACATGCTCGGGTAACATCCACTCGATAAGCAGGTGATTTTAACGTCCAGGTTGAATTGTTTTTATTTTCTACCTGAATATCTAGTTCAGAGAGAATTGTTTCAGTTTCGTCTTCGGTTAAATTTATTCCTAATAATTGATTAGATTTCAATGTGTTAAACTCAATTGTTTTTGATTTTGGTGCATTGTTTTCTATTCTAATCAATTCCATGGAAATTTCACCACCAGCAATCTCTTGAATCAATAAAGCAGCTCTTTTAAGCGCAAATTCAACCAATTCCACATCAATTCCTCTTTCGAAACGAAAACTTGCGTCTGTATTTAATCCAAAGCTTCTCGCTGTTTTACGAATTGAAACTGGTTCAAAGTATGCCGCTTCAAGAAAAATGGCGGTCGTTGAATCTTTAACACCCGAATTAATCCCACCATAAACACCAGCTATGCACAAATCATCTATTCCATTTGAAATCATTAGGTTAGATTCATCTAAAGTGCGCTCAACGCCATCCAGTGTGATGAATTTACTTCCGGGAGAAGCATTTTTAACAACTATTTTCCCATTTAATTTTTCGGCATCAAAGGCATGAAGAGGAGTTCCTAATTCGCGCATGACAAAATTGGTGACATCAACCACATTGTTAATCGGAGATTGTCCAACTGCTCTTAAACGATTTTGCAACCAAGCGGGAGAAGGCTTTACAACTAGTCCCTGAATTGATATTCCACAATAAAGCGGACAAGATTGAGTGTTTTCAACCGAAACATCTATGACTAGATTTTTATTTTGAGACTCAATTACTGAAAAATCGGGGAGGGTTAATGTTAAGTTTTTCTTTTGATGAAAGTTTAGGTATGCTTTTAAATCACGCGCTACACCAATATGTCCCATAGCATCAGCTCGGTTTGGTGTTAATCCAATTTCAAGTTGATAATCATTTTCCAATTGAAAATATTCGGCAGCCTGGGTTCCGTTCTTTGTGGATGGATCTAACACTAAAATTCCTTCGTGTGAGGTTCCAATTCCAAGTTCATCTTCCGCACAAATCATACCTTGGGATTCAATCCCACGTATTTTCGATAATTTGATTTTAAATGCTTCTTCGGGTTTAGGATATAAAGTGCATCCAACGGTAGCAACAGGAACTTTTTGTCCAACAGCAACATTGCTTGCTCCACAAACAATTTGTAAAATTTCAGTGCCAATATCAACGGTTGTAACCTTTAATTTATCTGCGTCAGGATGTTTTTCGCACGTTAGAACTTCGCCCACAATAACACCTTCTAAACCACCTTTAACGGCTTCAATTTTTTCAATTCCCTCCACTTCCAAACCTGTTTGGGTAAGAATTTCACTCATTTCTTCTGGAGTTAATTCAGTTTGAATGTAGGTTCTTAGCCAGTTATATGATATTTTCATGAAGAATAAATTGTTTCACAAAAATAAGGATAAAAATAAGTTTGAATTTAAATGTTGTTATTAATTCAACTTTTATTTGATGATTGTAATAAACCCGTGTTTTGAACCTTGATCACTTGTAAGGGTGTAAAAATAAACTCCGGGAACAAGTTCATTACCGTTTTCATCTTTCCCTTCAAATGGCTGTGCGGAGGAAGAGGAGGTAAACACTTTTATTCCCCATCGATTCAATATGGTTAACTCATAAGAAAAACAATTTTCATATAATGGATTAATCTGTATTATATCGTTAATACCATCCCCGTTAGCTGTGATCACATTAGGTATTTCCAGAGCTGAAAGATCTAGTCCTGGGTCAACATAAAACTGAAAAGGAAACGAAAACTCACAACCCGCTGTTGACCATAATGTTAACGTTCCGATTATATCCCCACCGCCGGGAAATGATTGTTCAAAAGTTAATTGATTGGATGAAATAGTATTAGGGAATTGCCACAGTGTAGAGTCTAATTGAAAAGAACCGAGCAACAATTCTGCGGTGATATCAGCCTTTTCGACACATTTGCTCGTAGCTAAAATGTCTGCTTGAGGAATGCTTTGAACAGAGACTTCGAGATTTAAGGTGTCAACACACCCAAAGTTGCTTTGTACGGGATAATTTAGGATATAATTACCCGAATTTGGGTATGAATGAATAAAATTCCATGCCGGATTTACTTGAGATGTTCCGTCACCAAAGTTAATTGTTCCAGAAATAACATTGGTGTTTCCAGGATTTCCAATCCAATTCTGTTGCATATTTATAAATACATCTTGTCCATTACACATGTCAGTATATGTACCTGATAGATTTGGGAAGGGGTGAAAAAGTATTTCAACAGTGTCTGAATTGAAACACCCATTTTCACTTATCGCAGAGGATGAAATGAGCACGGAGGATTCTGGTATATTCAATGAATTATATCCTTGAATAAAAGTTCCATCCCCAATAAATGAATTATTTGTTACATCAAACCAAAAAACACTGTCTATTGGGTCTCCACCAGCATTTTGAATACTATTAGTTAGATCAATTACATCACCACAGACCTCGAAAGGTGGGTTAATACTTACAAGAGGTAAATCATAAATTGGAATTGTTTCAGTCGAAATCCCGGAAATGCAGTTATTGAGACTAGCAATTAAATTCACACTTATTGTGCCTTCTGAAAATGGAGAATTAAAATATAACGTATCGTTTTGAGTTAGTGCCATACCTTGTTCATCTGTCCATTGGTAACCAAATATTGAAGGGATATTATGCCAAACCATACCAGAACCATTCGCGCACCATGGACCATCGTGATAAATTTCTGGCAACGAAGGTTGTTCTATAATGTTAATTTCGATTGTGTCAGGAAGCAAAAGACAGGCATCCGGTAATTGACCAGAAACAATGTATAATCCCGAATCTGCTAATTGTGCATTGAGAATAGAAATCGAAGATCCGTTTTGAATAAAATTATTTGGGCCTGTCCAAGTATAGGTAGCGCCTGCTAATACATTTGATGTAAGTTGAATTGTCTCTCCACTACAATAAGTATTATTTGTTGATTCAATTTCATACTTAAGTGATGCAAAATCACTAAAATAGCCAAACCTACAACCTGATGAAGCACCACCATGAATGAGTCCTAGGTGAAATTTAGCTGAATTATTTTCAATTCTAGCTCCTTGTTGAACTACAACATTTCCACTCATATCTAATTGGGCATACATCCAAGAATTTGCAGTTCCTGGAACAAAGTTAAAGGCAGGAGCATTGATTATTCCGGCTGCTCCATTGAACGTAAAGTTTCCTTCACCCCCTGCAGGAACTAAGATATTTACCGCGAAAAATTCGTTTGTGGATCGTGTAAACGGAACAACGTTAGACCCGGTACAAACCAAAGGAGGTAAAATTGCCTCACCAACTTCACAACCAAATCCAGATTGATGAAGAACATAAACAGAATCAGAAGCTACAATATATGCCGTAGGATTGCTAAGTGTATGAACGTATGTTTGTCCCAAGTTAATATTGCCAACATTAACTCCATCAATGGATAAAGATGTTCCGTTAGATGTACCTAATATATAAACTTTGTCTGGACCATTCAAATAACCTTTTAAAGCAATATACTCCATTCCGAGTATAGAAATAGGAATTAACTGATCTCCTTGTAAATCGGCACATCCACCATAGGGTGTCCCTTCGGCAGTATCGTCATGGATAGTTATTGCTATCTTCTTGTTTGAAACAACTGAACTACCCGATAAATGTAAATTGGCAGCGGTGCTAGAAGCTTCTGCAGAATACGTTTGACCTGCATTTAGAATTACATTGAAAGGAATACCAGCGGTATGTCCAATAATATTTTGACTGGGTATAATAGTTACCGTAGTATTATTCTCGGTGGCAACGATATTAAAACCTGAGCGAGCATAAGAGGCGTTGTTTAAAAAGTTCTGAAAAGGTGTTAGAAAAGCAGTACCTATGGCATTTTTACCTTTCAGAGAAAAGATATCGGGATTACAATTACAGGTTGGGGTCACCTCATAATAGGCTGTTATTTGCGTTGATGCCGTAATTTTAAATCCAAAGTTGAGAGTAGTATTGGCGGGTTTATTTTCAATTATATCAATCCAAGGAGTTAGGTCAAGCGTTTGAGCAGAATTTGCGGGTAGATTCAAAATCTGAACAGGGAAAGCCGGATTTGCTGGCTGAGAAACTGTAATTGTGGCAGGATTAGCTAGGGTAGCAAAACGAAAAACTATTGGCCTATCTCCATGATTCTGTGCCACTTCAGGAGCCACAAACCAAAATGTTGTGTCTAGTTGACTATTGACAACAAAACAAACGGAAAAAAATAATAAAGCAATTATATGTTTCATAAAATTCTAATGAGTAAATATAGCAAAATTAACTCAAATCTGAACATCAATAATTATGTTTAACATAATAGTAATTTAGTTTTCAATCATTTAACTTACCTTAATTGTTCTCTAAAACGTTTAATAGTCCTCCTTTACCATCGGTAATCACGGTTTTTGTGTTGGGCGAAGCTGACAACTTTATAAATACTTCAATTTCTTTCAGTTTTAACATATTACTAGAAATACTTGAATTCAATATTTCGTTGATATATTAGAGGTGATATTGCTTAAATAGGCTTAGTTTAAGAACTTGTTTCCTTCGTTTACTTTTAACGTGATAACCTGTTTATCCCTTTTTAAATAAGCCTTTCAGCCAAGTCGTCAGTTAAATTTGATTTTAAAAATAAGAGTGCAAAGCAACAACATAGAATAAGTGATTTTAAGTGATTTTGGATTTTGTAGCATCTCGTTCGAATTTTAATTTACTAATGATAAGTGAAAATAATATCAATATTAACAATTCTCTTCATTTTGTTCAAAAACAGTTGCTCTATTTTGAATGAGTAGGTTAATTTTCACTTAAATTTGTGCTCAATTTGCAGCGAACGTTCGCTTCGAAAAATGTAAATTGAAATTTATGCCAAAAGATTCTTCCATACGCTCCGTTCTTATTATTGGTAGCGGTCCCATTGTCATCGGTCAAGCTTGTGAATTTGATTATTCCGGTTCTCAGGCAGCTCGTTCACTTCGTGAAGAAGGAATCGAAGTTACGTTGATTAACTCCAATCCTGCAACGATTATGACGGATAAAGTGGTTGCCGATAATATTTATCTTCAACCCCTGGAACCCGAGAGTATTATTGAAATATTGAAAAACCATCAAATAGATGCAGTTTTACCTACTATGGGGGGACAAACGGCATTAAACCTTTGCATCCAATGTGATGAAATGGGTATTTGGGAAGAAAATAATGTTAAAATAATAGGCGTTGATATAAAAGCGATTGAAATAACGGAAAATCGTGAGGCATTTCGGGAATTAATGAATGAGATTGATATTCCGATGGCACCTCAAACAACAGCCAAGTCATTTTTGGAAGGGAAAGAAGTTGCTCAAAAATTTGGTTTTCCTCTTTGCATTCGTGCTTCTTATACCTTAGGTGGCGCTGGTGCTTCAATCGTTCATGATCCAAAAGATTTTGATAGTTTGCTAGAGCGTGGTTTACAGCTTTCTCCTATTCATGAAGTGATGATTGACAAGGCGCTACTTGGATGGAAAGAGTATGAATTAGAACTTTTACGCGATGCAAATGATAACGTCGTGATTATTTGCTCTATTGAGAATTTTGATCCATTGGGGATTCATACGGGTGACTCAATAACCGTGGCACCTGCAATGACACTTTCTGATACAACATTTCAGAAAATGCGAGATATGGCTATCAAAATGATGCGATCTATTGGGAATTTTGCAGGAGGCTGTAACGTTCAATTTGCCGTTTCTCCAGATGAAAATGAAGATATAATAGCCATTGAAATTAATCCAAGAGTTTCAAGATCTTCGGCATTAGCCTCCAAGGCAACTGGTTACCCTATTGCGAAGATTGCCGCTAAACTTGCTATTGGTTATCATTTGGATGAATTAAAAAATCAAATAACTAAAACAACATCGGCTCTTTTTGAACCGACCTTGGATTATGTGATTGTTAAAATTCCGCGTTGGAATTTCAATAAATTCCCCGGGACTAATAGAGAACTTGGTTTACAAATGAAGTCCGTTGGAGAAGTGATGGCTATTGGTAGATCGTTTCAGGAAGCACTGCAAAAAGCTTGTCAGTCGTTAGAAATAAATCGAAATGGACTCGGTGCAGACGGAAAAGAATTGACTAATCAAGATGAAATATTACATTCACTGGGACATGCCAGCTGGAATCGATTGTTTCATATATACGATGCCATTAAATTGGGGATTCCTTTTAAAACAATTGTTGAGAAAACTAAAATTGATATTTGGTTCCTTAAGCAGATTGAAGATCTTATTAAACTTGAGCGTAAAATCGAGAAGTTTCACATTGAAAATCTTCCCAAAGATTTACTCTTTGAGGCTAAACAAAAAGGGTATGCTGATCGTCAAGTAGCTCATCTGGTTCGTTGTTTGGAATCAGAAGTTTATTCTAAAAGACGTGATTTTGGAATTAATCGGGTTTATAAATTAGTAGACACTTGCGCGGCCGAATTTGAGGCACTAACACCTTATTATTATTCAACTTTTGAATTCGAAAACGAGAGTGTCGTTACAGGGAAAAAGAAAGTGATTATTCTTGGTTCGGGTCCCAATAGAATCGGTCAGGGAATTGAATTTGATTACTCTTGCGTGCATGGTGTTTTGGCTGCAAAAGAATGTGGTTATGAAACGATTATGATCAATTGTAATCCAGAAACCGTTTCAACAGATTTTGATACAGCTGATAAATTGTACTTTGAACCTGTTTTTTGGGAACATATTTACGATATTATTCAACACGAAAAACCAGAGGGCGTTATAGTACAATTAGGTGGTCAAACCGCTTTGAAATTAGCTGAAAAACTGCATAGATATGGCGTGAAAATATTAGGAACAAGCTTCGAATCTTTAGATTTAGCGGAAGATCGTGGAAGGTTTTCACAAACATTGGAGGCCAATAATATTCCTTTTCCAAAATACGGGATCGTTCAAAGCGCAGAACAAGCGTTGGAATTATCTGATGAATTGGGCTTTCCTCTTTTGGTTCGACCTTCCTATGTTCTAGGTGGTCAAAAGATGAAGATTGTTATTAACAAAGAAGAATTGGAACACCACGTTGTTGATATTATCAATGAAATGGGAAATAATCAAATTTTGTTGGATCATTTTCTTTCGGGTGCTATTGAGGCTGAGGCAGATGCTATTTGTGATGGTGAAAATGTATATATTATTGGAATAATGCAACACATCGAACCAGCAGGAATTCATTCAGGTGATTCTTATGCAGTTCTACCTCCGTATAATTTAGGTGATTTCATAATGACTCAAATTGAAGATATCACGAAAAAACTGGCTGTTGAATTACATACTGTTGGATTGATCAATATTCAGTTTGCCATAAAAGATGACAAAGTTTATGTTATCGAAGCGAATCCTCGAGCGTCCAGAACAGTTCCATTTATTGCCAAAGCATACGATGAACCGTATGTAAATTATGCCACGCAAGTAATGCTGGGTGAAAAGAAAGTTACCGATTTCAATTTTAATCCACGGAAAGAGGGGTATGCAATTAAGATTCCTGTATTCTCTTATGAGAAATTCCCGGATGTTAAAAAAGAACTCGGTCCTGAAATGAAATCAACCGGTGAAGCAATTCGTTTTATAAAAAACCTGAAAGATCCATTTTTCACAAAAATATATTCAGAACGTAATATGCACTTGTCTAAATAAGAATGATTATAACCGCGAGTTTTACAGGTGCAATTAAAACAGTACTCATTTTAATTGGCGTGCTTGTTATTCTTCGCATTATTGGCAGAACAATGATTGCAAAAAGAAATCTGGAACAGGAAAGAGATTTGATTAATCGCGAACGTGAATTTGAAAAGAAAAAAGATTTTGTTCGAAAAAACCAGGGTAAAACGAGTATTCTAACAAAAGGTAAAATTCATGCGGAAGACGCAGATTTTGAAGAGGTTAAGTAATGATATAACTCAGGATAATACTAGAATTGCTCTTTCAGCTTGTCTGACATATAATTAAAGAGTGCGCTGAGTGGTTTTTCTACCATCATTTTTAAAAAGGCATTTACTTCACCATTAAATTCAATATATCCCTTTGTTCCGTTTGAAGTAGATTCAGCATGAATGGTTAAAGTGAATGGAAAGGGTGATTTTTCACCGGATTTTAAAAATAATTGAGTATCGCCCTCTCTACCGTTTTGTATCAATGTGATGATTATTCCACCTTGTACTTTGAATGAACACATGGATTCGTCTGATTTAAAATCAGAAATTTTATCTGAGGGAAGAATTTTTTCTATGTTGGAGGGAGTGGAAATAAAAGTTAAAACCTGTGCAGGGTTTGCTTGAATTTCAACCTCATTGCTAATTAGCTTCATTTTAGTTGTTTAAGGGTTCCAACTATCAGGTTTCTCTCTCCATTTATGAAGGGAAACAATGTCATCCTCGGTTATGTATTTCGTTTTTAATGCAGATTCAACTAATGTATCGTAGTCAGATAAGGTAAGTACAGGGCAATCCGCTTCAGCAAAATTCTTGGTCGCAATTTCAAATCCGTATGTGAAAATAGCAACTAATCCTTTGATGTCTAAACCTGCTTCACGAAGGGATTGGATTGCTTTTAAACTGCTTCCCCCGGTGGAGATTAAATCCTCAATAACAACAACTCGTTGACCTTTTTCAAAATACCCTTCTATAATATTTCCCATTCCATGTTCCTTGGGTGAACTTCGAACATAAATAAAAGGTATTCCAAGTTCCTGAGCAACAAGTACTCCTTGTGGAACACCTCCTGTAGCAATTCCAGCAATTAAATCAGGTTTTCCAAAATAGTCCAAGATCGATTGGGCGTATGCTTGCCGAATGAATGTTCGAATATTTGGGAAGGATAACGTAATTCGGTTGTCACAATAAATCGGAGATTTCCATCCAGAAGCCCATGTAAAAGGTGTTTTTGGTTGTAATTTTACAGCTTTGATTTGTAAAAGGAATTCAGCAATTTTTAAAGCTTTATCTTTGTGGTATATCATAGTAACAAATGTACAAAGTTTTTATTGAAAATAGAGAAGTTAATTTTAGGAATCAGTTTAACACGTTGTCAGCCGATGGTGTGATTTACGCAAAAGCCAGCGAATCATTCGAAAAGGTATTACTGAATCGAATCCTAGAAACTCCAGGAAATACGGTGGTTACAGTTCTTTGTGATTCTGTAAAAAAGGTTTGGAAAAATGTTTTGTCCGAATGTAAATTTGTTCAAGCCGCCGGAGGTATTGTTCAGCGCGAACAAGAGTTTTTATTTATCGAGAGGAATAATCTTTGGGACATTCCAAAAGGAAAGCTTGAGTCAGGCGAATCCAATGAAATTGCTGCACAACGAGAAATTGAAGAAGAATGTGGAATAAACGAATTGCAAATCAAGGAATTAATTTGTACTACCTATCACACCTATTTTTTTAAAAATAAATGGCATCTAAAAGAAACTCATTGGTTTCATTTTTTATATAATGGCACTAAACAAACAGTTTGTCAAGCAGAAGAGGGAATCACAAATGCGCGTTGGTTTAAGAGACATGAATTTGCCGAGATTGAGACAAAAACCTATCAATCGATTCAATTTGTTGTGAATCAGTTTCAGCGCTTTATGGATGAAGCTGTTGAATTGGAAAAAGCAATTCATATTTTAACCTCAGGAGATTGTGTTGCAATTCCCACCGAAACAGTTTATGGGCTTGCTGCAAATGCCTTAAATACGGATGCTGTTACGAAGATTTTTGAGTTAAAAAATCGTCCACAGACAAATCCGTTAATTGTTCATTGCGGATCGATCCAACAAGTGGAACAGTATGTTTCTGAGTTTCCATTGATAGCAAAGAATCTAGCCAAGCAATTTTGGCCTGGCCCCTTGACTTTATTGCTGCCTAAAAACGACAAAATTCCAGATCAAATTACGGCAGGAAGTAATCGGGTAGGGGTGCGCATTCCAAATCATCCACTAACTTTAAAATTACTGAACAAATTAGATTTTCCAATTGCAGCACCTAGTGCAAACAAATATGGTTCAGTTAGTCCAACGCGCGCTGAGCATGTAAAAATTCAATTTGGAGACCAAGTTCCGTTGATTTTGGATGGGGGAGAATGTAGTGTGGGAATTGAATCGACCATTGTGGGATTTGAAGGAGACAAAGTAATTGTGTATCGATTAGGTCAAATCACGGTTGAACAAATTGAAGAAGTTTGCAGGCAATCAGTTCAAATTCAAAATGAAGCAGGCGAAATTATTGTGGCTCCGGGAATGGTTAAGCATCATTATGCGCCCAAAACAACGTTAAAAATTGTCGACGATTTTACGAAAATAGAATTAACTAACCGAACGGGAATCATCTTGTTTAATGAGCAAAAAATAATGGGTATTCCGTCTGAAAATCAGCTAATTATCTCCGAAAAGAATAATTTGGAAGAGGCCTCTCGAAAATTATATGATGCTTTTTATCAATTGGATAAATTGAATTTAGAAGTTATCTATATGAAGGAATTTCCATCTGATGGAATAGGAAAAAGTTTAAATGACCGAATTCATCGCGCCGGAATGAAAAGTTGATAGTTTGGATGTTGAATTATCATTTTGAAAAAGACCTTTCGGTTCGGGAAAACAATGAGGAAGATCTTTTCAGTAACTCATTCCAAAATGCCAAAGTGGAATAGTATTCTGATAACCAAACTCAATATCATCCTTCACAAGATAAGCTTCTGATAGGCCAGCGATTTGTTTTTTACTCTTGTTTTTACCGCCAACCTCAAAAATTATATCGTCAATTTGAAAATCTGCGTTACGATGCGTGAAAACAGAATGTTCTAATTTCATTTGATTATAGAAAAAAGTTTCTCTTACATTTCCGACTTCCGTTGCATGGGATCCAATAGCATACATTAAGTTAGGATTATCTAAAAATATCTTTTCAACTTTTCCCATCGATCGAATACCTTCTGTTTTATCTCTTAATTGCATGATAATTCCGGCTTTTTCAAAATAATGTAAGAATTCAACAATTTGATTGCGATGTACATCCACTAATTCTGCAATTTTGGTGAAATTAGGTTTGAACGGAACACTTTTCGCGATGATTGAAAGTAATTGTTTCATTTTTAATGCTGTCCCAATATTCATTTTGGCGTACATCGGAATATCTGTTTCGATTGTCATATTCAAAATGTTATTTAATCGTATTTCATAATCTGGTTCGTTGAAGAAAGGATAATAGCCATTTTTGAGGTAATTTTTGAAGTGCATCAAGGGGAATTCTACTTCTTTAAGTACTACTTCGTTTTTTATAATTTGATCAAACGTATAAGGTTGAATTTCAAAATTGTGAACAAGATTGAGATACTCTCGGAATGACAATCCTTCAAGGCTGTAGCGAATAACTCGTCTGCTCAAATCATCGGTTCCTTTGTACAAATCCAAAATAGATGAACCGGTAATGATAATTTTAAGCTGCGGAAGATTGTCATACATCATTTTGATTTCTTTAGACCAATTGGAATACTTATGAATCTCATCTATGAAAAGAAATTCACCCCCATTCAACTGAAATTGTGTCGCCAAATCAAACAAGGTATTTGATGAAAAATAAAAATCATCGGCACTAACATACAGTGATTTCTGAATGGTGCCATTTAGTTTAATGTGCTGTAATAGGAGAGTTGTTTTTCCCACGCCGCGCGCTCCCATTATAGCAATAATTCTATTTTCCCAATTTATTTTTGAGTGCAAATACCGAACAAGTCGTGTATCTGTCTTTTCTATCAATGCCCGAAATTGAGCGATTAACCGTTCCATTTTTCTTATTTTAACACAAATATACTAAATCGCTAAATAAAATCAGCGTAAATATTTAAAAAAGCAAATTTAAAAAAGCGTAAAAATATAAAAACGCTAATTTAAAGTAGCGAAAATATAGATAATAATATATTTGTTCAGCCTTTAAATAACTCTTTGAAAAAAATCAACATTAACTTTTTATTAGCTTTTTCACTCTTCGTGAAATAATTGTATATTTGCTCTATCCAAACGAGGATAAAAAATTTAAAAAAATAGCGTTTGCTAAACAACCTGTAGAAGAAAAGTCGAAATTTCAAAACACACAGGGAGGTTAAAGTAAAACGCTCATGTCATAGGCGTGGGCGTTGCTTTGCTTTGTGTGTTCGGGTTTCGACTCCCTCTTCTACAAGCATTTCAGCAACTGTCCCACGCTTTTTTGTTTGTGTATAATCTCACTGCGGGGCGAGTGAACCTAAAACTTTTAAAAATGAAAAAAGTTATGTTTACAGTCTTTGTAGTTGGGCTTGGATTAACGGCAAATGTGATGGCGCAATCAGTATGTCAAACTATAGGAAGTGATAGTTTATCGCTCTATCAAAATCAATATTATACTGGACCAGGAATAACAGGAGCCAGTTGTGCGATTCATACTGAATCAAAATGGATAGCCACTACTGGTGTGGATAGTATTTATTTTAAAACTGTTCAGCATAGATTATATGATAATAGTAAAATTTATAATGAAAACAATCAATTGATTTGGTCTTGGAATGGTGAAAGTGTTCCTGGAATTACTTGGTACGATAGATATCACACATTAAATATTGCAGGAAATGATAGTATAAGAATAGAAGTTTATCAAGGATATAATAATTTTTGTGTAACACGCATCCAACTTTTATCCATTTATTGCACTAGCCAGTGTTCGCAAAATCTGACAATATCACCTTTAGTAAACCAATTACAAATAGGAGCTACAGCTATATTTACCGCAACCACTACAGACCCCAACTCAAGCTACGTTTGGCAAAGTAATTTTGGTCAAGGATTTCAAACGTTGAATAATTATGGTGATTATTCTGGAGTAAATACAAATACACTTAATATCTCAAATGTTCAATTGGCTAACCACAACCAACCAGTTCGTGCAATTTCAACTTCAGGTAATTGCGTTGACACCTCCAACATCGCAACAATCCAAATCGCAGATACGTGCATTACAAATGTAACAGTTTACGATACGCTTTTGACCACGGTAACCGACACGCTCATCATCAACACCACACTAAGTTTGCCGGCACCAAATAATGAAAACACCATTTTGATTTACCCTAATCCCGCAAGTGATCACATCACCATTGATAATGGAAACTTCGCAGCAATGGCCGGTTACAGCATTAAGATTGAAAACAATGCCGGTCAGCAGGTTTTCCAAAGTGCCATCAACCAAGCGCAGTTTTATATGGATTTGAGCACCTGGACAGGAAACGGATTGTATTTTGTGCATTTAATTGATCCGCAAAATAATACGGTTACGGTTCGGAAGATTGTGTTGCAGTGATAAATGGTTGAAACCATTTGTTGATATTATTTTTATTTAGGGGCGGATTTAAATCCGCCCCTAAATATTTAAATGTGTTTGGTTTATCCATTTCAATGGATTTCATTTTGTGCATTTAATAGATTCGCAAAAAAATACTGTGACGGTTCGTGAAA
>JBILYP010000036.1:0-26513 GCA_044377675.1 Crocinitomicaceae bacterium
CCCATCATTATTGGGAGTTATTACATTGGGAACGTCAAAATTATCAGAAACTCCTGTGTTTGCAATACTAATTTGTTCTAAGGAAGGAGGTGATTGGCAACCATTCAAATAGATGTACACTGAATAGGTACCAGTATTTTGATTGTCAATAATTAAGGATACTTCGTTATCGCTGGAGGTGAAATTTCCTGGTCCACTCCAACTGTAGGTTGCACCAACTATTGGTTCTGCAACCATAATTAGTGCATCCCCATGACATTCTAATGGACTGTTAGAAACAATATTTGGAGGACTTGGTATTGGATTTACAATTAAATTTAGAGTTATAATTGAATCACATCCATTGGTTGTTTGAAGATTTTGGATGTAAGAGCCGCTAACAGTAAGTATTTGACCATAAAATGTTACTGATTCACCATCACATATAGTTTCAATTTGGGAGGAACTTAATATGGGGTATATCGATAAATTTACTGTTACAATTGAATCACACCCATTAACTGCTTGAAAAGTTACTGGATAACTTCCCGTTTCTGAAAAACTTTGACCTGCAATAGTAAAGTTGTCTCCTTGGCAGATACTCGGATTAATACTCGAATTAATTGTTGAACTAATAGTTAAAATCAATTCATTATTAGTTTGACAACCCTGAGCATCAGAACTTATAATAGTGTATGTCCCAGGTTGAGAATAATTTTGACCTTGAAATAGATAACTTGCTCCTTCACATATAGAGATGGAGTTAGAAATTAATGGAATTGGATTTATCGTAACAACAACGTCATCAATGTCTGGACAAGAATTTGGAGAAGAACTCAAAATAGTTTCTAAAGAAAAGGTTTGCGTGATAGGAGTTACGGTGTTATTTGTGAGAGTAACTGTGGGATTTGAAATTGAGGTAGAGCTTAAATTTGTATTTCCTGACCATAAGTATGAATACGTAGGATTATTTGCCGATCCAAGTTGAGCGGTTCCTCCACTGCAAATCGTTACATCTTGGCCTGCATCTGCCTCAGCAATATCGGCATATATTCTAACGTTCCGAATTGAATGTTTATCTGTTGCTCCCCCTGTACTTGCGGTAAATCCCATATAACCAATAATATTTGCGCTGTAACTACCTGTTAGATAGATGACTCCATTAACGCTTACCGTAATTGTACCGCTGTTATATTCCACTAAACAAGTTTGATAATTGGTAGAACGAAGGAAGCTCAAGTTTTCCGCTCTATTAATAACTCCGGGGCTGCATTCATCATAATTAGTTCCTTGAAAAAGTTGAATTTCCGGATTTATGCCACAACCATTGTCGTAAGTATCTAGAATTACGAATACACCATTTGATGTAGCAGGAATTCCAACACCTCCACCACTAACAAACCCAGTTGGTGGAACATCCAAAAAACAAAAGGCGATACCGTCAGCTGCACTTCCTTCCCACATTCTGAAATCAAATTCAACTTTCCATTGTAAACAAGTAGATAAATCTATCGATTCGTTAAAGAAAATGCCGCCACTTGAAGAATTTATTGCATCAGTTAACACAATTTCATTGGAGAAATTATCAATATCACCACCAGAATCACCACTATTGGCGGCGCCGCTAAAATTCCATCCTGTGGTCACTATATTCGGAGATCCAGTAAGCTCTGCAAAAACAAGGGTTTGTGCATAAGAATAAGGGATTTGAAGAAAACTCACAAATAATATAAATCGAAAAAGCATATTTCACTAATTTTTATCAAAGTTCGCTTTTTTTTTGATATGATTATCAGTGAGTTACCAAAAGTTATGAATGCATAATGGATAAAAAATCAACAGGATAATAGATTCTCATGTATTTTGAAAGTGTATTTTTGTTAAAAAAAGAATTGCCTATATTTATTTCTTTCCGCTTGAAAATAGTAATGCATTCCGTCTTGTTTGGTTTGTTTGCCTCACTTTTTATTTATCAGATACTACGGATTCCTTATCAATCCATTCATGTCATAGATTGGGCTAAGTTTATTCTACCATTACTTTTAGTGCCAATCAATTGGTATTTGGAATATAAGAAGTGGTATTTACAATTAAATTTTTTAAAACTTCCTCAGGAAAATGCCCATAGATCATTTGCTGCTGGAATGGTATCTGATTTTATAATTCCGGGTATTCCCACCAATTTTGTTGGTAGAATTATGTATTTTGATTCTACCAAACGATTTGCTTTAACCGCGTGGACTCAAATCACTAATGGAATTCAGTTTCTTATTACTCTTTTTTGTGGAATGCTGTCTGTTTTTGTTTTAGATAAAGGATCGTACTTATCATTTGCGATTTTACTTGTTGGCTTTGGATTGCTCTATGCATTATGGCTTTTTCCATCAATTCGTGCCTATATTAAGAAAAAGTTTCCTGGGATATTTGATGGTCAAATAAAGTCTAGAACAGCCATCATTTATCTTATAAAAATTGGACTCTTGAGCATAATTCGGATGATCGTTTTTACCTTGCAATTCTTGTTTTTTTTGAACGCTTTTGGAATTTCATTTACCGTCGATTTGTTGTTTTGGATTTGGTTGAGTTATCTTTCAGTTACATTCTCGCCATCTTTGTTTTTTGGGAAATTATTTGTTCGAGAATCGGTAACGGTTGCAGTTTTTCAATTGGGAAATTATGCAGCTACACCTGTATTACTTGCTTCTTTTGCCATTTGGTTTTTTAATGGATTTATTCCAACTGCAATTGCTTGGCTAATTACAATAAGTAAAAAATGACTTTTCATCAACTTTTTATTTTTATTTTTTTTATTTCGCATGCAAGCTTTATGATTGGTTGGGTTCTTATTGGATATCTGCAACTAAGGAGGAGAAACGTTCAAAAAACACCAGGTATAGGCTTGTCACAAATAACAGTGGTAATTCCGTTTCGAAATGAGGCTAACCGTATTGCTCTTCTCTTAAGGTCTATTCTGCAATCAAAGGATCAGCCAGCATCCTATGTTTTTGTAGATGATCATTCCACGGATGGAACTGAAGCACTGATTTCAGAAAAATTAACTAGTCAGTCCTTTAAAATTCTGAGTTTAAAAGATTCTCTTCAGGGTAAAAAACAGGCCATTTTACTTGGTGTTCAATGTGCTCAAACGGAATATGTTCTTACTTTGGATGCTGATGTATCATTTGATATAGATTACTTTAAAAATCTAGACTTAATTCAACCCGCTGATCTTCATGTCTTACCCGTTAAAATTAATGCAAGAAATACATTTTCTGATCTTTTTCAACAAGATGTTCAGTTGGCTAACTTGGTAAATTTATCGACAACTGGTTGGTTGAGGCCAATTATGTGTAGTGGAGCAAATTTATTATTTCGTAGGAGTTCATTTTTGTATGAAGTGGAGAAATCAAATTACTTTGAGAAGTCAAGTGGTGATGATGTTTATCTGCTCAAATTATTTCAGCTGTCAGGAAAAAAAATCCAAACGCATATTTCAACCAAGCTTGAAGTACAAACTGAAGGAGCCCAGACGGTTCATGAATATATAGATCAACGTTCACGTTGGATTGGTAAATCGAGGCATGTTGCTGATAGCTTGGCAAATTCTATGATTGTCATACAATTTATATTGGCAATTAGTTTTTGGATTGCTTTTGCTCTTGCAATAGTAAACTTATCGGCTACTTATTTTATGATTTTTGTTTTTGCAAAGATAACTGTAGATGCAATTTGTATGTTTCCTTTTTATCATGACAATCATAAAATAAAAACTTGGATGCTATTACCGGGCTATATTTTTTTACTACCGCTAATAAATTGCTTCTTACTATTGTTGTCGATAGGTTATTCTCCTCGGTGGAAGGATCGTTTAATTGTAAATTAGTGTATATAGATTCAGGGAAAAAGCAATACATAACCAAACTAAATACGGTGTGATTAGAAGTGTTTTCCAATTGTACCAACCGAAATTTTTGTTGTGTGTTACAAGTAAAACTAGAAATAATGCAGCCAAAACGATTAACCCTGGAAAGATAAGGTGCATTTGAAAAAATACAGGATTCCAACCGATATTTAATAACAGGTGAATCGCATAAATAATTTTATTTGATCTCGTTGGATTTTCCTTAAACACAACTGTCATGTAAACGGAAAAAAGAAGCATTATGGTTGTCCAAGCAGCCCCAAACACCCAACCGGGAGGCGTCCATGGCGCCAAATTTAGTGATTGATACCATGAGTTTTCTATAGGACTACTTCCCATTAAAAAGCTCCCGAGTCCTAGCGCACCAAAATTGATAATAAAAAACAACACAAAATTCCGTATAGTCTTCCACATATTTATTGAATTAATATCCCTTTAGCACCTAATATTTTAATGTCTTTTAAGTTTTTCTCACAGATGGATTCGGGAGGAAAGATAAATTTTTTATCGTATAAAACTTCATCCACCCAAAAACTCACCCAATATTCATTTGAAATCCCAAAGACATCTTCCATTATAGGTTCTATTTTTGCGGCTTCATTCGGTAGTAGCACCTCTATACAATGGCGCAAGGTTGACGTCTTAATTTTCTCACCGATATTTGCGTTTTCCCCATATCCCGTGCTATTGATGATTATTCCTTCCATAATATCTTCTCGTAAATTTAATAGATACACCAAATATTCAGGATGATTTTCCATGTTAATTTGTTGTACAACAGCAACAGCAACGTTTTCTACTTTTGGTCCTTTTAATTCTTCTCTCATTTCAATTTATTAAAAATGGAATATCCATATGTTATATAATTAAATACATCCGGTGAATGTCCGATTTTTTCTTGATTTCGCTTTAAAAAATTAGCATCGTTTTTATAGGTGTCTGGTATTTCGAAGTTTTCCTCTCTTTTCATACCGAGTCTAACGATAATCAAGTTGTCTTTTGGTATTGTCAAAATATATTGACCTCGAAATCCTCGAAAATAATGAACGGGATTTCCTTTATTTAGGTATGTCCAGGTGTGAAGTCCATAGCGCTGATTGGGCGTCCCTTCATCCATTTTTAAAGGGGGTGTAGTGATTAATTCATTCATGAACTTGCTTGAAATAAGTTGCTTATTGCCCCATCTACCTTTATTTAATAATAATCTTCCAAGTAAAGCGTAGTCTCGGGCTGTTGCATAGAAACAACAAAATGACTTTTCAATACCATTTTCTTGATCCATACTCCAATAAGCTGAAGCGCTTGCTCCAATTGGTTTCCAAAGTCTTGTTTCCATGTATTGAGACAAGGTCATTTTCGTGGCTTTTGCTAACAGAATTCCTATTAACTGAGAGTTGCCGCTTTGGTAATTGAAATTTTTTCCGGGCTCTTCACCCACCAATTGCCTCGTAACTAAAGCATGTAAATCCGAGGTGAAATAGCCTTCTGCGGCTTCTGAAATGGGATTGCTACCACTTTCTTCCCAGTCTAAACCGGAGGCCATTTGTAGAAGGTGGCGAATGGTAATTTTTTGTCTTCCTAACGTTCTGAACTCAGGAATGTAATTACCAATAGGTTCATCAAGACTTTTTATCTTGCCTTCATCTAATGCGATACCAACCAGAAGGGCTAAAATTGTTTTTGATGCTGAAAATGAATTAGATACAGTGTTTTCGTTGTGTTCTCCCCAGTATTTTTCATAGAGGATAGAATCTTTATGAATGACTAAAAAAGCTGTGGTGCCCCAATTTTCATGATACGCTATTTCATCGGTTTTCCAGTCATAAGAATTTTTTTTAGGGTGTGTCTTCCACTGAAAGTGCTCTTTTTGGGGTTGAATATTTGTTTTTGCGAATAAATCTAAATCGTAAATTCCTGGACCAGATTCTCCACGCAAATATGTTTTAGCAATACCATCATATAAATAATACCTGCCCGATAATATGATGAAAAGGTTTCCAATTATGACAAGAAAAAGGAAAGATAATCCAACTATGCGTCCTAGTTTTGAAATAGTTTTTTTCATTTGTTAGCTATTACTTCAAAACCAAACAACTCAGATAATTCTTTTAATAAAATAGGTATAATTTCGTCTACCGATATAGAGCGATTTAGTTCTTTTTCTAATGAAGTTACTGCTTTATCTTGAATTCCGCAAGGAACAATATGATTAAAAAAACTTAAATCGGTGCATATATTAAATCCAATTCCATGCATAGTCATCCACCTTGAACTTTTTACTCCCATAGCACAAATTTTCCGTGCCCTAGGAGTGGTGGGTTCAAGCCAAACCCCCGTCATTCCTTCAAATCGGTCTCCCTCAACACCAAACTTTGCCATTAAACGAATAACAGCCTCCTCTAAAAACCGCATGTATTTATGGATGTCGGTGAAAAACTGCTCTAGGTCAAAAATGGGATAAACCACCAATTGTCCCGGTCCGTGATAGGTAATGTCACCTCCGCGGTTTATTTGATAAAACTGAGCTTCCTTTTCGTCTAATTCCGTTTGGTCAATGAGTAGGTGTTGCCTATCGCCACTTTTACCGAGGGTGAATACATGGGGATGTTCGCAAAAGATTAAATGATTTTTGGGTAAATCAGTGCTTTCACCATTTCTAACGGCAATTTTTTGTTGAACACCTTCTTGAAAGAGTTTTTCTTGAAATTCCCACGCCGTTTTGTAATCAATTCTTCCTAAAAAATGACAAGTAACTTTTGGCGACATTCATTAGAAGTTGGAAAGTTCACCTTTCAAATAATCAATAATTTCGATGTCAATAATATCTTGTTTGTTTGCCTCGCACAAATAATACGATGCCCAATCAACAACGTGGATGAGGTAAAGTGATTGCTCCACCATTGAATCACCTTTAGCAGAAATAGAAAATATTTTTCCACATTTATCTTCGGTTGCTTTTTTAGTGATTTCAAAACGCTTTTTATTTCGCGGATGCACATCACTTGTTTCGAAAAAGATAGGTGCAAATCGTTCGTCACCGCCACCCCAGCCAACAAGTTCGTTGTGATTCATTTCCGGGATAGTATGATGCCAACATAGGTATTTTGAGTTTTCATTAAATTGTTGTCTCGCTCTAACAATAACTCCTTCGTATTTTGTTTCACCATACAAGATGCCAATTTTACCGAATAAATGAGCCGAAACTTCTTGTGCAACGGATTGTATTTCTGTAATATTATCATTCAACAATTTTTGGGCTGCTTTCATGTTGTTCAAGGTAGCTGAACCAATAAACCCAAGTGAATTAAGCATGTTGAGTAATTGAACAAGTGAAAATGCTAAAGTACTCCGAGGAGGATTTCCTCCGGGAACGATAACACAGTCATATTGATTTTCTTTGCAAAATTGTTCCATTTTACCACCACTACAAACGCACATAATGTGAGCTCCAAGTGCTTTAGCTTCCTGAAGTGCCATCATTGTTTCCTCCGTATTTCCGGAGTAAGATGAACCGATAATGAGGGAATGAGCAGACGCAAAACTTGGCAAGGTATAGTCGGTTACAAGAGTTATAGGAAGTTTGATTTCATTTTGCACCCAATTAGAAACTATTTTTGCTCCAATTCCAGAACCGCCCATACCACAGATAATGATATTATGGATTTCAGTTGTTGGAGTTTGAAATGTCGATTTTTCTGCGATTACGAATGCTTCCTCAATGTGTTTTGGAAAGTCATGAATAAGTTGTTTCATATAAAAGTAAGGTTGATAGTTACAAATTTGTATTTCTGTTCTAATGTCTTGCAAAAATAATAAAATGCCTTTAAAAAAAGTTACATCCTTTTCAGTCGCGAAAACATTAACCCTTTTTGAGTTTTTCTTTTATAAATAACTCGATTGCACCAACCATAGAAGGGGCATTGGGCTGAGGCGCATGTAAATCTAGACGAAGATTATTTTTCAAAACTGCTTGAGCGGTTGTTGTTCCAAAAGCCGCAATACAAGTCTTGTCTTGAACAAAGTCCGGAAAATTTTTAAAAAGTGACTCAATTCCTCCAGGACTAAAAAATACTAATAAATCGTATTTTACATCCTCTAGATCAGATAAATCGGCAGCAACTGTTTTATAAAGGATCACCTTTGAAAACTCAATTTTTTGCTCCTCAAGTGTGAGCGGAATATTGTCTCTTAAAATATCGGTACAAGGAAGTAAGAATTTTTCATTCTTATGTTTCTTCATAACATCTGCTAACTGCTCGATTGTTTGCTTACCAAAAAATATTTTTCGTTTTCTGTAGGTTACGTATTTTTGAAGATACAAAGCTACTGCTTCTGAAATGCAAAAGTATTTTAAGTCATCCGGAACCTCGTAACGAATTTCTTCGGCAATTCTAAAAAAATGATCTACAGCTACTTTAGAGGTTAAGATTATTCCTGAAAAGTCAGAAAAATTAATACGCTGTGACCTGAATTCTTTGGTGTCAACACCTTCTACTTTGATAAAGGGTCTAAAATCGATTTTGACTTTATATTTTTCCACTAAATCGTAGTAGGGAGATTTCTCTCCTTCGGGCTTGGGCTGAGATACTAAAATTGATTTGATAGCCAATTTTTCTAAATATTAACCGTTATCTAAACAACTACATACTTCCAAAAAACAGAAACACTTACAAAGACAGGAAGGATTTCGAGGGTGCAAAGATACAAAATTAAATAATAAATTGGTATATGTTCCCGAACTGCAACCGATAATATTTTAATTAAACGCAAAAAATACAGCATTCCAAGTAGTGTTGCAGTGGTGATTGTAAAAAATATATTGAGGTGAGGGTTTATTATCCAAGGAATAGCCAATAAAATACTAACAATTCCCGTAATGTGAATGAAATTGAGTGTAAAAATTTGATTTATACGAATTCGATTTAGTTCGCCACTAATAAAACCAACAACATAAATTCCAGTTAAATAAATAAAAAGGGAAAGTGACGCAATTCCGAGGGAAAACCAATAGTGATTGTCTATATCAATATTCAGTGGTTTTGTGGCCAAAAATACAATTAACGAGATACTGACCAGGAAATTAATGATTAACAAAAAAGAACCTAGCGGATGCATTTTTACTGTATCATTAAAAGAAATCTCAGTTTTTAACGAGAATAATGTCCCAAAAGCAGTTGCCAATGTTTTGGAATGGCTTATTTTGGCTAATCCAATGAGCGAAAGACCCATGAACAAGCCCAAAAGTTCGGGTAATTCGAAAGGAGTCTTCCTTGCAACAAGCTCGCCCACCTGAATTAGTGAAATCATATGCAAAAGTAACAAGGTTATCGGTAAAGCAGTGCAACAAAATGCAATATATTGTTTCATTTTGTAGATTTTTCTATTTAACTGACCAAAACTTTAAGGGTGTTGCTGTGGTTAGAACAAAATATACTTATTTTTGTCTTTATTTAAAATACATTATGAAAACTGATCAGTACATTCAACCGGACTATTACATGCTAGATGATTTATTGTCTGAAGAACATAAATTGGTTCGGGATGCTGCTCGTGCTTGGGTTAAACGTGAAGTTTCTCCAATCATTGATGAGCATTATGAAAACGCAACTTTCCCAATGCATTTGTTATCTGGTTTAGGAGAAATTGGTGCATTTGGACCTTATATTCCGGAAGAATATGGAGGTGCTGGACTTGATCAAATTTCTTACGGACTAATTATGCAAGAACTAGAGCGTTGCGATTCAGGTTTGCGTTCAACTGCTTCGGTGCAGTCATCATTGGTTATGTATCCAATTTGGAAATATGGATCAGAAGAACATAAGCAGAAGTTTTTGCCGAAATTGGGAACGGGTGAAATGATGGGTTGTTTTGGATTAACAGAGCCAGATCATGGTTCCAATCCGGGTGGAATGATTACAAATTTCAAGGATGCTGGAGATCATGTGATTTTGAATGGTGCAAAAATGTGGATTTCTAACGCACCGTTTGCTGATGTTGCTGTTGTTTGGGCTAAAGATGAATCAGGTAGAATTTTTGGTTTATTAGTTGAGCGTGGAATGGAAGGTTTTTCTACTCCTGAAATGCATGGAAAATTATCCTTGCGTGCATCATCAACGGGAGAATTAATTTTTGATAATGTAAAGGTTCCTAAAACAAATATATTACCGGGAAGAAGTGGTTTAGGAGCTCCTTTAAGTTGTTTAGATTCTGCAAGATTTGGAATTGCATGGGGTGCATTAGGAGCAGCAATGGATTGTTATGATCAAGCTTTGCGTTACTCCAAAGAACGAACACAATTTAATGTTCCCATAGGTGCTTTTCAGTTAATTCAAAAGAAATTGGCCGAAATGATTACGGAAATTACTAAGGCGCAATTATTAACTTTTCGATTGGGTCAATTGCGTAATGAGGGTAAAGCGACAAGTGCACAAATATCAATGGCAAAACGTAATAATGTGGAGATAGCATTAAATATCGCACGGGAGGCTCGCCAGATACATGGTGGTATGGGCATTACAAGTGAATATTCAATGATGCGTCATATGGCTAATTTAGAATCAGTTGTAACGTATGAAGGAACACATGATATTCACCTCTTGATAACGGGTATGGATGTTACAGGCATACCAGCATTCACGCGAGAAATGCCAAATTTATAGGAGAGATTATTGAATTTAATAAAACTACTCATATTCTGGGTAGTTTATTTTGAAAAATAGAAAGCATAAAAAAAGGAAGTAATTACTTCCTTTTTTTATGTCGTATAGGATTTATTATTCAGCAAGAATAATTACTTTATTGTTCGTTATTTCAACTACACCACCCGCTATAGAGATTTCGATTCTTTTAGCATCTGATGTTTGTTGAATTAATTTGCTTTTGTATGTTTCCGCATTAAAATTAACTGGTAGTTCCACAATAAGTTTGCCCACCTTCAATGCCGAAATAATAGGAGCATGATTGTTTAGAATCTGAAAAGTACCATCTAAGCCGGGTAAAGTTACACAAGTTACTTCTCCGCTAAAAACGTTCATTTCAGGAGTTAAGATATCAACTACTAACATAGGGATTATGCTTCTGTTAACATTTTCTCTCCTGCAGCAACTACATCTGCTATTCCACCTTTCAAGTTGAATGCAGCCTCAGGGTATTTGTCATATTCTCCATCAAGAATCGCATTAAATGCTTTAATCGTTTCTTTAATATCAACCAAAACACCAGGAATACCAGTAAACTGCTCAGCAACATGAAACGGTTGAGACAAGAAACGTTGAACACGTCGTGCACGATGAACTATTAATTTATCTTCTTCAGAAAGTTCATCCATTCCTAAAATGGCAATAATGTCTTGTAATTCTTTGTATCGTTGTAAGGTACTTTTTACACGTTGAGCACAATCGTAATGTTCATCACCAACTATTTCAGAAGTCAAAATCCGCGACGTAGAATCCAATGGATCCACTGCAGGATAAATTCCTAATTCGGCAATTTTTCTAGAAAGTACTGTTGTTGCATCTAAGTGAGCAAAGGTATTTGCTGGAGCCGGGTCAGTTAAATCATCTGCTGGCACGTAAACCGCTTGAACTGATGTGATAGAACCATTTTTTGTAGAAGTGATTCGTTCTTGCATTGCACCCATTTCAGAGGCCAATGTAGGTTGGTAACCAACGGCAGAAGGCATACGACCAAGTAGTGCAGAAACCTCTGAACCTGCTTGCGTAAATCGGAAGATATTGTCAACAAAGAAAAGGATATCTTTTCCTTGTCCATCGCCCGAACCATCACGGAAATATTCAGCAACTGTTAAACCTGATAAAGCAACACGCGCACGTGCTCCAGGAGGCTCATTCATTTGACCAAAAACAAAAGTAGCTTTAGACTCTTTCATTTCCTCTAAGTCGATTTTTGAAAGATCCCAACCGCCTTCTTCCATGGAATGCATGAATTCTTTACCGTATTTAATAATGCCAGATTCTAACATCTCGCGAAGTAAATCATTTCCTTCACGTGTTCTTTCTCCAACACCTGCAAATACTGAAAGACCACCATGACCTTTGGCAATATTATTAATTAATTCTTGGATCAAAACTGTTTTACCAACACCTGCACCACCAAAAAGACCAATTTTACCACCTTTTGCGTATGGTTCGATAAGGTCAATAACTTTGATACCTGTAAAAAGGATTTCAGTCGCTGTTGATAATTGATCAAATTTTGGAGCTTCTCGGTGAATAGGTAATCCGTTTGAATTATCTACTGGCTGAATTCCATCAATTGCCTCTCCAACAACGTTAAAAAGCCTTCCTTTAATAGCTTCTCCAATAGGCATTTTGATTGCACTACCTGTGGATTTTACTTCCATTCCGCGTGTAAATCCATCTGTTGAATCCATCGCAATGGCACGAATAGAGTTTTCTCCGACGTGTGATTGAACTTCTAGAACAACACGGCTGCCATCTGCTTTACGCACCTCTAGGGCTTCATAAATGTTTGGTAATGCGCTTCCTCTTTCATAATTCACATCCACTACTGGGCCAATAACTTGTGATATTTTTCCTTTAATTTGAGACATTTCAGGTTTATTTTGATCAATTAGTACTCTAAATTTGGGCGCAAAGATAATTATTTATTTTCACTATTTTTTGATTTAAAATCAAGTTATAAAAAAAAAGATCAAGTTTTTAACAAGATTTTTGTGAGCATTCCGTGTTTTATGAATTTAAATTAGGATTTAGCTATGAAAACACCGTTTGAAAAATTATTCCTAACTAAGAAAACTACCGTAGTAAAGGAAAAAATAATGCTCAATCCGCCTACCAGTGAAATGATGAAAAGCCCATCACTTAGTTTTAAATTAATTGGAAAAGCTTCCAATGTACCGGGTAGAACAATTAGAGAGCCATAGATTTGAGCTAAAGAAACAGAATAACCCAGAAATAGCCCGATTATTAGTCCAATCAGTGATAATAGAAGTCCTTCAAAAAAGAAAATGCTAAAAATATTTTTACGTGTTAATCCCATACTTACAAGTGTAACAATATTCTTTTTTTTCTCAACAAAAAGCATGGTTAATGACCCTATCAAGTTGAAAGCAGCCAATATAAACACAAATACAAGGATGCATATTACTATGATTTTTTCGGTCTGACTCGTTTTAAAAATCAGTTCGTTTTTCTCGTATCGAGACTGAACTTTAAATGTTGGTCCAACAAGTTGTTGAATTTTTTCCTTGACCTCCTCTGAATTGCAATTTTCTTTCAGATTGATTAATATGGAAGATAATTCATTTTCGTATTGCAAGAGATTTGATGCAAAGTCAAAAGAGCAAACAACGACTTCCATGTTTACTTCCCGATTGTAATTCATGATCGCGCTAACAGTGGCATTTTCTGTATAAAATGGATTTTTGCCTGGACGAATGGTTAATTTTCTTTTAGGGGCAAAAAATACGATCGGTTCATAATTGTTCTCCTGATCGAGTTGTATTTGTAATTTTTCTAACAAACCTGCACCAGGAAAAATAAAACTAGTATAATCGGTAATTTTCCGATTATGTAATAAATGCTTGTTCATGTCAGCCATGGCCAAAAAACTGGAGTCTACACCCATTAGTTTCGCATTCACCCAACGATCTCCATTTTTTAAAATGACTAATTCATCAATGGTTCGGGATGTTGACTCTATCTCAGAAATATTTTTGAGTTTTATGACATCAAGCTCTGCAGTGTTAAATGTTTTGGTATTGGCTGGTAAGATGGTTAAATCCGTGTCAAATTCCGAATACATGCGATCAATCATCTGTTCAATCCCATTAAAAGCCGAAATCAATATAACCAGTGCAGCAGTAGTAATACCAATACCGATGATGGAAATAGCAGTTATTAAATTAATTGCATTTCTCTTTTTCCAAGAAAATAAATAGCGTTTAGCAATGAAATAAGGAACGTTTGTTGCCAATTTATTTTTTCAATAATTCATTTATTTCTTCTGCATAATCCAATGAGTCGTCGATAAAGAATAATAATTCTGGTGTTTTTCGCATGTTGCTTAGCCTTTTTGCGATTTCCATTCGGATTTTTCCTTTGTTATGATTGATATTATCTAATACAATTTTTTTATCGGGCCCGGCAAAAATACTCAGGTAGCATCTGGCTAATGATAAATCGGAGGTAACACGTATGATTGTAACACTCACCATGCTGCCCATGCAGATTTCGTTGGTACTTCGTTGAAGATAAGAAGCTAGTTCTGCTCGAATGGCAGCTTCAATTTTATGTTGGCGGATTGATGACATAGGATACAAAGGTAACAATTCGCTCGCAATTTATGCCTTTCAATTTCGTTTAGTGTATCTTTGCCATATGCATTCGTGGAGAGTAATTTATAAGTACACCTTTCGGTACAAATTTTTGGCATTTATTACCATTGCAGGAAATCTACTTTTTACAGTATTTAACTTACTTTCATTGGTTTTATTTATACCCTTTCTACAATTGATTTTTAAATCGAAAGAATTTCAGCAACCAATTCAAGAGCCTAGATTTTCTGGTCATATTGCTGATTTGACTTCGTATGTTGCTGATTGGTATAATTTTACAATGCATGAAATGGTTTCAAATGATCCGAAACAAGCTTTATTATTTGTTTGTATTTCTGTTTTTGTTGCCTTCTTTTTGAAAAATACTTCTCGTTATTTGGCTATTTGGTTTCAATCTGAATTACGCATGGCTGTGGTGCGTGATGTGCGCGATGAATTATTTTCAAAAGCGATGAATTTACCGCTCTCTTTTCATTCACAAGAGAGAAAAGGAGATTTGATGGCAAGAATGAACAGTGATGTTGGCGAAATTGAAAATGGAGTGGTGGGTATGTTGGAATTGATTTTTCGAGAACCTATTTCCATTGTTATTCATGTTGCATCCTTACTTTACATTAGTCCCAGTTTAACCTTGGTTTCCTTTTTTTTACTACCTGTAACCGCCTTTATTATTTCTAGGATTGGTAAAAGTTTGAAGCGCACAGCAAAAAATGGTCAGGAACAATTAGGATTATTATATTCCGCTATGGATGAAAGTCTAGGTGGAATTCGAATAATTAAAGCATTTAATGCGGTGGAATACATGGAGCGTCTTTTTAAATCTATTAATCTTCGTCATCAACAGTTAGTTACCCGAACGTTTCGTAAGAGAGATGTGGCTCCACTTCTGAGTGAAACATTAGGTGCAGCAGTGATGATGTGTTTAGTATGGTTTGGCGGATCCATAATTTTAGATGCAAAAGCAGGAGATGAAGCCCTGACAGGAGAGCTGTTTGTAACCTTTATCATCATCTTTTCTCAATTATTACGTCCGATTCAATCTGTTTCTAATCAAATTGCCGTGTTACAAAAAGCACGTGTTAGTATGGATCGCATAAATGAAGTTTTAACTTCGGACTTGCGTGTTTTGGAACCGGAAAATCCACTCACACCAACCAATTTTACCCATTCCATATCATACAATAATGTTTCATTTCGTTATGGTGATGAATTGGTATTAAAAAATGTTTCTTTTACCATTCCAAAAGGAAAAACAGTGGCTTTAGTTGGTGAATCGGGAAGCGGAAAATCAACAATTGCAGATTTATTACCTCGTTTTTATGACCCCGAAGAAGGGAATATTACAATCGATTCAATTCCGATACAATCGTTTAGGACTTATGATTTGCGGCAATTTATTGGAATAGTTTCTCAGGAATCCATTTTATTCAATACCAGCGTTTTAGAAAATATTGCCTTTGGAGACTCTTTCCCAGACATGAAACGTGCTATTCAGGCAGCCCAAACTGCAAACGCGCATAGCTTTATTTCTCAATTAGAATTGGGTTACAACTCAATTATAGGCGAACGCGGAAATAAACTATCGGGAGGACAAAAACAGCGCTTATGTATTGCTCGTGCCTTGTACAAAAATCCGGAAATACTCATCCTTGACGAGGCTACTTCCGCATTAGACACAGAATCTGAAAAATTAGTCCAAGAAGCTTTGGATAATTTGATGCGGGATAGAACTTCGCTGGTTATTGCACATCGTTTAAGCACCATAAAAAACGCAGATGAAATAATCGTCTTATCTAATGGCGAAATTACTGAAAGAGGAACTCATCAAGAACTCTTGGAATTACAAGGCTCCTACTATCGTTTGTGTTCATTGCAAGGAATGATGTAGTAATTTTGTTTAATGATTTATTAAAAAAGTTAAACAAAAAGAAGCTTGCCGTGTTCTATTGAAAAGTATTCCATGAAAATAAATGTAGATTTAACCGAATTATATGACCAAATAGGCGATGAGCATGTGCTAACTTCCTATGAAACACCAATCAGACCAGATGCATTTGTTAAATCAGATTCAGAAAAAATCGCTGAGATAGCTACTCATTTTAGGTCAATAATGGAGGTTTTGGGATTGGATTTAACTGATGATAGTTTGCAAGGAACTCCACACCGTGTTGCAAAAATGTATGTTCAAGAAATCTTTTCGGGATTAAATCCTTCAAACCGACCATCGATTGCATTATTCGAAAATAAGTACCAATACAACGAAATGTTGGTAGAGAAAAATATCTCTTTTTACAGCAATTGTGAACATCATTTTGTGCCCATTATGGGTAAAGCTCACGTGGCTTATATCTCTAATGGAAAAGTAATTGGTCTTTCAAAGTTGAATCGAATCGTTCAGTATTTTGCTAAAAGACCACAGGTTCAAGAACGATTAACTGTTCAAATCGGTGAAGAGATTAAGCGCGTTTTGGGTACAGAGGACGTAGCAATATTAATTGATGCCAAACATTTATGTGTTTCATCCCGCGGTATCAAAGATGAATCTTCTGCCACTGTAACCAGTTTTTACACTGGAAAATTCAAAGAAGATGCCACGAAAAGAGAGTTTCTGCAATCAATAACCTTGTCCTAGAAAGTTAATGTTTCTAAAGTAAAGCAACCATACAACAAAAAACGAGTTTAATACGTATAACTATTGTTGTATATTTACCTAATGGATAGGTTGAAAAAGCTAAACTTATTTTTCATCATGCTCCTTTCTTTTGACTTTTATTGTCAAGAAGTTTGGATGACTCCCAATCGAGGGCAATGGGATGAACGTATTCAATATTCAATAAATATAAATCAAGGGAAACTTTATGTAGAATCTGATCAATTGACGTTCTACTTAACGGATGTGATGAGTCATAATCATTCGGAGCATCATAATGAAACCGAGGAAAAGAAAACAGGCAACGCGTATCACGTCATAAAACAACAATTTTTACAAGCGAATTCAACTGTTGTTAAACAAGAGAAAAATCCAAGTAGTCACTACAGTAACTATATTTTGGGTACTGATTCTTCCAAATGGAAATCAAATATATACTCTTTTCAAGACGTAAGCTATTTAGATTTTTACCCCAACATTGATCTTTTTTATTCTACTCAATCAGGGCAGTTAAGTTATAATTTTGCTGTTCAACCTAATGGGAATTCCAATCAAATTCGCTTTGTTTTGGCAGGTGCAAATTCGATAAGATTGAATGAAAATGGTGAATTGGTTGTTGCTCATCGATTTGGTGAAATTATTCAATCAAAGCCCATTGCATGGACGGTTGATGATTCTGGTAAAAAAGAAAATGTTAGTTGTTTATTCCAGTTAGTAGGTGATACCATTGGATTTTATTTTCCGGAAGGGTACGATCAAAACAAGCACTTAATTATTGATCCAAGTTTAACCTTTTCTACTTTCACGGGTTCAACTTCTGATAATTGGGGATTTACTGCAACCCCTGATATTAACGGTAATTTATTTGGGGGGGGGATTGTATTTGGAACGGGCTATCCACTTTCAACCGGAGCATATGATGTTTCGTATAATTCCGGAACAGGTACTTTTCCAATGGATGTAGGAATCACAAAATATAATGCAACCGGATCTTCCATTATTTACTCAACGTATCTTGGTGGAAGTGGAAATGAAACACCCCATTCGATTGTTTCTGCTCCCAATGGAGAACTATACATTTATGGAGTAACTTCCTCCGTTAATTTCCCAATGGCGGGTGCTCCTTATGATAATTCACACAATGGAGGACCAAATGAATTAGAAAACTCGTTGGAATTTAATGGAGCAGATATCTACGTTGCTCGATTAAGTCCAAATGGAACTAGTTTACTGTCTTCAACATTTGTGGGTGGTTCCAATACTGATGGCTTAAATACCAACTCTTTGCATTATAATTATGGTGATCAATTCCGAGGGGAAATTATCCTTGATAATAATTTAAATGTTTATATTTCTAGTACCACAGCATCGTCTAATTTTCCTGTTGTTTCTGCTAGTCAAACTGCATTATCTGGTAGTCAAGACGCTGTTGTTTTTCGATTGAATTCAACCCTTAGTTCGTTGGTTTGGAGTACTTATTTTGGTGGTTCAGGACTTGAAACTGGAAATGCTGTAACCGTTTCATCAAATGGTTTTGTTTATGCAGCAGGTGGAACATCCTCTTTTTCATTACCTTTTTCAACGGGAAATGACCTTTCATTCAATGGGGGTATTTCGGATGGATATGTCTTGCGATTAAATCAAAATAATGGCCAATTTGTTTCTGGAACTTATATGGGGCTTGGCGAGTATGACCAGACTTATTTCGTGGATACAGATATTGATAATTTCGTGTATGTGTATGGCCAAACGGAATCAGATTGGACAATATCAGCTGGTTGCTATGGTACGCCAAATTCTGGTCAGTATGTTCGTAAATACACTTCCGATTTAAATACTATTTCTTGGACAACCATGATTGGGGCAGCGCATGGGCATGTTGAAATTTCTCCAACTGCATTTCTTGTATCAGATTGTTACGATATTTACTTAGCCGGGTGGGGTGGGGTCTTAAATCAAAATGATCAAGCAACTTTTTCTACCAGTAGCAATTTTCAGTGCACGCCAGATGGTTTTCAATTAAATACTAGTGGCAATAATTTTTATATAGCAGTGCTTGATCAAGATGCCAGCGCATTAAAATATGCTACTTTTATGGGAGGTACGAACAGTAGTTATAATCATGTAGATGGCGGAACGAGTCGTTTTGATAAATCGGGAAGAATTTATCATGCTGTTTGTGGAGCTTGTGGTGGAAATGATTACGGTTTTACAAGTACGCCTGGTAGTTGGTCTCCTACCAATAACAGTTCTAATTGCAATATGGCAACCTTTAAATTTGAATTAAGTACTATTCAGGCAGCAGCAGCTCAACCAGCACCATTAATTTGTATACCACAATCTGTTTTTTTCCAAAACAATAGTACAAATGGTAACGCATATTCTTGGGATTTTGGTGATGGAAATACCTCCACAGAATTTGAACCAATTTATCAATACACGCAACCAGGAATTTATGATGTAACATTGGTTGTGTATGATACTAATGGTTGTTTTAGCTCGGATTCAGTTACAATTACCGTCACCATTGGTGATTTTGAAGGAGGGGTTGTTCAACCCGTTAATCCGATTTGTCCGGGTGATTCATACCAATTTGATGCTTTTGGTGGTGCAAATTACAGTTGGACACCTGCTAATTTATTAGATAATCCCAATGTCTCCAATCCAACTGCATCAATCACAGTAACAACAACATTTACAGTTGTTATTTCAGATAGTTGTGGTTCGGTTAGCGTTCCTGTTACGCTTCAGGTTTTTGATAATACAATGACAATTACACCAGATACACCTATTTGTTTGGGTGAGTCTGTTCCTTTGGCTGTAACAACATCCGGCACAGTTTCTTGGACGCCTGCACAGTTCCTCAATAATCCAAGTAGCCTCACACCAATAGCAACCCCAACATCAACAATTACCTATTTAGCGCAGGTTATAAGTGCAGATGGGTGTTTGAACGAAGATTCTGTTACAATAACTGTATATTTCAATCCACCCGTTCCTATAATGGTGGATACATTTAATTTGTGCTATGGATCAACAGCTGCTATTACAATTTCTGGGGGAGACAGTTATGTGTGGAACCCAAGTCCAACTTTAACACCATGGGTAGGGCCACAAGTTGAATCCAACACATTAATCAATCAATGGTATTATTGTGATGTAACCAATGCCTGCGGAACGGTGCAAGATTCAATTTTGGTTCAAGTTGTTCAAGCCGCAATAACAGCAGGAAATGACACAATTATTTGTCCGCGTGAAACTGCTACTATTTGGGCAAATGGAGCAAGCTATTATCAATGGTTGCCTTCTAATACCGTTGTTTCGGTAAATGGCAACGTGGCACAGGTACGACCAACACAAAGTACAAATTATATGATTATTGGTACGGATTTAAATGGCTGCAAAGATACGGCTCTTGTAGAAGTTGCCTTATTTCCTTCTCCTTTTATAACGCTAACTCCTGACGTGAATGCATTCTATGGAGATGAAATCCAGTTGTCAGCGATGACGCATACTCCGGGAGTTTATTCTTGGAGTCCACCAGAATTTCTATCCTGTATAAATTGCCCAAATCCGGTTGCAACGCCCAATCAAAACATAACCTACTTTGTTGATTTCACAGATATAAACGGCTGTTCTTCTTCGAGTTATGTGACAATAACGTATGATGCTGTAGTGTATGTGCCAAATACATTTATTCCCGATGATGATGGACTAAATGATGTATTTCAAGTGTATGGGGGAAATATAAAACAAATGGAATGTCTGGTATTTAATCGATGGGGAGAACTTGTTTCCACTTTAAATTCCACCAATGATAGTTGGGATGGGACGTTTAAAGGGGAGAAATGTCAAGATGGAACCTATACTTGGAAATTAACTTATCAGGATTTTCTCTATCGCAAGTATCAACTAACAGGACACGTGAATTTGTTACGTTAACTCGGCTCCTAAAAGTCTTACTAGATCATGAATGTTTTGTTCCCACAAAAGTTTGCTATCTTCTAAGTCATCCTCCTCCGCGAAATCTGTAACCGTTAAACAAACAACATTTGTCATGGTGTCTGATTCAAAGCTCATTTCAAAATAAGATTCAGCATCTTCGTCGTTTAACCATTTAAATCGAATTTTTGAACCAGGCTTAAGGACTTGAAGCTTCGCTTTTTCAGAGGATCCATTCCACCAAAATTCGTAAATATCATTTTGGGCATTTACATTTTCTGCAAACCATTCACTAAGTCCAGAGGGCGTTGTTAGTTTATCTTCTAAAACCCTTGGAGAAGTTTTAAGTAAAAATTCAATTTCAAATTTTGTCTTCATGGTGCTGAATTAAAATATCTTTGTAAAAATGACCTAGGCAATGTAATCAATTTTTTTCTATTTCAATGCGTAAACTTTTCGAAAATTCAGGAAATCAACTTTTTAAGTACCGTGGACAAATTCCGTTGGTGTTGGTGTTGATTGCAATTATAGTGATTTACTGCCATCCAAACATTACTGATTTTACTCTTTTTTTTGGAAAAAAAATGACATTGTTTATTACTATTATTTTTATTTTTTTCGGGCATTTAATTCGGGCTTTAGTTGTAGGAACCAGGGGAATGCATACTTCTGGGAAAAATCGAGACCAACAAGTTGCACATCAATTAAATAACACAGGATTATACTCAATGGTAAGACATCCCTTGTATTTAGGTAATTTAATGATTTGGATAGGTATTTTTTATTGGGTAGGTAACTTTTGGTTTTTACTTATTGGGGTAGTCTTTTTTATTTTACTCTATTTTCCAATTATGCGCATTGAAAATGATTTTTTGGAAGAGAAGTTTGGCGAAGAATACGTCGACTGGTCAATTAAAACACCTTTATTTCTTCCAAATCCACTCCTTTATAAAAGAGCAGTAAATCCATTTTCATTTAAAATGGTTTGGAAAAATGAATATCCGGGAATAGTTTCCAGTCTTTCCAGTATTTGGTTTGTTTCTTTGTTGCGCTTAATGTTTACAGAAGAAAAATTAACAATTTCAATAACACTTCTTCTGTTTGCACTTGCAATTGCTCTTTTTGGTTTTGGTTCACGATTTTTGAAACATAAAACGAATTTCTTTCCAAAGATGGGTTAGTATCATAAAATGCTCACCCTACCATTCCTCAATCCTAATTAACTTAGACCACCTCGAATTTGTGTAAGGGAAAACCACTCTGCCAAAAATAGGGTAGAGAATTCGGGTAAAAAACTGAGCTGTTTTATAGATCTTACCTATTTGCCAAGTAACTGAAATGTGCTGAACACCATTCTTTGTGAGAACAACATAGTTTTTCGAATAATAGGTTGGTAACAAATCTTGAACGGCATCTGGTCCTGGAAATTCATGTAAGACTCTGCCGTGAGATAAATCACTGGATTTTTTCGCAAAATGTTTTCGGAGTTTTTTCCATCGCTTGTTTTTTATACATGTACAAATATTGCAATTCTTTGAACATGTTTTACTGGAGAATAGATCTATTGTGAAATCATCCTTTTGCATGTGAATGGTAGTATAGGGTGAGTAAATTCCTTCTCGAGGTAATTCCAGTCGATTTAATGAATCCTGTTCATATTGACCTTTCTCTCGGTGATAGAAAAAGTGTTTGGCTAGGGAGTCTGTATAAGGATTGTAGTGTACCAACACTTCATAATCTTGAATAGGAAGATTAGGTACCTGATAAGATGATTCTACGTGTTTAAATTGATTTTTTCGATCATTCAAAAAAATGGGAAACGTATACGATTCCATTGGGTCTAAATTTACAATGGATGCAAAGCCTCGATAGAGAGAAGTATCCATTTCCAATTCAATGGGATCTGAATATACTTGTTCGTAAAAGTCGCCTAACTCAGGGAAAATTCCTGAACTTGATGAAGATACTTTATACCACTGCAATTGGAGTATTCTTTTTCCTCGGTTTTGGGCAGACGGAATAACGATTGCATGCCGAACGGAATCAAGATTGGTGATGACAACATTCCATTGTATGATATTCTTCTTATTCACAGCAGTAGACGCGGGCCTCAATTCAATAGATAGGTATATCGGACGTAGGTTACCGAATAGTGTACTGCTAGTTAAAACGAATAGTAAAACAGATAAGAATTTGGTGTATTTAACTTTCATCTTATTAATCCTTAAACATATGGTTCCTGATTGGGTTTGAAATTTGTTCTTTCCATTTTTCCCATGTGATGATTTGGTTTTCAAATTCAACATCTCCATCTTCGTAAACGATTAATTGCGCATGATGCCCTTGATCACTGATTAGAAATTTCGCGTAACAGGAATTTGATTCTATCATCGTTAAAGAACTAGTTGGTGATTCTCGAAAACCGTAATCAATTCTAGGATTTTGTTTATGATCCAATTCAGGATAGAAAAATGAATTGTGTTCTTTCAGGATTTTTTGAAACAAAGGATAGGAGATAAAATCGTCTAAATTAATTTTTCCTACAAAAGAACCATTTTCCAATTTTACATTTTTTAAACTCCAGTTTATACTATCAAGAATATGCAACAAGGACTTTACTCGCTGGTTAGAAGTGTCTTTCTTATCCAATCCAATGTAATAAACGTGTGGCAGATTAAATGTAAGCGCTTTCAATTCTAATTCTTGTATTACGACATCGCAACCCCTTTCATTTAATTGATCGTGGATTTTACCCGTCCAAATGGCAATTGAATCCCGGCGGTTTAGAAGTGCATTCCAAGTTTGAAAGGTTGGTGTTTTCGAATATAACAGGGTGAAATTTGCTTCGTTTTTTAGTTTAGATTTTTCAGCGATTGATTTTCCAATCCAATAATCTTCCAATTTATGCTTACTTGAACACCCTTGATTATACGATTTAAACATTGGAATTTTATCCTTTGAATTATACAATTGACAGGCCCCATTTCTTATACCATTGGAGTAATTAATTTCTGTTTTCAAACCCGTTAACGTATCAATTTCTCGGTAAATACCATCTATTTTAGCAGATATGGTTTCACGGTACTTGTGAAGAATACCACTCATGGAATAGCTCTCTTCATATAATTCTTTATTTATGAATTCATTTTTTGTCTTCTTATTTCCATTCGAGTAGAAGGTTTCTATGGTCTGGCGTGTTTTACTCCCATCTTGGTTATATTCCCTCGAACTTTTCATAGTTAATATACCTCGTTCATTCCAAGAGGATTGCTGGTCAAGTCTTATATCATTTTTCCAATATCCATATCGTAGGTCTTTTAGTTGTCCGGATGGATAATATGAAATAAAATTGGTGTCAGATTTTGGGTAATTATTGATTATTTGTTTGATTTTTCCGTCCTCATACCAAATTTTATCTAAAAGAATGAGTGATTGATTTGACCAATTCATTTGAGTACTTTTCATAAACTCAGTATGTTGCACAAGTAATCCTTGGTTGTTCCATTTATTTAATTGAGCTATTTCTTTTTCATCGATGTATTTTTCCTCAATTTTTAGTCCTGCATCGTTCCAAGTCGTTTCTTGGGTTGGTGCAAATGGATTGGTGGCTTTTTCATCATACACCCCGCGTTTTATTAATTTACCAATATCGTTAAATCCTTCCCAAATACCTGCTTTTATATTATTTCGGTATACTCCCGTTTCCATTAATTTACCGTTGTAGTGGTAACTTATCCAACTACTATCTAAATTGCCTTCTTTATAGGTTGCAACTACTTTTGGTTTACCGTTGGCATAAAATTCTTTATAAGGGCCATCCAAAATATGTTGGCTATCTTGATCGTAAAAAGTCAAGGTATTATAATGCTGTTCGCGTATCAGATTTCCTTGGTCGTCAAATTCTTGATGAATGCCATAAGGAACGGTTAAATAGGTATAACCAAATTCGTCAACGGTATGAGGTGGATGATCTTTGATATGGTATGAATCGATCTCCGACAAACGAATAAATGCATAATCCTGTTTGAATCGGAGCTTTCCATTGTAATGATATTCGGTGATTTGACTTCTCCTTCTGTTCTCCTTGTCCAAATAAAATCGCCAAGATCTTAGTAAAATTCCTTTTTCATTGAATTCTTCCATTGTCCCCAATTCCTTGCTAAGAACTGGATGATGATTCATTTTTGTTCGGATTCTTTTTTGTATGGTTTGATTTTGATTGAAAAAATTGAGTTCTTCTTCAACCAAAAGTCCATTTTTGAACACCCGCTTTTCGTATATTTTACCATTTTCACTCATTTCACAAACCCCATCTCTAGTCGTACGCATGTCGTCTTGAAAGTAGGTTGAGAACAAATAATGCCCTCCTTTTTTGTTGTAATAAGTAAAATTACAGCGCTGAGCAAAATGTAATAGCGGAAATAATACCCAAAAGAGAATTGCAATTTTTTTCACAAATTGAATGTACAGCTTAAATCTAAAATCGTTCACATAAAATACAAAAAACATAATTAATAATCAAGAATAATATGATTAAAAAATAACCGTAAATTAGTTTGTTATATAATCAAATTAAATAAAATGTTGGTAAAATCTTATTCTTCGGCGGTTTTTGGAATTAATGCAACAACCATAACTATTGAAGTGAATCTTGGAATAGGTGTTAATTTTTATTTAGTTGGTTTACCTGATAATTCGGTGAAAGAAAGTCAGCAGAGAATTAAAGCGGCTTTTTCAAATAATAATTTAAAATTTCCGGGTAGAGAAATTACGGTCAATATGGCGCCGGCAGATATCCGAAAGGAAGGATCTGTTTTTGATTTACCTATTGCAATTGGAATATTGGCTGTTAGTGAGCAAATACCTTCTGAATTATTATCGGATTATCAGCTAATTGGTGAGTTGTCATTGGACGGAAATATTCAACCTACCAAAGGGATTCTCCCTATTGTTTTACAGGCAAAAAAGGAGGGATTTACTGGAATTATTGTGCCAAGTAGCAATGCCGCTGAAGCGTCAGTTGTTGAAGGTATTGCAGTATATGGTGTTTCAACCCTTGATGAGGTGATTTCTTTCTTCAAAGATCCAACAAGTTTAGCTCCATCTATTCCCAATCGAACGGAGCAATTTTCCTCCTTGACTAGTCTTTTTGATGTAGATTTTAAAGACGTAAAGGGACAAATGCAAGTAAAACGTGCTTTTGAAATAGCGGCTGCCGGGGGTCATAATATAATTCTCATTGGTCCACCTGGGGCCGGGAAATCAATGCTTGCCAAACGCTTGTCGACAATTTTGCCCCCAATGAGCTTGGATGAGGCGTTGGAAACCACAAAAATTCATAGCGTTGCCGGTAAAGTAAAAAATGATCTGGGTTTAATCACCCAACGGCCATTTAGAAAACCACATCATACGATATCAGAAAATGGTTTAGTGGGCGGAGGAAGTTATCCGCAACCGGGCGAAATTTCTCTCGCTCATAATGGTGTTTTATTTTTAGATGAATTGCCAGAATATAAAAGATCTGTTTTGGAAGTCATGCGTCAACCCCTGGAAGATCGGACCGTAACCATTGCGCGTGCTCGATTTTCTGTGGAATATCCTGCGGGATTTATGTTGGTAGCAGCTATGAATCCCTGTCCGTGTGGATATTATAATCATCCGGAAAAGGAATGTGTATGTGTGCCTGGAGTTGTGCAGCGCTA
>JBILYP010000060.1:0-2856 GCA_044377675.1 Crocinitomicaceae bacterium
ATAGTTGCCCCAATATTTTTGTTGTTATGAACCACACTTGCCAAGCTCTCAACATCCTTAATTGTCAAATCCATCTCTGACGAAAGAGTTAGTTTGGCCGAATCAGACATCACTAAATGGGTCTCTATCTCAGAGCCATGTAAGGCTTGTAAAATTCGCACGCCGTATATAATCCCTGAGGCGCCACTTATACCTACAATTAAACGCTTTGGATGATCCATAAAAAACTCACTTTGTTAGATTCGGACTTTTAATTAGAAAAACTCTAAAAACCTAGCGAGCCAAGCATCTCTTGCATAGGCGCTTTAGACTTGTGCCAACTCCATTATATTCTGTTTAAAGCGCCTCCTTTGATCAGTGCGTATTCCATAGAATAATAATCCCCACTTTGGATACGGCAATGGCGAACTTAGAGCAATTACTTTCCGGAATACAGTATGATTACCACAAACAATCTTTATATAATTAACTCTTTAATACACTTTTAAAATATCCACATGTCTAGTCCTACTTCTACAATTACCGAACGTTTAAAAAATTTGGGTATCGAACTCCCTCCACCAAGCCCACCAGCTGCTGCCTATGTGATGTCTGCTGCAATTGGCTCGACAGTTTTTCTATCAGGTCATATTGCGAAACAACATGGCAAACCTTGGGTAGGAAAACTAGGTCTTGATATGGATACCGCGACTGGCAAACTTGCCGCTAAAGCAATTACGATTGATCTCTTAGCGACCCTGCAGGAGCATGCTGGCTCCCTTGATCGGGTTAAACGCATCGTGAAAGTAATGGGGTTAGTCAATTCCACATCTGAATTTACTGAGCACCATCTCGTGATCAACGGCTGTTCTGAGCTCCTTTTTGAAGTATTTGGAGAAGCCGGGAAACATGCTAGAAGCGCTTTTGGAGTGGCCCAAATACCTCTAGGCTGTTGTGTTGAGATTGAACTCATCGCCGAACTTCATCCATAAATCTGTATAACGCATTGTTGATGAACTACCAGTTCGATCATCTAGTACTGATTGCTAGAGACCAAATATTAGCGATCAGTAATCAATTAGCTAAGCTGGGTTTTAATTTAACGCAATTATCCAAACATAATTTGGGATCTTCCAACCAATTATGTATGCTAGATAGTACGTATTTAGAAGTTCTCGGATGGGAGTATGGCACAGTTCCTCAGCGTAAAGAAATAGCCAATTTAGCAATTGGCTTAGACGCACTTGTTTTTAAAACAACCGATGCAGAGCAATGTTTTAATCATTTACAACAAGCGGGGTTCGAACCAAATCCTATCCAAGATCTCTCGCGCCCTGCCCTAGTTAATGAACAGATTCAAACGGCCCTATTTAAAACAGTACGGTTTTCTGTTCAACCAATTACTGGTCTTAGGATCTATTTCTGTGAACATCTGACCCCAGATTATCTCTGGTTTGACTCGGTAACAAAGCATCCTAATGAAAAAAATCACTTACAAGAGATTGTCATAGCAAGCCCTGACCCAGAACATACGACAGACTTGCTGCATCGACTGCTTAATATAGCCATGCCGCAACCCCTAAAAAATTCCGAGTATCTCATGGATCTATGTAATTGCGTCTTACGTATCAAGCCCGAAGTAACCCTGACAGTTCCACAAATTGAAGAAGTTAGGATAAGTACGATTAAAATAAGTACTACGGCCAATTCAAATCTAGATCAAGCTACCCAAGATCTCGTCATCAACAGGAATTTTTTTGACCTTTGATTGCGAAAACTAGAATTCTTATTTGCCCCCCATCCCACTAATCCACTCAATTCGGTTCTGTAATTTCAATATTGCTCTTTATTAAGAAAATTTTCAAGGATAGCTTGGCAAACTTCTCAATTGAAATCTACTTGCAATGAACTACCAAAGATTCTCCGGAGGATTAGTAAGCCGATCTAGATTGCAATAGATGGATATGCGTGTCTCAAGCATGCATAAAAAAACGATTTACCTGATCACAGCTGCAAGTGTTTGACTGAGTCGAGTTCATCTTGAATTTTTTTCTCTTCTTCCTTTTTCTTGCGTTTTAAGAAAATACGTCTTCTCTCGCCAAGCAAAGAGGAAGTAAAAGTGATCGTTACAAGCAAAAGGGTGGTGTAGTAAAGAGTCATAACTTGAATTTCGTGTAGATTTAATTAGTATTCTAGAGAGGTGATATTTCACTTTCATGAAAAAATAGTAATCATTTGGTGCAAAACGCACACAATTTGAACACTTTAAAAGTTTGCAAATCCCACCTTTTTGCCAAAAAATGGTAAATTAAGACTTATTTGCAACTAGCATTATTAATCAATTCTCTTTTTAACTGAAAGCACCCTATGACACGATTTTGTCGAGCCAATAGACTATCCATCATTTTTTTTAGTCTGATCACTATTTTTTGTAACCTCGCTAGCGCTACAAACTTCCCAACTAGACCATTAGTCATGATTATCCCCTACGCTGCAGGTGGTTCAGCAGATGTTCTTGGACGCGTAATTGCCGATGAAATGGGCAAAGTTATTGGGCAAACTGTTTTGCCAGAACTCAAGCCTGGAGCTGGAGGAAATATTGGGGCTGAATATGTGGCCAAATTGGCTAAGCCTGATGGACATACATTTCTATTTGCATCTGTTAGCCTATCTACCAGCCCAAGCTTGGCAAAGCTCAATTTTGATCCGACTAAGGATTTAAAAGCCGTTGCAGGTGTGGCGTCTATTCCTAGTCTGATGCTGGTTTCAAACGACTCTCCCTTTAAAAATCTTGGCGAATTTGTTAGTGCTGTGAAAGCAAACCGTATTCAAGCAAGTTTTGGATCGTCTGGCAATAATACCGGTAGTCATTTAGTT
>JBILYP010000030.1:0-38950 GCA_044377675.1 Crocinitomicaceae bacterium
CACGTGTACCCATCTTTTCGGCCTCCTGGTTGGTGATTTTTTTGGCCGTTTTAATATCTGCAGAATAATGTGTTAGTATTTGTGATCCGATTCGATCTTTTAACGGGGTAACAATACTTCCTCTGTTTGTATAATCCTCCGGATTTGCCGTGAATACGAATTGGAGATCTAGTGCAAGTCGTAATTTAAATCCACGAATTTGTATATCTCCTTCTTCCAAAATATTGAATAAAGCAACTTGAATACGCGCTTGTAAATCCGGCAATTCATTGATTACGAAGATGCACCGATTTGCCCGTGGAATCATACCGAAGTGAAGTACCCTTTCATCTGAATAGTTTAATTTCAAATTGGATGCTTTTATGGGATCAATATCTCCAATTAAGTCCGCAATTGTTACGTCTGGAGTTGCTAATTTCTCAAAAAATCGTTCCGATCGATGTAACCAATAAATAGGAGTTTCATCTCCCTTTTCTGCTATCAAATCACGTGCGAATCTGCTTATAGGATGGAAAGGATCATCGTTCATTTCACTGCCAGAAACAACAGGGATAAATTCATCTAATAAATGAATCATCATACGTGCCATGCGGGTTTTTCCCTGTCCCCGTAACCCTAAAAAGTTTATGTTATGTTTCGATAAAATGGCTCTTTCTAATTGAGGGATAACAGACTGTTCGTATCCATGAATACCAGGGAATGTTGGCTGGCCAGATTTCAAAGATGCAATTAAGTTATCTCGTAGTTCTGTTTTAATGCTTTTAGAGACGTATCCAGATGCTTTCAGTGCACCAAGCGTATTGATTGTTGTATTCATGGTATCAGTTTATTCGTTTTTTTCTATTTGATTCGTAATCGTGAAAAATCATTTCACCAAGTCCTTTTAATCCGGTGTAAAATGCTTTTCCTTTGTTGGACTTCGTGAATTGTTCTACAAAAGACTGTAAATAAGGATCTTGTGCAATCATAAAAGTTGTAATTGCGATATGCATCTTGCGTGCTTGTGAAGCTACAGCATAACATTTCTCAACAATCATTTCATCCAGGCCATTGCTGTTTTTATAATATTGACCGTCAGGCATGCGAAGGCAACTAGGCTTACCGTCCGTAATCATAAAAATTTGTTTGTTGGTATTTCTTTTCCTGCGGAGAAGATCCATGGCTAATTCCAAACCGGCAACAGTATTGGTATGGTAAGGACCAACCTGTAAATAGGGTAGGTCTTTTATTTTAATAGGCCAGGCATCGTTTCCAAAAACGATAACATCTAAGGTATCTTTTGGATAAGAGGTTGTTATTAGTTCCGCCAGCGCCATTGCCACTTTTTTTGCGGGTGTAATTCTATCTTCGCCGTACAATATCATACTGTGACTAATATCAATCATCAATATGGTACTCATTTGAGATTTATGGTGTGTGTCTTCTATCACTAAATCTCGTTCGGTTAATCTAAAATCGCTTATACCATTGTTTATTTGAGCGTTTTTCAAACTTTCTGTTATCGAAATATTTTCAATTGAATCCCCAAATTGAAAATCACGAAAATCACCTGTTAATTCATCACCTAATCCGCTTTTTTTGGATTTATGATTTCCTGCTCCACTTTTTTTAATTTTCCCAAAAATTTGATCGAGTGCATTTTTTCGCAAAACGCGTTCTGTTTTTGCAGTAATGGATAATTGACCTTTTCCATCAGGCTCGATTTCTTCACGCAAGTAGCCTTTCTTTTTAAGATCTTCAATAAAGTCGTCCATGGTATATTCATCGTTGGTTAATGAATATTCCTTGTCCAGAACGTTCAGCCATTCCAGCGCTTCATCTACGTCTCCAGATGTATGGGTGATGAGTTCACTGAAAATATCAAATAATTTATCAAAATTTGATTGCTCAGGTGATTGGTATGGGGTAAATATATAGCCTGATTTTGGCATGAAAGATTCTTTTGTTTATCAACAATAAGGTTGCAAAAAAGTTTCATATAGCTTTTATTTTCTTTAATAAGTTGTATTTTTTTAGCAGATGTTGATATAAATATAATAGTTCGAAAAAGATATTATTTTGGATTTTCTATTGCTTTTTACTTGGAATAAAAAAAGAAGGAGCATCAATCATTTTTAAGAAACGGTGAAGTCCACAAATAATAGGTAGGAATTTCATAGATTTAAAAACAATTACACCCTATCTTTGAATATGAAAAGTAATATGAAAAATGCAATTGGTTTTGGAGAAAAAATTGAAGGGTTTGATATTCCAGTGCTTAATGAGCGTGAGATTCGTGCCGCATCAGGAATCATGTTTGTATTTGCCTCGTTATCCTTGCTAATGATCATTTTTCAAAAGGATTTTGTTTTAGCCAAATTTTTTGTTTTACTCTTTTTATTGGATTTTATTATACGAGTGTTTGTGAACCCAACTTTTTCTCCCATGTTGATCATTGGTAGATTAATCGTTCGAAATCAAACTCCTGAATACGTTGGTGCTCCTCAAAAAAGATTTGCGTGGAAGATTGGTTTTGGATTATCCGCTACTATGTTCTTATTGATGAATGTATTAAACACCTATAGTATTATTACGGGGTTAATTTGCCTCATTTGTTTGATATTTCTCTTTTTCGAATCAGCATTTGGGATTTGCTTAGGCTGTATGTTTTATCCATTATTTGCAAAAGAAGAAGTAAAATATTGTCCGGGTGAGGTATGTGAAATTAACGAAAGAACAAGTATTCAGAACGTTTCTATGACTCAAATTTGGATCGTTGTAGCCTACGTAATTGCTGCAATCGCATTAGTGTACGGGTTGAAGACTATTTACAGTGAAATGCCCTCAAACCTTTGGCAAAAAATAGGGGTAAAAAAATAAGCGCCTCTTTCGAAGCGCCTTTCTCTTTAACCTGAGTTCGGTTATTCAAACGTTGTCAAAACACCTTTAAATAGTGAGATCCGATATTTTTTAAATCGGAATATTGTTATATTTCGATGCGAAAAAAGGGAAGTAGATTGCTGTTTAGAGGTGGAATTTCGAATCCTAGGCCTAATTTAAAAACTTATTTCTGCGTTAGCTTTTAACGTGATAACCCGCTATCCCTTATAAAATCTGCCTTGCAACAAAGTATTTAAATTAATTTTGACTTTATTTTAATAATCGAACTCAGGTTTATAGTTTGATGTGAGAATTATTTACTGAACAATGAATTGAATACTTTGCTTTTCTTCTTCTGAAATTAAATTGGCAACATACATACCGGAGGATAAATTGTTAAAGCTTAGACTAGTTAAATTTTTAACTTGGGTTGAACTCACTAGTTGTCCAGTCCCTGTCGTGATCTCTATTGTTTCGATATCTGCATTATCCCAGCTAATTGTTCCAACACCGTTGTTTGGATTAGGATATAATTTAACCGTATTTGTTTGTTCCAATAAACTCGCTTGTCCGAAGAATACATAAGTTCCTATAGTTAATTGACATCCATTAAAATCTGTAATGTTCACCTCATATATTCCTTCGGTTGTAATACCTAAAATATCTTCACTTGTTTCTTGGGTAGACCATGCGTAATTATAAGGAGCTGTTCCTCCTAATACCAATAAATCTAAATTTACGGAAGTTTGTAAGTCATTTTGTGAAATTACACCTTGCAATAGTGCTGGCGAGGTAATTTCAAATGATGCATAAATAATTTCACCTTCATTTGTTTCAATTTTTACCCGATAAATACCGGCAGCCAAGTTATTGACATCTTGTTCATTGTTACCATTCTCCCAAGAGAAAAAATAGGTTGTACCAGCTACAACTTCGATATCAATGCTTCCGTCGTTAGCATTTGCACAAGATAGGTGGTGAACGTTATAGGAAATCACCTGTTGATTAATTGAGTTTTGAATTACGCCTGATGTAATTATTTCTGCATTTGCTGAAAATAGACTTGTTCCAATTACTAAGCTTGCGATAAAATTACGTGTTGAAGTTTTCATTTTGTTTCGTTTTTTGTTAACTGAGACAAAGTTGGTATGAATTAGAACAGTAGTTACTTGTTTTTATGGCTAGCCCAATAAAATACGCGAGCCTACCGAGAATGTAGTACGTAATATCTTCTCTTCTATACGTGTTTATGCGTAAAATTGGACTGGAAAGATTGATTTTTTGAATTATTGGAGATTCTGTCTTTATAGTTAAATCTTTGAATCACTGACGAATGATTATTCCATCCTTTAATTCAATAATCCGATCGCTTTTATTTGCAAAATCGTCATCATGTGTTACAGCAATGATTGTTTGACCGTAGTCTTTGGCTAATTCTTGTAATATATGGAAAACTATTTCAGTGTTTTTGCTGTCCAAATTACCCGTTGGTTCATCCCCCATAATGATTAAAGGGTCATTAATCAATGCCCGAGCAATTGCCACGCGTTGTTGTTGCCCGCCTGAAAGTTTACTGGCAGGTTTCAATGCTTGATCTTTTAATCCCAATGCGTCCAGCTTTTGATAGGCTTTTTCCTCAATTTCTTTTTCAGGTAGTATTCCTAATTTTAGAGCCGGAATCATTACATTGTGCAAACACGAAAATTCGGGTAATAAGTAATGAAACTGAAAAACAAATCCGATTTTCTGGTTGCGAGTTTCTGCTAAATAGTCTTTGTTGCAGCCTGTAACTAATTTATTGTCAATGATTAACTCACCTGAATAATCTGTATCCATCGTTGAAAGAATATACAATAAGGTTGATTTTCCACTTCCTGATTTTCCGATCATGGTCAAAAACTCTCCTTTTTTAACAGAAAACTCTATGTTTTTCAACACCTGAAATTCAGTGGGTTGATGAAAGAACTTATTAATATTCTTGGCCTCTAAAATATTCATAGTTTATTTTCTTAATATGTCAACAGGATCCACTTTAGCCGCTTTTCGCGCTGGAATATATCCTGCCCAAAAGGTTATAAACAAACCGATTAAAACTCCTTGAATAAATTTTGTAGGTTCATAATCGATGGGAAAATAACCAATATCGCCTCCTATGTAAACAGTCTTTAAAAAGGTAATCAAAATGGTAGCCATTAACATTCCACCAATTACACCTAAAATACCAATGGTGACTGCTTGTGTAACAAAAATTCGAATTACATCTTTCCCTTTGAATCCAATGGCTTTCAAGATAGCTATGTCATTAATTTTTTGTGAAACGGTCATGTTTAGGATGTTGTAAATTCCAAACCCTGCAACCAACAATATGGTTAAAGAAACAAACGTGATCACTATTTTCCGCATTTTGTTAGCCGCCATCATCGTTTCGTTAGCTTCTTTCCAACCTTCTGCATTGTAGCCTGTTAACATAGCTATTTTTTTTGCCATTTCAGATGCTTTTTCTGGGTCGCTTATATTTACGTTGATATCGGTGATGTAACTATTACTTTCTTTTAATAATTGTTGCGCTGTTGAGATATGAATGTACGATTTGGTTTTGTCTGTAATGGAATTGTTCGTTCTAAAAATTCCAATTACCTGAAAGGTTCTATTTACGGCTTTTGAGGAGGTGAGGTTCAAATTATCACCAATACTCAGGTTCATTTTTTCTGCAATTCCGCTGCCGATGATGATTCCATTAGGATTATTTTTTAATTGATCAAAATTTCCAACCACCATAAAAGACTGAATGTTATACATTTTATTGGCTTCATCAGGCTTTGTTCCGGTAGCAATTCCAGCAATTTGTGATTTACCGTTTGTATAGAAAACAGAAGTAGTAACTTGAGGAGTAACCACCTCTACTGTTTCCATTTTTTGAATGGTTTCAATGACCAAATTAGGATTTATAATCGTGTTTTTTTTTTGGACCACTTTTGGATTTAGTATTAACGGTTGAGACTGATTGCTGTCCAATAACAGTCTACTGATTTCATCGTCTTTATAAACTCGAATGTGAGAAGTGGATTTAAAAATCGAAATATTGGATGTTTTATCAAATCCAACAAGCATGCTATTCATAAAAATATAGATTGACATACCTAATAACACTCCTAAAACAGCTACGGAGGTTAGTCTTTTATTCGAAATAATATATTTTTTGGCAATGCGCGTATTAATATTCATTTTTTCTATGGTTTAATCGGCAATAGTACGGTAGTTTCATCAATGCCACTAATGATTTCGACGTATTCGGAGGAAATAATACCAGGAGTAAATTGTATCATTTCCTTTTTTCCTTTCACATGAACTTTGTTTCCGAAACCCACCATTTTCCGCGGAATAAGTAGGGCACTTTTCTTAGAACCAACTTTTATATTAGCTTCCAGTTGCGTTCCAAAAAGTGTAGGTGGAAGTGGTTCTGTAAATTTCACCTTACATATAAATGATTGCGACTGTTGATCAAAAGCGGAAAGAATTTCACTGATTTTCCCTTGGAAAACTTTGGTTTTATGAGTGTTTAATTTTAGATAAACTAGTTGTCCAATTTTAATCTTTGCGATACTCGTTTCGTCTACATTAATTACAGCTTCGATAAGCTTTTCATTGGCTATTGTGGCTATAATATCTCCCCTCCGCACAAAGTCTCCTACCGATTTAAATTTCTTAATTACCGTACCATTACTAATCACCTGTACTTGATTGTAATTTTGAATTATTTCACTGTTATCCACTTGAGCGCTAGCGTTGATTTGTTGTTGTCTGGCCTGTTTTTTTAATAGGTCAAATTGATTTTTAAGAGCTTTTAAATTTGCTATTGAGCTTTTCGTTGTAAGAACTTTATTTTCATATTCTAATTGCGAAGTACTATTACTAGCTAATAAATTCTTGAATCGTTCTTCTTGTAATCGATCTTGTTGGAGTTTAATTTCAGCAAATTCAATATTTTGTTCCAATTGTAAGAGAGCTGGAGCCTGATTGGAAAGGTCTTCATTTGCAATTACTAGTTGTTTTTGAGCCGTGGATGAACTTGATTCATTTAGCTTATTATCGATATGAGCAACGATATCTCCGGCGATTAATTTGCTGCCAATATCAAAGTTGACACTAGTGATTACCCCGTCGGTTTGTGCCGTAAGATTGTATGAATTTTCCCATTCCAATTGTCCGGAGGCAAAAACCAATTCTTCTATATCTTTTCGGATAGGGTGAGTTTCTTCCTTGTTGGAACAGGAAACAAGCGCTAAAAGCGAACCGAAAACCAGTAGTATTTTTTTCACGATTTATATTTTATGAGGTCTATAATTGATTTCATTAATTGATTTCCTTCAGCAGGCAAATCAAATTCAAATTTTGAAAACTTCCATTTTAATATTAATAGCCGAAAACTACCTGCAAGGAGGTGAATAATTTCTTTCGTTTCTAACTGGAGAGTAAATTCTTGATTAATTTTTCCTGAATTAATGATTCGAGATAACACATCCATTTTAGTTTCAAAAACAAGCAATATAGCACGATTTATTTTTTCGGATTCATCAAATAATCCTTCGGATAATATGGCAATAACGAAGTGCGGATGTTGGCTTAAAAAGTTAAATTGACTTTTAAAAACCATTTTTAATTGATTTTCGGCACTCTCTGTTGTTTCTAAAATAGGAGTGATTCGTTCGGAAATATTTGTGGAAAAATAATTTAAGAGTAAAGCGATTATATCATCTTTGCTTTTAAAATGCCGATATAGGGCTCCCTCTGTAAAACCCATTTGAAGAGCGAGATTTTTAGTTGTCAACCCTTTAATTCCTTTTTGCATAAGTACCTTACCTGTTGCTTCAATGATTTGTGTTTGTCTTGCTGAAATTGAATGCTTCATAAAAAGTAAGTAAGTATTTACTTATCAAAGGTAATGATTTTTATTTGATTACTCTAAAGGAGGTTTATTCTTATGTTTAAAAATTAATTAAAGTGACTTTTTAGCTTGTTTTATCTTTGTTTTTCAAGCTTAAATGCTTTGCTGATCATATACACTTCGTTAGGAAGATGAATTTACGTTAACTATTATCGAATTAGATTAACGTGTCCAACAAATTTCTTGATTTCTTGATTTTGTAACATTTCAAGTTCAATAACCCAGGTATATGTACCTATTTGGCAATTTATACTTGATTGACCATATGAACCATCCCAACCCATATTTGTATCGTGAGATTCAAAAACCATTTCTCCCCATCGATTGTAAATGTATAATCCATATGTTCCTTTCTTATAGCCTGCCGTGATTTGTGGAAGAAATACTTGATTTTTCTCATCATCATTGGGAGTGAAACTATTTGGGACATAATAGATTAAATCTTGAAAGATATGAATATTTAAGGCTGCTGTATCAATACATCCAACTTGATTATAGGCTGTTAAAACAACTGTATAGTCTCCGGCTTCTCCAGGGAAAGTGTGAATTGGATTTTCCGCAAAACCAATCGTTCCATCTGCAAAATCCCATTCATAGGAGGTGGTGTTTTGAGACTCATTATAAAAATGAACGAGCGGTTCAATAACACTTAACGTAATTTGGTCGGCACTAAAACTTGCGATTGGACTATCATAAACACAAGCGATATTGGAATATGTTTCAGATGATGAGCATCCTTGATTATTGGTTACAGTAAGGCTAATGTCGTAGCAACCTACTTGATCAAATTGATACCCTACGGTTCCAACTTGTTGAGTTGTTTGCCCATTCCCAAAGTCCCATAGATAATCCCAAGTAGGATTATAAGTTGAAGCGGTATATATAACATCTAAAATATCACAACCCACTGAATCTGAGTAACTAAAATGAGCATCGGGCGAAGGGGCAATGACAATTGGGTGCATAATACTATCTGTACAACCGGTTAGTGGATTGGCTGCATTGAGTTGCACATTAAAACTGCCAACTGAAGGGAATTGATGGGTTGGATTATTTAAATAGGAAAGCGTTCCATCTCCAAAACTCCAGATGAAATCCAACGTCCCAATCGAATTATTTTGAAAGGCTATAGGATTTAAATCACAAAAAGGAGGATTAATCGCAGCAAAATCAACGGAGGGTAAAGGGTTAACAAACACAGAAATTATAGTGTTCGGTCCGGCACATCCAAACGGATTAGAAATTGGAATAACTTGATATTGAACAACTTCTTGTACGTTTCCTAATTGAACCAAATTATCCAAAATAAAGGAGCTTGTTTGCAAAGGATAGGATGTCTCATTATATACATTCATAGTCGGGCTTGCTTGCCATTCAAATGTACTCGCAATATCAGATTGTAACGTTATGTTTGTATTTTCTCCAGAACAAATAGTAACATCTCCATTCAAAACATGAGGCATTGGATGTATGGTAACATTAATCGTACTAATTTGACCATAACAGGTCGTTGTATTATTAATATAAGCTGGGGTAACTTCAATCGTAGATTGGATAGATGAATTTGTTAAGTTAGCGCCAAAGAATGATGGAATATCTCCAGTTCCTGTAGCTCCTAGTCCAATTGCCGGATTTGAATTTGTCCAGGTATAGCTAGATCCGCTAATCGGACCTGCAATTTGAACCGTATTTGAAAGGGAACCATGACAAAGTGTAATATTTGGCAACGGATAAATCGATGGTTCAGGATTTACAGTTATCGTGAATTGGTCAACCGTTCCCATACACGACACATTATTATTAGTATAAATAGGCTTAACATCAATAATTGCAGAAATTGGGGATGAGGTTAAATTGGTAGTCGTAAATCCAGGAACAGAGTTTGAACCATTAGATGATGGTAGACCAACTGCAACACTCGTGGAGGTCCAATTGTAGATCGCCCCGGTAACATTGCCTGTGAAAAGAATTGGTGGATTTGCAAAATTATGGCATAAATTTAAATCAGGCGTCGGATCAACAATTGGTAATGGATTAACAAAAACGGTAATAGGAATTATTGGGCTCGAACACCCATTGACCGTTGAAGTTCCAATAACATGGTAAGTTACCTCCTCAACATTTCCTGTAGGATTTAATAAAACATCATTAATTACCGATGAGGTTGTAATGGAAGTTGTTTCATTTAATACATTTAAGGATTGATCTGCATACCAATTAAATGTGACGTTCGTATTTGCTACCAAATTTAAATTAACGTTATCATTACTACAAATTGTTAATGTATCGGTATTCAGTAAAGAAAGTGGAGGTTTTACGATTACTGTGATAGTTTGTGCAGCACCAATGCAATTCCCTAAAATAGATGTTGGGAATACTGAATATATCACAACCTGGTTCAAAGTTGAATTATTGATTAAAACATCACCAATAACATTATTTGTATTTGTTATTAATGATTCCCCAGTAACATTGGGATTGTTAATGGTTACAAACCATTGAAAATTTGAAGGGATATTTGCATTCAAAATCGCATTTACAGGAGAACCACTACAAATCTCAAGATTGGTTGGAATTGAAAGAACAACATCAGGCTGAACTTGAGCAATAAATGAAGAATCTGGTCCTATACATCCTTCCGGAAACGAAGTTGGAGTAATGGTATAGGTTACAAATTGTGGTGAATTTGATAAATTAGCAAGAGAGTCTATTATGAAATTCGAAGTTTGAATTGTGGTTAATTCTCCATTGACATTATTATTTGATGTCGCACTCCAGGTGAAATTAGCTGGAATATTTGATCCTATTGTGGTAGCCAAACTTTCATAATTACATATCACAGTATCATTAATTAGATTTACATGTGGCAACGGATTGATTGTTATTGAGTAGGTGGAGTTGGGGCCATTACACGAGTATCCTTGATATGAATAAACAGGAGTAACTATAATTGTACTAATATTTGAAATAGCAGAAGGATTAACTCCAGTGAAACTATTAACACTATTTAAACCGTTCGATACCAATCCAGTAGTCGTATTGTTGTTTGTCCATGAATAGGAAGTACCTGTTCCATTTATTGGGGTTGATGGCACTAATGATTGATGGCAATAACTTTGGTTCGGAATGGCTGTAACTAATGGATTTGGTAATACAAAATAAGTGAATTGTTGCGGAGATCCAGGACACGAAGAATTGGTTGAATTAAAAAATGGAGTTACTGTTATTATGCTAGATATTGGACTTGTACTGCCATTTTGTGTCAAGAAGGATGCAATGTTGTCATACCCATTTTGAGGAATTCCAGTAGATTGATTGGAACTAGACCAACTATAGCTATTCCCTGTCCCTCCGAATATTAAATTAGTAGTATTAACGCCCTCACAAGCAAATTGATTTCCTGGATTATTAACGCTTGGAGTAGGGTTAATCGTATAGGTAAACGACTGAGAATTCCCAGGACAACTTACATTATTCGTTGTGAAAACGGGTGTTACATTAATTTGAGCAATAACAGGTGTGGTGCCGTTATTTAAGCCATTAAAGGCTGGGATATCTCCACTTCCTGCGTTACTAAGTCCAATGGTAGATATATTATTCGTCCAATTGTAAATGGTATTTGGAACAAATCCAGTAAATGGTACAGAATTAGTAGCGGTGTTATTACAAATTGTTTGATTATTAATAGGATTAACAGTTGGTGTAGGATTTATAGTTATAGAAAAATTGGTTGAATTACCTGGGCATGTGATTCCATTAGCTAAATATTGCGGAGTCACCACAATCGATGAAACAACAGGCAGTGTACTTTGATTGACTGAGTTAAAAGAACCTATTGAAGTACCATTTCCATTAGTATTTAAACCAATCGTTGTGTTATTATTTGTCCAATTATAGGTTGTGCCTGTTCCCGCAAAATTGATTATTTGAGTATTGGAGTTATTACAATTAGTAATGTCATTAATTGGTGTAATAATAGGTGTTGGATTAACTGTAAGGGTCATTTGTTGAGGTGTTCCTTGACAACTTAAACCAGCATTGGTATAAACGGGTGTTGCACTAATTGTTGATACTAGAACATTTGATGAACTTGGATTATCAACAATGAAACTTGCAATATCACCAAAGCCTGATGCAGCTAAATTAATTGCAGGTGAATTATTTATCCACGAATAAGAGGTTCCATTACCTGAGAAATTAATCGGATTGGCCGTATTTCCATCACATAGAACTTCTGAGTTCAATGGAGATAATTGAGGTGTAGGATTAATCGTAATAGTAAATGATTGTCCAACTCCCGGACAACTTGCCGTTCCACCCGTAAAATTAGGGGTAATTGCAATAGTTGCAACCAATGGAGTAGGAGAAGTGTTTATTGCATTAAATGCTTGAATATTACCGATACCTGTAGCACCTAAACCGATGGATGGATTGTCATTTGTCCATGAATAAGATGTGCCATTTCCAGAGAAATTAATACCACTTGTTAGTGTGTTATTACAAACAACTTGATCTGTCGGGTCCAATAGAGTTGGAGTAGGATTAACAGTTATCGTGAAGTTTTGTGCATTACCTGAACAACTAACATTATTACTTAAGAATTGAGGAGTAACAGCTATTTGAGCATTTATTGGAGAAGCTCCATTATTAGTTGCTACGAATGAATTGATTGTTCCGGTGCCACTTGCTGCAAGAGAAATAGAAGGATCGCTATTGGTCCATGTATAAGATGTTCCAGTACCTGAAAAAACAATCTGGGATGTTGATGCACCATTACAAACGGTTTGATTAAATGGAGCAGTTACAACAGGTGTTGGATTAACTGTTATAGTGAAAGAAGTAGTTGATCCTGAACAGGCTGTTGAATTATTAGTGTAAATTGGTGTTGCTGTAATTGTGGAGATAATATCATTTTGATTACTGCTATTCGTTGCTGTAAAACTATTAATATTACCTGTACCTGAAGTAGATAAACCAATAGTCGGATTATCATTGATCCAATTATAAGAAGTCCCCGTTCCTGAATAAATAACCGAACTGGTTTGGGCATTATTACAGACAACTTGATTCGTTATTCCATTAATTGTAGGTGTTGGATTTACTGTTATTGTGAAATTTATATTATTGCCTGAACATGTAACGCCAGAATTTAAAAAGGTTGGGGTAACTGAAATTGTTGCGTTTGTGGCAGTAGTTCCTGTATTTACCGCGTTAAATGGAGATATGGCTCCAATACCTGAAGATGTCAACCCAATGGAAGTATTACTATTGTTCCATGAATAGGCTGTGCCCGTTCCTGTAATTGGAATAGACGAAGTTGATGCACCGTTGCAAAATGTAGCATTAGCAATAGGATTAACCAATGGAATTGGGTTAACGGTAATAGTAAAGTTTTCGCTTGCTCCAGGGCATGTTGTGTTATTGAAAGTATATTGTGGAGTAATAGTAACTGTTCCCGTTACTACTGAATTGGTTCCGTTAATAACCGAAAAAGCGTTGATATTTCCTTGTCCTGAATTTGCCAAACCAATTGAAGGGGTATTATTTGACCATGTATAGGATGTCCCTGTACCACTAAAAATTACAGGAGATGTTGTTGTGTTATGACAAATTACTTGATCACTTGGGTCTGTAACTAGTGGAGTAGGATTTACGGTTATGGTATATGGCGTTCCTCCTCCCGGACAAGTTAAATTTCCTCCTGTTGTTGCATTGGCAACTAATTGAATGATTTGAGGACTTGAGCTTGAATTTACTAAGTTAAAAGACGGAATAGTTGATCCGCCACTAGTTGTCGCAAATCCAGTAATACTAGGCGGTATAGTAACCGAATTCCATGTAATTACGGCTCCTGAAGTTGGAGAACTAATCGAAACTGATGCATTATTATTTTGTGAACAGATAGTTTGATTAGCTAAGTCAAAATTAACCAATGGAGTAGGATTGACAGTAATTGTAAAGTTCTGAGCAGAACCAATGCATGTCACGTTGTTGTATGTGAATTGTGGGGTTACATTTAATAATGCGATGATTGGGTTTGTAGAATTATTTACACCTGTAAACGTTGGAATTGTTCCTGATCCACTGTTGGTCAAACCTATTGAAGGCGTATTATTCGTCCAGTTAAAAATAGAATTCGGAACACTTCCACTAAATCCTACAGAAGTTGAAGGACTTCCGTTACAAATCACTTGATTCGCAATTGGGTTTACAGTTGGTGTTGGATTTATTGTTATATCAAAAACTTCATCTGTACCAATGCAACTTAACCCATTTCCACTATAAGTGGGAGTTACAGAAATGGAGCTTGTGATAGGTTGAATACCTCCATTTGTAGGGATAAACGATGCGATATTTCCAATCCCATTAGTAGTTAAGCCAATAGCTGTATTGTTATTTAACCATGTGTAGGATGTAGCCGTTCCGCTAAAGGATATGAGCGTAGATGCTGTTCCATTGCAAAGCGTATAATCGGGAATTGATGAAACAATCGGTGTAGGATTTACTATTATCGTTATTTGTTGTGCTAATCCATTGCACGTTAATCCACTATTAGAAAATTGAGGGGTAACCGTAATTGTACCTGTTAATGGTGAAGTGTTACTTGAGTTTAATGCAGTAAATGATGCAATATTTCCCATTCCATTAGAAGCTAATCCAATGTTAGGTGTATTGTTTACCCATGAGAAAGTAGTGCTATTACCACTGAATGTAATCGGATTAGTGGATGTTCCATTACAAACTACTTGACTGCTTACAGAACTTAATGAGGGAGTCGGATTAACCGTTATGGAGAATGTTTGAGACACACCTGGGCAATTCAAATTTCCACCTGTAAAAATGGGTTGAACCGTAATAATTGAAGAAATAGGGGCATTCGTATTATTTTGAGCATTAAAACTAGTAATGTTGCCAGTTCCTGCGGCAGCCAACCCAATAGATGTATTGTTATTTGTCCAATTGTAAGAAGAACCATTACCTGTGAAATTAACCGAAGTTGTGGCCAATCCATTGCAAATAACTTGATCAGATGGATCTACAACTGAAGGAGATGGATTTATTGTGATTGAAAATAATTGAGGGTTTCCCTGGCATGACACTGAATTACCCAAATATTCGGGGGTAACACTAATCTGACCAGACAAAGCTACAAGTGAATTATTAATCCCAGTAAAAGAATTTATCGTCCCAGTTCCAGATGAAATTAATCCAATTGTACTATTGCTATTTGTCCAATTATAAGATGTCCCAGTTCCGGAGAATACAATTTGACTAGTGGAAGTTCCATTACAAACAACTTGGTTTTGTTGAAGATTTACCATTGGGGTTGGATTTACAGTTATCGTAAATGAGATTGGTGAACCCGGACAAGAAACATTATTATTTGTGAAAATTGGTGTAGAAGTTAATGTGCTAATTAAAGGTGTGTTTCCATTATTTGTTGCTGTGAATACGGGAATATTGCCAGTTCCTGAATTAGCAAGATTAATTCCTGGTTCTGAATTTGACCAATTATAAGATGTACCTGTTCCAACAAATTGAATGGCACTTGTATTTGTGCTATTACAAACAACTTGATCTGAAACTGAGTTCACCACTGATGTAGGGTTTACTGAAATTGAAAAAGTTTGTGCTGCCCCTTGGCATGATAAACCGCTATTTGTATAGGTTGGCAAAACACTTATCGTTCCACTGATTGGATTGTTAGTTGAATTTTGAGTAGTAAAGGGATTAATATTTCCTAATCCGGTTGCACCTAAACCAATTTGGGTATTTGAATTTGACCAGTCATACGATGTTCCAGTTCCCGATATAGAAATTAACTGAGAGGAGGAATTATTACAATAGGTTAAATTTGAAAGAGAGCTTACAATAGGGATAGGGTTTATGGTAAGTGTTAGATTTGTAGGAATACCATTACAAGTGGTGTTGTTTAAAATATATTGTGGAGTTACAACGACAGTTGAAGTAACAACAGTTGAACCATTATTTATAGTTTGAAAAGCTGCTATATTTCCGTTTCCAGATGCTCCTAGTCCAATAGATGATGTATTATTTGTCCACGTATAATTTGTCGCATTTCCAGTGAAATTAATTGCTGAACTCAATGTACCGGCACAAATAACTTGGTTTCCAATGGGGTCTATCGTCGCTGTTGGATTAACAGTAATTGTATAAGGAATCCCGCCACCAGGACAACTTAAATTACCAGAAGTGGACGCATTAGCGAGAAAAGTAATAGTCTGAGGACTATTCGATGAATTAACTATATTAAAAGCAGGGATATTTGTATTTCCAGAGGTTGTATTTACTCCTGAAATAGAAGCGGGAACGGATGTCGCTGTCCAAGAAATTAAAGCATTTGTTGTCGTCGATGAAATGGTGACCGGTGCGCTAGATGAATTCGAACAAATAGTTTGATTACCAATGCTAAAAGATACTGCTGGAGCAGGATTGACGGTGATTGTGAAACTTTGAACAAGACCAGTACAGGAAGTGATTCCGTATTGATAGATTGGTGTAATATCAATCGTTGCGACAATAGGATTACTTGTATTGTTAATCGCTGTAAAAACAGGAATATTCCCCACTCCTGAATTCGCTAATCCAATATTGGGTTGAGAGTTTGTCCAGGTAAAGTTTGTAGCATTGCCAGATAAACTTATGAGATTTGATGTTGAACCATTACATAAAATTTGGTTTGGTGGAGCAATTACCGTTGGGCTAGGATTAATAGTAATTAAAAATGTATTACTTGCACCATTACACGTTATTCCTCCTCCTGTATATTGCGATAATACGGAAATAGTAGATGTTATTGGTAATGTACCTGAATTAGCTGCAGTAAATGAAGGGATATTCCCAATTCCGGTTGCCCCAAGACCAATGCTAGTATTGTTGTTATTCCAAGTATAATTATTTCCCGTGCCCGAAAAATTAATAACTGAACTATTTGAATTATTGCATAATGTCACGTCAGGTATTGTATTAACAGTGGTTGTCGGATTTACAGTAATTGTAAAATTCAGTGTTTGTCCGACGCAGGTTGAACCTCCTGTAGAAAGTGTTGGAGTTACTGAAACAATTGAAGATAATGGAGTGTTTGAACTAGGATTTGCAGAGATAAAACCAGGGATGTCTCCAGCTCCACTTGAGTTAAGACCGATTGATGTATTTCCATTAACCCATGTGAAAGTTGTATTTACTGCGTTGCTGCCTAAAACGATTGGATTGGTTAATGAGTTATTACATATTACTAAGGCAGGTATTGGGTTTACAGTTGGAGCAGGAACAACTTGAATATTAAATACTAAAGGGTTTCCAGTACAAGATACACCATTATACGTATAAACAGGAGAAACGCTTATAACGCTCGTTATCGAGTTGTTTGTTGAATTGAGTGCGGTAAAATTAATATTTCCAGTACCTGCGCTTCCTAGCCCAATTGCTGTGTTAGAATTTGTCCAATTATAAATTACGCCATTTGTTATTGTTGAATTTAAAATCAAATTCACTGATGCACCTTGACAATACGATTGACTACTTATTGATGACATTACAGGAACAGGATTTATTGTAAGGGTAGCGGTAACAGGAACCCCAGAACAAGTTTGATTATTTGTTGTTAATGAAGGTGAAACAGTAATAATTCCTTGAATCGGTTGGTTTGTTGTATTTGAAGCCACAAAACTTGGGATCGTTCCAGTTCCATTACCCCCTAGCCCAATAGTATTATTCGAGTTAGTCCAATCGAAAACAGTACCTACCAAATTTGAACTAAAATTGATCGGGTTTGATGCGTTTCCACTACATAGTGTTTGATTAGAAATAGCAGTGGCAATTGGAGTAGGAAGCACTGTTATATTAAATGTTCTTGTATTTCCTGTACAAGTTATTCCTGCATTAGTATAACTTGGCGTAACCGTTATTTGACCTGTAATAGGGGCGTTCGTTGTGTTAGTTGCATTGAACGATAAATTGCCATTTCCGGTTGAACTTAGTCCGATATTTGCATTTGTATTTACCCACTGATAATTTGTACCTATAATATTTGAAGCAGAAGTAAAGGCAACATTTAAATTTGTATTTGAGCAAACTTGATAATCTATGATTGTATCTAAAACAGGAGTCGGATTAATTGTAATTCCAAATTGTCCCGCTGTTCCAGTACATGTTATATTATTATAGGTGAAACTTGGAACCACATTTATTGTTGAAACATTTGGTTGATTAGTAGGATTTAAGCCAATAAAAGAGGGGATTTGTCCCAGACCAGTTAATCCCAGACCAGTTGTTGCATTGTTATTATTCCATGTAAAAACAGTATTTGGTATATTTCCAGTTGGTTGAACTGCTGTAGTTGAACTTCCAACGCACAAACTTTGATTCGCAATTGAATTAACTGTTGGCATCGGAGTAACGGTTATAGTAAAGTTGATTGGCGTTCCTGTACACGCAACATTATTGTTGGTATAGGTTGGGGTTACTGTTATCGTTCCCGAAATAGGACTCAAAGTAGTATTTGTAGCAGTAAAAAAATTTGATCCAGTACCTGATGAAATCATTCCAATTGCGGTATTCGAATTTGTCCAAACGTAAGTAGTCCCCAAACCAACAATAGGATTTAAACTGGAATATAAATTCGATCCCGTACTCGTAGCACAAATTGTATATGAATTAAGCGGAATAATATCAGGTAACGGATTAATTGTAATAGCAAATGAAACTGGATTTCCAGGGCACGAAACCCCATTATTGGTGTAAAACGGGGTCGAAATGAAATTTGATGTCAATGGTTGATTTGAATTATTCACTGCTGTAAATGAAAGTCCTGCTCCAGGTGAGCTACTAGTGCCAGATGCCCCGATTCCAATAGCTGTATTATCATTTGTCCATGAATAGGACATATTTGTCGTAATGTTTGAATTAAAATTAACGGTTGCTGTTGATGCCTCACAAAACACAAATAATTGTGGATTATATGGAGTCATTATTGGTTTTGGGTTTACTGTTATCGTGTAGGTTGCAGGTGGGCCAGCACATGTTACACCATTTAATAAAACACTTGGTGTTATTGTTACTGTTCCGGTGACAGGTGATGTGGTATTGTTGATAGCAGTAAATCCAGGGATGCTGTTCGTTGTTCCACTAATTGGTGTTAATCCAAGATTGGAATTACTTACATTCCAAGAATAGGTTGCGCCGGCAACATTGGATGTCAATACATTGGCAGGTACAATGGCTTGAGGACATACCGTTAAATTGTTCAAGTTTAATACTTGAGGAGTAGGGTTGACGGTTATTGTAAAAGAAATAGGATTTCCAGAACAATTGTTAGCGGTAGGAGTAACAGTAATTGTTGCAACAACAGGAGTAGCGCCTGAGTTTACAGTAGAAAACGCAGAGATGTTTCCTGTTCCACTAGCACCTAAACCAATTGAAGTAGTTGAATTAGTCCAGTTGTATTGGGTTCCTGAAACCGTTGGACTACTTAAAAAGTTAACGGCATTCGTTTGGGTTCCGGTACACTTTACTTGATTTTGGATTAAAGAAACACTTGGCGTAGGATTTACGGTGTATGTATATGTAGTAGGCGCACCGCTACACCCATTGGCGTTAGGAGTTATGGTTATTGTTGATATTACAGGATTGGCAGTTATATTGATTGCATTAAATGACGAGATATTTCCAGTGCCAGAAGCTGCTAGACCTATGGATGAATTAGAATTTGTCCATGTAAATGTTGTTCCGGAAACACCAAATGCTGAACTAAATGAAACTGCTGTTGTTGCCGTTCCATTACAATTTATTTGATTTGCAATCGCATCTACAGTTGGAATTGGTTTAACGGTAATTGTAAAACTTAATGGGCTTCCAACGCAACCGTTCGCAGTAGGTGTTACGGTGACAGTAGCAATGTTAGAAGAATTGGATGTGTTTTGTCCAGCAAAAACGGGGATTGAGCCATTTCCAGAAGCGATTAATCCAATAGATGGATTCGAGTTAGTCCAACTATAAGTAGTTCCCGCTGTGGTAGAGCCAGGGTTAACTAGGGTTGAATTTGCTCCTGCACAAATAGATTGATTCGGAATACTATTGATTACCGGTGTTGGCTTTACTGTAATCGTAAAACTTCCAGTAATTCCATTACATCCGCCAGCAACAGGAGTTATCGTTATTGTTGAAACGAGGTTAGTATTCCCATTATTTACAGCTGTAAATTGACTGATATCTCCTGTTCCGCTTGATGCTAAACCCGTTGATGTAGTATTATTCGTCCAATTAAATATTGTTCCTGCCACATTTAATGCAGATGAAAAAATCACAGTATTTGTCAATCCACCATTACAAATAACTTGGTTAGCAATAGCATCCACTGTAGGCCGAGGATTCACGGTTATTGTAAACGAAATGGGTAAGCCTGGGCAACTATTGAATGTAGGAGTTACCGTAATGGTGCCAGAAATAGCTAAATTAGAAGTGTTTGTGGTCAAAAAGGAGGGAATTGTAGCACTATTTCCTGATATGGATAAACCTATTGCAGCATTAGAATTTACCCATCCATAAGTAGTACCTGTAACCGAGCTTCCAAACGTAATAAGTGTAGTATTTGATCCTGCGCATACCGTTTGATTAGTAATAGGAGAAATCACCGGAATTGGTTTTACCAAAATTGTAAAGCTTTGCGATGCTCCAGAACATCCATTTGCAGATGGTGTCACTGTTATTGTTGCTGTTCCCGCGCCAGTAGTTGTGAAAGCATTTATATCTCCAGTTCCACTTGCAGCTAATCCAATAGAAGAACTTGTATTTGTCCAACTAAAAACGGTTCCACTGACGTTGGTGGGAGAGGTAAAAACCACCGCATTTGTGGTCGCTCCCAAACAAACTGTTTGATTTGCAGGATCAGCAACCGTTGGCATAGGTTTTACCGTAATGCTGAAAGTTTGGGGAGTGCCAGCACAAGTTAACCAAAACGGAGTAACAGTAATAGTGGCAACGACGTTTGTATTTGTATTATTTACAGGAGTGAAAGAAGGAATTATACCATTTGCTGAGGCGCCAAGTCCTATGCTTGTGTTATTGTTGGTCCACGAAAATGTAACACCTGATGACGGATTGCTAACAAAAGAAATGGAGGGTTGAGCAATCCCAGGACATAAAACTAAATCCGCCGGATCAGTAAGGGTAACATTAGGATATAAGGTAACCGTTATGGTTTGAGTTTTCGTACAAGATCCTAATGCGGGTATGGAAGTAGCGTTCACCGTATAAGTAACCGTTTGAACTGAATTGGTAAGGTTTACTAATTGATCATTGATAATTGCTCCATTTTGAAGGGTTGTACTTTCACCCGACACATTTGCATTTGGAGCAGCAATCCAAGAAAATGTAGAAGAAACATTTGTTGTAAGATTAGCGCCTAATGTAGCTCCACTGCACAATGTCGACGTAGTTGGATTTGTGAAATTCACCTCAGGATAAACTGTTACAACTTGAGTACACGTTGAGGTACACGATTGAATATAAATGTTTGAAAGTGTTCCAGTTATTGGAGTCGTTCCTCCCGCTGCTGTATATGAAATACTAGAAGCTGTTACTGCTGTTACCGTATATATTCCACCACTACCAATACTTCCAGTTCCATTTGTTGCATAAATGATCGAACCCACAGAAATCCCTGCGGTACTACAAAGGCCTGAAATGGTTGTAGACCAATTCCCGTTTCCAAGGCTTATAACGCTTCCAACAGTACCAGTAACCGACCGAATGATATTGGTTATAGCACCAGGAATTGGTGCTGTTCCACCTGATGAAGTGAATGTGATGGTAGTTGTTGTCAAGCCCGTTACGGTATAAGTCCCACCAGCACCGAGGCTTCCAACACCAGCTGTAGCAGTAATAATCGTTCCAACGTATACCCCAGCTGTACTTGTTAAACCTGTAATCGTCGCACTCCAATTTCCTGCAATTGGGCCTGTAATTGGCCCAACTGTACCGGTAGTGCTAATGGGGGTTGGGCAGTATAACAAGCTTGTTGAGAAAGGAATTGTTGGTGCGGCGGGTTCCATTGGTATTACATTTAACCCAACTGTAAATGTTTGTGCTGTTGTGGTAGTATTTGTAAAATTTAGGATCGGATTTTGAGTAGTATTCGAGGAAATAGTTGCTGTTGTTCCCGCAATTGGGTTGGAAATTGTCCAAACATAATTTACAGGGACAGGACTGCCATTGCAGGTGGGCGCAATTGATGAATTATTAATGTTTACTACTAAAGGCGAACAACCATTTTGTGGATTCGCTGTAAACTGGCAAATAGGAGGGTTGATTACGCAAATGTGCCGCACCTTGATTTGGGAGCCACAACTATTATAATATATTTGTGAAATGGTATAATAACCAGGTGTTAGGAAGTTAATAGTAAGAACATTACTACCATTACTAGCCGTACTAGCCCAATTAGTGTTATAAGTTCCTAAAACCCCACTTGTTATTGTATAGTTCGTGGGCGATACCCCACCTGTTATAGTCCAATAAAATTTTCCTTGGGTTGAACAATTGTAGGGAGGACTACTACCAACTATACTTCCGGATTGACCAAAATTTGTAACAGTTACAGTTTGTCCAGTGCATATTGTTGAGTCACTAACTGTAAAGTTAGCAGTTGGTAAACTACTTACGGTAATCGGCGAATAAAAACTCTGTGATTGCCCACAAGGATTCTGGGCTGTGACAATCGCATGAAATGTATTATTTGGAAAAGGAGGAGAAACAACACCGCACGATGTGTAGGAATAAACATGACTTATTGAAGTATCACTCGTTAGATCCATGAAATTATTGGTGACACCTGATGCATCACTATAAGTTAAGACATATGTTGTTCCCGGAGGATTTTGAATTCCTGAATTAGGAATAGGATCAACGGTAAAATTTACTGCATTTCCTGGACAAAGTCCAATTGAATTTTGTGCACCTATCGCAACATATGGATTTGAACCAGAATACACACTAAAATTTATGTATTTATTACAGCCATTATAAGTTGCTGTAATTGTATATGTATTATTTCCATAAATAATATTTTGAATTAAACTGTCTGTTAATGGTTGAGGAGTTCCATTACCAATTGTCAATGTATAAGTTGTTCCAACTGGATTCTGATTGTTTTGAAAACTCGCATTTTCCAATAGGATATTACTTGTGCTAATTCCAGAGCAAATTGGATATGTTAAAACGCCACCAATAATTTGGCTGTTATAATAGGTTCCATTTACTGAAATAAAAGGCGCATCTATTCCAAAATTTGGTGTACTAATAATTTGCGACAACGTTTGGACTGGACACCCATTAGAATTTGAGATTGCGGTAACAAAAACAGAATAATTACCACTGGCGTTAGAACTGAAAATAATCGTTGGAGTAGATGTGTTTTGACCGGTAAAACTGATTCCATTGTTATTAGTAGGATGCCAGGTGTATGTTACTCCAGCTTGAGGTGTGAATCCTGTTATGTTTACCGTAGTTCCCGGACAACCGGTTGCCGGAATAGAAAATGTTGGCGTAACTGGGTTTAGGTTAATCGTGACATTATCAGTGACCTGACATAGGCCATTGTTTGTTGATGAAAACACATTGGGAATTGTTGCTGTTACGGTATATGTACCCGCTTGATTTGCAGCAAAAGTACTCAATGTTGGGCTTAAAATTGTACTTGAGAACCCATTGGGTCCCGACCATGAATAGGTTGGAGATAAATTGTTTGGATTACTTGAAAAAGTTGTGGTTAACGGGTTTGTAGAACCTTGGTTGACACAAATTGAACTATTCCCTTGAATGTTTATATTTCCTGAAACCGGTTGTAACGAAACCACATTAGAAGCAACTTGACAGGAGTTATTTCCAGGGCCATTTAGTATTAGAAGTCGGCGATAATACATTATTGAATTGCCAACAGTAACAGGGTCATAGGTGGCATTGGTTTGACCATTTATATCGTTCCAATTCGTGTTGTCGGTCGAAGATTGCCATTGGTAACTAATATTTGAACCCGTTGTTCCAGGTGTGACACTTGTGAAAGCCGGAGGATCAGACCCATCACATATCATTAAATTGCCACTAATTGTTCCTGGGGTTAATTGAACACCAGTTACCACAATGGTATCCGTAATTGATGGGCAATCATAATCATTATCAAAATTCACAGTGACCACATAAGTTCCTTGCGTAGAATTAGTTAATGTAAATGAATAATTAGCTGAATTGGCACTTAAATTAACGGTTGAACCAATTAATTCCCATGTGTAATTTGAAATATTGTTACTCTGCACACCAGAAACATTCGCAGATAAACTTACATTCGACCCGAAGCAAAAGGAAAAGTCAGAACCTAAATCAACATCATCATTATCGCAATTTTGAGTTAATCCGTTATTAATGTAACAAAACAAGAAAACAATTATCTTAAAAAGATTTAATTTCATTTCATCATGAATAATATTACCCAAATTTACACATACTTTATAAAATATTAAATTTTATTTTAGGTATTGATAAATATTTCTATATGTTTGTATAAAATCGAATTAACTATTTTTGAATATGAATAAAAAAAAAACGCATATTTTCGCTAGTCATTTTTGTTTTTTTTTCTCTTAACATCAATGCTCAAGTTTCATTTAGTTGTAAATACCAAGAAATCTGCAATTGGAATTTAGAAACTGAAGAGTTTGAAAATTGCGAGGGGCATGAAGAAAATTCAATATTTAAAATGAATTCAGATGAATCATCGTTTACTCATACCGATGAACAGATGCAATCTATTTATTATGTGACTAGTAAAGAGTATGATAACGAAAATGATGTCAAAACATATATTGTTACAAGTGACGCCGGAAATGAATATTATTTCATTTTTGATACTAAAAACAAAGAGATTCGCGTCGTTTTTAACCAGGAAGAAAGAACGCTCTTGATTACGTTTACAATAGAATGATTTTAATTACGTCCCTAAGCTTAAACTACAATTAAAAAATGGTTTCAACCATTTATAATTGTTCTTCATTAACACGTTTGGTTTCAATACCATATAAAACCGCTACATCTCTATCCAGTAATACTTTATTATTTCTAATTCCCAAAATTATATGCTCAACAATTTCTATATTCACTATCCGATTTTCTTTTTAGATTACTTTAAGACATGAAAAACCCTTAAGTTAAGCAAGAAGTGTTTTTAGTGAACTTAAAAAAAAAACGGCTAGGAAAATCCAGCCGTTCAGTAAATACGTGCTATTAATACTTAATCCCCAATTGGACTGAAATCATAGGTTGCAGCTTTCAAATCGCAAGGATGAAAACCACCCATATTGGATTTAACAACAATTTTTGAGGGTTGTCCCTCGGCATTTAATGGATTGGCAAATACTGTAATCATATTTTCTCTATCAGCTTCTTCTCCTAAATAAAAATAATAATTTCCGTCTTTTTGTTTGGTGCAAGTAAAGTCGAAATTGTCACAAGCGAAATTACCTGATGATTCTATTTCCATGTGAAGGCGCATTGAGGTTTCAGTGCTTTCAAATATTTCAAAATATGGATTTGAATAATCAATATTTAAATAATGTTGTCCATAACTCATTGAAATTGAAACAATAGAGAAATAAAGACAAGTAATTAATTTTTTCATGATAAATAGTTTTGCGTTTCAAATATACCGATTTTGTTTTTACTTGAGCTATAAGGATAAAATTGAATAAATAAAATGTGTTATAGAAAAAAACACGGCCAGGAATCCCAGCCGTACGGAAAAATAAAACCCTATTTCTATTTCAAATCAAAACGATCCAAATTCATCACTTTGGTCCATGCAGCCACGAAATCTTTCACTAATTTCTCTTTGGCATCGTCGCTTGCATACACTTCAGCCAAGGCTCTCAATTCTGAATTAGATCCAAAAATTAAGTCTGCACGCGTTGCTGTCCATTTCACTTCGTTGGTTTTTCTGTCTTTCGCTTCAAAAACTTCTTTGGTGTCTGAAGTAGCTGTCCAAGCAGCATCCATACTCAATAGATTCACAAAGAAATCATTCGTTAATTTTTCAGGTTGAGTGGTGAAAACACCTTTTTTAGAATCATCATAATTGGTATTCAAAACACGCATTCCACCCACTAAAACGGTCATTTCGGGAGCGGACAATGTCAATAATTGCGCTTTGTCCACTAACAATTCCTCGGTTGGAACGGTGTATTGTGTTTTTGAGTAGTTTCTAAACCCGTCAGCCATTGGCTCCAACACCGCCATTGAAACAACATCCGTTTGGGCTTGCGTTGCATCCATTCGTCCTGGTGTGAAAGGTACAGAAACTGAATACCCTGCATTTTTCGCCGCATTTTCAACTCCTGTTGTTCCCGCTAATACGATTAAATCAGCCATGGATACTTTTTTACCGTTGGTCGCTTTTGCATTGAAATCTTTTTGAATTTTCTCTAAAACCGCTACCACTTTTGTCAATTGCTTTGGATTGTTTACTTCCCAGTTCTTTTGTGGTTCCAATAAAATGCGTGCTCCGTTTGCACCGCCACGTTTGTCTGAACCTCGGAATGTAGAAGCAGATGCCCAAGAGGTTTCTACCATTTCACTAATACTTAAACCTGATTTCGATAGTTGACTTTTTAAAATGTTAATATCTTTTGTGTCAATAAGTGGATGATTTACCGCACTAATTGGATCTTGCCAAACCAACTCTTCTTTTGGAACTTCAGGACCTAGGTACAAAGATTTTGGACCCATGTCGCGGTGGGTCAATTTGAACCAAGCACGAGCAAATGCATCTGCAAACTGATCGGGATTTTCGTAAAATCGTTTAGAAATTTTTTCATATGCTGGATCAAAACGCAACGATAAATCAGTTGTAAGCATTGTAGGAACTTGTTTTTTATTTGCGTCAAATGCATCCGGAACAATAGCTTTGCCATTTTTCGCTGTCCATTGATGCGCTCCCGCTGGACTTTTGGTTAATTCCCATTCATTATTGAACAAAAGCGTAAAAAATCCATTGCTCCATTTGGTCGGGGTTGTCGTCCACGTTACTTCTAAACCGGAAGTAATCGCATCTTTTCCTTTTCCTGTACCATATGAGCTTTTCCAACCAAATCCTTGTTCTTCAATAGGCGCTGATTCCGGCTCTGCACCCACATTTGTAGCAGGGCCTGCGCCGTGTGTTTTCCCGAATGTATGACCACCTGCGATTAACGCAACCGTTTCTTCGTCGTTCATTCCCATTCTTCCAAATGTTTCGCGAATGTCTTTCGCTGCTGCCACTGGATCAGGGTTTCCGTTTGGTCCTTCTGGATTCACGTAAATCAATCCCATTTGTACTGCTGCCAACGGATTTTCCAATTTTCTTCCTTCAGAATAACGTTGGTCATCCAACCATTTTTTTTCTTTTCCCCAATATACATTTGATTCAGGTTCCCATACATCTTGACGACCACCGGCAAATCCAAACGTTTTGAAACCCATGTCCTCCAAAGCAACGTTTCCGGTAAGAATCATCAAATCAGCCCATGATATTTTTTGACCATATTTTTGTTTGATAGGCCACAACAATCTTCTCGCTTTATCTAAATTCCCATTGTCTGGCCAGCTATTTAGTGGTGCAAAACGCTGTTGTCCAGCTCTGGATCCACCTCGACCGTCGCCAGTACGGTACGTTCCAGCGCTATGCCACGCCATACGAATGAAGAAAGGTCCGTAATGACCAAAATCCGCTGGCCACCACTCTTGTGATTGAGTCATTAGCGCACGAATGTCTTTTTTCAATGCAGCGTAATCTAAACTTTGAAATTCTTTTGAGTAATCAAAACCATTACCTAACGGATCAGATTTAGATGAATTTTGGCGTAAAACAGAAAGATTTAGTTGATTTGGCCACCAATCTCTGTTGTTTGTGCCACTGCTTGGTCCGTTCATAACTGAAAGTTGTCCAGTTTGTATTTGAGTTTCTTGAGGTGCAGTTGAAGTACTTGATTGCTCTGCATTCTGTGTTCCTTTTTTAGCAGGAGCATCATGACCAAAAGGGCATTTTCCACCACTTTCGGAAGAGGGCTGAGCATTAAGCAAAACAGCTTGTCCCATAATTAAAGAAAAAAATACTTGTTTCATGTATATTGGTTTTGTTTGTTTTCAAAGGTAGGAGTTTTACAGGTTTGTATTTATCAATAAGATTTATAATTGAATAGATATTCTCTATAATCCTTATTTACTGCTAAATTCGATATTCGAAGACATAAATTCTTATTAAAAATTCAAAATACCTTTCAATTTTCTTTGTAACCTGGGTCACTTATCAGGAGTCTATGAAATGATACCTTTGCTCTTCATATTTAGTAAATAATTTAATAAGAAATCATTTTATGAAAACAATATCATTTTTGTCCGCCGTTTTACTATCAATTCTAATGTTGAGTTCATGCACAACGCAAACCGAAGCCTCTTCTTCTAACATTGAACCAAAAACAATCAATCAGGAGGAGTTCAACAAACTAGTAAAAGATAGTAATACCGTAATTATTGATGTTCGTTCACCAGGAGAAATCTCTGAAGGTTACATACCCGGAGCCACCTTGTTTTTTGATTATAATGACGCTAATTTTGAATCAAACATAGAAAAACTGGATAAATCAAAGGGTTATGTTGTATATTGTAGAAGCGGAGGTAGAAGTTCAAAAGCAGCTGAAATCCTTTCGGAAAAGGGGATAAAAAAAGTATATAATTTGGATGGAGGGATTAGCAATTGGACTGGTGAATTGAAGCACTGAAATGATTATAAATAAACAGTATTTGAATGGCGTATTGGTTTCTATTTTATTGGGAATTGTTGCCATATTCTTAGCTAATTTCACCCCCAGTTTTCTCAATAGTATCTTACTTGCTTTATTGATAGGAATTGGTATTAACAATGTTATTGAAATTCCTCAAAAGTTTCAATCCGGACTTTCATTTACCAGTGGCAAGATGCTGGAATTATCCATTGTTTTTCTTGCATTTAGCATTGACTATAAAAGTATTGTTCAATTAGGAGTTGGAAGTTTTCTTGTGATATTGATCACCGTTTTTGTTGTCCTAATTTCCGTTTTTTTATTAGCGAAAAAATTTAATTGTCCTAGTTCAACAGGGTGGTTAATTGGGTTTGGTACAGCGATTTGTGGTTCTTCAGCCATTGCAGCGCTTGCACCGTCCATGGCTAAGGATAAAGAAGATGTGGCTGTTTCTATGTCGGTTGTAAATTTATTCGGGTCAGTTGGAATGATTTTACTTCCCTTAATTTTGGTTCGATTCCCATTGGATGCCAATCAAATTGGAATTTTAATTGGTGGCTCTTTGCATTCTGTTGGGAATGTTGTTGGAGCAGGTTATTCCTTGTCCGATGAAATTGGTGAATCCGCGATGACAATCAAATTAGCACGTGTTGCCTTGTTATCACCTGCCTTACTATTTTTCAATTTTTTGGTGAATCGAAAGTCAATGAATCACTGGACAGATTACGTTAAATTACCTTGGTATCTTATCGGATTTTTTATTATATCCATTTTTACGTCAGTTTTTACTGTTTCAGAGGAATTGATTCAAGGAACCGAATTTTTAGGGAAATTAGTATTAACAATTGCCATGGTTGCGATCGGCCTAAAAGTAAGTTTTAAAGCATTAATTAAAAGTGGTAAAAAAGGGGTCTTTTTTGGATTGGTAATTTTTATTATTCAGACCTTGTTATTGACCTTAGGAGCTCTACTAGTTGGGTAAATCTCAGGCATTAATGTAACTTATATCACAATTTGTAAGAATTATTGCTTTTAACTTTGTGTGAGTTCAGGAAAAATAAATCAATAATATTATGAAAGTAGAACAAATTTACACCGGTTGTATTGCTCATGCAGCATATTACCTAGAAAGCAATGGAGAGGCAGCGATTTTTGATCCACTTCGCGAAGTGCAACCCTATATAGATCGGGCAACAACTGATGGCGCTAAAATAAAATACGTATTTGAAACTCATTTTCACGCTGATTTTGTTTCAGGTCATTTGGATTTGGCGGCTAAAACTGGTGCAACGATTGTTTATGGTCCAACGGCTAAACCGGGTTTTGACTCTTTAGTAGCTGAGGATAATCAACTTTTTCAAGTTGGTAATTATAAAGTGAAGGTAATTCATACACCAGGTCACACAATGGAAAGTACTACTTATTTCTTAATCGATGAAAAAGGCAAGGAACATGGAATAATTACAGGGGACACGCTTTTTATTGGTGATGTCGGTAGACCAGACTTGGCTCAATACGTTATTGAAGATTTAACTCAAGAAAAATTAGCTGGACATTTATTTGATTCACTTAGAAATAAAATAATGCCTTTATCCGACGAGTTAATTGTTTATCCGAACCATGGCGCAGGAAGTGCTTGTGGAAAGAAAATGAGTAAGGAAACCACGGATACGTTGGGTAATCAAAAACGCACAAATTATGCGTTGCGAATAGATATGACCAAAGAGGAATTTGTAACCGAACTTTTAACTGGATTAACTCCGCCACCAGCATATTTTCCAAAAAATGTTCTAATGAATATTCAAGGCTATGAAAGTTTGGATACAGTAATGGATCGTGGAAACAAGGCGCTAACACCCACAGAATTTGAATTGGTTGCCATTGAATCGGAAGCCTTGATTTTAGACACAAGAACACCCGAGGTTTTTGCAAAAGGTTTTATACCAAATTCGATTAATATTGGCTTAGATGGAAATTTTGCCATGTGGGTAGGGGAGATGATAATGGATATTAAACAAGAAATTTTGTTGGTGACCGACCATGGTCGAGAGGAGGAAGCAATCATTCGATTATCTCGAGTTGGGTATGATCATACGATTGGTTACCTTCAAGGAGGATTTGAAGCATGGAAAAAGGAAACCAAGGAAATCGACCATGTGAAACGAATTTCCGCTACTGAATTAGAAAATAAACACACCGAAAATCCTATCATAATTGATGTTCGCAAGAAAAGTGAGTTTGATTCGGAGCATGTGCTAAATGCTATCAATTTGCCGTTAAATCAATTGAATCAACGTTTTGCTGAAATACCTGCTAATCAATCTTTTATTTTGCATTGTGCCGGAGGATATAGAAGTATGATTGCTGCTTCAATTTTGAAATCCAGGGGATATCATAATTTTGTAGATGTGGAAGGCGGCATGTCAGAAATTCTAAAAACAGCTACTCCAAAAACAGAGTATGTTTGTCCAACAACTTTATTGTAACCAAATAATTTGCAACCTAGAATCGACGACAGGAAATCTACCGTCGATTTTTAATTTATATTATATGAAACAAACACTCTTATCCAATTGGCACCTCATGCGGATTATACGTCTCGTCCTAGGTGGACTTGTCATGTATGATGGATTCAAATCGCATCAATACCTTTTTATGTTTTTTGGTGCGGCCTTTATGGGAATGGCATTGTTTAATATTGGTTGTTGTGGCCCTCAAGGATGCTCAATTCCTGAAAGTAAAAAAACTGACCCATTGAAAGACGAAGATATTGTTTTTGAAGAAGTAAAATAAAATTGACAGAAATGAACAAAGAATTTTGGAATGAACGATATGGCAATACCATTTTTGCCTATGGAAAAACGGCAAATGATTTTTTACAAACTCAGGAATTCAAAACAAGATCGAAGATTCTTTGCCTAGCTGAAGGAGAAGGGCGAAACGGAGTCTATTTGGCAAAAATGGGTCATCATGTTACTTGTTTAGATTATTCTGAGTCTGGAATTCAAAAAATGCGGCGATTAGCCAATGAGAATAACGTTCAACTTGAAACTATTTGTGCTGATTTGGCGGAAGTCATACTCGAACCAAATACATGGGATGGAATTGTCTTAATTTTTGGTCATTTCCCCGAACAACTTAGAAAATATGTTCACAAGCAAATTTACTCGGCTCTAAAGCCTGATGGAAAATTAGTCTTGGAAGCTTATCATAAAAATCAATTAAACTTCAACACTGGAGGACCAATGACGGATAAATTATTGTACTCTAAAGAGGAATTGCTATCTGATTTTAATGCTTTTACATCAATTCAAATTGAAACGCTGGAAAGAGAAGTGCACGAAGGACAATATCATTTTGGTAAAGCATCCGTTATTCAGGTCGTTGGAGTGAAATAAGGCTTTGAAAATTAGAATGTTATTCTATAACTTAACTAATTTTCGATTGATTGAGTGATGATCCCCATCAAATAATTCAATCCAATAGATACCCGTTTTCAAAGATGTTAGGTCTAATTTCTTATTTTCTGGTACCAGAGAATTTTCAAGTTCATTTCCGGTTAAATCAAGTATTTTATAACGTTTGAAAGTAGAAGCAGAATTTATGAAAAGGTCGTCAACTACAGGGTTTGGATAGAATTCAGTTGAGACTTGTTCTTGCTCATGTAAGTCATTTTGAGGATCGTAAATGATAAATTGCCCCATCATTCCACCATCTTCATGTGTGAGCATATGACAATGATACATGTAGGGTACGTTTTCATTGGCAAAATCTTCAAATTTGATAATGAATCGAACAGTGCCTTGTCCGCCTGGAACTAAAACAACGTCTTTTTTACCAGCTAATTCTGGTGGAGGCGCTACTCCGTTGATATCCAAAATATAAAAAGGTACATTGTGTATGTGGAAAGGATGAGCAATCGGGGTATTATTTTGGAGTGTCCAAATTTCAATGTTATTCAATGGGATTTGGTAATTAATAACATCCATATTAAAAAGTGTGTTATTAATAAAAAACGGTCCTGAAATAGCCGTTGGTCCCATATTTTGAGGACTGAATGTTAATGTTTTAGTTGCATTCTGAGTTCCTTCAATCCAAGGTGTTTGGCTAACAAGTATTGTTGGGATAGTGAAAATTGCATTGCTCGTTGGGGGAATTATCTGAATGGAGAGCAAGTTAAAATTAGAACCGTTTAATGGATTTAGTGAGTAATTGGTGATCGTTTGCCCAGGACCCATTCCAGGCTGCACTGCTCCATAGGTTCCATTTGGTAATTCTGAGGCGAAAGACATCAATTGTATCGTTTGTCCTTCCATTCCTTGAAGATTGAGTAGAATTTCTGCTCGCTCACCAGGAGCAAGTTTCATTCTGTTTTTACTAACTGGTGCAGCGAGTAAACCACCATCTGTCCCTATTACAAAAAATGAACTTCCATTAGATAACCCGAGATTATACACTCTTTCTGATGAACCATTTAATACTCGAAGTCGAACTATTTGAGCAGGTAAATCAACATATGGATCAATAGTTGCATTCACCATAACAGTAGTGTCCAGTGCTGTTTCAGCTATTATTTGATTGGTTGCTGTAAATCCTTTAGTTTGAATTATTAATGGAATATCATCAATCCCATAGGTTCTAGGCAGTTGAAGTGATGCTTCTTCTTGATCTCTCACGATAATCATTCCCGCAATTCCCATTTGTACGTGCATATTTGTCATATGATGCAAATGCGGATGATACCAATGTGTGGAAGCTTTGTCTTTTACTTCAAAACTTGGAGACCAAACGGTGAATGGGGCAATGGGTGTGTGCGGCCCTCCATCATTTTCAGAGGAAACATGCATGCCGTGCCAATGAATGGTTGTTGAATCAAACAACAAATTGGTTACTTCAAAATTTACCTGTTGCCCTTTATTGAGTATAATCGTGGGCGCTAAAATAGGACCATTTATTCCCATAGTTTCTGTTTGGTCGCCCGCAAAAAAATGCATGTGATCATGCGTTATTTCTAACGGGATAAAAGAACCTGAAAGAGTATCAGGTATCATTAACAGTTGTTGCCCAAAAGAAGATACTGGCATGAAAAGAAGAAAGAGAATTTTTTTCATAGTCAAGGAAATAGACGTTTGAGTAATAATGATAGTTTTGATAATTTATAACCGATTATTTCTTACATGTTCTAATTCCAAAAGGAAGGTATAGTGGACAAAAACTTACTAAACTAGTTAAAACAAAGATTCCTGACAGAGCCAAAAGCACAAAAGCTATAGTTCCTGTAATAAGATTACTGAAGTACAATATAACGACCAATAAAGCGATTAAAACGCGTACAATTCGATCTGTAGAACCCATATTTTTTTTCATAACTCAAAATTTTTTATAAAATTGGTGTTTTCCTTAAAACTAGAAGGTAACATTAGTTACAGAACAAAGAATCTTATAAGTTTTAGGTTAAATCATTTGGGACTTTACGTTGAAATCCTACTAAAATTGAATAATTTGTATCTTTAGCAACTTTTAGTTTCAATCTACGTCAACTTTTTATGATTTCAAGATCGATTTTTTATTGTATTTTTCTTTGCATTATTTCCTATGCGCCTCTTTTTTCTCAAACATTCGTTTTTGCTCAATTAACGGGTAATCCGAATTTAAATACAACTGGGTGGAATTTAACCGGAAATGCCTATGTTGGAGATACGCAAGGAGATACTGATGCCAATTCCAATGAATTGATTTTAACGAATGCAAGTGGTAATCAAAGTGGCGGTGTGTTTTTTTCTACCCCAATAAATCCATCAATTTGTTCGAAATGGACTGTAGAATTTGATTACCGTATTTGGGGAGGCAGTGCCGCTGATGGTTTAGCTTTTTGCTTTTTGGATGTTCCACCTGCAGGTTTTGTAAGTGGAGGAGGTGTTGGTATTCCAGGGACTGCCAATGGTCTTAAAGTTATTTTGGATACGTGGGATAACGGCTGTGGGGCAAATCCTGAACTTCAAATGTACTCTGGAGTAGGGTATAATGAATGCATAGCAGGTATTGTAAAACTGAACAATACTGCAGGGAATTTGGGTTTTATGAGAAGTAACAACTATCAACCTGTAAAAATCACCTATGTGAATGGGATTGTAACCTTGTTTATTAATAACATTCAATATCTCACAGCAAATTTCCCGATCAATTTTGCAGGATATATGGGATTTACGGCTTCAACAGGAGGAGCTACAGACCAGCACTCCATTAGAAATGCAATTATTTATACCGATCAAGCCGTTTCAGATGCAGGGCCAAATGTACAAACCTGCAACAATGAATCAGTTCAAATTGGTTCAGCAAATAACCCAAATTATCTTTACAGTTGGTCTCCAACTTCCGGCTTAAGCGATCCAACGATCTCAAATCCTACCGTTACTTTATTAAATACGGGCTCAACTGCTATTACGCAAAGCTATACTGTCACCACTTCATTTGCGAATAATCCTAGTTTATGCTTGACTACAGATCAAGTACAAGTAATCGTTTATCCGAATTTACAAACAATCTTAAACGTGAATATTTGCGAAAATGAGAATTATCCATTTGATGGACAAAATCTAACAACACCAGGAACGTACATTGATTCCCTGCAATCGATTAATGGTTGTGATTCAGTCGTAACCTTAAACTTGGTAATAAATCCAATCTACACAAATATTGTTTCTGCATCCTTGTGTCAAGGAAACAATTATATCTTCGGTTCACAAACCTTAACTAATTCTGGTCAATATACGGAGGTTTTTCAATCAGCTTTGGGCTGTGACTCAACTGTAACGCTTAATTTAGTGGTAAATCCATTGCCAATTATTTATTGCTCAGACACTGTTATTTGCGCAGGAGGAACTGCGGTTTTGGTTCCATCTGGCACGAACTTTTTCTCTTGGACACCAACAATTGGATCAGTAAGCCCAACAGGTGTTTTGACAATATCACCTTCAACCACACAGAATTTAATAGTTACAGGAACGGATGGAAATGGATGTTCTATCTCTCAACCAGTTGTTGTTTCAGTTCAACCCATACCAATTGTTCAACTTTCGTTGTCGGATAATGAAATTTGTATAGGGGAGTCAATTACCGCGTCCGTATCTGGGGCAGCTTTTTACACTTGGACGCAACCCGTTTTTGTAGATAATACGTTGGTTAGTCAGACGGCAACCCCGCAAACAACAGCAATTTTTACCGTTACGGGAACAGACAATATAGGATGTTCGGCAACTATTAATCAAACCGTAATTGTTAATCCTTTACCAATATTAGAAATTTCACCAAACCAAAGTATTTGCTCCGGTGAATCAGCCTCAATTTCTATTATCGGTGCTAGCTCCTATACTTGGTCGCCCATTGGGGCAGGTAGTTCATTTTCTTTTTCACCCGCTAGCACAACTGAATATTCGGTAATTGGCACGGATAACAATGGGTGTTCAACTTCTGTTAATTCAACAATTACGGTTCATCCTAATCCGCAAGCGGGAGTTACAGCAAATCCAATGATTACAACAAGTGATAGCCCGGAAATTATATTTACTAATACATCGGCAGGAGCAACAGGTTATTTATTTTCTTTGGGAGATGGAACAACGTATGATAATTTCGGTTCTAGTTTACAATATTCCTATCCATATTCCGAAGGCAATTACGAAGTATTTTTAAGTGTTTTTAATCAATTTGGTTGCACGGATTCAACCGTAATATACATTCAAATCAAAGGAGATGAGATTTTTTATGTTCCCAACACATTTACTCCTGATGGTGATGAATTTAATAATATTTTCACACCTGTTTTCACCAATGGATTTGATCCAGCTAATTTCCAAATGGATATCTATAACCGGTGGGGAGAATTGATTTTTCAATCGTTCAATGCAGAAAAAGGGTGGGATGGTTATTTCAACGGAAAATTATGTCCAGTGGGCACATATACTTGGAAAATAATCTACAAAAACCCGGAAGACGATGCTTTTAAGCTTGTTTCTGGTCATATTAATTTAATTGAATAAAGGCTGGAGAATTAGTTCAGTCTTAATTTTCTCTGAAAGGGAAGTATAAAGATTGAGTCGATTTATTTTTTTTGTGAATGTTAACTCAAAGTAAAGAATAATTCGTATTATTGCAGCATCAATTGTCGTTCGCATTCTATGTACGACCAATTAAATCACCACATTTTATTGATTATCAACTACATTTATGGATATTAAAGAACTTGAAAAGCAGAAAATTGCTGACTTACGTGTTATTGCCGAAACAGCTGGTATTGCTAATGCAAGCGAACTTAAAAAAGATGAAATAATAAAACTGTTAGTCGCAAATAAAGCGAATGAAATAGTTCCATCCGTTAATACAGAAAATATTCAACCAGAGTCTGAAGCCAAAAAATCGCGTACAAGAACTCGGAAAGTTATTGAAACTACACAATCGGAACCAGTGCTTCCCTTGTTTGAAGTAACCTCTGAAGAGGTAAAAACGGAGCCATTAATTGAAGAGATTTCAGCACCTATTGTTGAAGAAAAAAAAGAATCAAGTAATCCAGTGAAAATGGAGAAAGGTGATCGTCCTCAACAAGCACAATCTGCACCTAGACCAGTACAGAAAGAAAATCGTAATCCTGAGCATAAAAAAGGGGAAAATAGGCCGATGGAAAATAGAGGTGGTGAAAATCGTCCTCACGAAAATCGTCCTCACGAAAATCGAACCAATGAAAATCGACCTCAAGAAAGGAGAAATCAAGACAATCGAAATCAAGATAATCGTAACTCCGAGAACAGAAATCCAGAACCGCGAAATCAAGAGGATAGCAAGCAATCCGAAAAAGATTATTCAGCATTTGATTTAGTTGGAATTGTATCAGCTGAGGGGGTGTTGGAAGTGATTCAAGAAGGATTTGGTTTTTTACGTTCTTCTGATTACAACTACTTACCTTCACCAGATGATGTATATGTTTCTCAAAATCAAATTAAATTATTTGGTTTAAAAACGGGCGATACCGTGAAAGGAACGATTCGTCCACCAAGAGAAGGGGAGAAGTATTTTCCATTGGTGAAAGTAGAATCCATCAATGGTAGAGATCCATCGTATATTCGCGATCGTGTTCCTTTTCAATACTTGACACCATTGTTTCCAGATGAGAAATTCAAATTAACGGGTCATAGCCAAGAAACTCTTTCCACACGTGTTATGGATTTGTTTGCTCCAATTGGTAAAGGACAACGCGGAATGATCGTTGCGCAACCAAAAACGGGTAAAACCATGCTTTTGAAGGATGTTGCAAATGCCATCGCAGCCAATCACCCAGAAACATATCTTATCGTCTTATTGATTGATGAACGACCTGAGGAGGTAACGGATATGGCTCGAAGCGTAAAAGCTGAGGTAATTGCTTCAACATTTGATGAGCCTGCAGAACGTCATGTGAAAGTTGCCAATATGGTACTTGAGAAAGCCAAACGAATGGTAGAATGTGGTCATGATGTTTGTATCCTATTAGATTCAATTACACGTTTAGCAAGAGCATACAATACGGTATCACCTGCTTCAGGAAAAGTGCTTTCAGGTGGTGTTGATGCTAATGCACTTCACAAGCCGAAACGATTCTTTGGTTCTGCACGAAAAATTGAAAATGGAGGTTCGCTCTCAATTTTGGCAACCGCATTAGTAGATACAGGATCCAAAATGGATGAAGTAATCTTCGAAGAGTTTAAAGGAACTGGTAATATGGAATTACAATTAGATCGTAAAATTGCCAACCGTCGTATTTATCCAGCAATTGATATTACTGCTTCAGGAACACGAAGAGAAGATTTATTAGTAGGCAAGGATGTTTTACAACGTGTTTGGTTGATTCGTAAATTTATTGCGGACATGAACCCAATTGAAGCCATGGAATTCTTAAAATCTCACATGGATAATACACGATCAAATGAAGAGTTTTTAGTTTCAATGAATAGCTAGTATGAAAACAGGATTGTTTATTGGTACTTTTTCTTCCCTTTTGTGGTTTTGTACCAAATTAGCCTTTTACGGATTAGGATATTCTTCTGATTCAGTCAATGGATTTGTATTTCTTAATATGTTTTTAGCCACGTTTGCCGTCGCTTTTGGCCTATATCTGATCAAGAAAAAAGCCTTAGAGAGCAATATTTTGACCGATATTAAAAACGCGATGATTCCGGGTGTCACATATGCCGTTCTAACGAGTATATTCATTTTTTTGTACTATGGTAAAATCGACAAAAGTTATAACGAACGTCAATTATCCAAAACCTATACACAAATTGATAAAATATTA